>CAYVFU010000015.1:0-58005 GCA_964450495.1 uncultured Saprospiraceae bacterium | reverse complement strand
AGGAGTGGTCCCACTGTAAAGTGGGATCGAGGTGGTCTTATTCAATCCTTTGTACTAACGTCTATTATAAAAAAGCGACCTAAGTAGCTACGCCTCATACACCCACTTCCCTCCAATCATTGTTTGATGTATCGGTATATCGATAATGCTAAATGGGTCTATAGCTGTCGGGTCTTGACCCAATACGACCAAATCAGCCAGCTTGCCTGCTTCCAAAGACCCTTTACTATGTTCCTCATAAGAAGCATATGCGCCATGCAACGTACCAATTTTAATGGCTTCTTCTATAGTTACTTTTTGTTTTGGTCCCCAAAGTGTGCCTTTATAATCTGTTCTGGTAACACTTGACTGAAGGGCCATCATGGGTTCGAATGGGCCCGGTGGATAGTCTGATGTTTGAGTTACTTTTATATCATTATCAAGAAAGCTTCTTAAAGCAAACATGTTGTTCAATCTTTCTTTTCCATAGTGAATCATCTTCTCTCCATGGAAATACACGTAAGTCGAAAATGGATTAGGGATAGCTCCAATAGATTTAATTCTCTGCACCAATTCATCATTGATAACAGTGCAATGTTCTAATCTAAATCTTGGATCGTTTCTTTTTTTCTCTTTTTGTAATCGTTCAAACACATTGAGCGCAATACCGATACCGACATCACCATTGGCATGGATTCCTATTTGCCAGTCATTGGTGTGTGCTTTTAGTGCATACTCATATAATTGATCTTCTTGCATAACTATAATTCCATAATCATCAGGTCTGCCAATATATGGTTGAGAAAGTCTGGCAGTTCTTTCTGAGATTGACCCGTCGCACGTTAATTTCATGCCACCGACGCGTACCCATTCATTGCCAAAGCCTGTTCGAATGCCAGCATCAATCATCTCTTCAATGGCATAATAACCAATCATGCAATACATACGAATTGATAATTCATCTGCCATGTATGCATCTTGATAAGCCTTCAGAAATGTGGGATTGCCATATGCATCTGTCACTGATGTTACACCAGTCTTACTCATCATTTCAGAAATCAATTTGGCGGCAGCCTGATTATCTTCTCGTGTAAAAGAATTGGGAATTAATCTATCAAGTGGTTTAGTAGCAGTTTCTTGTAACAAGCCTGTTGGTAATCCCGTAGCTGGATCTTTCACAATTTTCCCCCCAGCTGGGTCTGCCGTTTCCTTACCATATTTTAATAGATCCAATGTCTTGGAATTTACATAGGCGGTATGACCACCACGATGTTGAATGTAAACGGGATGATCTTTTACTACCGCATCTATATCGTGTCTATTTATGTATCTGCCTTCGGATGTTTTTGTATCATCGTATTTAAAGCCAAGCACCCATTCTCCTTTAGGTGTTTTGTCTGCTTTTTCTTTTAAAGCTTGTTGAATGGCAGTGATCGATCTCAAATCGCAATCCACTTTACGCAAATGGCCTTGTCCGGATGAAGCAGGGTGGGAGTGTGCATCAATAAATCCTGGCGTAATTGTTCTTCCACCCATATCCAGTTTTCTCGTAAAACCGTTTGCAAGTTTTAATATCGCATCATCGTTACCAACCGCAAGAATTCGATCATTTAATAGAGCAATTGCTTGTGCTCTTGGTTTGGAAGGATCGACAGTAATAATGTTTGCGTTGTACAGGATTTTATCTGGGGAGGAATTTATGAAAGGTATCAGAGCTATAGGACCAATACTTTTTATGAATTTTCTTCTAGTTTGGAGATTCATGATGGTATAGATACTTTCCTTAAGTTACCAATATTTCATAGAACAATACTTATTTCGGATGATTTAAGGTTTTCATTTAAAATAAAACCAATTGAAAATTAGGTGTCAAAAAGATAATTAATCCAAAAATAGTGTTCTTTCCAAAGTGAATTCATATTTTAAGGGAAGAACATTTTGACGAATGGTAAGACTTCTAATTGCTGATGATCATAAGGTACTTCTGGATGGTATTTGTTCATACTTCTCTGATATTGATGATATTGAAGTATCGGCTACTGCTAAAAACGGAAAACAAGTTTTACAAATTTTACAGGAAAGAGATATTGATATTGTATTGTTAGATATAAATATGCCTGAATTAAATGGAATTGAAACCTGTAAGTTTATAACAAAGCGTCATACAGATGTCAAGGTCATTGCATTGAGTATGTACAAGCAAGCTAGCTATGTCAAGCGGATGAGAAGCTATGGAGCTAAAGGGTACATATTAAAAGATGATTCTGCAGAAGAGATGATTAAGGCAATCTATAGTGTCAATAAAGGCGAGGAATACTATAGTTCAAAATTGATCAGCCTTATGGTGTCTAGTGTTATGACTAATGAAAAGTCCGATAATATTGAATTGACCGGACGAGAAAAAGAAGTTTTAGAGTTGATTTCTGAAGGCTTTTCTAATAAGCAAATTGCTACTTCTTTAGTCTTAAGTACACATACAATTGATAGTCATCGAAAAAATCTTCTGATGAAATTCGATGCAAAAAATACAGCTGAACTTATTAAAAAAACAATGGATAGAGGATTGATTTAAAGTAACTTTTCTGATTCCATATTTTTACTCTCCCCTATTTAGGGGATATTTAAATCTAGCTGATTTGGGTGTAAAATCAGAAAAGAAGTTGTGTGACATTTGATGTATTAAAAATCAAAATCACATAACTCATGAAAACTAAACAAACAATTTCTTTGGCATTCATTTTATTATGTACGCTGCAACTGGTTTTTGCTCAAGAATCAGAAATCAAACATGATGGTATTGTCTTTCCAGTCATGAATTTCTATCCTGTTACTCCAGATACAGGGCAGGTCATTTATTATACTGGCGGAGGAAGTCCAGAGTACCAGTATTACAATGGCAGTTCTTGGGAATCATTGGGCTCGTCTGCAACTGGCCTTTCGGATCGGATAGAGGATTCTGATGGTGATACATATGTCAGATCTGTAGATTCAGGCACAAATGATTACCATCAATTTTATGTAAACGGCGGTTCACAACGCTTCGAGATGAGAAAAAACCTTGCAGGAAATTTGAGATTTGAAGTGGTTGATAATGTCAATTACAATATTCTTTATGGCAATGATACTGGTGTTAATCTTGATGGTGGTAATAGTAATATCTGCATAGGCGAAATAGCAGGAAATAAAATGACGACAGCATCAGATAATATTATGATTGGTAGATCTGCAGGTTATCAAATGCTAACTGGGATAGGAAACACAATGGTAGGAAGAAGAGCTGGATATGAAAATGAGAAAGATTACAATACATTCATAGGTCATCGTGCTGCTACTAGAAGTGATAGCACAACTCATTCTATAAGTATTGGTGCATTCGCGGGAGAAAACACTGAAGGTGATGACAACGTATTTATTGGCTATGCAAGTGGACAGAATAATGATCTTAAAGGTGAAGAAAATGTTGGTGTTGGTAATTACACTCTACAAAATACTGGCAACAATAAATCAAGTACTAGTCACAGTAGATATAATGTCGCAGTAGGGCATCAAGCAGGCAGAACAAACGACATAGGTTATAACAATGTCTTTGTTGGTAAAGATGCCGGAGTAAATAATGTGGGAGGATACAATAATACGTTTCTTGGTTACACAACTGGTGACGATATAGACAATGGTTTCCATAACACATTTTTAGGCTCTGGTTCTGGTGGTACCAGTGGAAATTACAATACGAAGGTTGGCAGTTCGTCAGGATTTAATTCCGATGGAAATGATAATACCTTTTTAGGCGTAGATACTGGGAGAAATAATAGTGGAACGGGTAATGTTTTTATAGGAAATGAGGCAGGCTGGAATGTCGTTGGAGGTCCCATACAGGATGTGAGCAATACTTTAGTAATCTCAAACGATAGAGATAAGAATCTCATCTATGGAGAATTTGATGAAGAGTTTGTCAAAATTTCAGGTAATAACACCTGGCAATTGCAATTAGAAAATGATGAAGCAGCTACATGGAGAATAGGATCTTCAGATTCAGATTGGAATGTTGGTGCTAATAAATTTGTCATAAATAATGCAAGTAACAGTTCATCTTCAAAATTTGTGATTGATGAAAATGGAAACGTAGGTATTGGAGATTTGACACCTACAGTTAAGTTAGATGTGCTTGGAACCGTTAGAGGGACTAGTATGATTTGTGGTGGAATAACGCTTTGTTCAGATGTCAGATACAAAAAAGATTTTACGCCAATTGACGAATCATTATCGATTGTCAACAGCCTGAATGGTTATTACCACTATTGGAAAGATGAGGATTTTCCTGAGTGGGAATTTGGTACGGAAAGAGAAATTGGATTTAAAGCACAAGAGGTCCAAGAAGTGTTGCCTGAATTGGTTGCAGAAATGGAAGATGGCATGCTAGGTGTAGATTATTCAAAATTAGTTCCTGTTTTGGTAGAGGCGATAAAAGCACAACAAGTGCTGATAGATGATTTATATGCAAAATTAAAATAGTGATGCCTTTCGTATACCATTAAAATCTCTAATAAAAAAGGAAGGCATTCTTGTGCCTTCCTTTTAAATCGTATAATATGAATATTAAACTATGGAGTTTTCTTTTGCTATTGATATTGACATTAATGAATAACTATTCCCAATCCAGAGTTGATAGTTTAAAAAGTACTTTAGACGATCCCTCTGTTTCGGATTCTGCTAAATTCATCAATTTAGAAAAATTGTCTGCTCGTTATATTGGCCGCAATTTAGATTCTGCTGCTTATTATAATGTAATGGCAAAAAATGTTGCGGAAAGTATTGGGGATAAATCTTTCCAAATGAGAGCAAAATCGACTGAGGCAGCAATAAATAGTAATAACTGGTCTATAGATACATTGATGCTAATTTACAATGAAGTTTTAGCTTATAATATTGCAGAATCTGATTCCAACAACATAATCAATACACTTTTGAGTATGGGTGCCTTACATTCCCATAGAGGATTAAGTAAAGAAAGTATTCAGTATTATGTAGAAGCATTTAATTATGCTGAGCCACGAAAAAACTATGAACAACTTGGAAAAATTACGTATAACATTGGTGCAACCTATTCAAACTTAACCATGATGGAAGAGGCTAAACAAAAAATACTTGAAGCCTCTAAGTATTTTGATCTTGATGGTAATAAAGAATTTAAAGGTATTTGTTTAGTGTCAATTGCTGACATCTTTAATAATTTGTCCCAACTCGATTCTGCTAAATTGTATGCAAGTGAAGCGCTATACATCGGAGATTCTACCAAATATGTGAAACTACAATCCTCAGCAAGATCTGCATTAGGAGCTATCCATAAAAATCTGGAAGACTATCCGGAAGCTTTAAATCAATATAAAATGTCCTTAGTGTATGCAGAACGGCGAAAAAATAATTATACAATTTCAAATTGTCATTGCAATATTGGAAGGATAGAATATTATTTAGAAAATTATGCTAAAGCGCTAGCACATTTTGAAAAAGCCAATACCTATGAAATATTTAGAAATAGCGAAATGTCACAGCACATGTGTCGTAAAGAGTATGCAAATACATTATTTAAATTAAATAGAGAAAAAGAAGCCTTCGATAATTTAAATATATATATGCAATATCAGGATACGATTTTAAGGAAAGAGAATAAAACTGTTGTAGCCGAATTGGAAGCTAAGTATGAATCACTAAAAAAAGATACGGAAATTCAGAACCAACTAGTCAAAATTCGTCAACAGCGGTCTCAACAAAATTATTTATTCGGAGGATTTTCTGGTGTTATTGTATTAGCCTCATTAATTATTAACAGGCTAAGATTAAAGCAGCGACTTTCAAAACAGAATTTAGAAATTAAAGAAGAAAGGATTACTAATCTCGAACAAAAGCAACAGCTTTTAGTGTTGGACTATATTGTGCAAGGACAAGAAGAAGAAAGAAAGCGCATTGCCAAAGATTTGCACGATGGTCTTGGAGGTATTTTAAGTTCTGCCAAACTACAACTAAAATCTATCGAAAAAGAAATAGAAAAAATTGAAGGCTTGAAGCTATTTGAGCAAGCTGAATATTTATTGGAAAATGCAAGTCAGGAAGTCAGACGTATTGCACATGATATGATGCCTGACGCATTGATGAATTTAGGATTGCAATCTGCGGTAGAAGATTTAGCAGATAATCTAAATCTGACAGAGCAGTTGAACGTAAAAACGCAATTTTATCTGGCAGGGTTAATTTTACCAGAAAAATATGAGTTAATGATTTATCGTATTATACAGGAAGTCCTTTCGAATACTGTGAAACATGCTGAAGCAACAGAAGTAATTATTCAGCTGACTGCTAATGTTGACCAATTGCATATGACAATTGAAGACAATGGTAAAGGTTTCGATCCTGAACAAGTTTCAAGTACTAAGCACATAGGTATTCAAAACATTAAATCTCGGGTGAATTATTTAAATGGGGAAGTAAATTTAAGTTCTAGTAGCAGCAATGGTACCAGTTATGACATGGTGTTTCCTCTGTCTCAGTAAAAAGTAATTCCCTATAGAGCTTGGTTAACTATCAATTTTCTCCCAACATACCCGCCCGAGTTATAAACGCTTCAGCCTTCTGTGAATCTGGTTTTTCTAAAAGGCTCACACTCATGTAAATAATAAGTGATAGCAAGATTCCAATAATGGCTTGTTTGGCAGAGGCTACTTCCCAATATATGGGAAAAGGAAGACCTAATGCTGCCAATAAATTGTACGAAGAAAATATTAATCCAAAAACCATAGAGCATGTCGCAGCTCTTGAAGTTCCTCTTTTCCAAACGAAGCCTAAAACCAATGGTATGAAAGCACCTGTCGTCAGGAAGTCTGATGCTATCCAAGATATGGTTAATACAGATTGAATTTGTAATGCTATAAGCAATGCAACGCATCCAATCATCAAGGTAGTCACTCTCCCAATCAATACAAGCCTCTCTTGAGATGCATCGACATTTATATACCTCTTATATATATCGACCGTAAGGGATAGCGCACCGGTGTTTATGAGAGAATCCATCGTAGACATAATAGCTGCACTCAAACCAACAAACAGTGTAGCACTTAATACAGGATGTGATATTTGTCTGATCATGTCCGGTACGATACCTCCACTCGGCACACTATCATATAGCACAGAAGCAAACATACCCGTGTAAGTGACCATAAGGTAAAGCGGAATGAAAGCAAAGAAACTGATAATCATCATCTTCTTAGCATCCATCGGTTTTCTTGCTGCTGAGATGCGCTGCCAGATATTAGCTTGTATCATCCATGATGTCCCAAATGTGATGACATAGGCAAGGTTATCACTAACGCCACTAAAAAATGATGTGTATCTAGCTCGGTCATTAGCAATAGCATGCTGCTCTACTGCCGCCAAACCTCCTGATTGATCATACATCATGTAACACAATAAAATGCCTGTGATCAAGAAGAAAATAAACTGTAGTAAGTCTGTTAGAACGACACCTTTAAATCCACCAAAAAGCGAATACAGCAGAACGATAGCAGTGCCTATCACTGCTCCCATCTCATAACTCACATCATAAAAAGAATGGAAGAATCTAGCCACAACAATCACTTGCACTGCAGCACCGATCACCATAAAAAGGACAATAAAAATCGTCAGTAAAAATGCTACCGTAGCGTTATATCTCTCCTCCATTAACTGTGGTTGAGAGATCGTGCCTATCTTTCTAATGGCCTTCGAAAACAGATACATCATAGCTGTTGCTATAAGTACAGGCACGCCATATACCCAAAATGAACTGAGACCATTAGCGAAAGCATGATCGACAAGATCTATTGCAGATCCACCGCCCCACCAAGAAGCAATAAAGGTGATGGACAGTAACCATGCCGGCATATTTCTATCCGCTAGAAAATACGACTCACTAGTTGCGTTCTTGCGATTATAGAGTCCTAGAACTACCAGTAGGAAGACGTAAATGATAAGAAGAAGAATGGATAAAGGTGTGCTGTGCATACAAAGCACAAAATAGATAAAGACAGCAATCAAATACTGTAAACCTTACAAAAAATTGAAACAGGTGAGATTGATTTACAAGGACAATGAGCTTGTTGGCTCTGAGAATTAGCAGCATCGTATAATTAAAAAGTGTTCTTGCTCAAACAAAATTATCTTACGGAATACAACTCATCACTTCCCGCCCCCAGCGGGATTCATCACTTCCTGTCTAATAGGATTTATAACTTCCCGCCCTAAGAGGGACTCATAATTCTTTAAACAGCCAATCATACACCGCCTGATGCAACTTAGGTCTAATATTCATTGTGTATAATTTACGTTGACTTCGATAAGGATATACTCGATTACTCATTAATACAAACACTAAATCATATACAGGATCTGCCCACACGAAAGTGCCTGTAAACCCTGAATGACCAAAACTACTTGGACTTGCAGACTTTGCCACATAGGCACTTTGTTCGTTGTATTCTTGTAATGGTTTGTCAAAACCTAAGCCTCTCCGATTGTCATTTTCTGGATATTGGTACCGTGTAAATTCACGCATCGTTTTTTCACTTATGATTTGATCCCCATTCCAATTGCCATAATCAAGGTACATGCGAAATAACTTGCCAACACTTTCTGCATTTCCAAATAAGCCAGCATTACAAGAAATTCCTTTGAGCATGGCTGCGGCTTCATCGTGCACATAACCATGAACTAGTGTTTTTCTAAATAAAGTATCTATTTCTGTAGGCACTATTTCTGTTAGTGAGAAATGTTCTTGTGGATTATATCGTAATCGATCTATCCCAATAGGGTCATAAATGTTGACATACAATTGCTGTTCGAAATCTGCTTCAATGATTGACTCAATGATGTCAGGTTGGCGCAAAAAGGATAGTCCAGAATATCGATATTTAGGACCTCCCATTTCAGATTTTTTGATCTCATCTTTCATGCGATTGACATACTTTTTATGGAGAAATAGTGAATCCGTTATTGCGGTAGGAAATCTTTTTGACTGCTTGTTTTTAAATGTTCTTCTTTTGAAATCACCATTGTCTTTTATTGTCTTTTCCCAAAATACAATGTAAGGACTAAGTCCTGCTTGATGAGCAAGAATCTCTCTAAAGGTGATAGCAGATTTATTCGATTTCTCCCAATCGGGTATATAAGTCTTTGCTGGTAGATCAATGTCAAACTTTCCTTTATCTACTAATTTCATTAGCAATGGAAGTCCGGACGATACCTTTGTGACTGATGCAAGATCGTATACATGATGGTTCTCGACCCTACGTTTTTTATCATAAGTATGATAGCCATAACTCGTATGATGTAGTACAGAATCTCCGTGGTAAACATACAGTTGAGCGCCAGGAAATGCCATTGAATCAATACTATCCCAGATGATAGAATCTAATGTCTTGATTAGCTGCTTTTGAGACAATAGAGGCATTGTCAGAAACCCAATTTGCATCAAAATAATCCACTTCATTGTACTAAATTAACTACTCTAATATAGCTGAATTTGAAGAGACAATTTAAATAAGCAATTTAATTGTAGGTGACAACCACACACTCAGTTTTACAAAATAAGTCATAAAAAATGGTTAAGAATATCTACTAAACTTGATATTGAAAACACAATAGCCGTATTTACGTTTAGCTGATATGCGAATGAGATTTATTTTTACACTTTTATTTGGATTGTCATGCACAAGTATACTGGCACATGACATCCATGTTAGTGTCACAGAAATTACCGTACAAGAAAATCAAACACTTGACATTAGTCTTCGCATTTTTTTTGACGACTTACTTCTAGCCTGTGGACTTCAGTCTGGTGAGCCTATCCCAGATACATATTCTTCGTCTGATGAATTGATTGAAGAATACGTCAATACACACTTTAAATTATATAATGATGAACAACAAATAGAGCTATTTTATGTAGAAAGTTTTACAGATAATATGGCGGTTTGGGTAGAGCTTAAAACTAAATCAGAGGTTATTTCAAATACAGATCTGACGATAGTAAATACTATATTACTTAAGGAATTTGATGATCAGCTAAACATTTTAAATTGGGTAAGGGAACAAAAGACGAGCTCTGTGTCGTTTACACATAAGAAGAGGAAAACTACAATTCAAGTATAAAGCAGGCAGGGGATGACTTAGTAATGAACTAATTCTGTCTGAATAGTCCCGGTTTCGAGATTGACCGGGACTTTTTTTTTGAAAAGGTTTAACTATTTGCGTTGACACTGCCATGACATTGGGTCAGAGACCTTTGCTACGCATTTTGATCCTTGTGAGCAAAAAGGTCTATTAAAACAAGAAATTCGCTGATAGAGTAAACATCTTGTCCACTTTTCCACCATTGCCAATGATACCATCCATACCTTCTAGTTCGATAGTTTCATTCAACCCAAAGTTTATACCACCAGATAGATAAAAGTTATCTGACAAATAGATTCCTGCTTCAGTGATTGCTGTTAAGCCGATCGACTTGCTAGGGAAATCGTTGGTTACCATACTGCCTTCTATTCCTCCACCAACGAAGAAGTGTGAAAATGGATACAGTCTTAATTGTATAGGTACAGCTACGACATTGACTTTTACATCCGAGCCACCTCTCTGTGAATACAATGCACCTATTTGAAACCCGAGGCCTCCATCTGGTCGATGATCAAAAATTAGTCCTACTTGGTAGCCTGTTCTATTGTCTTCTGAAAACGTAGTTGATGGTTGGTCAAAAGATATACTTGAAAGGACTAAGCCACCTTTGACACCAATGCTTGTTTGTTGTGCTTGGCTTGAGAATTGTAACCCTGAGAATAATAAAGCAAAAAGAATTAGATTTTTCATAATTGGATTTTTTGTTGATATAAATGTATATGCAGCAAAGACGCAGATACAAGTGAAAGGGTTACTTTATCGTCGTGTTAACAGTTGTTAAGAAGTGTTAATTTTAAAGTCCTGTTAATGTTCTATTCTTGTTTTCTAAGGTAAATCAATGATTTCTTATTCAGAAAAATTATTAGAAATAGAAAATACATAACTTAAAATCATTATAACATATTACATCCAATTTTTTCTAGAGGATTCAATGCTAAATAGTAAATAATCGTTCAACTTTCTTGCAAGTTGTACTGGTATAAAAGGTATCAACATGCTGCCTGAAGCTGTCATCACATTTACACTGGCAAGATCTCTTCTCGTTTCGTATAATGATTGTGTTAATGATACGCTTTGGATTTTAAATAAAGGCATGATGGCATGATGAAAGCCAAAAGTACCTCGACCAATATACAGGACATCATCTGTGACGGCATATTTTCTTTTCTTGTACTGCAACCAACTGGTAATGAGTATGAAAATCGTATAAGCTATTGGTGCTAAAATAAAATGAGGCTTAAAAATATACACGAGACAAATAAATAGTGCTCCAAATAAACTTCCATAAAAAAGCTTTCTTACTAAATAGTGATGACTGACAGAATGCTTATCAAATGATTGGGATTCTAAACCACTGAGCCAATTGTTTTGTAGTGTTTCGACATGAGTCGGACTACAGCCAGGAATGACAATTGAAGCAACACTTTTTGATTGTGCTACACTAGAGGCTTGTTTTAAATGAACATCGAATAAATTGAATAGTCTTTTAAGTGGATTATCTGACCATTCCATGATTTGAATTTTTTGATCAACTGCCGTTGTCTCTTTTCTGGTTAACAATCCTTTTTCTAATTTATATTTATCACCTATTCGCCAAAGATTTAAATTGTAATAAACTAATACTGATCGGACTAGTGTAATTAAAAACGAGATGATGAAAAAAAGAATGATTATTCCAATGATTGCAATAATACCGGGAAGAATACCTTGCCTGATGTAACCCTCAATTTTATCATCAACATTAAGGCCAATTTCACTGAGTTGGGATAACACATAAAATAGACCAGCGAAAATTACTCCTGCTGAGCGAAAATGATTTTGGCTAACACCTATTTTTATTAAATCTTCAATAGATAAATTTAAAATTAGCGTTCGCTCTTCTTCAACATCAAGGACATCTTCGACAATATGCTCTTGTAATGGAGTAGTTTTATTCAGTTCTTGTTTTCGCTTTAAAATTAAATCTCTCAACGCGTCTGCCTTTTCTAGTGACAAAGCTTCCATGCTAAATTCACTGCCTGAAGAACCTGCAGTATCAATTTCTAACTTTTTGACATTGGTAATTTGATGAATGATATTTTGTTGGAAATTGACACTTTGAATTCTATCAAAAGGAATATTCAATTTTGTTTTTGACAGTACGCCTTTTTCAATAACAAGTTCATCGTCTTTAATGTAGAAGTAATATTTAAAGTATGACAATACAGCCCAGATCATAGAAAATAGTGAGACTCCAATCACAATAGGTAGCAAATAATCACTATAAGAACTTGCATTTCCTCCGACCAATACAATAATCAGCAATGGCCACACTTGTCTAACCACCACACGAACTGTTTTATAGATAATTAAAACAATGGCAATAATGGATTGTCTGTTTTGGACTGAAAAGTCATGATTCATTCTTCCTCCTCAGATTTAATTTTTTGAAGTACAAAGCTTTTCATTGTTTGTGCTGTATCAGGTAAAAGCCCTGGAATACTTATATCACTTGAGCTACCCCCAGCAGTATAAATATGCAATACTGCTAAATTAAATAGACGAGCTATCGGCCCTTGCTTAACTTCACAATGTTGGATTCTACTGAATGGAACAGTTGTTTTTGATTTCCACAACAAGCCTTTTTTGTATATAATATCTCTATTTCTCAGCGCGTATCCTTTTCGTTTGACGCCTAAAATAGATACTACAAATAGAACGGAAGTTAGTATTAACAAGACGTATGGCAATACGAAGAGTACCTCCTTTGGAATATCGTCAGAACCCGCTTTTCTAATCCCAAAATATCCAGCCAATATAACTGCAGAGAAGATAAACAAGCTGATTAATCGCACATTCAAATATCCTTTCTCTAAAGGTGTAAAGTTTACCTCTTCCAATGATGGAAGTGCGTCTATATCGATTTGACTATTTTCAAACAGTGCTGCCATTAACCCAATATAACACAAGATTAATTTTTAGCAATCAACATCGATGTAAGTTTTTAAAAATTAATTCTTCCTTGAGGTTAAAACTCTAAGCCATAAGGAGTATCGCTCCTTTTGAGTTCAGTTAGCTAATCCTAAAGGTGCTCAAGCTTTTCACGGCTTGGGGGTTTAATCCCCTAGTTATTAGTTTCTTATTACATCTAGTGTAAAACCATAGTTCTGGAAACCAGTGAAATGATCTGGCACTGCCATAACGACTAAAAACACTTGCGAATCTGCTGCTGTCAAAGATACGGTCTTAGATCCATTGAGATTATCAGCGATGGTAACAGTTTCATAGCGCGGGCCTCCTGGTTCCATAATGACGACTCTTGCCTCAAAGTGTGACGCAGCGCCTTCTGATCCTGTAGCGTCACCAGCTAGATTAAACGTATAGTCAGCTGCTTGTGTATTGTCTATTTTGATCACACTGTATCCCCAGCCTCTTGGCTTCCACTCTTCTTGAGGTGCAAAATTACTGATGCCTTGATCTGTCAATTCAAGGGCAAAAGGATGGAGATATGAAGGATTCATATTTGCCCAAAAAGCCAATTCGGTATTAGCAATTTGCAATTGCGCGGGAGTGAGGTAATCGAATCCTCCTGTGTTGTGAGCAGCCCAATCTGTTATGTAATCCCGAAATTGTGAACCACCAATATTTTGATAAAAATATTCTTGGGGCAATAAGCTCGTATTGCTGTAAAAGCCAGAAGAGAATATAGAAGGATTTACGCCTTTTTGTGTATCAAGAAAATATAAGAGCGATTGCAAGCCATACTGTTGGACTCCATATAACCAATTAAAAGGATCTACTGGAGCACCATTAGTATCAGAATGCCAGAGTGCTAATTGTGGATTTTGTGCTTTGGCAGTAGACTCGATGTAAATCTGATCATCACCAGGATATGAATCAGTTGGTAGATTCATGTGCGTGACAAACCATTGAGCAGCAGTTTCTACATACCAGCGCGAATCACCGGAATATGCAAAACCTGGAGTATCACCAGAATACTGAAAAACGTGAAATCCTTCATGCATAATGTTATTAAAATTAGTTTGGAGACCATTGGGAAGTGTCATGTACGGCATGCCATAAATATCTGTCCCAACACCATTCGCCCATCCATTTGGAAATGGATCACTGCTACCATGATGAATATAAATATTGAAATAAAAACCGGCTTGAGGATTTGGTGGATCTTGCATACCTAAATTATTTAAGCATTCATTTCTGACAAGTTCAAAATAGTCAAACATCAACTGTGTATCTCCGCTGTGATCAAAAACACTTGGGTGCCACCAGATGGCAAAAATACCTTGTGTATCTACTGCCATTTGACTCACATCTCCAAACTCAGTTCTCAATTTCAAAATTTGATCAGAAGTACCGATATGGACATTGTGATCCCAATCTATTTCGCTACCTAGATTCACATCCAACTTATCTGCCCCATCACGCATACCATATATATTGAATGTAGATGTTGGTTCTACGATGACGGTTGCATTGGCGTCAACGAGCATACCCACATTATCTGAATCAGAAACGAATAAGCAAGCGTCAGATTTGTTTGTTAACAAAGCTTGCTGGGTAATATTGATGCCACCAGCCTCTGCATTTTTTACATGTAAATAGGCTGAGGATTCATTGATCAACTGATTATTAGCACCATTTAATTCCAAACCAAAACCTCCGTTTCCACTAAGGCCAGCACTTAAGACATCAATAGAACCAAAATTCGTAATGGTACTAGATTGTGTGCTAGTGGACACAATACCACTTTCTTGCGCATTCTCGACAATGATATTGCCGTTATTTGTAATTGTGCCTCCTTGGTTATTTATTAATACTGAATGAGAATTACCTAAAGAACCGTCTACAGACAAAACCCTATCAACGATAATGTCAAGCGATGTGTTTTCGCCTATATCGAGACGACTGAATGTGCTTGTAAATGGTGTATATACTATTGTATGATTATCATTGAGATCGACCCAATCGCCATCAACCGGCACCTCTCTCGGACACCAGTTTTGTTCGTCTGACCAATCTGTACTGAAACCCCCAACCCAACATTTGTCAGCGATACAATCTGAAGGACAAGTCTCATTATCAATCAACCAGGAAACTGTTCTTTCACAGCCTATGTTTAGATTTCTAGTCCTGATTGCTAAGTTGGTAAAGCCAAATGGTAAATCGGGACTGGCAGTGAATGTATTGTTCATTGCATCATATGTACCAGCTAGTGTAGATAACGAAAAATCAGTGTAAACATTAAGAATCTCAATATTCATCTGTGGTCCTACTTGAAATGCGTTTGGGATTAGGCTTGTTGATGTTGTCAATATTGTTTTGGCAACCACCAATTGATTGTTGGTCAAAGGAGCTAATGGTAAAGTACCATTAAAATCTTCTATTGTCCCATTGTTGATAAAATTACCTACGTTGTGAGACTCTGTTGTATTGATAGTTAGTAATCCATCATTGGTAATAGTACCTGCATTTGAAATATTTTCATTCATTGCAATAATCGCACAAGCTTCATTCGTAAGAGCCGCCCCTGCATTTAACCTAAGAGCATTGTTAGTTGCATCTGTTAAATCAAAAATGAATGTGCTACCTAGATTTTCATACATGCCACCACTGATAAAAAGACCATGACCACCACTGTTTGTGATAAGTACTTCTCCATTTTGATTTTTAAAATCAGCAGTAGCTTGTTCGTTACTAAAGCCTATAGTCGCACTATCAGTAATTTCTAATCTTGCGCCAAAATCGTTTGTAAAGCTGGATCGATTGAGAAAACCAATGTTGGCAATTCCACCGATATTTCCAATGATTATTTCTCCATGGTTTGTACAGTTAGCAGCGATATTAGCAAATGCAGCTCCAGTTGTATTGTTGATTCGAATGATGGCATCAGTATTGTTAATGAACGTCCCTGATACAGCTCGAACCCCATTTTGGCCAATTGTACTTTGATCACCAATCTCTATGGTCCCATTGTTCGTTACTATACCGTTGCTTTGTATTCCAGATGTACTTGATCCATTGATTGTGAGTTGTGCCATCGCTTGTATTGTCAGTAATGCATTTGACTGGACAACTACAGACTTGGCAGTTGCCATATTATCTATAACGACAGGATAATCGCTCAATCCTCCTGGAATTGTGACATCGGTATTCGAATCAGGGACTCCAATCGGAGACCAATTATTTACGTTTTGCCAATCAGTGCCGTTTGTGCCCGTCCAGGTGGATTGGGCCACAGTAACATTGTGGAACAATAATATTGAAATTATAAGGATAGAGACATTGATAATAAGTGTTTTCATCACACAAAATTTTAGCTATAGTTAGATTGTTGGTGTTATGGTGTTAGTCATGATTATTGAAGTGAAGCTACTATTTCTAATCTGTCAATACAATCCCCTAAATACGGGATAAAGTGTTAAAGTTTGTTGTGTATTTTTGATAAAATCAATAGCTAAATTGGTGCATTATTCTATTGCGTCCGTTGTGATTATTAAACAAATCAGGTAATTATTTGACTTGTGATAGGAGGCTCAGATTTTAAAAAGTTGTTTCTATGGGAATGGTGTGCATATGTTTGTTATGCCGTAATTTTTATAAATAATCGACAGCTCATTATCTAAATGTTTTCAAATATTTACTGATCGCTTCAGCTTTGTTCTTGACATGAAGTGCTTTATAAATATTCTTAGTGTGTGACTTGACAGTTTCAGCAGATATGAATAATTCTTCTGCAATTTGCAAATAGGTTTTCCCATCTACGATCAATTTCAAGACAGCGTATTGCCGTGAGGTTAGTATTTCTTCCGTTGGATTTCGATTTGCCTTTTTAATGTAATTAAAAATGTCCCTGGCAACCATTGGAGACATATAGGATCCACCTTGATGAACAACTCGAATCGCATCTGCTATTTCTTTGAGACTAGTTTTTTTTGATAAATAAGCTACAGCTCCAAGTGCCATAGCTTTTAGAATTTTACTCTCTTCCTCAAATGTGGTTAACATGATTATGTCTACTTCGTCATCCAGTTTTTTTATATGAGGAATGCCTTCTAAACCAGATATGCCAGGTAAACCAATATCTAATAAGAGGACATCAGGGCTTCTTTGTGAAATATCCCGACGCTTTTCAAGGTATTGTTCTACGGAACCAGCACTAATGCCAACATTGATGTCTTCCAAACTATCAAAATATCTGGTTAGGTTCATAGTGATGACAGGATCATCTTCTATAATATTAACCCATTTTCTTTCTAGATTATTTACGTCGTTTATCAATTCCATACTATTATGTAAAGTACGCACTTAAAAATGCGAGAAGCAATCCCCCAATTGGGTGTTTTTTATTGAGGAATTGTTCATAATTATGTTTGATATCTGAATGTTAAATCTAAAACAATCCACTATTCCAACTTAACAATGCACTTATAATTAGTTATCTTGACAAAGACGCAATTTGATGATTTCCTACCATGAACGTTTCCTTCTGTGCGCATTGTTGTGCATTATCTTGGGTTGTAATACGTCTACTGAAACAATACAGTCCATTCAATATGAACAGAATAGCTTTACTACAAAAGGAATATCTATACAGACAACCCAAGCACCAAAGACAGATACCCTAGATCAACTAAAAGCTAAACCATTAGGTAAACCAGATACAATTACCTTACAAACTGGATACAAACAACTTAAAACAATTGATCTATCACAAATGGGCATACCGCATATCTATCAGGATGATGGTGATTTTGTGTACCGAATAGATTCACTAATAGGAACAATTAAGAAGGCTGGCAAAGCAGAGAAGTTAATTGCAAAAGCAGCAGAAATTAGTCATGTTGAGAACAAGATATTCCAAGGTTATACCCAACGGAGTGGATTGAAGACATGGTATTTATATGACTTGAAAGATGACGGTAAGGGCAGTCTCTGGGGTATAATGGCTTCTGCAGGTTTATTTCGTTTTGATGGAATACACTTCTACTTTTTAGGAGAAAAACAAAATCTGTCTCCATACTCCACAACGATTGATTTTGATAGTGAAGGCCACATCTGGATTGGTAATGGCCCTTTGGTAACAGAATATGATGGCAAATATTTTAAAGAATACACCTTGAATGAAACTATTCCAATAAGTGCAAATGGAGTAAAGTCCATATTTGTTGATGACCAAGATTTGATATGGATTAGCACCAAAATTGGCCTTTACAGAATCGATCAAAAACACAACACTAAAACTCTAATCAACACCAAATCTGACATTTCAAATGGTGTGGCAGTTTTAGATAAAAATGGAAATATCTGGATTACAAATAAACATGGAATACATATTCTAAAATTTACGGATAATGAAAAACTTCAGTTTGATCTAATCCATTATTGTAATCAACAATGTTTAGAATCCATTCCATTTGATTCACAGCATCCAATGAAGATTTTTATCAGCCAAGAAGGAGATGTTTTTTTGTATGGAAAACAGGGCATCAATAAAATTTTAAAACCTAATAATGATAATTATTCCTCTTTACAGTTTTTATCAATAGGTAAAGAGCAAGGGTTACCCTCTGATAATGTTGTCAATGTACAAGAAGATGGAGATGGGAAGATTTTCGCCTCACTTGAAGGACATAAAATGATAGAAATTACAATGGACGATTTGGACATAAGGGTAAAAGAATTCCCACCAGAACAAGGCATGGATGGAAGTCACCTATCCCTCAAAGATAAATTGGGGAATGTGTGGTTATCAAATTCAAAGTACATCTTATGTAAAATGACTGACAATCCATTTAGAGTGATTAATTATCCAATAAATAGTCTTGGGTTTCATAGAACGACAAAAGATAAATGGGGAAGAACATGGGCTGCAACCAGGCAAGGTGGTTTGTACAGATTTATCAGTTACAACTCAACACAAAATGAATTAATATTACTAGAATATTCGAAAAATAGTCCCTTAAAGAGCATTAACGTAAGTGCAATGTTCGGAGATTCTAAAGGGTCAATCTGGATTGGTACTAGTGCTAGTCAAGGCTTATATAGAATTGACCTTTCTAAATCAGACTTTGGTAATTCGATAGTGCATTATCACAGAGATGTTGGCTTTTCAGTTTCTCGTATTCCTGATATTTTTGAAGATCACAAGGGTAATGTCTGGTGTTCGATCGTAGATTATGAGCATCTAGAAAAAGGTGGGATGAGAAGAATTCAAAAGAATACTTATTTGTCAATCGATAAAACACAATTGAAACCAGAGCCAACAGTTTGGGCTTTCAAACAAGCCCCTGATAAAAGCTTTTGGGCATATGGTGCTGGTTCACAAACGATGATAAATTTTGATTTTTATGATAACCCAAATCACTTAAGTTTTACACATTTTGATAAAGAACATCATATGACAGGTTATCAGTATAAAAATATTGAATTTACAAAAGATGGCTCTGCATGGATGGGCTCAAGATCATCAGATGGCCTGGTAGTTGTCAAACCAAAAGATGAAAACGGAGAGTACTCGATCAGGCATTTAACAATTAAAGAAGGAATGCCAAGTACAGACATCTATTCTATTTTGGTGGATTTTAATGATGATGTTTGGGTAAGCACTTCTGAAGGCCTGGCAAAAATTGAATATGAAACTGGTGATAAAAATTCTGAATATTCTATAAGTAGCTTTACAGAAGTTGATGGTTATCAAGTAGATGGTACTACTGAGAATGCGTTGTTCCAAATGGGAGATTCTTTAATTTGTGTATTGATAGCCAACCAAATTATGGCAACATTTAATCCCAATAAAATGGCTGTCAAAAAGAAATCGCCTGTTGTTGAAATAGATGATATAACTGTTTTTGATGAAGAAATTCCCTGGAAAGAGAATATGAAATTCAAATTGGAAAATGGAGTGATACTCAAAGATTATAGTTTCGACTCTATCGGGTATTGGACATCATTACCTTTGAATCTGAGTCTTCGGTATGATAATAATTTTATCGGGATTAATTTTGCAGGAAGGGCATTACATTCACCACACAGATTAGAATATTCCTACAGGCTCCTCGGATTTGAGGAAGAATGGTCTTTTCCGCTAACAGCCAAAAATGCACTATTTGGTAAATTAAAGCCTGGTCATTACACATTTCAAGTTAGGGCGAGACATGAAAATAGTGATTGGTCAGATACTGCTAGCTACGCCTTTCAAATTAGACCACCATGGTGGAGAACTTGGTACGCCTACATTATTTATACTATTTCATTTTTAGCTGCAATTCTAGGAATTATCCGATACCGTGTAAAGACAGAATTAGAAAAAATCAGATTATTGGAAAAGGTTCGTCAAAAAATATCTGCCGACTTGCATGACGATGTAGGCTCCATTTTGACAGGCATAGCAATGCAGTCAGAGTTTTTGTCTATAAAACCACCTAAGGACCTTGAAAAAGAAATGACAGACTTGAGTCATATGAGCCGTGAAGCCATGGAAAAAATGCGCGACATAGTTTGGGCAATGGATTCCAGCAAAAACAAAATTGTCAACCTTGTGGATAAGATGAAATACTTTGCAGAAGAACGATTTTTAACAAGTCGATTTAGGTATACATTTGACATTACCGCAGAAGTTGGAAACATTAGTTTAAACCCTGAGCAGAAGCAAAATCTTTATCTCATTTTTAAGGAAGCTTTAGCCAATATATTGAAACATTCTAATGGTACTGAAACAACTATTACATTGAGTATCCAGATTAAAAATCTTGTATTAAGCATTCATGATAATGGGAATGGGTTCACAAGGCAATCACCAACCGGATTTGGATTGCGAAGTATTGCAGCCCGGACGGAAGCTCTTGATGGTACATTTGAGTTAGATAAATCTGATGGGTTTACAGTAAAGGTGAAAGTCCCTTTGTAGATATTGATATTAACTCATTGTCTCTACTTCTTGTTCCTTGCTCCCTTGCTTCAACTGTCCTTGTACGTCTTCCAGAATTGACATCAATAAAACTCTGGCTTCCTGCAAATTCTTCACTCCATCTTTTATCAAAATTAAAAATGTGCGCGATTGTTTCAAAGTCAACCCTTGCTCTATTCCTTTTGTAGAAATGTAATTGAGTGCTGCATGAAAGAAATCGCCCTCGTAAAAACTGCTTTGTGGATTGCTGACAAAATAACACCGCAATTTTCTAGCCTTTAGTGACAACCGATCAAAACCCAATAGCTTGCAAATCCACCTTAGTCTTAATCCGTTAAACAATTCATTTACTTCTCTCGGTAATTTTCCAAAACGGTCTTTAAGCATTTGGGCAAAGTCATCCAAAGCTTCTTCGTTTTCTATAGAGTCAAGTTGTGTATATAATTTTAGTCGTTCTTGGATATTACTAATGTAATAATCTGGAATTAACATTTCTATATCTGTTTCGATTTCGACATCGCGTACATACTGACGGCCTTCTTTGTTGTTTTCTTCTTCAAAGACATCTTTAAATTCTGTCTCTTTTAATTCATGAATGGCTTCTTCAAGTATTTTTTGATATGTCTCTAAACCAATATCCGCAATAAATCCACTTTGCTCTCCTCCTAATAAATTACCTGCTCCTCTAATGTCCAAATCTCGCATCGCAATATCAAAGCCACTTCCCAGGTCCGAAAATTCTTCTAAGGTCTTTATCCGTTTTCTTGCTTCTGGCGTTAGAACAGATAATGGTGGTGCAAATAAATAACAATAAGCCTTTTTATTTGATCGACCTACACGCCCTCTTAATTGATGTAAATCACTTAAGCCAAAATTATGGGCATTGTTGATTATGATAGTATTCGCATTTGGAATATCCAGTCCAGTTTCGATAATGTTTGTACAAACCAGCACATCGTATTTTCGATCTATAAAATTAAGTAGAGTCTTCTCTAAGTCTTTTGCATCCAATTGGCCGTGGGCCATCGCGACATCTATGTCTGGACATAAACGTGTAATCATTGCTGTTATGTCTGGTAATGACTTTACGCGATTGTGTACAAAGAAAACTTGACCTCCTCGATTTATTTCGTAGTAAATTGAATCTCGGATTATTTCGTCACTGAATATTCTGCGCTCTGTGTGAATCGGCTGACGATTAGGTGGCGGAGTTCTGATGATGGATAGATCTCTTGCCGCCATCAACGAGAATTGTAATGTTCTTGGAATTGGTGTTGCAGTCAAGGTCAGTGTATCCACATCTACTTTAAAACTTTTCAATCTCTCTTTTGCAGCAACGCCAAATTTTTGCTCTTCATCAATGACCAATAATCCCAAATCTTTAAAGCCCATATTTTTATTAAGTATAGCATGGGTACCAATGATGATGTCTATTTTTCCTTCTTTTAGCTTTTCGTAGATTTCTTTTTTCTCAGCCGTTGTCCGAAATCGATTGACATAGTCCACATCAACAGCAAAGTCTTTTAGGCGTTCAGAAATTGTTTTATAATGTTGTAAAGCTAGTATTGTGGTCGGAACGAGTATCGCTACTTGCTTTCCACTTACTACAGCTTTAAATGCTGCACGAATGGCAATTTCTGTCTTACCAAATCCAACATCCCCACAAATTAAGCGATCCATCGGATGTTCTTTTGTCATGTCAGCTTTGACATCATTAGTTGCTTTGAATTGGTCAGGCGTGTCTTCATAAATGAAACTCGCTTCTAATTCATTTTGTAAGTAGCCATCTTCTTCAAAGGCAAATCCTTTAGAAGCTTTTCGCTTAGCATATAACTTGATTAATTCCTTTGCAATATCTTTTACCTTTTTCTTTGTCTTTCTTTTTAGTGTTTTCCAAGCATCGCTACCGATTTTATCTAGTCGAGGTGCTGTACCATCTTTTCCAACAAACTTTGAGATTTTGTGTAATGAGTTTATTGATACATATAATAAGTCATTGTTTTTATAGACAAGTCTGACTGATTCTTGGACATGGCCATTTATGTCTATTTTTTCTAAACCTGAATATCGACCAACACCATGATCTATATGAATAACAAAATCACCAGGTTGGAATTCACGAAGCATTTTTAAATTCAATGCTTGTTCTTTTGTAAAACCTTTTTTTAATCTATATCTGTGAAAACGTTCGAAAATTTGATGATCAGTAAAACACGCCACTTTATTTTCGGGATCGATAAAGCCTTTATGTATGGATGTCACTACTGGATGGTATTTTACATTGGCATTTAGATCTTCAAATATATTATCGAAGCGTTCTATTTGCTTGTTGTTGTCCGTAAATAAATACGTCTCTATACCTTCCTTTTCTTTTTTTCTAAAATCATCGATTAATAAACTAAAATTCTTATTAAAAGATGGTTGCGGCTTTATATTATAAGTAAGTGATAAATCAAAGTCAATGTTTAGCTGATTACGCTGCTGGAAAATGACGTGATTATTTGAAATTTCTTGAATGACTTGATCTGGCAAAATAAATGCTCTGTCAGAATAGAATTGCTGTAATTCTTCTTCCTCCTTCAAATTCAAATTGCGACTAAACTCTTCTACTTTTTTAAGGCAAATTTCCAGTCGGTCAATCACCATGTCGTAATCTCTTATCCACACCACGCTGTTTTCAGGAAGTATCTTGAAGATGCTTACCTTCTGTTGCGTCGAATACTTTTTATTAATGTCTGGTATGATTGCAATTTTCGAAATATTGCGTAAAGACAACTGAGTCATCGGATTAAATGTCCGAATGGTTTCTACTTCTTCATCAAATAATTCTACGCGATAAGGCCATTCATTACCATAAGAAAAGATATCGATGATGCCACCTCTGATCGAAAATTGACCTGGCTCATAGACAAAGTCTGTTCGCTCAAAGCCATATTCGACCATCAGTTCGATTATGGTATCGACGTCAAGGTCTTCTCCTTTGTGGATCTCGATTTTTTCTTTATCAATCAAAGATGGATCAGCTACTTTTTCAAATATGGCTTCAGGGTAGGTGACGATGACTTGGCCAACATTAGAAAACAGATTGATTTTGTTGATGGCTTCTGTTCTTGTCAGAACGTTATTTCGATTGATCTCTTCATAAACGGTGGGCCGTCGAAACGAATCTGGGAAAAACAAAGCGGGCTTTTCCTCATTCAAATTATCAAGCGTATTTTGGATGTATGCCGCTTCTTCTTTATCGTTGGCAATGAAGATGTGTGTGGCTTTGGAGTGTTGTTTTATTCCGTTTAGGACAAAGCATTCCAGGGCTCCTACCATTTTACCCAGAAAAATTCTGGTTGGAGCTTTGGCTTGAAGTGTTTGCACAATCTCTGTCGTTCGCTTATCATCAGCATAGATGCCAATCAAGCGCCTCAAGTTTTCCACGCAGCAAAAGTAGTCCATTTTTTAGACTTTATTTGCAAGCTTATTCCTATCTTATAATCTTGATATTAAACTCACGTCTAATGTCTGTTAGTGAGGTGTCCAAATACGCTGAATAATTACTAAATGGCCAAGGCTTCGACATTTTCTTAGCTCTGAATATCGTTTTGGGTGTAGCCATTAGCAATCGACCAATATTTTTTATGACATGACTAAAACTGTACTTTTTAAACAACTGAAAAGCACGTACTTCATTGTATCCTCTGACAACTTTCCAGAAGCTTAGTGTGGTACCAAATGTTGTCCAAAGCTTTACAATGCCTTCTCCGTACATAGTCGTGTCACATCCAAATACAACATGTGCAATGTCATGACAGTCTAAAAATTCCTTCCCTTCTTTTGACAATTGCTGCTTGGTAAAAACGATATCGTTCTTCTTTTGAAAATTAGTCAAGCCTTGTTGGAGAGTGAACATATCTTCCATATTACTATTTAAAGATGAGATATTCTTTGCTAATTTAAAAAGGGCAATTACAGAACCATGGTGCCTTTAGTCTTATAGTTCTAGATTGGAATTACTAATCAAAGGTTACAGGATTTATAAAAAAATCTGCACTTTACAATTACAAACGTTATTTTATAAATTATGAATGGAACAAGAAGACTAGCTGCCATATTATTTGCGGACATTATTGGGTACACAAAACTGATGAATGAAAGTGAAAGTAAAGGACTCGATACCCTTGATAAATACAAAAAGATTATCAGCGATTTAGTACCCGCCTTTGGTGGAGAGGTCATCAAGAATTATGGAGATGGCTGTCTCATGTTGTTTGACATCCCATCTGATGCGATTAAATGTGCCATCAAAATGCAACAAGAATTTAAAAAAGCCCGAGAAGTGCCAGTTCGCATTGGTGCACATCTTGGGGAGGTAATTCACAACAAAGATGACTATTATGGTGATGGCATTAATATAGCTTCGCGACTCGAATCTATTGCAGAAGCAAACTCTATTCTTATGTCTAGGGCAATACGAGATCAAGTGAAAAATAAGGATTCAGTTAATACAGAATTGATTGGTTCGTTCGATCTTAAAAATGTCGGAGAACCTGTTGAGGTATTTGCCGTATCTAACAAAGGCCTTTTTATTCCCACCTTAAGCTCTGTGTCCAAAAAAGAAAGTGTCGTACATGAATCTGAATCGGCAAGTCTAACCAAAAAGAAAAAGGATTTTAGCTCCTTAATGGGTGTAGCATTAGCAGCCAGTATCGTTATGATTGGTTTCCAAATACTGGGAATTATTCCTTTCCAAGTGGTTGGTATTGTCATCACTTCTTGTTTGGCCTTACTAGTGCTAAATTATTTTTCTTTGTTTGGATTTCGCTTTGATGTTTATGGCAATAAGCCATATGATGATTATTCTGCTTCTGAACCTCGATATATTGAGGATCAAATTGATGACTCTTTGGAGTTAAAAGAAATAGAAGAACCATTGCCAAGGAAATTCAATGATAAAGACTTCATTTAATACCAAGATGTAGAAGACTTGAGCAATTCTTACATGGTTATGCATCATTTTAGCTAGTATCGAAATGATATATTGGATTGAATCCTTATTTGTTAAGGCAAAATGTCTTCCCAAAAGGGTTCTTGGTACTGTTATTGCACTTTTGTCAAGTTGATGAAGGAGACTAATTTGGTTGGGGTAATCAAAACTGTCTGGAAATGGAAAAAAACCATTCTGACTGTGACGATCGTCTGTGCAATACTAAGTATTGTAGCTGCCTTACTCATGCCTAATTATTATCAATCGAATTCATTATTCTATGCAGCAAGTCAGGATCTCGCCAAACCAATGCCATTGGGGGATTCGGACAGAGATGTTGATTATTATGGGAATGATCTTGACATTGACCGATTGCTAAGCATTGCATATTCTAGCCCATTAAAAGTAAAGTTGATTGAGCAATTTGATCTCTACAATAAGTACAACATTGATCCTTCAAGCAACAACGCGGCACATAAAGTCAGAGAGAAGTTGGATAAAATGATGACTGTTCAAAAGACGAAATTTGGAGCTATATCGCTTGGAATTGAGGATAAGGACAGAAACTTGAGTTACGAATTGACAAAGGCAGCAACTAATTATATAGATCAATCTGCTTCAGGTCAATGGAAAAAGTCTCAGCAGAATTTATTGGAATCTTATAAAGTGAAAATTCTGGAAAGTGAAGCTGATATAAGCATCATCAATGACTCCTTAAGTCAATTGAAAAAAGATTACGGTATTTTTGACCTGACTAATCAAAGTGAAATTTTATTGTCACAGCAGTCTTCTCTTGACGCAAAAAAGATATCAATTGCTGCAAAATTAAGTTCTAATCTTGTACAAGATAACAGTGATTCGCTTGATTTTTATTCTGCATTGAAAAATGGAATAGATCAACAAGTATCTAGCATAAATAATAAAATTCAAAGATTCAATGCTGGGTTTAATGAAATAGCTTCGTTGGAAAGGCAGCAAATTCAGATGACTCGACAAATTGCAATTGACAAAGAAAGACACTCGCAATTACAGGCTAGTTTTAATTCACCAGTGTCAGGTATTATTCAAGTGGAGGAACCTGAAGTGCCGATATACAAGTCTAGACCCAAACGATCGATATACGTTATAGCAGCAACTTTTCTAAGTTTTTTATTCATGTCGTTATATGCAATTGTGTATGAAACATATTTGAAAAATGATCAACACACAGCAGCATAATTTAGGCTTTTTTACAGTTGGATTTATTGCATTGGTAATACTAAGCGTCATTTGTGCTGGTGCTCTAGATTCATTATTGGTATATGCAATTCCTTTCATTTTTCTCCTTGGTACCTGGGTTGTTTATCAGCCAAAAATTCTTTATCTGTTTTTATTTATGGCATTGCCATTTTCGACAGAGTTGGAGTTGCCTGGTGGTTTTGGTTTAGATTTTCCAACAGAATTAATTTTGGTATTAATTACCGCTGTTAGTTTATTGCTTGGGTTATCTAATGCCAAAAAAATTGGAAGCAATTATTTTAATCATCCAATATCGTTATTACTTATTGTCCAATTTGCTTGGATAACTTTTACTACAATTACCTCAACAGAGACAATTATATCTTTAAAATACTTGCTTTCCAAAAGTTGGTATATCATACCTTTTTATGGTTTTTCATTTTTTGTGTTAAAAGCGAAGTCGGATTTTATAAAGCATATTGGTGTTTTACTCATTGGGGTTTGTTTGGCTTGTCTGTATGTTTGGTTTAACCATGCGCAAACAGGCTTTTCCTTTAAAGACATTAATCCATCTGTTTATCCTATATTTAGAAATCATGTTAATTATGCCTGTCTTATATTGTTCACATTGCCGTTTCTTTGGTTGTATATTAAAGAGAGCAATAGCAGATTTAAAGGGCTATTGGTTGGGTTAGGTTTGTATTTTGTGGCTGCAATTATCTTTTCATACACAAGAGCTGCAATAGGTGCAATATTTATAGGGATAGCTGCGAGTTATATCTTTAAATGGCGATTAGCTTTACCTGCTATCCTATTCTCTATGGGAGTTGCAATTTTTGTTACTGTGCATTTGATCAGTAAAAATGAATTCATTCAATATGCGCCCGATTACAACAAGACTATTTCACATCAAAAATTTGATGATCTGATTGATGCTACTGCTAAAGGTCAGGATATCTCTACTATGGAGCGTGCCTACAGATGGGTTGCTGGTTATTATATGGTGAAAGAAAAACCAATTGTTGGTTTTGGTCCAGGTTCATTTTATTCTAATTATAAAGAATATGCCATTACAGCATTTAAAACATATGTAAGTGATAATCCTGAAAAGTCGACAATACACAATTATTATTTTTTATTACTTGTTGAGCAAGGATTTATAGGTCTGCTTTTATTTTTAAGTATTTGCATTACAGCGGTATTAAGAGGCCAATATCTGTATCATCAATTAAGTGGATTTGAGAAGCAATTGGTTATGGCGTCCTTAGTTTGTTTGATTATGGTACTTACAATCAATGTGATTAACGATATGGTAGAGTCGATAAAAACAGGCTCGTTTTTCTTTTTAAGTTTGGCCTTTATTGTCCGAGCTGATTTGCATCATAAAAAGAGATTGTACGATGCTAAACTATTGGAAAGAACATAGATCAGAATACTACTCGAAAAAACAGAAAGAAAAAGTATAATAGTTTTATTTGTCAATAGAAAAGTGGATGTTTACTTATACAATATAATGATATGAATTACACAGAACTCAATACAAGTCCTCGAATATTAATGGGCCCAGGTCCTAGTGATATGCACCCTCGTGTGTATAAGGCATTATCAACGCAGATGATCGGTCATTTAGATCCAGAATTTGTATCTATTATGGATGAAGTCAAGAAGATGGTGCAAGCCACTTTTCAGACAAAAAATAATTTGAGTTTTGTCGTGTCAGCTCCTGGAAGTGCGGGAATGGAAACATGTCTAGTAAATTTAATTGAGCCTGGAGATGAGGTGTTGATTTGTCAACATGGTGTATTTGGTGGTAGGATGGCTGACATTGCCAAAAGAGCAGGAGCAACCGTGCATATGGTTCAACAAGATTGGGGTAAACCAATTGATCCTAAAGATGTAAAAGCTGCTTTAGAAAATTGCGATCCAAAATTGGTTGCAATCGTTCATGCGGAGACATCTACAGGCGTTTTGCAACCGTTAGAAGAGATAAGCAAACTCGTCCATGATAAGGGAGCATTGTTTGTGGTTGATGCAGTGACCTCTTATTGTGGTACGGATTTAAGAGTGGATGATTGGGGTATTGATGCCATTTACACAGGCACACAGAAATGCCTGAGTGCGCCTCCAGGATTATCCCCAGTGTCTTTTAGTGACCGTGCAGTGGAGGCATTAGATGCAAGGACAACACCTGTCCAAAGTTGGTTCTTAGATTTATCATTAGTAAAAAATTATTGGGCTGGTGCCAAAAGAGCCTATCATCACACTGCTCCTGTATCACAGATTTATGGTATTCGTGAAGCGTACAGATTAGTTTTGGAAGAAGGACTTGAAGCTCGTTTTAAAAGACATCAAGAAACGCATGAGCATTTAAGAGACGGACTGGAAGAACTTGGTTTTAGCTATTTGGTTGATAAAGAATATCGGTTGCCAATGTTAAATGCAGTGTACCTTCCTGAAGGAGTAGAAGAATTGCCTATTAGGAAAAAACTATTGAACGAATACAACATTGAAGTTGGTGGAGGTCTTGGCGCCTTTGCTGGTAAATTATGGCGAATTGGACTCATGGGACATAGCTGTGATAAAAATCACGTCAACATGTTGTTGAGTGCATTGAAGGAGATTTTGTAGATTGATTAGTTGACTTGCTATTTGCTTGTGCGATAAATCTGCACAAACTCATTTAGATATACTCTTCGAATAGAATGTTTGCATTCTTATGTATGATATGTTGAAATACGACAACTTATTTAAAAGTATGTTATTCAAACTCTAATGAATTTTAAATATTTATCAGGAGTCATTATTTCATTGCCTCTTCTTCCATTGATGTATTATCAAGGAAAACGAATTTCAGCGAATGTACCCAAGTTACCAGAAGCAATAGGAACTGAAGGATATTTCGAATCGACAGGTAAACCAGACCGTATCTTGAAAGTTATTTCCATTGGAGAAAGCACGATTGCAGGAGTAGGTGTAAAAACACATGAAGAAGGATTTACAGGAAACTTTGCTCGTGAATTGTCAAGATTACTCGAACTCAATATTTCTTGGAAAGTCTATGCTAAGAGTGGTTATACCGCAAATATGGTTGAAAAGAATTTACTGCCAACAATTGCCAAGAAAGAAGCGGACTTGATCATTGTGGGTTTAGGTGCCAATGATGCTTTTACACTTAATCGACCTTCAAAATGGAAAGCGCAAATACGTGCGTTGATTGAATCACTCATGCAAAAGTTTCCAAACACGATTATTGTCTTTTGCAATATGCCACCAATTAAGGAGTTTCCTGCATTTACATCTTTGATAAAGTTCACAATAGGAAATCTTGTCGAAGTTTTGGGAGATGAATTAGAAAAGATTACACACGAGTATGACCATGTGTTTTATTTCGGTGAGAAAATAACACTACAAAGTTGGATGGATAGATTTCAAATAACTGGAGAGGCGACTGATTTTTTTAGTGATGGTGTTCATCCATCAAAACTGACTTACCAAATTTGGGGAAAGGACATGGCAAATAAGATTTTCACAAATGAGCTATTAAAAAGCATTTTGAAAGAATAGTTAGGATGTCGAGTTTGCGTCTACTATTACACTGCTATACATAGCTGAATTGAAATTTAATTCTTGGTCAAATTTAGTTTAAATAAGAAAATACTTTTGATCTTGCCACAGACAATGTAACTTCAAGTCATCGTGCAGAATACAAGTTTTATTTCCGAATTACAAGAGACAATACAAGGTGATGTCTTATCAGATAACTACAGTCTGGGCATGTACGCCACGGATGCATCTTTATACCAAATAGATCCAATCGTTATTGTCTTGCCAAAACATGATGAAGACGTAAAGCAGGCAGTAAAGCTTGCAGTCAGTCACAAGGTATCCATTTTGCCTCGTGGTGGCGGGACAAGTCTTGCTGGCCAAACAGTAGGTAATTCTATGGTGTTGGATTTTTCAAAGTATATGAATCAGATTTTGGAATTCAATGAAGATGAACAATGGGTGCGTGTGCAGCCAGGCATTGCGAGGGATGACTTGAATATATTTTTGAAAAAACATGGGTTGATTTATGCACCAGACCCTGCGACAAGTAGTCGTGCAAATCTTGGCGGAATGATTGGTAACAATTCTTCTGGGACAAAGAGTATTTTATACGGTAAGACGATTGATCACCTACTTGGTTTAAAGGTATTGTTAAGTGATGGGACGGAGTTGCAATTGAATGAGACTAATCAGCAAGAATTTGATGCTGTTTGTAATGGTGATGATCGTGAAGCAGAAATATATAAGACCTTTCGAAAATACATTTACGATCATTCAGATGAGATAAAGGAACGATTTCCAAAAACAATGCGACGAGTTGGAGGCTATCCGTTGGATGAATTTGTTTATACTGATAAATGGAATCTCAGTAAGGTGTTTTGTGGAAGTGAAGGAACACTTGGCTTGTCTTTAGAAGCTACAGTAAATTTGGAAAAATTGCCAACTGTTAAAATAGTCTGTGTCGTTCATTTTAGTGAACGTCTAGATGCTATACGAGCAGTTCCAACAATGGTGAAATATTCTCCTTCATGCATAGAAATATTAGATGATACTGTGATAGGGATGAGTCGTGAAAATTTGACAACTAAACGACACACTCATTGGATAGATGGTGATCCCATTTCAGTACAGATCGTAGAATTTTTTGGAGATACGCATGAAGATGTGCTTAGTCGGGCTAATGCAATGGTTGCTGATTTGAAGAACAAAAATTACGGTTACGCATTTCCTATTTTCACAGACTCAAAATCCATGGATGATGTGTGGATGATTCGTAAAAAGGGACTGGGTTTGATGTTGGGAAGAAAGGATGAAAAGAAAGCTATTGCCTTTATAGAGGATGCTGCTATACCGATTGAAGTATTGGCGGATTATATAGCAGAAGTCCAAGCTGTTTGTGATAAATACCAAACAGAAGCCGCTGTTTATGCACATGCCAGTGTGGGAGTTATACATGTTCGGCCATTTCTCAACATGAAAGCCCAAGAAGATATTGATCGATTCAAACATATAGCAGAAGAGACATTTCAACTAGTGAAAAAATATAAAGGGTCTTGGAGTGGCGAGCATGGTGATGGTTTGGTCAGAAGTCCATTCAATAAAGAATTTTTTGGAGATCGGTTGTACGAATTATTTAAAGAGGTAAAGCATTTATTTGATCCGCACGGACTCATGAATCCAGGTAAAATTGTTGATGCACCTCCGATCGATCATAACTTGAGGTATGGAGCGAAGTATACTGATAAGCCTTTAGAGACAGTGTTTCATTATCGGGAAGACGTCTCGTTTCAAGATTCGGTACATATGTGTTCTGGAGTAGGCGAGTGTCGCAAAAAATCAGGTGGAACGATGTGTCCAAGCTTTAAGGCAACACAAGATGAAGAGCATTCAACAAGAGGTCGTGCTAATGCACTTCGGCTGGCAATGTCTGGGCAACTAGAAGGTGGGATGACCGATGACAGATTGTTGGAAGTCATGGATTTGTGTCTGTCTTGTAAGGCGTGTAAATCGGAATGTCCAAGCAATGTCGATATGGCAAAACTGAAGAGCGAAGTTTGGCAACGAAAGTATGATGAAGGCAACATTAGTTTTAGAGAGAAACTAATCAACAGTTCTGCAGCACAATCAAAGAAATATTCTGGTGCATTAGCGCCACTTGTAAATGCAGTGCAGCGCTCTTATCCATTTAGAGCAATGCTAGAAAAAGTAGCAGGCATTGAGAAGAAGCACAAGCTGCCAGAATTCGCCTCAGAGAAATTGTCTTCATGGTTTAATAAAAACTATACGACAGCAAATACAAATGAAGTTGTCTTATTTGCTGATACCTACATCAATTATCACGAAACTAATATTGGGAAAGCTGCTGTGCAATTGTTAGATAGCTGTGGCTTTAAAGTCGTGCTTGCCGAAGTGGGATGCTGCCAGCGCCCTCGCATTTCTAACGGCTGGTTAAAGAATGCTAAAAAGGACGGAACTGCTGTCGCTCAAAAATTGCTGCCTTATATCCGGAAAGGGATTCCAATTGTCATTTGCGAACCCAGTTGTGCGACATCTTTCCATTTGGATTTACCGGATTTAATTGATGATGAATTATTGGCCGAAGCACTTAAGTCTGGCATACATATGATTGATGTCTTTCTTTGGAATCAACAAAAAGAAGGAAAACTAACGGGTCAATTCGAACCCACAAAAGAGAATATACATGTACATGGACATTGCCATCAAAAAGCGATTTATGGACTGAAAGCTATAGATCAATTGTATGGTAATGGTACTGGAAAACATACAGTACTTGATACCGGCTGTTGTGGTATGGCAGGATCTTTTGGCTACGAAAAAGAGCATTATGAGCTGTCCTTAAAAGTGGGAGAGGATAGATTGTTTCCTGCTTTGAGGGAAATGAAAAAGGAAGATACCGTCGTGGCTTGTGGTGTGAGTTGTCGACATCAGATTGCACATGTGAGTGATAAGAAGGCATTGCATTGGGTGGAGACGGTGAGGTATGTGGAATAATTTACAATAAATTCACTCTTCAAATTACCATTGTATTAGCAGCGACCAGATAAACGAAATTTAAAAATGAACTAAGGAGATAAGAGGTTTCATTTTTGGTAAAAATGGTTGACATACGCTAATGTGATGACAATTATTGTTGGGCTGTTGGTGGCATTTGCTGGAAATTCTATCTTCTTTGAAGTACACAATAATTACACAAAAAATACTTTCTTGAATGGAACTGAATTTGAACCACATAGTTTAGAATTTAAGAATTGGCTTTTTGGAATTATAGGTGGGAGTATTGTGGTATTTCACATTCTGATGGTAATGATTTCGGAAAACTCATTTAAGAAAAAAGAAGCTTGGGCATACAAAGCAATGTGGTATGGACTTTTATTATGGTTCATAATTGATAGTGGTATTTCAATTTATTATGGTGCCATTCATAATGTCATTTTGATAAATATGGTTGCACTCATCTTGATTGGAATTCCTTTAATAATGACACAAAAAGATTTTAGAAATGAATCTAGCATTTAACAATCTATATAAAAACATAACTCCCAGTCATATTATACACTTCCATTGTTAAACGCTCATTTTATAAATTAAAGTGATAATGACTAGGATAGTTTAAATTATAACTAATTGTAAAATTTCGGCTTTTAGCTGCATCCAATGTTATATCCCAATGTCCAATTCCATTTTGTCTATTAAGCTTAAACCCTTCACTAATTTCATTTTTTTCTACCTTAATTGATTTTATCGTAGATATCGGAATCTGATCCCAAATTTCTAAATTAATAGCGTTGTCTTTGGTGTTTTTGACATAGATAGAGTAAGAGATTTCTGTATGTTTTTTTCCAGATATCAATTTCTTTTTTGTCCAATAGCGCGTTCTTTCTCTTTCGATTTTAATATTGGTATCTATGCCTAATGAGATTTGAATACTGTCTTTTAACACAGATGGGTCTAGCAAAGATTTTCCAATATAGGCGCCTTCGTAATAGAGATTCATATTTCCTTTAAGTAAATTTTTATCTTCCCATTCATCTACAAAAGCTGTGAGGTATACTTTATCGGATAGCTTAGGAATAGCTTTATGTTTAAAGGATGCTTCAAGTTGCAATTCGCGTAAAGCGATTTCATTATTTTTGGAATCATCTATTATGGTATAAGGAACCTTCATGATGTATTTAAAATTTAGGTTGGTCTTTTTTATGCTCGATTCTGGGCTAGAATAAGAATAGGAAACTGGTTCAGGTTTTTGTTTTTTAAGGGCTAAGCCGTTAGCTGCACCACCAACTCCAGTTACTACTACTTCGTCAAGTAATTCTCCTTGCTCTAGGTATATGTTCATTTGAGGCTGTGTGATGTGTATTGATTGGCTATTGAAACCTGTATATGAAATAGTGATGCTTGGGTTTTTATTGTGAGGGATATGTAATTCAAAGTACCCATCTAAATCTGTTAATGTTCCTGTTGTCGTATTGTTTATTCTTATGTTAGCACCAATTAGACCTTCACCAAAGGAGTCATAGACGTATCCGCTTATGCGATCTATAATGCCATTAAATTGACCAGAGAATTCATTTTTTCTATGGCTTGAAGAATTAAAAGCCTGTTTGTTATCTGGAGGAATAACCATAGGTAAAAGTGTAGGGATATTTTTAGACAGATTGGCGTTTTCATTGGTAAAGCTTAGCATGACATTTTCCCATTTTTCTCCTGTGTTTTGATAGACATTTGCGAAGTGAACAAGGTCTATTGGTTGGTTCATTTTTTCAGCACGAAGATGGTAGGAAGAATACCATCCTGCATTAGCAACCTGATAGATCATTTGTAGTGAAATGGACTGGGACTTTTTACTGGTGACAGTGACAAGCACATCGTATGGGATGGCAGCAACTTTTGGTTTTAGTTCATTAATTTGTGCGTTTATTAAAGCCATTTCTTTTTTGAGTTTCTTCTCTGTTTGTTCGTTCCCATAAATGTTAGAAAAAATTTCTTCAATTTCTGAGCTATAGTACTCAGCTATTTCAGATAGGTCTATGAGCTTGAGACTTTGATTTTCTCCTGTAATTAGGATATTAGATTTCAGAAAATGTTCTTGCTCCTTAAGACTTTTTAGCTTTAATGTAATTAGTCCAAGACTATCTTTTTTAGTGTTGTAATTATTCTTTAATGATTTAATTTGATTATTGTATTGTTGAGATAGCAGATAATTTTTGACGTATTTAACTTGAGATAAATACCCATCACCACTCATTTTTATTTGTACGGATTCTTTATCTATATATGGTGATATTCCCTCTAGTTTAAATATATGTCTATTGTTATCAACGGAAATCATTTTGGTTCTTCTTGTAATTCTTGCACTATTTTGAAAGACAGTGACTTCTTCGATAGTTGAGTTTACAGATGTAGTTTCTATCGGAGTTGAATAGAATATAGAATGTATAAGTAGTAATAGATAGATAGCCTTCATAATATTTCTTTATAGTATGATGACATCTGTATCATTATTACATAAAATCAAATGAACTTTCATCTGTAAAAAGACTTTTAAGGCCATTGTGTACCTTAACACTTGATTCTACGTCAAAAGAAAAAATGTACTCATGAGAGGAAGAATGCTTATCCGATTGTTAATGATGTTTGGCCCAATGCTGATGCGTCAATTCCAAAAATTTCAAAGACAGAAAGCACGTGAAATTCCTAAGCAAAATAGGGAAGAAGCTCCACAAAGATACGATGACATAACTCCAGAATATCAAGAAGACTCATTGAATGAATATCAGGAGGAACCAATAGTCACGCAGCGAGAATATAAGGAAGACGATTTTGTCTAATGTCTAAGTTGTGGCTATTACACCTAATACCAAATGCTCCAATAGAATATGAATTACTTGACAATCAGATCACACTATTTCCAACTGTTGATAGTGATTTTGTCTATGTCAACCCCTTTTCATCTGATTATACTGTCTGTATTTTTGATGCCAGTAACAACTTATTTAAAAGTTATGCGGATTTGTCTTTCACTTTAGCACTGGATATGAATGATTTCTCTAAGAATAATATAAATCAAAATATCTCTTTTCAGAATTTGATTAGGAATTAGTAAAAAATAGATCAATAGGTATTCAAGCTATCACTTATATCAAGGCCTTCTAACCAATCTGTCTGATAACAGCTGCAAACCAAATTCTCCCATGATGTTGTTTAATTTAGGTAGAGAAGTATTGATCAGTTGATTTAAATCGCCAATCTCTTTATCTAATTCTACAATCAATTCATCACGTACACTGTATGCCTGATCAGTAGGGGCATAATCTCCACGTTGCTGATCAGCTATTAAAAATGAAAGACGATTATTGATGCGAATACCATAGTTTAGCGGATCCTGATAAGACTCATTTTTGGTCATGTGAATGTTGTTTTCAATGACCTCCAAATCTGAAACAAATGAGTTTAACTCCTCGGTTAAAGCGGATGTGCTGTTAGAAGATTTCTTCAACTTCTTCTTCATGAACTCTATGTCACTTTTCAATTCCCTGATGTCGATAATGGCTTGATGTGCTTTACTGACTTCATCTCTAACGCTTATGAGGTAATCAAATTGTTTTACATATTCTTCTTGAGTGGTTTCCATTCTTGGATCAGGTACAATAGAAAAAGTTTGTGCTTCTACTTTTTTATTTAAACTCAACTCAGCGGTATAATTTCCGGGAATCGCCTTCGGACCTCTGTTCGGAGAGGAGTACAACACCATACCATCAAATTCTTTAAAGCCTTCATATCTCATATCCCATTGATAGATGTGTCCGCCTTTGCCTGACTTGAGTGGATTTTGTTTGTCTTTACTGCTGATGGTTTTGATCACTTCACCTGAAGTATCTTTGATTGTGAGTAGCAGTGTATCATTGTCAGAAATTTCATTCACATAATAATAAAAGGCAACACCTGCAGAAACATTTGTTCCTTCCTTCAAGGAGTTTGCTCTTCCTCGACCTCCTTGTGCCATTCTGTAAGCAGGTTTAGATTCAAATAAGTAGTGCGTTTTTTTTGCTAGGTCAGCTGACATTTCCTGCAAAGGAGTCAAATCATCAATCATCCAAAAACTTCTTCCATGTGTCGCTGCGATCAAGCTATTGTCTTTGATATGCAAATCTCGTATGGCCACTATAGGTAAGTTTAGCTGTAATGGTTGCCAATTATCTCCATTATTAAAGGACACATACATGCCCCATTCTGTGCCTGCATACAACAAACCTTCTCGTTTGTGGTCTGTTCTTATCGCTCTGGTATATTGATCATTTGGAATGCCGTTAGTAATCAGTTTCCAAGATTTACCGTAGTTATCTGTTCGGTATAAGTAAGGTGTGTAATCTCCAAATTTATAAGAAGTGGCTGCTAGGTATGCAACTCCTTTTTTTGTTGGATGTATATCAATGCAATTCATCATGTTGTCCTTTGGTGCCATTTTAGGGGTGATGTTATCCCAGTTTTTTCCACCGTCGCGAGTTACGTGAACCAGCCCGTCATCACTTGCTGCATACAATACTCCTTCTTCTAATGTGGATTCTGCTGCAGCAAAAATAGTGGCATAAAATTCTACTCCTGTATTGTCTTGTGTAATTTCTCCACCAGAACTTTTAATGGTTTCAGGGTCATTTCTAGTAAGGTCATGACTAATGACTTCCCAAGACTGACCACCGTTCTCAGAGACGTGCACATAGTTAGAAGTCGCATACAAACGCTTTGGATTGTGTGGACTAAAAAATAATGGATAATTCCAATTGAATCGATACTTCATGACTTCGGCACCGCTCCCTGCTGGATTGTCTGGCCAGACATTGGTGCTCCTTGTTTGACCTGTGTTGTGGTCTTTTCGCATCATGTATCCTTTGTAGGTGCCACCATACACTATATTATTATCTAAGGGGTCCGGCGCCAAGTGTGCACTTTCACCACCAGCTGTTGGTTCCCAATGTCTTTCAGTAATGGAATTGGCAGACGTGCGATGTAAAATTCTTACGGTGCTGTTGTCTTGTTGCGCGCCGTAAATCCTGTATGGAAAATGATCGTCAGTTGTCACTCTATAGAACTGCGCAGTCGGTTGATTTAAATAGCTTGTCCAGTTTTCTCCACCATCAAAACTAATTTGTCCACCACCGTCATCAGCGATTGCCATACGTTGGTTGTCGTCTTTAGAAATCCATAGATCGTGATGATCACCATGTGGAGTCCGAATGCGGTCAAAAGTTTCACCACCATCTTTTGATTTCCAAAAGCCAACATTCAAAACATAAACAACATCTTCATTTTGAGTATCTGCATATAGTCTGGTATAATACCAAGCACGTTGTCTGAGTTCTCTATTCGAACTTGTCATTTTCCAGGTCTTTCCAGCATCATCGCTTCTAAATATACCTCCGTCTTTAGCTTCTATAGCTACCCAAAGACGATTTGAGTTGACTGGAGAAACAGTGACACCTATAATACCAAGTACCCCTGAAGGCAAGCCATTGTTTTGGGTAATGTTTGTCCAATTTTCTCCGCCATCGGTACTTTTCCAAAGTTTGCTTCCTGGGCCGCCGCTATCCATTCTGTATCCATTACGTTTGATTTGCCAAGTGCTTGCATAGACAATGCGTGGATTGTTAGGGTCAAGAATAAGGTCAACAGCACCTGCTTTATTTGATTCAAAAAGTACTCTTTTCCAATTTTTTCCTCCATCAACAGATTTGTATACACCCCTCATATCATTAGGCTTCCATAAGTTGCCCATTGCTGCCACGTATACGATATCTGGATTTGTAGGATGTACTCGAATGCGACCTATGTGTTCTGATTCTTTCAGGCCTATAAATTCCCAATGTTCTCCGGCATCTGTAGATTTCCACAATCCTTTACCCGATGATACATCTCCTCTGATTGTTTGTTCGCCTTCTCCAACATAAATGATGTTTGGATCGCTTTCAGACACGGCAACTGCTCCAATTGATCCACCATAAAAGCCATCAGAGATATTTATCCACGTATTTCCTCCGTCTTTAGTTTTCCAAGTGCCGCCACCAGCAGTCCCCATGTAGTAAAGGTTGGGATTATGAGCAACACCAGTAATCGTACCTGCACGACCACCTCTGAATGGACCAAGTTGACGCCATTCTAAGACACTCAGAAGGTCATCCGGAATTGTTTGTTGGGTATGAATATCATTTGAAGGAAAAAAATAGAATAAGCAAATGGATAGAAAAAGTGATAAGCGCATAATCAAAATCTTGAAAGTCAGATTAAAATACGCAAACTAAAACACATGTTGAAGAATATGTGCGGTTATTCGAAAAAGTGATGTTGGAAATGAATATTGATCTCAAGTTTACAAATAGCCGTAAAATGGACAGGGGTCTACTTGCGTAGAACCCTGTTTAACCCCAAAAAACCAATTGAAAACAATCTACAATCAGTTCTATGACTGACTGTATATATACTTTGTATTTGAATAAAATCTATGTCCATGGGATTGGAATCAAATACATTCTTAAGACGATACTATTTTCGCTGAGACACATTTATTTTAAAAATTTAACACTTTTAGCAGATAACCTTCTCTTTGTGTAGTTTTGCCATGTGGGAAAGCAAAAGAAAGCATTTTTATGTTCTGAATGTGGAGCTCAATCGACGCGTTGGGAAGGTAGATGTAACAGCTGTGGCCAATGGAACACACTACAGGAAATTACCATTCAAGAAGAAACGAAAACAGAGAAGAAACGCAACCCGTGGTCTTCCTTAGAACGTACGCACAAAACCTCAGAGCTTATCCAAGAGGTCCAGACATTAGAAGCGGACAGATTAAAAAGTTCGAGTAAGGAATTGGATCGCGTATTGGGCGGCGGATTGGTTAAGGGATCGATGGTCTTATTGGGAGGCCAGCCAGGTATTGGAAAATCAACCTTAATGTTGCAGATGGCATTGCGGTTTCTTAATTCTGTTCTGTATGTATCTGGAGAAGAAAGTGCTGCTCAAATAAAAATGCGGGCCGACCGCATCGGTATACGAAATCAGGAGTGTTACATTTTTACGGAGACCAATCTCAAAAAGATATTTAAAGAAGTCAAAGAAAAACAACCAGCCTGTGTCGTGATTGATTCTATTCAGACATTGATGAGTCCTGATGTGGATTCGATGGCAGGTAGCGTCAGCCAATTGAAAGAATGCGCTGGAGAAATTCAATTTTTTGCAAAAGAGCACGATATACCTTTTTTCATTATTGGTCATATTACAAAAGAAGGGTCTATTGCGGGACCTAAGTTATTGGAGCATGTGGTCGATGTCGTTTTACATTTTGAAGGAGATCAGAATTATTCTTATCGGATATTGCGATCCTTAAAAAACAGGTTTGGTTCTACTGATGAAATTGGTATTTATGAAATGATGGAAACTGGTCTGCGAGAAGTAACTAATCCATCAGAATTGTTGATTCAACAACACGACGCAAGATTGAGTGGCAGTTGTATTGGGGCGGCAGTCGAAGGCAAACAACCTTTATTGGTAGAAACACAAGCATTGGTCGGTACGGCAGTCTATGGAAGCCCACAACGGTCAACGACTGGTTTCGACAACAGACGATTAAATATGTTATTGGCAGTATTGGAAAAGCGCTGTGGTTTGGTGATCGCTAATCACGATGTGTTTCTTAATATTGCTGGCGGGATTAAAATTCAAGATCCAGCAATGGATTTACCAACAGTGTGTGCGATTTTATCTTCCATGCATGATATTCCAATAGAGCAGACGATTTGTTTTGCAGGAGAAATAGGTTTGTCAGGAGAGGTGAGATCTGTCAGTCGCATTGAGCAACGAATTCAAGAAGCAGAACGCTTAGGTTTCGAACAGATATTCATTTCTTCACATAATGTAAAGGCATTGAAATCGAATTACAGTATTCAAATTAAAGATATCAAGACTGTCGCAGATCTTCTTCACGAATTATTTGTTTAACCTTTAGCATGTCGATTGAAGAAATAGAAAAATTGTCATTTGATCATCCGATCGCCGTTTATGATGGGCAATGCTTTTTATGTCATAGAGCTATTCAAATTATTCTCAATAACGATAAACATAATGTGGTTAAGTTTTTGCGAATTCAGGATGATTCCGCAAAGCAGATTTTCGAGAAACTGAATTATGATTGGGAAAAAGACGAAACGGTATTCCTTATTTTAAATGGAGAATATTTTACTCATTCTGATTTTACGATAGAATTAAGTCGCTATTTGAAATTCCCATATCGATTGTTTTCAGTCATAAAAATAGTACCTAGAAAAATTAGAAATATTGTCTACCGTTGGATAGCGAATAACAGATATAAGTGGTTTGGAAAATCTGAGACTTGTATTATTTTGACAAAGGAAATGCAAGAAAAATTATTGAATTAGCGTTTAGTATTGAACGAATATTTCTTGCATGAAAAGTACAACCCTCGTCTTATTCCTTATTTCGTGTTTACATATTAATGCACAATCATTTTTCAATGAAAGAGGTGAAAGTTCTGGAACAATAGCACTTACATATGAACCAAATGTTGCACTAGATGTGACCTCATTATCATTTACAAAAAGTATAAAGGGAATCGTTGATATCACTCCATTTGCAAGTATTGGAAGTCGTAATTTTGTTACTGTGTTTTCTGGAGGTGTTATTGGAGATTATTATTTACTGAAACAGACCGAGGATAAATTACCACTAAGTTTCTCTCTTGGAGCTGGGTATAACTTTACGTTGTTAAGTGGGTTTGGGGATAGTTCCATTTCACATATTGGGTCGGTGAGAGGACGAGTCTATCACCGAATTCGTGTGGAGCATTTTGATATTATTCCTCGCGTTGGTTATTTGCATCGTTTCTTTTTGGAAGAATTAGATGCGAATGATGGCGCTTTGGACGTAGGTGTTGCATTTGGATACAAACTAAAAAACGATAATCTCATTACTGTAACACCATCATTGTTATTTCCAGAAGGAGATACACAATTCGGAATTCAACTTGGCTATTTGTTTGGGCGGTGGGTAAATGACTTTGATGAGGTAAACTAGCTTCATTGTTTCTTTTTAGATATCCTTGGCTTCCATTCTTTTTGCTCAACCGTTTTATTTGCAATCTCAAGCTTAACCCTTTCTTCTACTTCAGGTTTATGTTTTTCCATTAAATGCAACCATAGTGATCTCGAGTAGCGTAGTAGCCATAGATAAGTGACAACGGCTAGTGCAATAACAACAAGCATTGCACTTTCCACAGTCCATTTATAATAGAACACTAAGAATAATACGATACCTAAAAACAACCATGAAGAGATCGCATAAGAGACCATCATAGCTCCATAATAAAATCCAATTTCAGGTTCAGTCTTTTGTCCACAGTACTGACACTTTTCAGGCATTGCAAGGGGATTTTTTAGATTCAAAGGCTTGATGAAAATATCCCCTTGTCTGCATCTGGGACATTTATAATTCCAAGCCGCCTTCATTGAAAACCCCATATTAGATTTTTGCACAAAGATATAAGCAAACAGAATATGAGGCTGTTTAAATTCGAAATGATAACAAGGCTTTTAGGTAATTAAATTGATTCTGAATTACACATATATAACAAATATATGTGTTGATGAATTTAAAATATACGATCAATAATATTGATAAATAAAAATAATTCGTACTTTAATTAAAAAACCAATATGAAGAATTTTCAAACTAGAGCAGTTGAAACGATGGACCATGTAAAAGCACCGTCGCCATCAGTCACTGAATATATGACTCGTGACTTAATCACCTTTACTCCGGATATGGACATTAATGAGGTCATTAACTCTCTTTTGAAACACAGAATATCCGGTGCCCCTGTACTTGATAGTAATGGAGAAGTCGTTGGACTTATTGACGATAAGGATTGTTTGAATGTCTTATTTGGCAGTATGTATAACAGAACCCCTGTAGGTCCAGATACGGTCTCTAATTATATGTCTAATGTGATGAAGTCTATTAGCGTTGACGATAATATAATGGATGTAGCATACGTCTTTTCAACCTCTCCGTATAAACGATTACTCGTCAAGGACAACAACAATAAATTGGTTGGACAAATAAGTCGGCGAGATATTTTACGAGCAATTAAAGAGATGGATTGTTAAATAAGACATGAGGATAAATTGCCCCTTGGGTGATAGTTGTTGGTCTTAAACAATATAATTTTTCTATTGTGCAATGCCTGTAACATAATCAGGATTAAGTTCAGTAGGCACAGGTGCATTCGTTTCAATTCGCCATGCCTTTAATTTCTGATGTAACTGTTTTAATTTATCAGGATTGGCATCTACTAAGTTATGTTGTTCTCCAATATCATCTTTTAGATTATATAATTCTAAATCACCAGTCTCGAAATATTCCAATAATTTCCAATCACCATCTCTAATGACACTAACGGGTGTTGTACGGAACCAAGGTTTATCATGCGAATCTTCAAAGGAACGGTCATCCTTGTACATTTGTAAATAAGCAGGAAAATGCCAATATAAAGCTCGATCAGCAATTGATTTTTCTTCCAATAAGGGCAATATACTTATTCCATCTAATTGATTTTCTACTGTTTTATCTCTCATTATATCTGCTATTGTAGGAAATATATCGCTCCCAATAACTGGAGTGGCATTAACTGTGTTTGGTTTTACTTTTCTTGGCCACTGGATAAAAAATGGTTCGCGAATGCCGCCTTCATAAAACATGCCTTTGGCTCCTCGTAGTGGTCGAGATAGTGTCTGTCCACCATGTGCGCCATTGTCTGCGGTGAAAATGATTATTGTATTGTCCGCTAACTTTAAAGAGTCGACAGTATGAAGGACTTTACCGACTGCTAAATCCATGGCTTCAATCATGGCTGCATACTCAGGTTTGTTATGATATTGTTCTGGAGATTTTTGTTGATATTTTTTAATTAAATCAGCTCTAGCTTCTATTGGTGTATGAACCGAATAAAAAGAAAAATAAGCGAAAAAGGGTGTTGATTTATGTTGTTTTATCCAATTACTCATATCATTCGCTAATCGATGAGGCAAGTGTTCTCCATCAGGACCATCTGGCAATTTTGGATTGTTATAAGGAGAAAAGTAAGTTGATGGGAGTCCAATTCGAGAACCGCCAAAATTTGTATCAAAGCCATTTTTAGTCGGGTCTTCAGTGATGTGCCATTTTCCAGCAATGGCAGTTTGATAGCCTTTATTTTTTAAAAAGCTTGGCAAGGTTAAAAATGTAGAGTCGAGTGTTCTTTTATTTTCGATTGGGATTAATTTTCTATTTTCTGTTTTTCCTCTTGCTGGATTAGAAACGGTATATAGGCCATGTCTAGGCGTGTACAATCCTGTCATCAAACAAGCGCGAGAAGGTGCACAGTTTGCGGCATTAGCATAAGCATTTGTGAAATTCATTCCGCCTTGAGCAATGCGGTCTATGTTTGGTGTTTCATAATATTTAGAACCTTGAACTGCAAGGTCCATCCATCCTAAATCGTCAGCATAGAAGAGGATTATATTTGGTTTAGAATTAACCTTTTCAACATTATTTTGATTTTCCGAACAGCTAGCGCATAGGCAGATTATTACCAGAAAATAGCTGGATTTGAGTAGTAATGTTTTCAATTTTTTCGTTGTGAAACTCATTTTATTAAAAGAACCAATCTATAATTTTACCACTATATTCTTCTTATACAACACCAATGCAAACATCAAAATGAACAATGTGTAACAAAGCGCAAATGCAAATGAGCCATTATAATTTCCCAATGTCGTTTGAAAAATATTTTCGTACAACCATGAATAGGCATTTGTATCTTCCCATTTAAATGTGTACAACATTAATTTTACAAATAAACCTGATAGCGCATAAGAGACTAGTGGATTAAGACCAAACACCCGAAATGGATAAGCCCAAGCAATCAATTTTTTATGATCTACGATCCAAACCAATATGCTTAAAAATAATGTCCCTAGGCCACAGGTCAACAACACATAACTACTCGTCCAAAGTGGCTTATTTATTGGGAAACCATAATTCCATATCAAACCTAAGACAGTCAAAACAATGCCTGTGCCGACAAGTGTTGAAAGTTGAGCTGGATTTGTTAATTTTTGATTGCTGTTCTTTCTCAATTCCAATACTTTCAATCCAACAAAGTAACCAATCAATACATGGGCAATTCCTGGAATAGTGCTTACTAGTCCCTCTGGATCAAAGGGTATTCCAAAGCCCTTGTACACATGTGCATCTCCGAGGATTTTAGGATCTAACCAAGTTGCAAAGTTTCCTTCCAAAGAATATGGATCACCACTTGTCCCAAAGAAGTACATCATACCCCAATATGCTAGAAGTATGATCCCTGCAGTTATACCTAATAATTTTTTTTCTCGCAAGAATACGATCAATAGCGCAGCTCCCCCATAAGCAAGAGCAATTCGTTGTAGAACGCCTAATATTCTGAGCTCTGAAATATGTTTGTGATGAAAGGGAAACCAATTGAGAAAAAGCCCAACCAAAAAGATGAGCGCTGTACGTCTCAAGATTTTGCGAATCAGTTTCCCTCGGCTTTGTTTTATCGAACCATCAACTATTATCTTCGAAAAGGAAATAGACATACTTACGCCCACAATAAATAAGAAGAATGGGAAGACTAAATCAGTAGGAGTCCAACCATGCCATTTTGCATGAAGTAAAGGAGGGTAGACGTAATTCCATGTGCCAGGCGTATTGACAATAATCATAAAGAAGATGGTCATCCCCCGCATGATGTCTATAGACAGTAGACGGTTTTTCATAGAGAAGTTAATTAGCATAGTTAGAATTACAGCAGCATTTGATAAACATTGTGTAATTCTTTAAGGGAAGATATACATCTATTTCAACTTCAGTGGCATCTTATAAGTGAGACTTCTGATAAAGATTAGGGTTTATATCCTGCAACCTTAGGTGAAACACTATAGTCTATTAGTCGACTGCAGGCTAGATTTATCTACATAAAGTACTACATATAGGTACAAATAAGCCACAATAGAAAAAAAAGGAGAAAATATATGAGGGTATAGGGTAAGATATTGCGTCTTTACATTACTATTAATAAAGAAATCAAATAAAATGAGAATTATTTTAAAACACGTATTCAGTAAGCAAGAAGGAATAGTAGTTATTGGTAGTCTAGCAACATCACAACCTATAACACATTTAGCAGCAGGTGAATGGCTAGGTGTATCTGCAGAATTAGGTGATTATTTTGAAGTATTGACTAAACAAGGCTTTGGCTGGGTAAAGAAATCAGATTGCCAGACAAGTCTAGAATTGGAGATGCCAATGGCACATGCAGCAGCTTAATTAAACTTTTTGCTGTCATAAAGAATACCTTTTACCCCATCATATCCCGGCTTTATCCCCAAGTGCATTAACGTCCGTTTATAAGGAAACTTTTTGCTATCAATGATATAGACTTTGCATGCTACAGCTGAAGAGAACACTGAATGCTCTTTTTTCCAGCAATGTGCGATTTCAAACACAGCCGCATTGTAAGACTTATCCCACTTTTTACGGACTTCCATTTCAAGATAAATGATGCCTTTGTCAAAGCGTAATAGTTTAGATGATAACCCAAATCCTACTCTATAGTATATGTCTTGAGTGATGTAGTGCTTTCTGTTGATTTCTTCGATATTCATAACTACCGAGAGAAAAGCAGAAATTATGCCATATGACGACAAATTTGGCTCAGTTAATTATATCAAAAAAAATCATATCGGATAAAACATTGATATTGTTTCCTTTATATTCAGATTCTCAAAGTTGTAAATTATGAAATTGTTTTACCTGATTATGGTCCTTTTAGGTGCTTCCGTGCTTTTAAAAGCTCAAGCACCACCTAGTGCGGATATGAGACTATATGATGTCATTGATAATGTAAGTCCAGATCGAATCGAAAAAGACATAAAAAAACTTGTGAGTTTTGGTACTCGACACACCTTGTCTGACACGGTATCAACAACGAGAGGCATAGGTGCAGCACGTCGGTGGATTAAACAAGAGTTCGAACAAATATCCGCTGATTGTAAAGGATGTTTAGAAGTAAGGTATCATAAAGGTCTTGTCAGGGCCGAGGATAGCCGACGGATTCCAGAGGACACCTGGATTGTAAATGTGATGGCGATCAAGCGCGGCACTCGTTACCCAAATAGGTATATCATTATGTCAGGAGATATTGACTCTAGGGTGAGCGATCCATTAGATGGAATTTCAGATTCTCCAGGTGCTAATGATAATGCTTCAGGAATGGCGGGTGTCATTGAAGCGGCAAGAGTTTTATCCAAATATGACTTTGAATCTAGTATAATTTTTCTTGGACTGAGTGGAGAAGAGCAAGGACTATTTGGAGGTAAATTATTAGCTGCGGATGTCAAAGAATGGGGTTGGGATATTGTGGGTGTGATTAACAATGATATGATTGGTAACATCACAGGCATTGATGGCGTTATAGACAATAGTAGTTTTCGTGTTTTTTCAGAACCAAACCCGCCAAATCCGGAGGAGCAAGAATTGATTTGGAATCGTTTCTATGGTGGAGAAGTTGATGGACCATCAAGACAATTGGCCAGATACATCGATCGGATTACAGATCAGTATACGACTAATTTGGATGCAAAAATGATTTATCGACTTGATCGCTTTGGTAGGGGAGGCCATCATCGACCATTTAACGACGAAGGTTTTCCTGGTGTTAGGATTATGGAGACCCACGAAAATTATGTCATGCAGCATCAAGACATTAGAATAGAAGATGGTGTGGCCTATGGCGACGTCATTGAAGGTGTGAATTTTGATTATGCTGCTAAGTTGACCGGTGTTAATGCCATATCATTAGCCTCAATAGCTTGGGCACCGCCTGCTCCTGGTTTTGTCTCCATTGGTGGTGCAGTGCAACCTTCCACCAGGTTAAAGTGGGACCCTATAGAAGGTGCTAATGTAGCTGGGTACAAAGTATACTGGCGAGAGACAACAAGTCCTCAATGGGAGTTTTCCAAATTTGTAGGTATGGAAACTGATGTGACTCTGGATGGCATTATCATAGATAATTTTTTATTTGGTGTTGCAACGATTGGTAAGAATGGAAATGAAAGCGTGGTGACATATCCAAAAACGTTGATTCCAAGGCGATAAATAAAACTTTGTTTTAGTAACAATGTCTATTAGAATCAAAGTCTTAGATAGTATCTAGAATTTTAAACTGAAACCGGACTTAAGTGTCTATATAATGATCAATGACGAATAATACGTATATGAAATATTTAATTTTCCTTATCGGATTTTGTTTTCTTATTGCTTGCTCGACCAAAAAACCAGTTGTCACAGAAGCAACAGAAAAAGTAGAGATGATTGAAGAAAAGGTGGAAGAAGTGATGGTGTCGAAAACGTCCCCTGGATTAGATTTATCCAACATGGATTTAACGATCAAGCCTGGTGATGATTTCTTTAGATATGTCAATGGGAATTGGCTTGACAACACAGAACTCCCTGCTGACAGACCTCGTTGGGGTAGTTTTGATGAGTTGGGTAAAAAGTCACGGGAAGATGTATTGGCAGTTTTAGAAGAGGCTAGAGAAAGCGGTTCGTATGGCCCAGAAACAGATCAAGGTAAAGTTGCCATCATTTATGCACAAGCAATGGACACGACTGGTCGGAATAATACAGGTGTAGCCCCGCTAATGCCTTATATAAATAAGATTCAATCGATCCAATCCATTCGAGACATTCAGGATTATAACGTAGAAACAGCTTTCTTTGGCGATAGAGGTTTGTTTAGCTTCGCTATATTTCCTGATTTAATGAACAGTGCGGTGAACGGCTTATATGTGGCTCCTGGTAATCTAGGCTTACCTGAGCGTGACTACTATCTAGATGAAGAAGAGAAGAGTGTGGAACTGAGAGAAAGTTATCTAGCACACATAGAGAGAATGCTTGGATTTATTAATTACGCAGGAGATAAATCTGAATTCGCGAAGTCTGTTTTAGATTTCGAAACTAAGTTGGCAACAGCTATGATGACTAAAGAGGAATCAAGAAATCCCACTGTGTATTTTGCTAGGAAGACGATGGCAGAAGTGAGTGAAATGGTACCTTCCATTAACTGGAATGAATATTTAGAAGGCATGGGAATCCAAGGAATGGATGGCCTCATCATGGGAGATGGACAATACTATGCAGCAATAGAGGATATTCTTAAATCCACTCCTATTGATCATATAAAAAATTACATGTTGTGGGGCGAATTGGATGGTGCGGCAAGTTTATTGACAATGGAAATGGATCGTGCAGATTTTGATTTTTATGGGAAAAAACTAAGCGGCGCAAAGGAACAACGACCATTGTGGGAGCGATCGATAGGTGTTGCCAGTGGCATGATGGGGGAAGCTATTGGACAATTGTATGTGGCCAAGCATTTCCCTCCTGAAGCTAAAGCAAAAGCACAGACAATGATCGCTAACATTAAAAATTCTTTTGATGGTAGGATTAAAGGTTTGAGTTGGATGACAGATGAAACAAAAGAAAAAGCGTTAGAAAAATTAAATAACATTACTGTCAAAATAGGCTACCCAGATGAATGGAAAGATTATAGTGATATGAAGATCAAGTCTGAAGATACTGGGGGAAGTTATATCAGTAATATTATCGCAGCTTCAGAATGGTTCTTTAATGACAATATTTCTAAAGTTGGTAAAGAAGTAGATAAATCGGAATGGGGTATGTCGCCGCAAACAGTGAATGCTTATTACAATCCATTGAATAATGAGATTGTATTCCCTGCAGCCATTTTACAACCGCCATTTTATAATTATGAAGCAGATGAAGCTGTTAATTATGGTGGTATAGGGGCTGTCATAGGCCACGAAATTTCACATGGTTTTGATGATCAAGGTAGTCGATTTGATGCTACTGGCAATATGACCAATTGGTGGACAGAGGACGACAGAACTAGCTTTGAAAAAAGAAACAAAAAATTGATCGACCAGTTCAATTCCTATGAAGGCTTACCGGGCGAAAAATTGAATGGTGAATTTACGCTTGGTGAAAATATTGGTGATTTAGGTGGCATCCATGTGGCTTATGATGGTCTCCAAAAGCATCTGGCAGAAAATGGGAATCCGGGATTAATAGACGGTTATACACCAGAGCAGCGCTTTTTTATTTCTTGGGGTACAATCTGGCGAACAAAAATGACTGCAGAAATGACAAGGACTTTAATTAAAACTGATTCGCACGCACTTGGGCAATTTCGTGCAATAGGACCTTTATCAAATATGGATGCATTTTACAAAGCATTTGATGTGTCAGAAGGAGATAGAATGTATCGTCCAGAAGAAGATCGTGTCCGCATTTGGTAATTGAAAATCGAAAGATGCATATTGATGAATTCCGAGATTATTGTTTAAGTAAGGCTGGTACTGAGGAGACATTTCCTTTTGACGAAACTACCTTGGTTTTTAAGGTCATGGGGAAAATGTTTGCGCTAACAGGATTGGACAGAGATGACTTTAGGGTTAATTTAAAATGTGATCCCGAATGGGCTATAGAATTGCGAGAGCAATATCCGGATGTCATCCCTGGATATCATATGAGTAAAAAACACTGGAATACGCTGATCATGGAGGACAGTGCTTTAGATGAAGATTTGATTATTCGGTTGATAGACCATTCTTATGATTTAGTGGTAAAAGGCTTAACTAAAAAATTGAAAGAGGAATTGGCACAGATGGATAAGAATTAATCTTTTCTTTAGGTAGGAAGATAAACGTCCTTAATTCTTTTTAACCACCAAGCTCCCTATCGAATAGCCAGCACCAAATGAGCAAATCAAGCCAAGATCTCCTCTCACTAAATCTTCATTATACATGTGGAAGGCGATCAGCGAACCAGCAGAGGCAGTATTAGCAAATTCATCTAATGTAATTGGAGCTTCTATTTCTGATGGTTGACGGTCAAGCAATAAACTACAAATCAATTTATTCATGTTGATGTTTGCCTGATGCAGCCACCATCTCTTGATGTCTTCAGTCTTGAGACCTATTGAATTTAAGTGATCACCAATGTGTTTCGCTGCCAATGGACAGACTTCTTTATACACCGTGCGTCCATTTTGAGAAAAGTATTGATCGTTGTCTAAGGGGTTTGCATCATTCGCATTGAGCACATACCCAAAGTTTGACCTGATGTTATTAGAATATTGCGTAAAGGATTTTGTACTAAGTACTTCATACGAAGACTCACTGGTACTTGTCTCAGATGATTCTACCACAGTAGCTACTGACACATCTCCAAAGATAAAATGACTGTCTCTGTCCTTGTAGTTTACTTGTGGAGACGTAAGTTCTGGATTAATGGCCAATACACAAGTAGCCGTTCCTGCCTTAACCATTTCATAGGCTCGTTGTAACGCAAATGTCGCTGCAGAACAAGCAACCAACATATCAAAGCCAAATCCTTGTATGCCCAATGCTTGCTGTACCTCTATGGCAATAGCAGGATAAGAACGCTGTGTATATGCACAAGACACGATTACTGCATCAATATCCTCAGGACGTTTGTTGGCAGCAGCCATAGCGTCTTTCGCTGCATGGATGGCCATCTCTGCTTGATCAGACAATTGATCATTGGCTCTTTTCGGTATATCAGGTCGCATGCGATCCAGATCAAGTACACCTTTCTTTTGATAGATATATCTTCTCTTAATGCCTGATGCCTTCTCGATGAAGTCAGCACTTGAATACGCCTTCGGTTTTACTTGTTCAGCTTCGATGGCCGTAGCGTGTTCAGCATTATAAAGATCAACATGCTGATTATAGCAATCCACAAGTTCTTCATTGGTCAACACTTCTGCTGGTTTCCAAAGCCCTGTTCCACTTATTACGACTGTACTAGACATATTCCATTATTTAAGGGCCGTAATATAAGAAGGGATTTCTGTACTTGGAGTAAAGGAAAATCTGAGGTTCAACTGAGAAATTTAGGGTTTTTAATATGAGTAATAGATCAATAAAAATTGATGTTTTACAATATTCGAACGTATTAAATGGAAGGCTCAAACACCCAAAACCATAATAATTAGTGAGTATAATCACCAAAAACCATAATAATTAGTGAGTATAATCACCAAAAACCATAATAATTAGTGAATACGAGCAATTTTATACTTATATTGTATAGAAAAAATGTTTGAAAGAAGTTTAACCTCAATTGTAAAGGAAAAGATAGGTAGAGGAAAAGCTATAATGATAATAGGACCTCGTCAAGTAGGAAAGACAACTCTAATTAGAAAGCAACTTGAAGAACAAGATTTTATGTTTTTTGATGGGGATGATCCTACAGTTAGAAGAGTTTTAAAGGAGCCGAGTACAGAGAAATTAAAACAATTGATCGGTAAGAGTAAAATTGTGTTTGTGGATGAAGCACAACGAATTGAGGGTATAGGACTGACACTAAAGATAATAACTGATCAATTCGAAGACATACAACTTTGGATCAGTGGATCTTCATCATTTACTTTAGCTCATGAATTAAATGAGCCTTTAACGGGCAGGAAATGGGAGTATGAACTATTCCCAATAAGCTGGGAAGAATATGAAAACCATGTAGGTTATTTAAAGGCAGAACAACAATTAGAAACGAGATTATTATACGGTTTTTATCCAGATGTTTTAAATAATCCTGGAGATGAAGTTGAAATTCTTAAAAACATGGTTAATAATTATCTGTATAAGGATATACTATCTTATGCTGAAATAAGAAAACCAAAAGTACTGGAATCCTTGGTTCAAGCATTAGCACTTCAATTGGGTTCAGAAGTAAATTATAATGAATTATCTCAAATGGTTGGTGTGGATAAAAACACGGTTAAACGATATATTGAAATTTTAGAAAAAGGGTATGTCATATTTGGGCTAGGTGCATTTAGTAGGAATGAAAGAAATGAAATTAAGAAGAATAAGAAAATTTATTTTTATGATATTGGAATAAGGAATATGATCATTGGAAATTTTAATGAAATAAATTTGCGAAAAGATATAGGCGGCCTTTGGGAGAATTTTTTGCTTTCGGAAAGAATGAAACAAAACAACTATAAAATGAGTCTCGCCAAACCATATTTTTGGAGAACAACTCAACAGCAAGAAGTTGATTATGTCGAAGAAAATGGTGGAGATATTAAAGGGTTTGAATTTAAATGGAATCCTAGCAAAAAGGGTAAATTACCAAAGACATTTATTAAAAAATATAATGCCAAAGAATACATCATAAATCGAGATAATTTTAGAGAGTTTGTGGTGTTAAGTAAAAAATAAAACAAACACAATTCGCGTAAAGCAATGCACAAAAAGAGTGTCTACATATTAACCATTCTAGTCATCTTAATCCTAATAGCAGGATGCCAAAATCAAGAAGACAATAAAAAGTATAATGTCCTTTTTATTTCGATAGATGACTTGCGTGCGAGCTTAGGTGTGTATGATGATGACATCGTGGTATCTCCGAATATCGACAACATAGCCAAAGAAGGGTTCACGTTTAGAGAAGTCTTTTCTCAATCTGCAGTATGTGCACCTTCTCGGGCAAGTTTGATGACGGGTGTCAGACCAGACTCTACAAGAGTGTGGCATCTCGGAGATAAATTTCGTGAGATCAATCCAGACGCTGTTACCCTGCCACAATACTTTTCGCTATTTGGATATCATACTGTTAACATTGGTAAAATATTTCACAACTATATGCCTGACTCTATTTCATGGGATGAGCCCGATCTCCGACCAGCTAGATATCTCAAGGAAGACTGGTTAGGTAGAGATGGAGAAACATTTTATATCAGTCCTGAAGTAAATGAATCTCAAAAAATAAAAAGAGATTCGTTACTCAAACTTAAGCCAATCAGATATGCTGATGGCTGGAATACTGGTCCCGCTTGGGAAGCAGCTGATGTACATGATACCATGTATTATGATGGTGCACAGAATGAATTGGTAAAAAAGACGCTGACAAAATTGTCTGAATCCGACACTCCATTTTTTATGGGACTTGGTTACTTCAGACCGCATTTGCCATTTGCTGTTCCTAAAAAATATTGGGATTTATACGACAAAGATGAAATGCCATTAAGTGCTAATCCAGAAATTCCAAAAAATGCACCAATCCAAACCATGAACTCGATGTATGAACTCAGACATTATGACGGCTTTGGTCACATACCTCATCCGACCGAAAGTTATGCATTAAGTGCAGATACTGTACGTACCTTGAGACAAGGATATTATGCAAGTGTCAGTTATATTGATGCACTTATTGGGGACCTGGTTTCCCATTTGAAAAAGATTGATTTATATGACAATACAATAATCGTTATTTGGGGTGACCATGGATTTAAATTGGGAGATCACAACAGCTGGGGTAAAATGACAAACTATAATATCGATCTCAAAGTGCCTTTAATCTTTCGATATCCTAATCAACCAAATACAGGAAAGCAAACCCAAGCCATAACAGAGCTAGTAGATATTTTCCCAACGGTTTGTGAAGTCGCAGGCATAGAAGTACCCACATACATGCAAGGCGAAAGTCTTGTTCCTTTAATGCAAAATCCTTCACGCGACTGGAAGAAAGCAGCATTTAGCCAGTTTCATCGCAGACCAAAAGTGTCTGCTGATGGAAAACGATATATGGGATATTCGATGAACACCAAGGAGCATCATTATATAGAATGGTATTCTTGGGATCACACAACTGGGACTAAAAGTGAATTTATAAATAGTGAATTATATGATAGAATAAATGATCCTTATGAAAAAGTGAACATTGTAAATGATGATGACCAATCTATTGTTGTCAAAGACTTGTCTAGTCAATTGGAGAGAGGTTGGAAGGGAGCATTTGATTTGTAGGATGACCTAAAGTTAATTTGATTTAAGAATAGACAAATAAATCCTTTAGATTTAATATTAGTTGAGAAGATTTATATAAAATTTGATTGCTCTAAAATTTTGTAACTGCAGTCTAACCTCTTCCAACTAAAAGGCAAATTTCCTTCCATTTGGAGGGGTGCCATTGCTAGCAGATGGGGTGGTAACCCTGAAATTAATTTTTAAATTATGAAAGTTGATTCATGAAAGAAAACTCCTCTTCCACACTCATAAAAGACCTAATAAAAATCCTAGGACCTGACAAGATTTTACAAGGAGAAAAGCTATCAAATCGCTACGAGCATATCTGGACAATGAATAAGTCTTTAGATGCACTAGCCGTAGCCTTACCAGAAACGACTCAAGAGGTTTCCTCCATATTATCTGTCTGCAATCAACATAATCAGCCAGTGACTATGCATGGTGGATTGACAGGCTTAGTCGGCTCTACGGTTACTGGTAAACATGAACTGGTCTTGTCTTTTGAAAAGATGGACCGCATCCTTGAAGTAGATGCCAGTAGCCGAACAATTACAGTCGAAGCAGGAGTGATTCTTGAATCCATCCACGAGGAATTAAAAAATCATGGTTTGCTTTTCCCTTTAAATTTTGGTGCAAAAGGATCAGCTCAGGTTGGTGGATTTATTTCTACTAATGCAGGAGGCTTGCGTGTTTTCCGCTATGGGATGACTAGAGAGTTGGTCTTAGGTTTAGAAGTGGTATTAGCAGATGGCACTATCCTTACTTCTATGAAAAAGATAATTAAGGATAATTCTGGCTATGATTTGAAACAATTATTTATCGGATCAGAAGGGACACTTGGTGTGGTCACAAAAGCAGTCTTTAAAGTAGTGGAAGCACCAAGAAGTAGAAACAGTGCATGGCTTGCTGTTAATACTTTTCAACAAGTAATCGATTTACTTAAATTTTTAGATGCAGGATTAGCTGGCACCTTAAGCGGTTTCGAATTGATTTGGGGAGAAACCTTTGAAGCATTGACATCGCCGCCTGCGACAGTAAAATCTCCCTTAGATTATGGATTTCCTTTTTATGTGTTGATAGAAAGTTTGGGCGGAGACCAAGTCAAAGACCAACAACAATTTGAAAATCTCCTTTCAGAGGCAATGGAACGCCAATTGATTGACGACGCAGCAATTGCCTACACCGCAGCTGACCTTGAATGGTTTTGGCAAATCAGAGAAGATGTACGCGTATTGATCGCACAGTGTACATATAATCAACAATATGATGTCAGTATATCCATTCCAGAAATTGGTCATTATGTGAAAGAAACAAGAGAAAAATTAATGGCAATTCCAGAGGTTGATAAAGTGTTTGCTTTGGGTCATCTTGCTGATGGCAATATTCATTTCTCGCTAAGTAAAACAAGAGAAGATGATGCATTGAAACATCAAGTTAACCAAGTCATCTACGCATCATTAAAAGACCTGGGTGGATCAGTGTCTGCTGAACATGGTATTGGTCTGGACAAAAAGCGATACTTAGCCATATCAAGAACGGATGAAGAAATACAAATAATGCGACTTTTAAAGAAGTCTTTAGACCCAAATGGAATTTTGAACAGAGGAAGAATTTTAGATGTGTAATGTATGATAGATGCCATGCTTTTTAATCCACTCGCATTACTTTTCCTTTCGTTTGCTATAGGTGCATTTTTACATGCGTTGCTTAGTAAATTCCATTGGTACAAACTATTAGATCAACTAAATTTTATAAGTGATAAAATGACTAAACAAATAGGTGTCCTGCGATTAGAATGGTTTATTCTGAAGACACCGCTACGAGTGTTTAATCAAGCGTTAAAAATTGAAGGCAGACCGACTAAAGAACAATTAATCAAACTCCGAGAAGTTATGACAGCTGCTGAATTAAGTCACCTCATTGGTTTTGTTGTGCTCATACCATTTATCATTTATTACATCACATCAGGACAATCGCTGTTGCTCATCATCAGTATCACAGTGTTGAACATTCTCTTTAATGGTTATACTGCATTGACACAGCAGTTTAATAAGCGAAGATTAGATAGGCTACTGAACCGGATGGCTAGCTGAGTCTCAGACCTTCGATTTAGCAGAGCAATACAAAGACAATTTCCAAATAGAACTGAGGCAAAGGTCTCCGTACCTCTTGCCGTATTA
>CAYVFU010000014.1:0-67362 GCA_964450495.1 uncultured Saprospiraceae bacterium | reverse complement strand
CATATCTAATGAAAATATTGAGAATAGAATGGTGCCTAATAAAAGAATAGCAATAGTTACGGGAGTAAGCATTATCGTCTAAATATAAAAGCGACAACACTGCTAACTGCCCAGTTTATTAAAGACTTTAAATTCCAAACTGGTGGTCGTATCATTAATATGACTTCAGGTCAATCTTTGGGGCAGATGCCAAATGAATTAGCTTATGCGATCACAAAAAGCGCTATTGAAAGCTTGACCTATACCTTATCAAGTGAAATTGCGAAAAAGGGAATAACCATTAATGCAGTCAACCTTAGTCCGACTGATACAGGATGGATGGATGAGCCAATCACGGAGTGCTACTCAAACACTTTCCCATGAAGAGAATAGGCAAGCCTAAAGACACTGAAAATCTAATTGGTTTTTTAATTAGTGAAGAAGCAGAATGGATTACTGGCCAGATAATACATTCGGAAGGTGGGTTTATAAGGTGAATCTAATGAAGATTAAATCTTAAGCTCTTCTCTTCAACACTTTATATATGCACTTTAGGATCAACTATTATTGCACTTTTTCATTCGCACTCTTGTATTTTTTTACAACAGGTTGAATTCCAATACTTACTTGTTGTAGTTTAGTAGTATTAATGGTAAATCTGACTCAACGGCTCACACAGTTTTTAAGTGCCAACTCTTTTGGACATTTCATCAATGGTGTATATTCTTCACCTGACTCTTCTGATTCTATTGAAGTAATTAATCCTGCATCAGAGGAAAGAATTGCTACAGTATCTTTAGGGTCTTCTGATGATGTGGATCACGCTGTTCATTCTGCAAAAGCTGCTTTCGATATCAGCAGTCCTTGGCGTAAAATGACTCCAGATGATAGAGGTAAATTGTTGCATGCAATTGCAGATAAAATAGAAGAGCATACAGAAACTTTAGCGCAATTGGTCACACTAGAAAATGGAAAGCTTATCAAAGATGCCAGATCTTCTGATGTTGGTGGGGCCGCTAAAACCTTTCGCTATTACGCAGGATGGACAACAAAGATTGAAGGTGAAACATTAGATATTTCTCAAACGCAAAAAGGCGGTAGGCAAAATTTTGCATTCACTCGCAGAGAGCCTGTTGGTGTTGTTGCAGCTATAGTGCCTTGGAATTTTCCATTGTCTATAGCGTCTTGGAAAGTCGCTCCTGCATTGGCTGCAGGCTGTACAGTAGTATTAAAACCTTCAGAAGAAACGCCCTTATCAGCATTACTGTTTGCTGAGCTTGCTACAGAAGCGGGATTGCCGCCTGGCGTGATAAATGTGGTTACAGGAGATGGCTCAAAAACAGGTGCAGCATTGACAGCTCACAAGGATGTAGGTAAAGTGACATTCACTGGCTCTACGCGCACTGGTAAAATTATTGGTAGAACTGCCATGGATAACGTTACTGGTGTATCTCTAGAATTAGGTGGAAAATCTCCAGCTATTGTCTTTGATGATGCTATTGATTTTGACACTGCAGCTAAGGGGGTTGCAGCTGGCATATTTAGAAACCAAGGACAGGTTTGTGTCGCTGGTTCGAGAGTGTATATTCAGAAAAAGGTATTTGATGAAGTGTTGGCCGATATTTCTCATGTTGCAGAAAAGATGAAGATATCGCATGGGTTTGATGAGTCGGCAGATCTAGGCCCTTTAGTGTCAAAACGTCATCTTAAGGGTGTATGTGCGTACATAAAGAAAGGTCAAGAAGAAGGAGCCACCTTACTGTCTGGTGGTAAGCGGCCATTTGACAAAGGCTATTATTTGCAGCCGACAATATTTAGTGCGACAAATAATGATCATACAATAGTCCAAGAAGAAATTTTTGGTCCTGTGCTCGTAGCGATTCCATTTACTGACATGGAAGATGCCTTGCAAAAAGCGAATGATTCTACAATGGGCCTGGCAGCAACTGTTTGGTCAAAGGATGTTTCTAAAGTAATGTCGATGGTTAATCGATTGCAAGCTGGTGTCGTCTATGTAAATTCTCCGGTAAGGTCTGACCCCAATTTACCATTGGGAGGATTCAAGCATTCTGGGATCGGTAGAGAGTTAGGTAAGACAGGTGTTTATGCATACACAACACTTAAGTCGGTGAACATTGTTTATTAATTCTAAAACAGAGTAGACATTTCGAAAATACAGGTATGAAATTAACAGGAGGACAAGCAGTTGTGAGAAGTTTAATCAAAGAAGGGGTAGATACTATCTTCGGATTGCCTGGCGTGCAAAATGATTGGCTCTATAATGCCTTGTTCGATTATAAAGATGAAATAAAGGTAATACACACTAGGCACGAACAAGGTGCGGGTTACATGGCGCTTGGTTATCATCTGGCTTCTGGCAAAGTAGGTGTGTGTAATATCGTTCCAGGTCCAGGTTTTTTAAATAGTTCTGCATCGCTTGCAACAGCTTGGGGGCTGAATGCGAAAGTACTGTCCTTGGTCGGGCAGATTCCATTAAAAGCGCAAGGAAAGGGTAGAGGTGTTCTGCATGAGATTCCGGATCAATTGGCTATTCAACGGCAATTGACTAAATGGGCAGATCGAGCAACTTCAACTAAAGACATACCAAGAGTCATGTCAGAGGCATTTCATCAGTTGCACAATGGTAGACCAAGACCTGTTGGTGTCGAAGTGTCGATGGATGTCTTGCAGGGAGAGGCAGATGTTGACTTTTCGAGTTATAAAGCTGCAGCGAAAAGAATGGTATCTCTTGATGAAGAAAGTCTAGATAAAGCAGCACAACTATTGGCTAACGCAAAGCAACCATTAATTTTTGTTAGCGGAGGAGCCATGGAAGCCAGTGAAGAAGTCACAGCATTGGCAGAATATCTGCAAGCTCCAGTCTTCTCTTATCGTACTGGAAAAGGCATTGTCTCGAGTAGGCATTATTTAAGTTTTCCTGTACCGGCAGCACATGAGCTATGGGCGGAAGCAGATGTTGTTATTGGAATAGGTAGTCATGTCCGCATGCCTTTAAGTAAGTGGGGAGTCGATGACACGCTGACCTATATAAGTGTCAATATTGATTCTACTGCACATGACCGAATTGTACAACCTTCTTTGAGTATTACTGGAGATGCTGCTGAAGCTTCAAAAGAGATTTTAAACCTACTACCAAAATATACAAAAGCCAAATCGTCTCGTAAAACAGAGATGGATACATTGCGAAAATCTTGGAAGGAAAAAACAGCATACCTAGAGCCACAATTAACTATACTAAACTACATCAGAGAAGAGTTGCCTGATGAAGGCATTCTTGTCGATGAATTGACTCAAGTTGGATTTGCAAGTCGAATGGTTTATGATGCTTATATGCCAAGGACATATTTATGCACCGGTCATATGGGAACCTTAGGATGGGGATTTCAGACTGCTTTAGGGGCTAAAGTTGCCAAACCCGATGTGCCAGTTATTTCAGTCGCTGGTGACGGTGGTTTTATGTTTGGTGTACAAGAATTGGCAACTGCTGTACAGCACAAGATTGGTGTTATCTTGTTGTTGTTTAATAACAACAGATATGGCAACGTCAGAGAGATGCAAGAAAATTTATATGATAATCGCGTCATTGCGACAGATCTGCACAACCCGGATTTTGTGCAAATGGCAAAAGCATTCGGTGCAAATGCAGTCAAGGTTAATTCGTTTGAAGATATGCAGTTGGCGATTAGAGATGCAAAAGGAGAAAGTTTGCCGACAGTTATAGAGGTGCCAATAGAAAATGGACTGCCAAGTACTAATCGATTTAAAAGCTTGAAGAAGGTAAGGGGTTAATTATGCTTTGTGAATTATGATTTAAATAAGAGATAAATTAATCCATGACAATAGCCATCATATCCGACATTCACGAAAATTTCCATAACCTCATTCTTGCTTTGCAGGAAATAGAAAAGCGTGGTGTGGAACAAATTATCTGTCTTGGTGATTTAATGAATGCTGGTGTAGCTAAAATATTGGCAGCTCAGGATGTGCCAGTATTTATGATTTGGGGAAACAACGATGGGGAGAAAGTAGACATCACCTTGGCATCTAAAAGAGAAGGTAGTTCACTAACCGTAAGTCTCAATACATACGATTTTTTGGAGTTTGATGGAAAGTGCATATTTGTATGTCACTATGATGACTTAGCAATACCTATGGCTAAGTCGGGTGATTTTAATGCTGTGTTTTATGGACATAACCATCTGGAGTCAGTTGCTAAGATTGAGCATTGTTGGGTAGTAAATCCAGGTGAGATAGCGGCTATGAAAACTAAGCGAGCGACCTTTGCTCTTTATAATACGAGTACAAATGAAGTTGAGATTTTAGAGTTAACAGGAGCAGTCCATTTAAAAACGCCGCTCATGGAAAAGTATTTCAAAATGAATGCTGAGAAAATGGGCTTTCGATCAGCAGCTGCATTTGGAATTGAACTAATACCACGTTCGTTCATTCCTGAGTCAAGTAACATTTTTAAAAAATTAAAAGCTTCAGCACAAAGTACCAAGATAGTTGTGTTTTCAGGTTTACCTGGTGTTGGCAAAAGTTTGTATGTTAATCAATTCAAACAACTAGCACAATCGCTTGACAAAACGGTTACTGTTATACAATGGGATGTAGCTAGAAAAGCCTTTGAAACGCCAGAGATTAGCCAACGGTTTCCTACTGGTGAAAGTATGGTTCACAATGGATTGAAGTTGAGTGTTGGGAAGTGGCTATTGGATACAGTTAAGTCTTGGCTGGAAGTTAATGAAAAGGGTAGTGGTGTATTGTTGATAGAAGCACCTTTGGTAGGGCATCGATTTGTAGAGCTTGCGCAAAGACAAGAAGATTCCAATCTGGAGGCTTTTTTGGGTAGTGAGGCATGTCAATTCATCGTACCTATACCATCTCGTAAAGTAAGGGAGAAAATTGAAGCGGACAGAAAAGCACAAGTTTCTGAAGATGCTAAAAATTGGTCTGGTGCTAAGCATTCAGTCATGGAGTTGTTGTGGAAAATGATAGGTGACATAGCGAATACCATGGGCAAACAAATACCAATAGATGCTCAACTTCAGTATGAACCAGAGATTTATGAATTTGTATTCAGTAAAGTGTTGAAGCATAGACATATGGTCCCCCTATATATTGAAGAGATATTTGATATTGAAATAGACAATGAGGATCAATTGCATGAAGTAGGAAGTATAAAAGCGAATAGTGAAACAGCCAACAAATTTGGTAAATTAATCATGGATTTACATCCAACTGACGAGACAATAGACCCAATAGTAAATGATTGGTTTAATACTTAAAATTTGAAAAATGAAAGTTACTACTGGATTGTTGAATGAAACGACACAAGGTGTTTTAAATATTTTAAATGGAAGCAGCAATGAATTATTCTTAAAGAAGATTGACGCTAGTACGTGGTCTCTTGCAGAAATTGTAGAGCACATCATTCTGGTAGAAGAAGGGATTGTTTTTAATTTAAATAGGCTTGGAAATAGCGGGGAAACGATCACCATTGAAAACCTTTTGACTCATGACTTTATAATGGAAAAATGTTTGCAACGTGTTACAAAAGTTGATGCGCCTAAAATGTTTGTACCAACTGGAAAATTTACAGAAATAAAAGAGGCAGTTGATGCGTTTACTGCTCATCGCAAAAAAGTTACGGTATTCTACGAAACAAATACATTTGATTTATCATCCATTGGATTTCCGCACCCTCGATTGGGCATGATGAATGGCGATAATTGGTTGTCATTTATTCCTGGTCATTGTCAAAGACACACAGATCAGATGAATATTGTAATGGCAGAATTGACCGCTTAGTCAAGTTTGAATAAGTAAAAACATCATAATTTAATGGATCGATCTTTCTTTATTCTTGGTTCAATTGGTTTGCGATGGCTCTATACAATTCAAGATTAGCTTCTGACTTACTTGGCACAAAGTCTTCGTCATTAAATTTAGGGTTTGCGGATAATTTGACAACGATTGTATTTGTTGACGGATTGATATAAATATTTTGATTGTACACACCAATTGCCATAAACTCACCAACAGTGCTTTTAGGAATCCACCATTGGTAGCCATAGCCAAACTCTTCACTTGGCATCACATGTGGGGCGTCCGGTGTGACAGCTTCGACAATCCATTCTTTAGAGACTATTTGATTACCATTCCAATTACCTTGATGAAGGAATAAAGAACCTATTTTGGCATAATCTCTCATCGTGGCATTTAATCCACCAAGCGCCATTTCCATGTTGTATGAATCGGCTAACCAATATCCGTTATATTCCATTCCCAATGGGTCCCACAATTTTTCTTGCATATAATCTGTGATGGTTCTGCCAGTTGCTTTGGTAAGTAACATTCCCAGTACATGGGTATTGATGCTGACATAGTGATTTACAGTTCCTGGTTCGATCTCTCTTTCTAATGTCGCAGCAAATGCATCTTGTGAATTGCCTAGTGCAAAGTCACGACCCCATCTGTTGATGTCAGAATCTGGATCACCATAATCTTCGTTAAATTTCACACCAGTACTCATTTGTAAAACGTCTTTTATACGTACCCCTTCGTATCCACTACCTTTTAATGATGGCAAGTATGAATCTACCGTGGCCATTAAGTCAGGAATATAACCTTCATCTTTAGCTATTCCAATTAATGTGGAGATAAAGGATTTTGCCATAGACCAAGAAATGTTTCTTGTAGATTCTGTATTGCCTAAAAAATAATTTTCATATGCAATGGTGTCATTTTGAATGACTAAAAATCCAGTAGTCCAAGAGTCTTGAAGGTATTTGGTCGTTGTATAATTTTTTCCATCAAATTTAAATGACTCAGGCAGTTGCATTTCTTCTTTGTGTGCATATTCATAAGGGCTGTTTGATCTTGTTAGCTTTTTAGTGGACCATACTTTATCAAAGTTTCTAAAATTATATACGATCCGATCTTCATCAAACAAGTGTCTGGTGAATTGCACCATTTTGTATTTTGGATAAAAAATGTAGGCACTAATAAGTACAATGAGCACCAAGGCTCCCATCATCGATATCAATTTCATTTCAATGTTAGTTAAGCAAGTAAGATAAGATAAATAGGAGAGGCTGAATAGAGTTGAGAATCTATATTAAATGAAAAGGTCGAAAGAAACTCTTTTAAATAAGGAAGAGGAAGCCTTTGGGTGGACTTCCTCTTCACATAAAACACTATTATTACAAACTACAACTTCTTAATTTTGAATGATTAACTTTTCATTCATTACACCTGTTGGTGTAGACAATTGCATGATGTAAAAACCATTTGATAAATTACTAATGTCTAAAGATTCAGTGTATACACCTGCTGTTCTCTGCACACCATTCATGTGTATTAAACTGCTAGTGCTACCATCTACTGAGAATACCGTTAATGTCACTTCGGCATTGGCTTCTAAGTTGAAAGTAACATTTACTGTTGCGCTTGATGCAGCAGGGTTAGGATATACAGTTAAATCTGATATCATTGTATTTACAATACTTGCTCTTGGCTCGGCCAATTCTGTAGCAACTCTTTCCACCAAACCAGCATTATCTGTAACAGGACCAACAGCGACTATTCCTTGCACATTATTCTGCGGTAGATCTCCTCCAACTTCTTGGATTAAAGTTAATTCAGTACCATTTATTTCATAAACACCTACTTCTCCAGTAAGTCCATAGCACTGATATAGGAATTTACCATCATCAGAAATCCAAAGATCAATCCATCCTTCTGTCGTACCGAAAGCAGCTGCTGGATCAGTCGTATTACCAGTAGCACCAGTACCTTGAGCAGCGACTTGATCGATTAATTCAATGTTACCATCATTGAAGCTGTATGATGCAAGACCTGCCTCGATAGCATTAGAGACGAAGAATGTATTCTCATCAGAGAAGTCTAACCAACATGCCGTACGACCTGTGTTGTTAGTACCTGATGCTACATCAAGATCAATAGGTACAAACGCACCTTCAAATATCTGCCATGTAGATACAGAACCATCTTGTAAGAATGGGAATCTAGGTGGATTACCTTCTGAATCAAATTCTCTAGCCTCTGTCACAACGACATAGTTGTCTCCCACAATCTGGAATCCAATTGCTGAAGGTAAATTTCTACCATCTGGATTTCCTCTTAATGTAGAGGTCGTACCATCTAATTGATCTGTACTCAATGTACCATCATCATTTACACCGTATAATACAATCTCATCTTGATTACCGTTTTCAAGACCAGCAGCACCTGCATTGATAGATGCAACTACAACATAATCACCAGCTGGTGAAAATTGAATAGCTGAAGGCCTGTTTGCTAATTCTCTTCTTGAGTTAGCTATTGGCTGTAATGAACCATCATCAAGTAACCAGTAGCCAATAACACTCCCTTGCTGACCAGGTTCTCCAAGAGCTAAAGTTTCTTCTCGTGAAATGTTGCTGACATAGATAAGCCCATTGACACCATCAATGTTAGATGGAGTATAAGCGATTGAGTTAGGACCTATGTCTAAGGTAGCTTCAGTATCCACTACTTCTAGACCAAAGTCTTCTCCAACTCTCATTGAAGTTACTGTGTTGCTACCAGCATTTACAGCAAGTACGAATCTATTGTCATTTGATTTTGTGATTGCATAAGCAGAGATAAGCGGATCAAGTCCTTCACCACCATCAAAGTCACCACCATTACCACCTGTTGGGTAGGTACCTATATGTGTCAATGTACCATCCGCAGTTTGACCATAAGCCACTACAGCGTTTGGTCCCTGAACAATTCCATCTACTTGGCCTTCGCCATTAGTCATTGCAAATACACCGCCTACGAAGTTAGCAGCACCGGCATTTCGTCTTACATAGATTTCATTAGACAAGCTAAAGCAACCTGCAAAATCAGCAATGTTGTTACCCGCTTCAAGTCCTGTGATCTCATCATAAGATAGGTGATAAACATAGCAAAGACCAGGGCCAGCCTCATCAAAGTCAGGACCAGTGAATGAGCCAGGAAGACCTAAGATGTAACCGTTAGCATCAGTAACAACCCATTGGCTGTTAGCACCTGCGTTGCCACTTAATGTGATGCCGTCAGAAGGAATGTTATCAGGAGTGCCATCAACATCAAACGTGAAAGGGCCACCTTCGATAGTACCACCTGCAACTTCGCAGTTACTGCCTGAATCAATACGCTCGAATCTCCATATGCCTAAACTATTGATGTTGCCATTCTCATCAACCAAAATACCATCAGTGATTCTGAAGATACCTCCTTGTGGTACTGTTTCAAGGTTGTCAGATGCGAATGATTCTCCACTATCAGAATTTGTGTCGTAAGGGATGAACTGAGCAATCGCACTTTCTACAAATTCACCATTTTGGTATAAATCAAAATCTCTAAGTGCTACTATCCAATCTGGACTAGGAGCTATCATAGAAGTTACACTCACTAATGAGTGAGACTCAGAAATAGTGAATGTAGTAGAGATGGTATCCGGACTCGGACGTACTCTTGTATTACTTTCTATGTAGAACTCACCAGCACCAGTGTTGATGACACCAGCCAATTCTGAATCAAGAGGGTCTCTTGAACCAGACTGTGAAATATTTACTAAACCTTGAGACACAACGTCACCATCGTTAAACAATCTGACTGAAGAATCGTGAGTCAAACCAGCAACAGGAGACCATCTTGCAATATTAGGTTCGTCCGCTGGAAAATCAGTAGGGTGAGATTGCGCTGACCAAAGTGCATCAAAAATCAATCTGTACTCAGCAGTAGCTTCATCTGCTGATGCTTGTTGCCCAACAGAGACGATACCTTGAACGTTGTTTTGCGGCAAACCACCTATTTCTTGGATAAGCGTCAACTCTGTACCATCAATTGCAAACACACCTACCTCACCCGTAAGTCCGTAGCATTGGTATAAGTACTGTCCGTCGTCTGAGATCCAAAGATCTATCCAACCTTCAGTCGTAGCGAAAGCTGCTGCACCATCAGTTGTGTTACCAGTTGCACCTATACCTTGAGCAGCAACCTGATTAACGAGTTCTATATTACCATCATTGAATGTGAATGATGCTAGACCAGCTTCAATGGCATTAGATACAAAGAATGTATTGTCGTCAGAGAAATCTAACCAGCAAGCAGTACGGCCAGTATTGTTAGTTCCTGTAGCTACGTCTAAAGCAATTGGCTCTAATTGTCCATCATTAGTTATCTGCCATGTAGATACTGAGCCATCCTGTAATCCAGGGAATACTGGAGGTGTTCCGTCTGGTCTAAATTCTCTTGCTTCAGTGACAACCAGGATGTTTTCGTCTACGATTTGAAAACCAATAGCTGAAGGTAAGTTTCTTCCTTCTGCATTTCCTCTTAACGTTGAAGTAGCACCAGATAATTGATCATCAGAAAGTGTACCGTCAGCATTTACTCCATAAACAACAACCTCATCTTGGTTGCCATTAGCAAGACCAGCTGCGCCAGCATTGATAGATGCTACAACCACGAAGTCACCGTCTGGAGAAAACTGAATAGCTGAAGGTCTGTTGTTTAATTCTCTTCTTGAATTTGTAATAGGCTCTAATGAACCATCATTCAATAATCTGTATCCTACGATACTACCTTCTTGACCTGGTTCGCCATTAGCCACATTTTCTTCTCTTGCAATATTAGATACGTATACGAATCCATTTACACCTGAGACTCTTGAAGGCACATAAGCAATAGAGTTAGGACCTATATCTTGTGTAGCTTCAGTATCAACAACAGACAGCGTGAAATCTTCATTCACTCTCATTGAAGTAACAGTATTACTACCAGCATTGACAGCCATTACAAATTTATTGTCATTTGATTTAGTGATTGCATACGCAGAGATAAGCGGATCAAGTCCTTCACCACCATCAAAATCACCACCATTACCACCTGTAGGGAAAGTACCGATAATGGTAAGTGTACCATCGGCAGCTTGACCGTAAGCAACTACTGCGTTAGGTCCTTGAACTTGACCATCAACTTGACCTTCACCATTAGTCATAGCGTAAACACCACCTACAAAGTTTCCTCCTGTAGTTGTTCCAGCTATTCTATTAACGTATGTAGAATTAGATAAATCAAAACATCCTGAAAGGTCAGAAATGTTATTACCTACTGTAAGTCCTGTAAGACCAGCTTCAAAAGAAAGGTGATAAATGTAACATAAGCCTGGAGGAGGAGTATCGAAATCCACATCACCTGGCATAGATGGCAATCCTAATATATTTCCATTTGCATCAGTGACAACAAACTGATTATTTGGCCCTGTTTGACCAGTCACTGAAATAGAACCTGGAGTTATGACATCTGCTATTCCATCATTTACAGAATCAAACGTGAAAGGACCACCAGCTAGGCTACCACCATTTACATTACAGTTACTACCAGCGTCAATTCTTTCTAGTCTCCAGAAACCTAAGTTTCTTATTGTACCATCTTCACCTGCAAGTATACCATCAGTAATTTGAGTGATTGGCTGTCTAGGCTGCGTATCTTCATTTTCAGATCTGAAGGTCTCTCCACTGTCAGAACCAGTATCGTAAGGGATGAATGGTATAACAGCACTTTCAATAAATTGACCATTTTCAAATAAATTAAAATCTCTCATTGCTACTATCCAATCCGGAGACGGAGCAATCATGGAAGTCAAACTCAACAATGGGTGAGAACTTGAAGCATCAAATGTGGTAGAGATTGTATCAGGAGAAGGTCTTACTCTGGTTGCACTTTCTATATAGAATTCACCAGCACCAGAAGCTATTACTGCAGCAAGCTCAGAATCAAGAGGGTTTCTAGATCCACTTTGTGAAATGTTTACTAAACCTGGAGAAGCAATATCACCTTCGTTGAATAAACGTACGGAAGAGTTGTGAGTCAAACCAGCAACTGGTGACCATCTTGCCTCATTTGGTGTGTCAATAGGGAAATCAGCTGGGTGTGATGCATTTGACCATAAGGCATCAAATATCAATCTGTATGTGGCCGTCACTTCGCTTGCATCAGGAAGTGTCCCTACAGAAACGATACCTTGAACATTGTTTTGAGGTAAACCACCAATTATTTGGAGAAGCGTTAATTCAGCACCGTCAATAGCATATACACCTACTTCACCAGTAAGTCCATAGCATTGGTATAAGTATTGGCCATCATCAGAAATCCATAAATCAATCCAACCTTCAGTCGTACCGAAAGCGGCAGCTGGATCTGTTGTATTACCAGTAGCACCAGTTCCCTGAGCAGCTGTTTGATTTAATAACTCAATGTCTCCATTGTTGAAGCTATAAGCAGCTAAGCCAGCTTCAATAGCATTAGATACAAAGAATGTATTCTCATCAGAGAAATCTAACCAACAAGCAGTACGACCAGTATTATTAACACCAGAAGCAACGTCTAAGTCAATTGGGATTAAATTTCCATCATTATCTATTTGCCATGTTGATACAGAGCCATCTTGTAAGAATGGGAATCTTGGAGGATTACCTTCAGAATCAAATTCTCTTGCTTCCGTCACAACGACAATGTTTTCATCAACGATTTGGAAACCAATAGCAGAAGGCAAGTTTCTACCTTCAGCATTACCTCTCAAAGTAGAAGTAGCTCCACTTAATTGAGAATCAGTTAATGTACCATCAGCATTTACGCCATAAACAACGATTTCGTCTTCGCTTCCACTACCTAGTGCAGCAGCACCAGCATTGATAGAAGCAACAACAAGAAAGTCACCATCTGGAGAAATCTGTACTGCAGAAGGTCTGTTTGCTAAAGTTCTTCTTGAACCGGGAATTGGCTCTAAGCTACCGTCATTAAGTAATCTGTATCCAATAATAGAACCTTGCTGACCTGGCTCACCAAGAGCTAAGAATTCAGGTTGTGAAATATTACTCACATAGACAATTCCATTCTCTCCACCATTTCTAGATGGAACATATGCGATAGAGTTAGGGCCTATATCTATCGTAGATTCTGTATCAACAACTGAAAGTGAATAATCGGCATTTACTCTCATTGACGTAACTGTGTTACTACCAGCATTAACAGCCATGACAAATTGATTGTCGTTAGACTTAGTGATTGCATAAGCAGAGATAAGTGGATCAAGACCTTCACCACCATCAAAATCACCACCATTACCACCTGTTGGGAATGACCCAATAATACTTAATGTACCATCAGCAGCTTGACCATATGCAACTACTGAGTTGGGGCCTTGAACTTGCCCTGCAACTTGACCTTCACCATTTGTCATTGCAAAAACAGCACCGACGAAGTTATCTGTATTTCCACCGTCAGTATTATCAACATCACAAACAAATGTTTCTACTAACTCCATATCATCAAACCCGTATGCAGAAACACAATCAAATGTTTCAGAGCTTCTACAAGCCAACTGACCAGTTGAATAATAAAAAGTACGGGAACCATCTGGATCATTAACGCAAAGGAATTCGTGTCCCAGATCATTTCTGAAAAACTCGATCATTTCGCCACCACAATTGTTAACATCAACTAGCGTAGAAAGAAAAGGAAATCTATCAAACAAGTCGATGTTTGCTTGGTCGCTTGTACACTCATAAAGAATTGTACCATTACTGAGACCGTAAAAATCTAAACAGTTAATTCCAGTATCTTCACAATAGAAGGTACCATCTGCTAAAAATAATCTACCACCACCGCCAAAACACTCTTCATTGTTTTGTATGTAAATAAAATCCCCAGCAGGAGTAGAGTAGAGTAAAACAGTTTCGTTTTTGCAACAATTATCTTGATCTATTTCAGTTGCGAGAAAGGGGAAATCAGCTACAGTTTGACTTGAGAGTGAATTAATTCCTAGAAATAGGAAGAAGTTCAATACTGCTAAGCTAATTCTGAGCTTATTGAAATGTAAAAGATTCATTATAGTAATTATTTTAATTAATAAATATTCAGAAAACTGGCTCCTAGAAAGGGGCAATAGCCAGCCATTATCAAGAGTCCTTTGACCCTGGATTAATTTTTGTTGAAAACCTTATTTTTAAATTCTATGGATTATGTTAGGCAACTTTAACAGATGCATTTAAAATTTTGTTTATCCTCAATTTTTAGGCACTAAATCAATGGAAGAGTCAAAATGAAAACCAATTTTGTTAAGTATATTTTTCTTGATGTCTATTCTTCCTGATCATATGTCAATATTTCCCTTAAGTCAGCTGATTTTGCAAAAGACATTTTGAATTCTGTTTATTCTTGATATTATATCATGGATTTTTGGACTAAATCTTAACTTTGCTTTAACAACATTTTTAACAGAATGGGCATCTGCGAAAAGGCCACTTATCAAAATATCTTCTACCAATGGAATGAATCCTTACAACGATTTGTATTGTCAAGAGGCGTTTCATCAGCTGATTCTTTGGATATTGTCCAAGAGTGTTTTCTGAAATTATGGCAAAATTGTGCGGAATTGACAGTGGAACATGCCGGTCCGTTCTTACTAAAGGTTGCACGTAATTTATCTATTGATCAATACCGTAAAGGGCAAGTAAGGCTTAAGTATAAAAAGGGAATAAGTACAAGTGTGGATAGCCAAGATGGTCAGTTTTTACTAGAAGAATCAGAGTTTAAACAGAAATTAGAGCGCACAATCGCTTCCATGCCAGAGAAATGTAGAGAAGTGTTCATCTTAAGTAGATTTGATAAAAAGACGTACAAGGAAATAGCTAACTCGTTGGAAATCAGTGTAAAAGCAGTTGAAAAGAGAATGAGTAAAGCATTAGCTATTTTAGCTAAACAAAATATTTTGAAAAAAAGGTAGGGTAAACACCAATTGGTACGTTTTCGCAATAGACAATGGATAATCCTAATGACATATTACTGAGTAAGTGGTTACAGAAAACCATAAGTGATGCTGAGCTGGAATTATTGAGTCAGGAGTATGACCTTGATTCATTACAGGAAGTGTTAAAAAGGCAGGAATCGTTAGAATTTGATTTGGCGCCTACTGATGATCTATGGTCAACTTTAGAAGAAAAGCTTACTGATAAGGAGGTAAAACCTGAGCGTATAAAAACTAGCTCAAGAGGATTTAAGAGTCTGTTGCCGCTTATCGTTCTTCTGGCTCTATTGTTGAGTGCATTGGTTTACTATTTTATGAGGCCAGCACCTGGTGAAATAAACATTAATACAAAACCTGCTCAGCAGGTCCAACAAATTATTGCGAATAACACTACTGTAGATTTGGCACCTGGTTCTTCTATTGTTTACAATGAAGACACTTGGCAAGAGTCCCGAGTAGTTAACTTAAGAGGGCAAGCATTTTTTGATGTTAGCAAAGGGGATAAGTTTTCGGTGAATACATCTTTAGGCGTTGTGGAAGTGCTCGGTACAGAATTTGAGGTATGGGAAAGAGATGAGATTTTGACTGTTAGTTGCTATGAAGGTCAAGTCAAAGTAACCAACGCAAATGGACAAAGTATGGAGATTGGAGCAGGGGAGAAAGTAATCGTAAATAACGGTCAAATTGGTCAGATTGAAAAGCATGATACACAACGACCTGGATTTTTAACAGGCAGAGTCAGTTATGATAAAATTGAATTTTCTTCTCTAGTAAAAGAAATTGAAAGGTTCTATAACGTCGCAGTTAATACTAATGACGTGGAAATGACTAAATCATTTTCTGGTATATTAATATCTAATGATATTGAGAAAGGATGTTCGTATATTGCAGAAACCCTGGATCTAAACTATGAAATGGGTACAGAAAAGATCGAGTTCTATTCCAATTAAAGTATTGCTTTTGCTTTACTTCCTCTATACAAGTACGTCTATTTTTAGCCAAGAATATTCACAACTACATTTTTCAGAAAAGAATGCACATGAAATAATTGAGCTTTTGGAAGAGTCGTTCCAAATAGACTTTAACTATGATTATGACATATTTACACAAAAGGATGTGGACGCTTTCTCTGTGAATGGTTCAAAGCAGCAGATTTTGGAAACTGCCTTTAATGTGCTTAATAAAGACTTCACTTTGCTTGAAGACAAATTATATGTCATCAAAGACAAAGAGTATCCGTTGGAAAAAAAAATTAGCCCTACGCAATATAAAATTAAGCTTATAGATGACTTGCGAACAAACCTGTCCTTTGGCGTGATTTCCTTAGACAATTTGAATAAGCAGTTTGTCACAGATGTAGAAGGCAAATTTATATTGAGTGGATATTTTAGTTCAGAACAATTATTGGTGCTAGAATATCTTGGGTACAAAAAGAAGCGAGTGAAAATTGGATCATTGCGCGCTAATAAAACAAACATTATTGTCTTAAAAGAAGAAGAGCATTTACTTGATGAGATTGTGATTAAAGAACGATTTATCCATTTTGATGATACTGAATTAGAAGGGTCTGTAGTTGTGAATGAAAGCCTAGAAGTTGGCGGGAATTTGGATAATGACGTGATGACAAATTTGCAAAGACTAAGTGGTATTTCAAGCTCAACAGAGTCAATAAGTGATTTGCAGATTAGGGGTAGCCAGCCTGGTTTAACGACAATGACTTGGAACAACATTCAGCTTTTACAATCAAGTTTATTTTTTGGTAATGTAAGCAGTGTGAATCCATTTATGACTGATGTGATTCGAGTAAATAAGAATGGCGGTTCTGCTCACGACAGTGGTGACTCTTCTAGCTCTGTAGATTTAGAAAGCGATCATTTTGGTCCAAGTAGATCTCAGTTAAAAGTATATGCTGACATGCTTTATTTTAATGTTGGCGTGACGACTTCTCTTTTAAAAAACAAATTGAAAGTAAAAGCTGCTTATCGTCAATCATTATCTGAATTTGTAGAGACACCATATTATAGGAATTTGTATGAAAATGTTTTCCAAGATGGTCCGGTTGCTATTTCTATTTTGGAAGATCGATTAGTAAGAGAAGCATTTCCCGATGATGTGGATCTCCAAAATTCTCCTTTTCCATATATTCCAGAGTTTAAATTTAAAGACTTAAGTGCGAGCTTTTTATACAAACCTTCTGCAAAAGCGACGATAGAGTTTAATGTGTTAGATGTTGGTAAAGACTTTAAATATTTTTCTGAAGATGTTAATATCAATAGAGTTGATTTTATAGAAGTATCGAATACAGGCTATAGTGTTAAGGCACAATATCAAATTACGCCATTTTGGAAATCGGAAGTTGTTGCCTCAACGTCAATTTATGAGCGTCTTTATGAGCGACTAGAAAATGCTTCAATTGGCAAGATTGGAGGGTATATTGAGCATGATAATTTATTGACACAATCTTCAATAGAAGTAAACCAATTGTTTAAATACAATAATCATGAATGGACTGCTGGTGTTTCTTATCAAAACATAGATGCCACAACATTTTTGGTAAATGCTGGTCCAAACAATGACGTTTTTGGTGAATCTATTTTGCAAACGATCGGTAATGAGAAAAGTATTTATTTGGATTATACCATTACTATTCCCAATGTTTTGAAATTCAGAAATGGAACTCGATGGTCAGATTTTAATTTGACATATGATGGTCGTGTATTTATCGAACCAAGAATTCATTTATCATTATTTCCGATAAAAAACTTTGTTTTGCATGCCCACTATGGTACCTATCATAGATTTTTAAATAGACAATTTAATTATTCAGCATTAGAGGTAGAAGAATCGTTTTGGTATGCTTCTGATGAAAGTATTTTTACAGAAAATAGATGGTTGCCAGTTGTTGATGAGTCCCAATATAGTGCAGGAGTAAAATATACTTTTGATAAATATCATGCGGGTATTGAATTGTACAGAAAGAATATAAATAATGTATCGACTGAAAGTTTTGATTTTGACAGTGGTGAAAATCCTTACACGATTATTAATTCCAAAGTAAAAGGATTAGAATTTGATTTTGGATACACAGGAAATAATTTAGTGCTTTCTGGGTCGTTTGACATCATGGACAATATCCTTGAAATACAGAATGATGATGTTCAATTTAGAGATCCATATTTTCAGCCTTTCAAAGCTACATTTAATGGGTCGTATAGATTTAAACAGTTGTTAGTAAGTGCACAGTATCGCTATGCGGCAGGAAGATATTTTACAGAGCCTTCTGAAATAATTCCAATTTATAATGAAGATGGAGCACGGCTCGATTACATTGATTTTAAGTTTGGTGAATTGACGGAAGAACAATTACCAAGTTACAAAAGACTAGATTTAAGTATAAAGTATCAATTGCCGAAGAATAAATTTTCTGATGTGCAATTAGGCTTGTCTGTCTTGAATGTACTTGGTACTGAAAATATCACACACTCCGCTTTTGATATTTACTGGTGGACTGATCCCATTGAGGCCAGACGTTTTGATAAGTTTGGATTAAAGCGGTCAGTGAATGCCTCAATATTAATCAGTATCTAGCTTGTCTGTATTTGACCCGATGTCGGCTACTTTAGTGGAATCTTTATTTACCGCAATACTTGTATTTAATTCAAAACCAATTAATAAAATAAAGGAGTTTATTTTGAGCCAAATTAGAATAACTATCAAGGCACTAATAGACCCATAAACTTCATTGTAACGATCAAATTGATTTACAAACCATGAAAATAAAACAGAACTGAAAATGGATAAGACTGTGGCTAGGGTAGCACCAGAATTAAACAATTTAATGCGTTGATACATCGAAGGCCCATATCGATAAATTGAAGTGATAATACTGTAAAATAGTAGTATTAAAATCATCCATCTTAATAGCTTTACCAGTAAAATCGAACTGTTTCCTACTGCAAACGTGGTCTCAAAGTATTGAATAAACTGATTGAAAAGTATAATTAGGGTTAATGATAAGAAACCTAAAATCACCAAAAGCACTGTCAAGCCTAGGGCTACAATCCGTCGATTGAAATAGTGCCTTTTTTTAAAGGTACTTTGATAGGACTTGTCAAAGCCTTTCATCAATTTTGACATTCCATTTGATGCAAATATGATGGCTAAGAAAAAGCCAACAGTCAACAGACCAAAATGACCTTCGTTTTGTATGCCATTTATTATAGAGAAAATATACTGCTCTGCACTATCTGGAAGAACACCTTTAATAGACTCTCTAAATATATCTAAATAGTTAATCCCAAATGGTGTATTAATTAATATGGGTAGTAAAAATATGACAAAAGGGAAAATCGATAAAAAGAAATTAAATGCAACAGCATCAGCACGAGTTGTAATGCTATCCTCTTTTAATTCTTTAGCGATAAATTTTATGATGTTGTAAACTGGAACACCTTGGAAGCCTGGCAATGCTGTTTTCTTTGACCAACTTACAAGTGGTTTTACTATCGGAGAATGTTCTAATATATCTAATATATTAGCCAAAATAGGGGCGTAGCTTGTCTGTAAGAATAGCTGGTGCAGAAATGCGTTTACTGGTTTCTTGATCTATGAAAAATAATTTGACAAAACCTTTATTTAATAAATCACCTACTTCATTGAACACCTTATGATGAAAGCAAATTAATTTCGTTGGCATTTCTTCCAATTTTGATTCTATAGTTAATAGATCGTCATAAAAGGCAGGTGTTTTATATCTGCAATTCAATTCCAACACTGGCATACTTATTTTGTGAATTTTTTCTAAATCTTTGTACGTGATGCCTAATTCTCGTACCATCTCGGCCCGCCCCATTTCGTATAATTTTGGATAATGACCATAATACATATAAGTCATTTGATCTGTATCAGCGTAAGGCACGCGGTAAGTGGTTTTACTAATATACATTAATTGCTTCGCTTAATTGGACAAGTCATACAATGTGATCCTCCTCTCGCTCTGGATAACTCACTTGATGGGATCGTGATTATTGTGTTTTCTAAAAGTTGTGGGTAGTTGCTGTCTATATCTGTTTGTCGAATTAACTCTTCAGCCGGAAGAATGGAGAACCCACTTTCTTTAAATGCCAATTCAGTTTTTAAATTTCTATCATACGTGATTCCTACTCCCGGTTTTACCGCTACAAGATTACAGCCATCGGTCCATTGTTCTCTTTCTTGATATGGGGATTCACCATTACCTGTAAAGATAAATTCCAAACTCGAATCGATCTCTTCCAACATAAAGTCTTTCACAGAAGGATAATAGCCTGTTTTGCCTTCCGCACGATGTACTTCTATAGTTGAACTCATTCCATCAAAAACAATTGGTTTGTAACAAACAACTTTATTTTTGCTTAGTCTTGTAAATAATGTATCGATGTGCATACAAAAGCGATCATTAGGAATATTTACTTGAACCACATTCTTAGTCAAGCCTTTTTCAAAAAGTCTTTCTTTCAAACTGTGGAAAGCGTGTGTTGTAGTCCGCTCACTACAACCAATGAGAAAATAGTCTTCTGTTAGTATCATCAAATCACCACCTTCTATTGACACAACTTCACCCTTTTTTGAAGGCGGAAATTTATCCAGATCATTCAGGTTTATCAATTTGTTTTCACTAACACACGAAGCGAATCGACTATTGCCTTTAAATACAAATCTGGTCAACAGATTTTCTCTGTATCTGGCTTCTTTTGCGGCTTTTGTCAGTATTACATGATCCTTTACAGTAGTTGCAATATCTCGTGTAAAGATTAGGTTTGGAATTGGATCAAAATAAATATGGTCAGTCTGCTGATGATAACCCGTTATAAGGACATTGGTCAATTCATAGGGAGACATGGCTTGGAAGTCGTCCTTATACTTTGTTGGTAGATGTTCATGATCGATGACTTTATCTATAAGTTCTTCAGTCAGATCTTTGTTTTGTTCGATGGTCTCTTGAATCAGATCTTCTATTTCGAGCACCCCATTTGGGAGAAAGGCTTCAAGTACTTTGGAAAACACATGATGTTCCTTACGCATTAAGGGTAAATGGACAATGTCATCAAATAAAAGGTCGTCCGATTTTTGAGGTGAAATTCGAGAAATACCAGCATCGGGTTTATGAATGATTACCGATTCTAACTTATTTATTTCGCTGCTGACGAAAACATCAATTACAGACATAATTTACATTTGATCGGCAAGATAACATAAGTTACGTATGGTTAAAACAGTCAGGCTGAGGCATATGGTCCTTTAGCAACTAATCGATATTCAACCATTGTTGACTTATCATAATATTAGAGGAGTTCCATTTGTATAAAATACTGCATTTAATTCGTTATTTTGTAGCCTTAAATTCAGGTCAAGTTTATATTCAACTGACTTTTGTTAAGTATTGATTATCAGTAAATTACGATAAAATAGTTTAGAGCCCTATGTTGAAAAAACTAAAATCTCTCTTTATAGTACCGGACGAATCCAGCGAAGTAGAGCCAAAAGAGAGCCCTAAAGTAAGAAAAGTCCAAAAAGGTGGTGCTCAAAAGCAGGCTCCTGCCCAAAGTAAAGCATCAATGCCCAAGCCTAATGGAGGTAAAGCGGATCCAAAATTCGTTGATGTGTTGTTAAAAGCGATTGAAGCAAATAACCTAGAAGGATTTGATTATCTGGAGTTTAAACAAAGTCTTCAAAACCTATCATCTGTTGAAATGGATGAAAAGACTAAGTATCAGTCAGCTTTTGCGATGGCTAAGACGATGGGTGCGACCCCAAGTAAATTGGTCAACTCAGCTCAACACTATATTAATATCTTAAAGAAAGAAGAAGCGAAATTTGCGCAAGCTTTACAAAATAGAAAGCAAAAGCAGGTTCAAGATGTCAAACATGGGCTGGTCAAAAAGGAAAAATTGATAGCCGACAAACAAAAGAGAATTGAGCAATTACAAAAGGAAATAGAAGCAGATAAGAAGAGTCTCGAAGCTGATCGAGCCAAAATAAGTCAATCTGCAGCTAAAATGGAAGCAACTCAACAAGGTTTTGTTAATGCTTATAATGGTGTTTTAGGTCAAATACAATCAGATATAGAAAAAATGAACAATTATATCTCTTGATGGATCCTAGAAACGTTGTATCTATAGGTCTTGTCACTGCGGTAATAGTATTCGCATTTTTGCGAATGATGTCGTGGTTTGATGGTATCGTGAATACAACCTTAAGAGTCCTTATATTTGTAGTTGTTATATGCACCGCAGTCTTATTAGCATTTTCAGCGGTTAAAAAATTGAAACGGTAAATTCTTATGCCAAATACTAAAAAATCAAAATCATTTTGGGGACGTCCTGAAGGCGTAACTGGTGGTATCGTGATGGCTGGTTTAGTCATTGGAGCAGGTATTTTGATCACTACATTTCTATCATCGATAGTTGCTTTTGCATCGTCTGTTCTGGGTCTTGCTATTACTTTACTCGTTTTAGGTGCGATTATATTTATGGCACTAGATTCGAAAATGCGAAATCTGGTTTGGTACATGTACAAGTCTGTTATGCGCTCTATTACTGGGTTGTTTATCAATATGGATCCAATTTCCATATTGAAATCTTATGTTGACGACTTAAAAGGTAATCTGAGAAAGATGAATAAACAGATTACCAAATTGAGAGGACAAATGCACAAGCTGAAGGAGCTTATCATCAATAATCAAAAAGAAATCGCATCTAATCTAACTGCAGCTAGCCAAGCTAAAGAAAGTGACAAGAGAAATGTCATGATTCTAAAGAGCCGTAAAGCTGGTCGGTTAAAAGAATCTAATGTCAAACTAGAAGATCTTTATAAAAAGATGGAAGTGATGTATCGCGTGTTATCAAAGATGTACGAAAATAGCGAGATACTCGTAGAGGATGTTAGTGATCAAGTAAAGGTGAAAGAACAAGAGAGAAAAGCTATACATGCGAGTCATAGCGCAATGAGATCTGCAAGAAGTATTATAAACGGTAATGCTGACAAACGGTTGATGTTTGACCAGGCTCTTGAGGCTGTGGCTGATGATGTTAGTCTGAAAGTAGGCGAAATGGAGCGGTTTATGGAAGTGTCAGAAAGCTTTATGGCCTCTGTTGATCTCCAAAATGGTGTTTTTGAGGAGGAAGGCATGAAAATGCTTGAAAAATGGGAACGAGAAGGGGAGTCTTTGCTGTTAGGAGAAGAGAAAGAAACCCTTCTGCTGCAAGCAGAAAGTGATTCTGAAGTTCTCGACCTAAATGCACCTATAAAAGTACCGGAAAAAGTAGGCAGAGGAAATCAATACGATAACTTCTTCGACGATTAAAATCAGACAATAAATTCAAATAATATACAATGGCAAAACGATTGACAACATTCTCCAAATTGCTGATAACAATCTTATTAGTGGCATTAATCTTTCTTGGAGGTAGATACTTGTTGCAAGGGACTTCATTCGGTAAATCATTAGCAGATAAAGCGGAAGGTGCGAGTGGAACGAAAACTTCTCAAGATGCTCCCACATCAACGTCACGTAGTGGAGATGATGACGATGTTGTAAAAATAGGCGTAGTTACTTGGGGTGGTTATGCTGGAGGTCAATATTTCAATGAAGGTTTTAAAGCAAATAGAAATTCTAGATTCTATAAAGATTATGGATTTGAAGTTGACTTTAAAGTATTAGACGATTTTGAAGCATCTAGGCAAGCATTCAAAAATGATGACGTAAACCTATTGTGGGCGACCATCGATGCATTCCCAACAGAAGTTAATGGACTAAGGGACTTTGATCCTGTAGTCTTATTTCAGGCAGATTGGTCTAGAGGTGGAGATGCTATTGTCGCAAGACGTGGGATCACGAAAGTGTCCGACTTAAAGGGAAAGAAGATTGCAGTCGCAGAATACACGCCTTCTCAATCATTTTTATTGTGGTTATTAGACGCTGGAGGATTGACCAGTGATGATGTAGATATCGTTTTTCAAGCAAGCGCGATCGATGCAGCAGAAGTATTCAAGAGCCAAAATGTTGATGCCGCTGTTGTTTGGAGTCCAGATGACATCGCCTGTGTACAGGCAGTTCCAGGAGCGCGTGTTTTAGAGAGTACCAAATCTGCTTCAAATATCATTGCAGATGTCTTTATAGCAAAGAGAGCATACGTAGAAGCTAACAGAGAAAAGATGGCTCAGTTATACGAAGGTTGGATGATTGGAGCTTCCGAGATAAACTCCAATGATGCTAATAAGCGGAAGGCTGCCAAAATACTTGGCGAAAATTTCGAGGTATTCTCTGAGCAAGATGCCTATGATGCAATCAACAATGTGCGATTAGTGACGCATGGAGATAACCAGAATTTCTTTGGCCTTAACCGAAATTTTAAAGGGGTTACAGGCAACAGTTTGTATAGTAAAATGGTAGATGTCTACGATGGACTTGGTTATATAGAAGGCAGAGCACCTAACTGGAGACTCATCTCATACTCTGGCATCGTAGAAGAAGCAAACCTTACAGGCAGACAGCACGCTGCAGAAGAGGCAAAATCATTCGCACCAGTATCTACTGAAGATAAAACGAAAGAAGCCCTAGCGTCAAAAGAAGTTACCATCAACTTCAGCACAGGTAACGCTACTTTAGATGAAAATGCTAAATACATCATTGATCGTGACTTTGTAGGAATCGCTAAAGCATTTGGTAACTCAAGGATTCGTATTGAAGGTAATACGGACAATACCGGTAGTAGAGAATTGAACGTCTCTTTATCCAGAAGGCGAGCGCAAGCAGTGGCTGACTATCTGATTTCTGAACACAATATGCCTAGAAATAGGTTGATTGTTGTAGGTAATGGACCTGATCAACCTGTTGCCTCTAACAATACGGAGTCTGGTAGAGCAAAAAATAGGCGTACAGATTTCGAATTGGTATCAGAATAATAGATGAATTTTAAAGAACTATTTATTCTTAGAGGTGAGTTGTCAAAAGCACAAAGTTGGGTGCTTGGCCTTATAGGTCTTATTATATTCATACTTGTTTGGTGGTTATTTGCAGAATACTTTTCTATTGATAGACCAATTGCAGATTTGTATGATGGACCAAGACCCTCATCCCTTGACGAAAGAAACCACGCATTGCTTGATTCCATTGATCTTGCAGATTCACTAGCTTTAGCTAATGCAACTGAATTTGAAAAAGCTTATCCACTATTGCCCACACCTCCTCAGGTATTAAAATCTTATAAACCATTATTAACTGAAGATAAACTGGTTTTTCATACGCTCAATTCCATTTGGTTAAACATCAAAGGGTACCTATGGGCAATTTTGATATCGATTCCATTAGGTTTTGTTATTGGGCTTTTTCCCTTGTTTAAAGGGTTGTTTAGTAAACAAGTTGATGCCTTGAGGTACTTGCCTTTGACAGCGCTGACAGGATTGTTTATCGTATGGTTTGGTATTGAAGATAGAATGAAAGTAGCCTTTTTGGCATTTGGTATCATTGTGTACTTATTGCCAGTCGTTGCACAAAGAGTTAGAGAGGTACAAGACGTATATACCAAGACCGTATTTACTTTAGGTGCGACCAATTGGCAGACAATTAAGACGGTGTATATTCCAGCGGTGATGTCAAAAGTAATGGATGACATTCGGGTATTAACAGCCATTTCTTGGACATACATCATTATTGCAGAATTGTTAAATAAGACTAATGGAGTAGGGGCGTTGATTTATCAAAAAGCAAGAGGTGGTCAAGTAGAAAAGGTATTTGCTATTTTGTTTGTCATTATATTAATTGGTTTTATACAGGATCGGCTTTTTGTTTACATAGATAAAAGGCTGATGCCGTTCAAAACAGCAAATACAGTTTCAGCAGGTATCAAGGAGTCTCAGTATGGCATTTATACTATACTGGCATTTCTATTTATGACGGTGTTGATTGGATCAGTCGTTAATCTTTCAGTTATAAAGTGGTGGATGATATTGCCAATTGTTATTGTTTCTGCAATACTCATTATACTCTACGGTGAGTTAAAGATTTTTAACGCTAAACGAGCTTTGAATGCCTAATTTTACAGATACTGAACTACGGAATATTATTGATCTTCGAGGGATTGGGCAGTCTTATGATGGTGGGCAAAATTGGATTATAAAAGACCTTGAGTTTTTAATAGAAGATAAGCCAGAACAAGGACAGTTTGTTGTTATTCTAGGGATGTCGGGAAGTGGAAAATCAACCTTGCTAAGGTACATAGCAGGATTACAAGAACCCACAGAAGGCAATGTCTTGATTGACGGAAAGCCACTAGATGAGGCTCAACGTGTCAGTATGGTTTTTCAACGGTATTCTTCATTACCTTGGATGTCTGTATTGGATAATGTAGGTCTAGGCTTGCAATACCAAGGTATGAGCAAAAGTGAACGAGATGAGAAAGCGATGGAGATGATCCAATTGATTGGACTAGATGGCCATCAACACAAGTATGCTCAGTATCCAACTTTATCTGGTGGTCAATTACAGCGTGTTGCGATAGGTCGAAGCTTACTGGCAAATCCACAGATATTGTTAATGGATGAGCCATTTGGTGCATTGGACGTTAAAACCAGATTGCAAATGCAAGATTTGTTGTCTAAGATCTGGCATCAGTTTCATTCTACGATTGTATTTGTGACTCATGATATTGCTGAAGCGGTCTACTTAGGAGATGATATCTACATTTTGAAATCTGCGCCATCAAAATTTGTCAAACACATAAACGTGGACCTACCATTCATCAGAACTCGCGAAACGAAAAGGGAGAAACGATATACTGAGTTGGTACACCATGTGGAAGATCTGATGATTGAAGTGGCAGATATGGGATAGTTTTTCTCACCATCGAAGATCTCTAACAGCTTCAAACAAATAACACTTCAGTAATCCTAATAAGTAAAATTTAAGTATTGGAGCTAGTATTTAGAATATGTTTGTTTGTTGCAGGAATAATAAATATTGTGCCCTCAGTATTAGCATTTATTCCAAGTAAGATCACCAAGTCTTATGGAATAGAAATACCAGATTCTAACTATGAATTATTATTAAGGCATCGAGCTGTACTATTTGGAATTATTGGAGGTATTATGATCTATGCTGCCATTACCAAGAAGAATTATTCACTTGCTGTCTTGATTGGGTCTGTTAGTATGATTTCATTCCTTGTGTTGTATATGCTTGCAAATGGAGAAATAAATCCTGAATTATATAGAATAATGAGAATTGATGTTATTGGTTTAATAATCCTATGGATAGGTTACTCTTTATTTAAATGGAGAGATAAATTAAGTACTTTGGGATAAATAATTTGGATCATTCCTGAGACAGAAACAAATGAAGTTAAATAGGACATAACTACATAAACTCGGCATAGATATTCACTTTAAATGATCTAGTAAAATGCCTTGAAGCTAAACGATGATAGATTGTTGACAAGTAAGAACAAGCGGTTATAGTACCATCAAGTAAATTTGAAAGTAAAGTAAGTTCAATCCCTGAAATACGTGCAAAAGGCTACCAAGCCATATCGTCCTCTGACTTCACATCAGGTTCAGATTTTACGTCAGTAGTAGGTGCGTCCTCTGCAGGTGATGACTCAGCGCTTTCGGCAGTTGGTGCTGATGCTTCTTCAGTATGAGTTGCATTTTCACCGCCACCATTAGCTGCCTCTTCAGCCATTTTGGCTTCCCATTCTTCTTGACGACGCTCATATTGTTCGTAGTCATAGTCAGGCATCAAATCATTTTTGACATGATCAACCGTATCGTTTAAAGAATTCATGAACCGGTTAAAATCTTCTTTGTACAAGAAAATTTTATGTCTGTCATAACCATCACCATTAAATTTCTTAGTGCTCTCTGTCAACGTAATGTAGAAATCTCCACCTTTCGTTTTTCTAACATCAAAGAAATAGGTACGCCTTCTACCAGCTCTTAATTTGGTAGAATACACACTTTCGAATCTCGCCGAATTATCATTTTCCACGCTCTTAACTATTTAGTTATGTAAAAAGTACAAAATAAAATTGGAATATAACTCAGAATTACAAAAATTACGATGTTTTTACTTGATTTTCTTCAAGCTCATCTGTAACCATTTGATGGTAAAATCCTTTGGTTTTCATCAATTCTTGTGGTGTACCAAATTCTAATATTTGACCATCTTCTAAAACCAATACTTTATCGACATCGAGTGATGTGAAAATCCGGTGTGTGATCAATATAGCTGATTTATCTTTTAATGCAGCTTTGAAGTAACTTAATATGTGTTGTTCAGTGGCAGTATCTACAGCACTTAAACAGTCATCAAGAATGACTATTTGCGGGTCTTTAATTAATGCCCGAGCGATTGAAATCCGTTGCTTTTGCCCACCAGATAAGGACACTCCACGTTCTCCAACATTTGTTTCAAATTGTTCTGGTAGGTTTAGAATGTCTTTTCTAACAGAAGCATGTTCTGCAAATTCGTAAACTTTCTGTTCGTCTGAACTATGATCTGCAAATCGAATGTTATTGCTGACACTGTCTGAAAATAAAAATACATCCTGTGGGACATATCCAATGGCATGCCTCAAATGGTTTAAATCCAATTCTTTAATGTCCTGGCCACCAATTGAGATTGTACCATTTTCTGGATCATATAGGCGCAACATCAGGTCAGCGACAGTAGATTTGCCAGATGCAGTTTTACCAATAACAATCATTTTTTCTCCTTCTTTCAAGGTGAAACTGATGTTGTTCAATGCTTTTATTCCACTATTTGGATAGGTGAAAGATACGTTTTGAAAGGCAATATCACCAGACAGATAGTCGATTGGATGTTGTGGACTCGCTATTTTTGTTTTCTCGTTTAGAAATTCGTTTATCCTTTTTTGAGACGCTTCTGCAGTCTGTATAATACTGGCAATCCAACCAATTGCTGTCACTGGCCATGTCAACATATTGACATAGATGATGAATTGGGCGATCTCTCCAGCAGTAGCTTGTCCTTTGATAACTTGAATACCACCCATCAATACAGTTAATAATGTGCTTGCTGATATGAGCAGTATCATTAGTGGAAAAAACATGGCATTCACTTTCGCTAATTCCAAAGATTTTTCCTTGAACAATTCACTCTCATGTGTAAAAGCACTACCGAATGATTTTTCCTTCACATATGATTTAATTATTTGAATTCCCGAAAACGACTCTTGGGCGAAACTTGTCAAAGTTGCTAGTTGCTCTTGAATGGCCTCACTCTTTTTATTGATAACGCTGCTCACCAGATAGATAGAAATAGATAGAAACGGTAAAGGTAAAAGCGTATACAACGATAATGTGGGATTTGTAGTAACCATGGCGTAGATAACCATGGCAAACAAGGAGACCAAATTTATGCCATATAATAATGCAGGTCCAAGATACATACGGACTTTGGTGACATCCTCAGAGATTCTTGACATGAGATCTCCAGTATTGTGTTTCTTAAAAAAGCTAATGTCCATTTTTTGATACTGATCATAAATGTCTTTTCTAAGATCATATTCAATCAGTCTAGAATTGTAAATGATTGTTTGTCTCATGAAGTACATAAATACTCCCATAATCAACGCAAAAACCAAAACAGTGATCCCAAATTGCATCAGATGAGAGCCAAGCTTTTCAACAAACATCTCATCAGTTCCATCTTGTCCTTTAAACAGTTCAACTTCCGTTAACACGAAATCTAATGCTTTGCCAATTTCTGCTGGTACGCGCGCCTTGAAAAAATTTGAGCACGTGACACAGGCTATACCTATCAACAACCGCCATTTGTAGCGGAAGATGTATTTGTTAAGTATTCGAAGGTTTTTCACTATTTAATGTATGAGTAATAAGTGGCTCAAAAACTTTTGCAAACATACTTGATTCCTTTGGGAAATTTCTGTGATTTCATTCTCTTCCTCGTTTAAATGGGTAAAAGACCTTAAATCGCAAAGGAATTTAAACACATTAAACGAAATAGCTCGTCTTTATATGATATAGTAACGTAGTCAATCAAGTATTTTGAGACATGAATTGATCTGAACACGTGCTTTCATTAATGTTATCTTTGGCTTACTGCTCATTAACAGAGAAATAGGGTAAAAGACGTTTAACAGCATTTGAATCTAATCCTCTCATACTAAAAAGATCTTTTCTATCTTCCAATGGACCATGTTCAAGAATATAATTTGATATAATTTTTGCTTGGGAATAGTTGATGTAAGGGTGCTTTACGAGCTCTTCTAGATTAGCAGTATTTACTGGAAGAGCTTTAATGTTTGTACTATCAATAATTAGTTGTGTTTTGATTTTATAAAATACAGAATCTGGCAACCAATACACAGATTTCAATTGATCAATAGAGTAGAATCCGCCTAACAGGTCTCGATACTCAATTATTTTTCTTGCTCTGTATGGGCCTATGCCATTTAATCTTTTTAACTGGGCTGTATCTGCTTGATTCAGAAGTACTTTTATTGGTTCACTCCTTTCTTTTTTGACAAAGGGCTTTGATGTTTTAATTGACTTTTTATTGGTTAATTTGATTTCGGGTTTACTTCGTTTTGCCTTTGTAAATATTAGCATAGAATCCAGAAATATGCTGTCTATATTTTCAAATCCCCAAATGTTTTTGAAATGGGATACTGATTTTATGACTCCATTTTTATTTCTATACTTTATTAAATTATTGATGCCTTGTTTAGGGAATTTCATTTTGGTTAATTGCTGCTCATCCACCAGATTAGGGTCAAAAGGAGTAGTGTGTTTTAAGTAAGCTTTAGTATCAAGGGAATTTTTCTTTTTAATTAATTGGGGAGTTTGATGTTGAATGGAATTGTTCTTTTTATTAATCTCACTTGTAGTGTTATTTTCCTCATTTTTTAACGGAATAATTGGTAAGTAGCTGTATTGGATTTGTTGCTTTGAATATTTGTATAAATCCCAGCGAAGTACACCTATGAGGAGGATAATTACAACAATAATGAAAAGACCTCTTTGTTCTTGTTTTGTAAAGTAGTGCGGATTAAGTTTCATTGTAGATTGATTTCTTTAATGAAAGTGCCCTGCGTAAGTAGGTGGTGTATATGTGGATTTTTTATTTCCTCAGTATAGGCGGTATTTATTATTTGATTTTCACTATCACAACTGTCTTGTGCATTTAGAATATCACCTACAATGATGTCGTATTGACAAAAATTACTTATTGATTCTGTATGACCGACCAATATATTCAAACCGAAATAGCCAATTGCGTTTTTATAATTCCACAGGTATCCATCTTCCACACAACTAAGTCCGTCAATCTCATGAATTTGTTTTATAGCGTGAAAAGAGCGATTATTTTCTACAACTCTATTTAGTGAATAGCCCATTGGTGAATATGTATAACACTCATTTTTATAAATGAGATCTAATCTATAGCTGGGGTAGGTGCGGTAAACATAAATAAATGCTACATCTTGATACCTGTTTATTCGAATCAAGCATAATTCGCCAAGAAGCATGAGACTGACGAATAGCGCGATAATTGAATGTTTAGAAATCCGAAATATGCACCACGTCAAGCTTATAATACAAAGGTAAATGACCAATAATTCTGTTTTTGTCAACCACACATCTTTTAAAATGAATGAATCGAAATGTTGGATTAGCTCTAAGCAATATTGAAGGATATCACTAATGTAGCCTAAGATTTGCCCTGTGATCGAGGCAATTGTCGTATTTATGTAACTGCTAAAAATAAGAAATATAGAGCCATAAATTAATAGAAGTGCAAATAGCCAGAAAAATGAATTGGCTAATATGAAATTGAGTGGAAACTGGTGGAAGTAATACAAATTCAATGGAAAGATCAAGATTTGTACAGCCAAAGTAACTTTGATAGCGCTCAAACATTTCGTAACGATTTTTCCTTTCGCATTAAAATTTTTCAACAAAATAGGGGAGTACACTATAATGCTAATAACTGCAATAAATGATAATTGAAATCCAACATCAAATAAAAATGATGGATTATAAATAAGGAGAATGATAGCAGTCAATGCCAAAATATTCCAAGTGTTCGTAGGGAGTCCAAATAGACGGCCGAAGGAATAAAATGAAAACATGGTTGCCGCCCGCATCACAGATGGACTTAGTCCCACCAAAAGTGCATAAGACCAAACGAACAGTATGAAACAAATGTATTTTATTAATCTAAATCCTAGCGAATGGCTCTTAATTGTACTAAACAATACTAACATCAAATAGGCGACTAAATCCACATGCAAGCCAGAAACAGCCATATAATGAGATGTTCCAGTATCTCTGAAAGATTTAATTAAGTCTTCATCCATCGTCTTTTTTTCTCCTAATACCATTGCTTGACATATTTGTCTGGCTTCTACATTTCTGATGTGATGCTCCATTATTCGTTTACAATCGGATTTTACAACTTGCGCTGCTCTTCTCAAGCCAATTGATGAGTTAGGCATCTTTTGAATACTGTCCACTTCAAAGCCAAAATAAATACCCTTATGCTGTAAGTACCGTTTGTAATCAAATTGTCTTGGAGAACTAGGAGGGCGAATTGATTTGATTGTACCTACCATTCTAAGATGATCACCAATTAATAAACTAGGAGACAATTTAGAAGTCGTAGTTGATTGTAATCGGATATTACCCAATTGTGGAGAAATAATAATAAATTGCGTATAGGGCAAGCTGTCATTGGTTTTTATCTCACTGTCAAGAACCCCGTTTAGGTGAATTTTCTTATCTGATAATTGTTTGCAAGAAGGACATTGACTGCTGTAAGTGAAATAATATTGATTGCTAATGCCTAAGATTATAAATAAAAGTAAAACAATGGATGACTTCGCAAAGAGATCATTCCAAAAGAAACTAAGTGAAAGAAACACACTAGTAACGATGATTGTAAAAATTAATATCTGAATAGGCACATAGAATCCCAATAGAATACCTGATGCGTAGCAAATACTAGGTGCCAATAAAGGCATTTGTCTTAAAGTTGTTTTCATCAGCCTTATTTAGAAAATTGTAAAGTTTTTCTAATTTAATTAAAGTGGCTCAATACTTGATTATTATAAAAATACACATATTTTTTATAAAGTAATGGGAATTTGTTTGTACTAATTTCCTTTATCTTAGTGTATTAAGGATCATCATGAGAATACTCGGCTATATAGCTTTGCTTGCTTGGCTCGCCCTAGGGTGGAAATATTGGACGGATTATAAACATTGTAAACCTTCAACCGCCCTTCCTGAAGGGGTGTCAGACAAAGAATGTCCATTGTGTTTTGAGTGGTCACATCCAACTGTAATGACCTGTGAAAACTGGACATCCTATAGAGATTCTTTACTTTCTGCACTTGGAAATGACAATACGCTTCGTATTACAGGTCAATTCAACCCAAATGAATCCACAGATCAAGAATTAGGAAGAAATAGAGCGATTTCTGTTAAAGCACTATTCAATGGACTGCTTCCGGAAGAAAACATACTTATTGATGTGGAAGAACTGGATGACACAGAGTTTGAGGGATGTAAATCGCGTACAAAATTAGACGTCTTAGTCGAAGGTAAAGTTGTTCAACAAAATTCATTGGCTTCAGCAGTATTCTATTTGAATAAAGATCAGTTTATAGATTCTCCATCAATAATGTCTCATATTGAAGAAGTAGCAGAGCATACTAAAAATTCGAAAGACAAAATCAGAATAATTGGACATACTGATAGTCAAGGGAGTCAAAAGGATAATATTATACGAGGATATAGATATGCTGATCAAATGAAATCTTATTTTCTTGATAAAGGTGTGTCCCTTGAAAGACTAATTACGATATCTAAAGGTGAGAATGAGAGCAATTCCTCGAATGAACAATCTTTAAACAGAGTTGAAGTAACTATTACTAAATCATAATTTTTATTCATGCTAATATTGTTTTCATTTTGTGATTGTCATTGGATCTTACCTTGGATATTACCATTTATACTCGGCCTATTTTTCGGATCTAGAATGATTTCTAGTTACAAAAATCGGATTCGTGATCTTGAGTCAAACCAACTAAGAGAAAGTAAGCGGTTTGCAGCATTAGAGGCTGATGCTAGTCAATACAAAGCCCAGCTTGAAGAAAGCCTCCAAGCACAAACTAACTCGAATCTATCAGACAATGAGAAATTAAGTTATGAGCAAGAAATAGCAACCTTAAATAAGAAATTAAATGAATCTAACTCAAAAATTGCATCAGGTATAGCAAACAGTGACGTAGATACAGAAGCTAAGCATGTAGAAATAGATGCTCTTCACTCCAAAATAGCTGACCTCGAACAAGAGCTCTTAATAGAAAAAGCAAAATCAGAAGAGTTAGCTCAAAGCGTTGCTGCTCCAAATGATGTTGTGGGTGAGTCCGCAAGATCTCACTCTGATATGGCTGAACTGCGCCAGCAACTGCTGTCAACACAATCTGAATTGAGTTTGGCAAAAGGGAAATTGCAAGAACAAGTTGATATGCATGCCAAGCTAGACAATTCGAAGGAAAACGAGCAGTTAAGACGCCGCATCACTGAATTAGAAGCAGATTTGGCTTTAGCTAAAGGCAAAGAGTACGAAGAAAATGAAGCAGGTTTAGAAGATAGTACAATTACGAATCTCCGAAAACGATTGTTGGAGACAGAAGGTGAACTTGCCCTATTAAAAGGTAAAGAATACGAGTCTGAAGAATTGGATAATACAGAAAGCACTTATAGCGATCTTCGGAAGCAATTGTTGGAAACTGAAGCTGAGTTAGCTCTAGCTAAAGGCAAAGAATATGAAGCTGAAGAAGGTCAATATAAAACATCAGACGAAGTACTAAAACAACGCATATTATCTCTTGAAGCAGAATTAGCACTAATAAAAGGTAAATCTTATGAGACAGCTGAACAAAACAAAATAGCTTCTTCAGCAATTATTGTGCAACAAGGGGGGGCGCGAATTAAGAAAAAATCGGGTAAAAAGTCAGCAACGAAGCAAAATAAGAAAACGTCTAAGAAAATAAAAGGAGAGAAAAAAAAGGAAAAGTCTAAAGTAAAAGCTTCTAAAAAAACGGAGAAAGGAAAAAAGGTAAAAACTAAACCATCAAGTTCAAAACTTGGGAAATCTGGTAAAGCACCAAAGGTGAAACCCAAAAGTATATCATCTGCTGCGGCTAAAAAGAACAAAGTAACATCAGGGTTTAAACCAGCTAAAGAAGGTAAATTTTCTAAAATCAAAGAAGGTGATTTAACAGCAATAGAAGGTATAGGACCAAAAGCTGCAGCTCTATTGAAAAAGAAAGGAATTAAATCTTGGGCAGATTTAGCTGCCAAATCGCCTGGTCAGTTAAAAGAATTATTGTCTTCACAAAAAGGATTTGCACATGTTGACCCATCTACTTGGACTCGACAAGCGAAACTTGCAGCTGGTAATCACTGGACTCGATTAGCTAAACTACAAGATGATTTAGACGGAGGTAAAGTAGTTAAGAAAACCAAAAAGACAAAATCGAAAACTAAGTCAAAAGCCAGTACTTCTAAATCATCTACTAAGAAACTGAATATTAAACTCAACAATAAGTTGAAGAGTGATAATTTTGAACTGATCGAAGGTATTGGCCCCAAAATGAATAGCCTATTGCTTAAGGAAGGCATTAAAAGCTGGTCCGATTTAGCATCATTCTCGCCTGGTGAATTAAGAGGGATTCTAGACAAGCACGGAGATAAATACAAAATTATTGATGTGAAGACATGGTCAAAACAGGCTAGTTTCGCATCCAAAGGACACTGGACTAAGCTTATTGATTTTCAAAAGAATGATGGATCTGATTCAAAGGCTGAAAAAGTACTGACCAAGATGGGAATCATAAAACCCATAGATACTTCTGATTTAAAAATTGTAGAAGGTATAGGGCCAAAGATTGAATCATTATTGAAAAAGGCAGGTGTGGAGACTTTGGCTGATTTAGCAAAAGCTTCTAAAACTAAATTGAAAAAAATCCTAGAAAATGCTGGTGCTAGATATGGTTTAGCTGATCCAACGCACTGGGCAAAACAGGCAGCATTGGCTAATGCCGGAAAGCATGCAGAACTGAAAAAACTTCAGGATAGAATATAAAAAAAATGGAAGGCTCAGTTACTGGGCCTTCCATTTTTTATTTCATGTATTTCGGATCTAACTACCGCACATCAAACAACCCTCTTCCATAGAACACACTTCTCCATCAGGTACTTCTTGAGTTTCTTCCACTTCTTCGTTTCCTGCAAATTTACGCTGGTGCTTCTGACTAAGTGTAAATTTAATCGGATCAACAGCAGCTTTTGATCTCAGATAATACATACCAGTTTTTAAACCTTTCTGCCATCCGTAAAAGTGCATTGAAGATAGTTTTCCAAAATTTGGATTTTCCACAAACAAATTGAGGCTCTGACTTTGGCAGATAAAAGCTCCTCTCTCTGCGGCCATATCAATTATTACTTTTTGACTCAATTCCCAGACAGTCTTATAAAGATTTTTTAACTCCTCTGGTATTCCTTCTATTTCTTGTATAGAACCATTGGCAGCCATCAATTGCTCTTTCATGTCTTCATCCCACAGATCTAATTTGATCAAATCATGCAATAAATGTTTGTTGATAATGATGTACTCGCCGGATAAAGTTCGTCTAGAATAAATGTTTGCTGTGTATGGTTCAAAGCACTCATTGTTTCCTAAAATCTGAGAGGTAGATGCTGTTGGCATAGGCGCAAGTAACAGACTGTTTCTCATTCCCGTTGCTTTGATCTTTTCTTTTAGTTCATCCCATTGCCATCTGTCCGAAGGTTTTACATTCCACATATCAAATTGTAAAATTCCTTTACTTGCTGGTGAGCCTTCGAATGTCTGGTATGGACCTTCTTTCACTGCTAACTCTGCAGATTCAGTGCAAGCTGCGAAATAGATCGTTTCAAAAATATCTTTATTGAGTTGTTTCGCTTCATCACTATCAAATGGGAAGCGCATTTTCAGAAATGCATCTGCCAAACCTTGCACACCAATTCCAATTGGTCGATGTCTCATATTGGAATTCTCCGCTTCTTTAACTGGATAGTAATTTATGTCAATAACTTTATTCAAATTTCGAGTGACAACTCTGGACACTTCATAGAGTTTATCGAAATCAAATACACCGTTTTCAACAAACTTAGCTAAAGAAATTGAAGCTAAGTTACACACAGCTACTTCATCATGTGAAGTGTACTCTACGATCTCAGTACATAGGTTTGAGGATTTAATCGTACCTAGGTTTTTTTGGTTTGATTTCTCATTACACGCATCTTTATATAAGATGTATGGAGTGCCTGTTTCAATCTGAGACTCTAAAATAGAGAACCATAAGTCTTGCGCTTTGATAGTTTTACGCGCTAGTCCTTCAGACTCATATTTTGTGTACAGCTTTTTAAATTCATCACCATACACTTCGTGCAAACCTTTTGCTTCATTTGGACAAAATAATGACCATTCGCCATCTGCTTTAACACGCTCCATGAAGAGATCTGAAATCCACATAGCGTAGAATAAGTCTCTGGCTCTCATTTCTTCTTTACCATGATTCTTTTTCAAATCAAGGAAATCATAAATGTCAGCATGCCAAGGCTCAAGATAAACTGCAAATGCTCCTTTCCTTTTTCCTCCACCTTGGTCTACGTATCGTGCTGTATCGTTAAATACTTTGAGCATCGGTATTATACCATTAGATGTGCCTCCTGTACCTTTTATGTAACTGCCCTTCGCTCTTATATTATGTATGCTAAGTCCAATTCCACCAGCAGATTGAGAAATCTTAGCACAACGTGTTAAGGTTTCGAATATTCCAGATATACTATCTTCTGTAGCTGTCAGTAGGAAACAAGAAGATAATTGTGGTTTGGGCGTACCAGCATTAAATAGGGTAGGTGTCGCATGAATGAACCACTTTTCGGACATGTAATTATATGTTTCGAAAGCTGATTCTATATCATCAGCATGAATGCCTAAAGCAGCTCTCATCAACATGTGTTGTGGTCGTTCTACAACTTGACCATCCATGCGCAGTAAATATGAACGCTCTAGAGTTTTGAAACCGAAGTAATCAAAATTATAATCTCTATCGTAGATTACAGCGGAATCTATGTCCTCTCCGTATCGTTTGATTATTGCTAGCAAATCATCACTGATGAGCCCAGCCTTTTCTCCGGTTTTAGGATCGATATAATTGTATAAATCGACCATAGTCTCAGAAAAAGATTTCTTAGTATTCTTATGTAAGTTAGAGATTGCTATTCGCGCAGCAAGCTGTGCAAAGTCAGGGTGTTTTGTTGACATTGTTGCTGCAGTCTCAGCAGCTAAGTTGTCTAGTTCCGTAGTTTTAACACCGTCAAATAATCCCTGGATGACTTTTTTAGATATTTCGATTGGATCTATGTACTTGGGATCCAAGCCGTAGCAGAGTTTTTTAATACGTCCGGTAATTTTGTCGAAGCTGACATCTTCGGTTTTACCGCTGCGTTTCATTACTTTCATGGGCAATGTGTTACATTTTTTGTTTTAGTAATAAGGTTACTGAGCCTTAGCCTTATTAAGAGACCTGAGTGTTTTTGAGCGAGTTTCCTAAAAATAAATTTCTAGAAATCTTCGTCGAGACTAAAGATTTGTTTGTCTTTGTCTGCAAGTACTCCAGATTTTTGATAATCTCCGACCCGCTTCTCAAAAAAGTTGGTTTTCCCTTGTAGCGAGATTAGATCCATCCAAGGGAATGGATTTTCGACATTATAGACCTTATCATTACCCAATTGTGCAAGTAATCGATCTGCGACGAACTCAATATATTGACACATCATGGTAGAGTTCATACCAATCAAATTGACAGGTAAGGCATCTGAAACAAATTCTTGTTCCATCTTAACTGCATCCATGATTATGTCTTGTATAGTTTGCTTAGGAAGTTTATTCTTAATATGATCGCTATAGAGTAAGCATGCAAAATCGCAATGCATTCCTTCATCTCTAGATATTAATTCATTTGAAAAAGATAATCCTGGCATAAGTCCTCTTTTCTTAAGCCAAAATATCGAACAGAATGATCCTGAAAAGAAAATACCTTCAACCACGGCGAATGCAATTAAGCGCTCTGCAAATGATCCATTGTCAATCCACTTGAACGCCCATTCTGCTTTTTCTTTGACGCATTGTAAATTTTCTATAGCATTGAAAAGGTAATCTTTCTCTTTGGAATCTTTTATGTATGTGTCTATAAGAAGTGAATAAGTTTCTGAATGAATATTCTCCATCATGATCTGAAATCCATAAAAGAACTTTGCTTCTGTGTATTGGACTTCATTGACCATATTCTCCGCAAGATTCTCATTCACTATTCCATCGCTTGCTGCAAAGAATGCTAAAACATGTTTGATAAAATGTTTTTCGTCATCGTTCAATTTGGTTTCCCAGTCCGTGATATCCTGATGTAAATCTATCTCTTCAGCAGTCCAAAAACTTGCTTCACATTTCTTGTAAAAATTCCAAATATCGTCGTGTTGAATTGGGAACAATACAAATCTGTTTGGATTGTCAACTAAGATAGGTTCTTCTGCAACTGGGCTCTTACTCATTGTCTGGAGGTTATGATGATTATTCGTTTCTCACATATAAAGAATCTCTAATATCTTACTTTTGTTTTGATATAAAAATTCTTCGGCTGTTAAATTACAAATATTTATATATATATCTAAATTTAATATGTACGACTCTCAAATTGAACTTGTTAAAATTATCCTTTTCGGATTAAATCATTGTCAAAAATTGGAAAGAAGTCGATCATTATCGTGTCACAAATAAATGAAAAAAAAACCTAATATGAGGACTTTAGATTTTAATAGTTATCCACAGCTTGTTAGTAACATTAATAACATATTAGAAATCAGGGTAATATGAATATTGGGTGTAAAATATGTTGGATTGTAGTCAGATTTCGGTAAATAATTTTGTTGCAATATCAAGTAATTTTATAAGCAATATTTCGCCTTTGGAGGGCGATGCCAGGCATCACTGAAAGAGACTAGATTTTGGGAAAATAAATACCGCATGACATATGATTTTAGACCATGTCAGGAAAGTGCTTGTGCCTAAATACATTATGTAAGATGTCAATAAGAACTACTCTGGCCTGTGTTTCAGTTGCATTCCCATTAAAAAATTCCTTAAAAACTGGTCTTTACATTGTCTGTATTGCTTTTGCTCAGGTTTCCGGAAAAACGCACTGATTTCATGCTTGCTCACATGCATGTCGGCATTACTGAAAATACTGACCATGTCTTCAGCTTTCAAGTTTAAAGCAATCTTTAGTTTTCTAAGTATAATGTTGTTGTTGATCGATTTCTCTGCTTTCATCGGTGGTCCTTCACGAGCTCCTCTTTTGTCCACGATAAAACCATTTAGAAAATGAGCCAATTGTTTGTCGTAGATGTTTTTATAATCTTCATCCTCCTCGCGTTTTAGCCAATCGCTAATCTGAGCACGAGTGACCTCTAAATTTCCTAAACCAAATAGCTTGATCATTTTATCATCATTATAATCAAAGGTGTATCTGATTTTTCGGAGGACGTCATTATTAGTCATTATAGAGAGTTTTGTAGTACGTTCAATTTAACGACTTATCTATCGTCAAGGTTCAGAATATACCATTCAATGGCTCCGATGTCTAGATTTTCTCGTCGGCCGACTTCTGTAGGGGCATAGTGTTTTGCCAAATAATTCAGCACTAAAGGTTCATCTTTGCCCAAATCTGGAAGCCCTTGAGTTTCTTGCATCCAAACGAGCATGTTTTTCCATCCAGTTCTGGTAGCTCTGTTTTGTGTAATTAACTTTGCTGAGTGACAGGGCGTACATTTGCCGATTATCAATTCAAGGTTTTCATCTGCTATTAACCCAGTGTGGACGTGAATGCCATTTTTTATTAAATCTAAACCCTCAACTTGTTGTTGCTGACTCACTCTGCCTCGACGATCTGCAATTTTCTCTGATTGTTCCTTTGAAAATCGTGGTTTACTTATATATGCATGAATGTGGTCCTGAAGTAGAGCATACATGAATACTAGAATGATTAAAAATGTCATCGCATTGATAAGGCCGATAAATAGCCTCCAAAGATCATAAGAGTTGTTACCACGTAGATCCATGCTAAACTACTTTTATGGCGATTCGGTGGCAAGCATTATTTAAATATCCTTTCGGGTTCCAACCAGGCAGTAACATGGGCTGTCTCTTGTCTTCAGAATCTGTGGCTCTCGCCCAAACTTCATAATAACCTTGTTTGGGAAATTTGACCTTTGCCTCAAAATGTTGCCAAGCATATCTGTTTGTACTTTCAGATACGATAGCTTCTTGCCACCGTTCTCCAAAATCAATGGAATATTCAACCTTAACAATCTCCTTGCTAGATGTCCACGCATGACCGGCAATAGGGAGTGCCTGATTAAGCTTGATGGTAGCACCTGTTTTAGGTGAGGTGATCAGAGACTTTACGGGCATACGTTCAATGATACACATGTCTTCATCAGCCACTTTCGCACCTGGAGAGACGGGACTGCATGGCGTGCGGTATGATGCTCCTCCCATTTTTTGACCATCATGCACTTTATTTCGAATGACAATTTTATGAAGCCATTTCCCAGAGCAAGATGCAGGAAAGCCTCCAAATACCAATCTAAGCGGAAAACCATTTAATAAAGGAAGTGGCTTATCATTCATTGACCAAGCAAGCATGCTTTCTTCCATAAGTGCTTTATCAATTGGTACTCCTCTAGAGATGGGGTCTTTTTCTGGATCTCCAGAAAGATGGATATCAGCTCCGTAATAGCCAATATATTTTGCATCGGACTTAATGCCCACATTTTTTAAAACATCTTTTAATCTAACGCCTGTCCATTTCGCACATCCAACTGCACCCACACTCCACTGATTTCCCTTTGCGGGTGGACTGAATTCTTTTCTTCCATTGCCTCCACATTCTAAGGTTATATTATAACTAACATTTTCAAACTTCGACTTGAGTTCTTTTAACGTGAAGCTTTTATTTTTTACAGCAGATTCTCCAGCAATAGTCAAGGTCCATTTGTCAATGTCTATATCACTAGGAGGTAAACCATTATTTCGCACAAAAAATAACTCGTTAGGTGTCAAGTTATCTTTCAATAAATGAGCAGGCGTTTCCATATTAATAGGCCGATCATTAAGCACTGTCATCAAACTACTTTTGCCTGGAAATTGATCTTCTGTACCATAATCTAAGCCCAGCAATTGTAATCCTTCTGGGATGTTTTCCCAAAAAGTAATATTTGTCCCTAAGGTAAATGAAGCCGATGCAAGCAATGATTCTTTGATGAATTTTCTTCGGTACTTGCTCATAATCTTATGTGTTAATTCGTTGGTGCTCAGTGGGGTTGTAATCTGATTTTGCTATTCCAACTACTGACTGCTGAATAAAACTGTCTGGAAATTTTTCTACGCCGGGAAAACCAAGTTTTATATTCTTGCCATCATATGGAATGTATGCCGTTCCAAACATATAATCCCATATGGATAGTGTCAAGGCAAAATTTATTCCGTATCGCCTGTCCTCAGGAAGTTCGTATGAATGGTGCCAAATGTGCATTTCTGGACTGTTAAATAAATATTTCATGATTGGACCAAGTAATAAATAGCCAACTACAACTGCTATCCCAATAACACCAATTGTGGTAGGAATTGATGTACTAGCAATAATATTGACGTCCAAAAGATTTTGACTGATAATGATTCCCAATAAGGATGCAACGATAGCACCAGTATACTTGTGATTTATAGAAATATTAGAATGGTTGTAATGACCCCAAGCTAAGGTGAATATATGGATTATAAAAAAGTCGTAAAGGCCAATTCCCAATAGGGCTAGTGGAATATATTCCAGCGTTCGGTAGACAACATTCTCCATCCAATGATATCGTAAATGTGCAGCAAAGCCCATCTCTTCAACAGAGTGATGTACTTGATGATATTGCCATAACCAATCTGATTTATGCAATAATCTATGAACCCACCATTGCACGAAATCTCGGATCACAAACCCCACCAGAAGTATAGACCATAAGGGCCATTGATACATTGGGTTGAATTCTCGTAAGTTAAATCCTGATATGGCCATAATGCCATCATTAAACAAGTTGACGACAACATCGGAAGCAGCATTGTATATGATTAAAGAGAAAATAAAAAAATTGAAAAACATATAAAAACCGTCAAGCCAAAAGTCCTTGCGAAGGACAGCCTGTTTTTTTCTCCAAGGCACGATAACTTCCAAAAGGAAGAAGAATAGAGATACTGCAATCAACCAATAAAAATAATTCTTAAAAGAAGGGTGTGTAATTTCGTACCACATATACCCAGCATATCCTTTGTAGCCATTCAAAAATATATCTACGTAATTACTCATTTCGATTTAAGTTATTGGTTTTTAAAACCAACGTTGATTTAAATTCTTGCTTCTAATATAAGTGATGAATCTGAACGATACCATAGCTGAAATCTATTCCATCCCGAAACCTTAATAATTCATCACATTAAGATAGACTAATCGATGAAGTAACACATAAGAGGTATAGGATGTTTTAGCATTAATGTGGTAATCTATCTCGCAACACTCCATAGACATAAGTACCCAAGATTGAACATAGAATTACTAATAGTATGGGCCATATGCCGTGTCCAACTAAAGTAAACATGGGACCCGGACAAGCTCCTGTCATAGCCCAACCAAGCCCAAATATGATACCACCGATCAAGTATCTAGGAACGCTCATATCCTTTGGGTTGAATGTAATTTTAGAACCTGATATATCTGACGCATTTGTTTTCTTCATGAAAAATGTCATCAAAGCAGCCAAGGTCACAGCGGTCCCGATTATACCATACATATGGAAGCTCTCAAATCGAAACATCTCTTGAATTCTAAACCAGCTGACTGCTTCAGATTTGGTCATTACGATTCCGAATAAAATTCCAGGCAGTATATATTTAATTGATTTCATAATAGTCTAGTTATGTAGTAAGAATAAGAGGAAGAATAAACCAGGTCATCATCAAGCCGCCGATAAAGAAACCAGCAACAGCTATTAGAGAGGGAATTTGTAAATTGGACAGTCCACTGATGGCATGCCCTGAGGTACAACCTCCCGCATATCTGGCTCCAAAGCCAACGAAAAAACCGCCTGCACAAAGCAGAAGTAAATTTCTAGCTGACGAAAACGCATCTAAAGAATATATCTCAGCAGGAACATAGCCTAATCCTTCTGATACTTTAGTCGGAGTACTAATTCCCATTGTCGCTAAATGTGCTCTCGTACTTTGAGAAATATCCACAGGTTCCGAGCTGCCTAAATAAGTCACAGCTATGTAGCCCCCTATTATAGCACTTAAGATGAAGACCAAATTCCACATTTGATTCTTCCATTCATAATCAAAAAAGGGTGTCTTTTTTCCAGCGCCACCAATAGCACATAGTGTCCTTAAGTTGGACGATGCGCCAAAGTTTCCACCAAACCAAAGGAGGATAAACATGACGAAGACAATACCAACACCTGATACGCTCCAATGCCAAGGTTGCGAAATGATATCTATAATATTCATAGTTTAATTCTATTGCTAATTATTTTTTTAATTGCCATTGCTTAGAGTGTTGACGGACATACATAATCAGATGTAGGGATGTTCGTTTCTTTTATGGCTTTGTATCCACCTTGCACATCAATCATATTGTGAAATCCTCTTGATTTTAAAATGGATGCAGCAATCATAGATCTATATCCTCCAGCGCAGTGTATGTAGAATTTGTCTTCTTTTGGAAATTCTGCTAAATGTTCATTGAGTGTGCTCAATGGTGTATTCTTTGCGTCCATTACATGTTCAGACAAAAACTCAGATTCTTTACGCACATCAAATATTCGAGATGTGTAATCCGTATAATCTTTCTCTAAGTGTGCGACGGGTTTACTTTCTACTTCATCAATTTCTCGTCCTTCAGCCTCCCATGCTTCCACGCCTCCTGCTAGATATCCCATTGTATTATCGAATCCTACTCTGGATAGTCTAGTGAGTGCTTCTTTTTCTCTGCCTTCTGGTGCAATCAATAAAATTGGTTGTTTTACATCTACTATCATTTCTCCTACCCAAGGCGCAAAAGATCCATCAAGACCTATGAATATGCTGTTAGGTATGTGGCCTGTGGCAAAATCAAATGGCGTTCGGACATCCAACATGACGGCTTCTGTCTCATTAGCAATAACTTCAAATTCTGATGGAGTTAATGGTTTTAGTCCATTTGATAAAACAGTTTCGATGTTTTCATAGCCTTCTTTATTCATTTTTACATTCAATGGGAAATAGGCTGGGGGAGGTAACAAGCCTTCAGTAACTTCTTTGATGAATTCAGCTTTGGTCATATCTTCTCTCAATGCATAATTCATCTTTCTTTGATTACCTAGTGTGTCTACTGTTTCTTTCATCATGTTCTTACCGCATGCAGAGCCAGCTCCATGTGCTGGATAAACGGTGACATCATCTGGCAATGGCATTATTTTATTCCTCAAGCTATCGAAAGAATAACCAGCTAAATCTTCCATAGTCAACGTATCAGATTTTTGTGCCAAATCTGGACGGCCAACATCACCTAGAAATAAAGTATCTCCGGTGAAGATAGCATGCTCTTTACCTTCTTCATCCAAGAGTAAATAGGTTGTACTCTCCATTGTATGGCCTGGTGTATGTAGCACTTTAATTGAAATTTTTCCTAGGCGGAAAATTTCACCATCACTAGCAATATGAGCATCATAACTTGGGTTCGCATTAGGTCCATAAACAATGGGCGCGCCAGTTTTTTCAGCTAAGGTGATATGGCCACTGACAAAGTCTGCATGAAAATGAGTTTCAAAAATATATTTGATGTTGACGCTATCCTTCTTTGCTCTCTCCAGATAAGGGCTCACCTCTCTCAATGGATCTATGATCGCAGCTTCCCCGTCGCTATGAATGTAATACGCTCCTTGAGCAAGACATCCAGTATAAATCTGTTCGATAGTCATAAATTAATTTTTAATTTTTTATAATTTTTTAAATACAAATTCCAAGGCGAATATAAATACTGCTATGACTAGAATAAAGTAACCGAACCCTTTCTTTAGCTTTCTGCCGTCTATGTATTGATTGATGTAAATGCCTAAAAAAATACCTGCTATTGCTAAGCTTGTAAAGACGCAAAGGAATTCCCAATCCACGTCCATCAAAAGCGCATCTCCAACAAAAAAACCAAGCAGTGATTTTAAAGCTATAATTATTAGGGATGTACCTATCGCTGTTTTAATGTCTAAGTTTGCAAGAATGACTAATGCTGGTATGATGAGAAATCCACCACCTGCACCTACAAAACCTGTTAAGGCACCTACAGTCAATCCTTCTAAGAGTATAAGCGAGTAATTGTAATTTACCTTTCCGGTTCCACTTTCTTTTTTGTTATCGTTGAGCATCGTATACGCTGCTACAATCATAAGTAATGAAAATAGTCCCAACATGCCCATCCTTCTTGTTATGTCATAATGTCCAAGAGTGAATAAAACATCTGGCAAAACTGGAACAACATAGTGTCTGATAATCCAAACGCCCAGAATCGCTGGGAATCCAAATACAACTGCGGTTCGCCAGTCTACATAGCCGTTTTTACTCTGTCGCGCTCCACCCACTAGAGCAGCAGTACCAACTATAAATAAGGAATAAGCGGTTGCTATTTTTTCATCTAAATTGAATAGGTAGGCAAGTACGGGTACTGCTAATATTGAGCCTCCTCCACCAATGAGACCTAGTGAAACGCCAATCAGTAAAGCCAATATGTATCCTACTATTTCCACATTTTATCTTTTCAATACTTGTTCAATTATTCAAGTGTTAGGCAAAAAAAAGACTAAATCAATTCGCATTGATCCAAACATGAAAGAAGCTTCAAAACTGAGTTGTCTGCAATCGAATAGAACACTTGTTTTCCATTTTTTTCTGAAGTAAGAATGCCATTGTCTTTCATCTTTGCCAGATGGTGAGACATCATGCTGATCTCACATTCAGCACCAATACATTTACACAGAGAGGTTACGTCCATTGGTCCATGCTTGCCCAGATATTGTAATATCTCAAGCTTTACAGGGTGTGCTAGTACTTTTAATAGTCTTGCGCCAACCTGTAATTTTTCTTTTGATAGCGTCACTGAAAACTCATTCATACTACGAAAATATAACATTTTAACAATTGTTCAAATGTTCAGTAGTGTTATTGTTTTCTTTTGTCTTTATTCTAATCAGGCTTCTAATGTGCTAAAGCGAATAATTAAGCCATTCAGTATGAATTGGTCCATCAGGAAAAGAATGATGTTCTTAGTATTAAATCAGAAGAAAAGCGATTATCCTAGCTTCTCGCTATATAACCTTCCGTCGCCTCAAAAACCAAATCATTAAAAAACCAAGGACAAGTGAGGCAACAAGGATAAAGTAGAACGTGTACTCACTATCAGAAAAAGGGAGATCAACATTCATCCCAAACAGACTGGCAATTAACGTTGGTAACATCAAAATAATAGTTATAATCGTCAAGCGTTGGATAAAGAAGTTCAAATTATTAGATACAATAGACGCATATGCCTCCATTGTACCACTCAAAATATTAGTATACACATTAGACATCTCCAATGCCTGGCTATTGTCAATAATGATGTCTTCAAAGAGATCCATGTGCTCTTCCATATCTCGAATCTTCAATAGGTCTGTTCTCTTCATTTTCATTTTGAGCAATTCGTTAGAACTCAATGAATTTACGAAGTACACCAAACTTTTTTCAATCCGCAATAGCTCTTGTAGTTCTTTATTTCGACTACTGTTGTATAATTCTTGTTCTATGAGATTCCGCTTAAGATTCAGCTTTTTCAAACATTCTAAAAATCTAAAAACTGTTTGTTCGAAAAGTTGGAGCACGAACATTCTGTGATCTGTTGGATTAAAGTGCTTGACTCTATTCTCTAAAAATTTTTGAATAATTGGATTTTCAACAGAAGTAATCGTGATGATATTTTCTTTGGTTAAAATGATACCTATCGGTGCAGTAATATAAATGGCTTCGCTTTCATTGCCTTTTTCATTTATTACTGGTGTATTTATGACAATCAATATTATATCATCTTCTCTTTCATAACGCGATCGTTCATCAATATCCAATGAATCCGTTAAGAAATCTAATGGAATGGATAGGCGAGAGGAAAGCGAATTTAGTTCTTCATGGTTGAAGGGCGGCTGGATGTTAATCCAACTTGAAGGTTGTAGAGATTCTATCTCCGAAACCTTGAGGTCTTTTTTTATATAATGGCGAATCATAATATGCCGACTCAGTCTCCATTTAGGTAACTATCTAATTTTGCGCAAACATAGGCAATTATTGATTAAGGTCGAAATAGTGGGGATTGGGCCGCTCGCAGGCTCGCTTGGTTGGGTCGCTCGCAGGATTCGCTTTTAGGCCATTCTACAGCTTACGTTGCACCACCTTGACAGACATCTGCGATGCCAGCCACTCCTCCAAGGAGGCGAATTAGCTATCTCATATAATGAATACATTCTTTGCTAACGAGCATATATATTCCCCTCCAAGGTGGGGTGGACGCCAATTGGTGGACGGGGTGGTTATGAAAATTTGATTTTTATAAGAATTGTAAAAATATTTTGAGCCCACGCAGCAAACCAAAAATTTGCTAGGCGCACCAACCCCTCAACACATCAACTCATCATGAATTTGTTTGATCTGAGCTTCTAATTGTTGATTTCCACTATTGTCAATGATAAAATCTCCAACAGTCACTTTCTTTTTCTCGGGCAGTTGGTTTTTCATTCTGGCAAGTACAGCTTCTTTGGATACGTTATCTCTTTTCATAACACGTCTTATGCGTTCTTCTTTAGGACATGTCACAACGATTAATTTGTCGAAATTCTTATAAGAACCATTTTCGACCAGCAAGGCTGCTTCATATAATCCATAAGTCGATGTTTGAGCTTGTGCCCAATAAATAACGTCCATGCCGACAGCAGGGTGGACAAGACCATTCATCTTTTTTAGGAGTTGTTTATCGCTAAATATTTTTGAAGCAATATAGGGACGATTGGGTCTTCCGTTTCGATGGTAAGCTTCTTCGCCTAGCAATGCCTTAATCTGTTTTTTTAATGGCTTATTGCTTACCATTAATTGTTTGGCTCTAGTGTCTGCATAATAAACTGGAATACCCAATTCTTCAAACAATTTACAACACGTCGTTTTACCGCTTCCAATACCTCCAGTTATACCTACTGTTTTCATAATCTGCCTTCGTATTCATCAAGATAAACATGTTTTACCATATGCTCTTTGGTTAATTCCATATCTGTAATGACAAACCCTAAAAGATGGCTATACATGGCAAGCATATTTTTCTCAGATAAGGATTTTCGGACGGCTATTTTTAGAAATGGCGCTTCTTCATAAGATTGTTCTATGATTTTGAAATTTGACTTGGCAATACAATTCATCAAATTCCCCATCTCATCATATGGGAAGTCAAGTTTGATGATGTCATAGATATAATCCTCTTGAATATCAGTATGTTGGATGGCATCTTCTGCACTAAGTTTGTAAGCTTCTATTAGACCTGAAACGCCTAGTTTTGTTCCCCCAAAGTACCTAACAACAGCTATCAATGTTTTGACTAATTCCTTGCTCTTTAAAACATTTAGAATAGGTAGACCTGCAGATCCCGAAGGCTCCCCATCATCATTTGCTCTAAATTGATCTCCTTGGTAATCGAGCCGATAAGCATAGCAAACATGTCTGGATTTGAAATGCTCTGCTTTCAGTTTTTCCAGTGCGGTTTTTATGTCTTCAATAGAATTTACATGATAAGCATAAGCAAAGAATTTACTTCCTTTAGATTTGAACTCGCCTTTGCCAGTGCGATGTATGGTGAGGTAAGAATCTTTGATCACTTTGTAAATATAGGTTTTTTAGGGCGGTCGCAAACTCGTTTTTGGATAGACCCTAAGTTCACTTTTTTTACTAAAAATCAGTATAACAATTTACAATGCGAAAAGACATAGCCACCCAAAAAGTAAAGCATCCGAATTAGTTTTAAGCACCCAAAAATTTCACGCACATCGGCTTAAGTACAGTAATCTTATGTCCAGTGAACGTTAAGGCTCCAGTAAGTTGATCAATAGCAAAAACAGATATGGAGTCGTCCTTCAGGTTAGCACAGAGTAGGAATTTGCCATCAGGGCTAATAGCAAAGTTTCTGGGCCAAACGATCGATTCGTTTTCTATCTCGACAAGTGTCAACATACCGTTGGTCTCATCAATCTTGTAAGTAGCAATACTGTTGTAGTCTCCTCTGTTGGATGCAAAAAGAAATTTGCCAGAAGGATGGACATGAATGTCTGCGCTTTTATTGTACCCTTCAAAATCAATAGGTAATGAACTTATTGTTTGTTTCAGTTGATAAGTACTTTCAATTTTATCAAACCCAAAAACACTAACTGAGCCTCCCATTTCATTCAATACATACAAAAAGTTTTGGTTAGGATGGGTGCTGATATGTCTGGGGCCAGCACCTGGAGGTAATTTTAAAAATTTGGTCTTAGAGGGTGATAGTTTGTTGTTGTTGAGATCATAAAGCATGATCTTATCAGTCCCTAGGTCAGCTGCATAAATAACATCACCAAGACCTTGTTCGATATAGTGTGCATGTGGTCCTTGTTGCCTTTTTTTATCCACACTGCTTCCTTCGTGCTGTAACAAGTCTGATACATTGTCTAGACTTCCATCTTTTTTAACAGGTAAGACTGCTACAGAACCACTTGTGTAATGGGCTACTAGGATATTGTTGCCAGAATGGGTTGTACTCAAGTAGCACGCTCCTTGTCCTTTAGTTGGTACAGTATTGATGAGCTTTAGATTGAGATTACCATCGATCGAGAAAGCACTTACCTTGTTCTCGGCTACTCCCTCTTCTCGTTGCACAGTATATAGGTACTTGTTGTCTGGCGTGATTGTGAGAAATGATGGATTGATAATCCCAACCTTTTTTGCCCTGAATGAACATGCACCTGTGGTTGTATTTAAATTAAAAGAGTAGATCCCTTCAGATTTCTCTCCAGTGGCTGTTCCTACAAAAAAGGTATACTCGTTTGGTATAGGATTTTTTGGCAGCTTCGCACATGCCATTATTTGCAAGATCCAGATTAATATGCACAGTTTAGTTAGCGTCTTCATGTTGACGTTGGTTTGATTTTTAATTAGGCTCTTTTATTCTGAAGAATCCTATTATCAATAATTTTGTAATTTAATCGCTGCTCAAACTTATGACTCGAAAATTTATATCCTGCATTATTTTAATAATTGTTTTGACATGCTGTCAAAATGTAATGGAATTGGAAACATCACCACAAAAGAATCCTGAGCACCCTAATGTTGTTTTAATATTAACTGACGACCAAGGATGGGGTGATTTAAGGATGAATGGTCACGAGTTGCTTTCGACACCTAACATAGATGGCTTGGCTTCAAGTGGCGTTTCTTTCGAACGGTTTTATGTGAGTCCTGTTTGTTCGCCTACAAGGGCTGAAATTCTTACAGGTAGATATCATGTCAGAGGTGGTGTTTACTCTACATCTGCAGGAGGCGAACGATTGAATCTGGATGAGACAACTATGGGAGATGTGTTTAAATCTGCTGGGTACAAAACAGCGGCATATGGAAAATGGCACAATGGAATGCAAGCAGGTTATCATCCTAATGCGAGAGGCTTTGATGACTTCTATGGCTTTTGCTCAGGACATTGGGGAAATTACTTTGATCCTATTCTTGAACACAATGGTGAAATTGTAAAAGGCAAGGGTTACATTACTGATGATCTCACAGATCGTGGTATTTCATTTATACAAGAAAATAAAGATGAACCTTTCTTTTTGTACTTACCGTATTGTACACCACATAGCCCAATGCAGGTACCGGACGAGTGGTATAAGAAATATGATGATTTATTCATTTCCCAGAAAGGGACAATCGCCAGTAAAGAAAAAATAGAACATACAAGAGCAGCTCTGGCAATGGTTGAAAATATAGATTGGAATGTAGGAAGAATAATGGATGAACTTTCGAGTCAAAAACTTCTCAACAATACGATTGTGATTTATTTGTCTGATAATGGTCCCAATGGACATCGATGGAATGGTGGGATGAAAGGAACGAAAGGATCCACAGATGAAGGTGGATTGCGATCACCGCTAATGATGAGTTGGAAGGGCACTTTTGAAGCTGGAAAGAAAATTGAAAAAATTGCAACTTCTATTGATCTACTGCCAACCCTCTGTGACCTTGTTGGAATTCCTTTACAGACAACTAAAGCTATTGATGGATTAAGTATAGAACCCTTACTTACAGGAGACGAGACCAATTGGACAGACAGAGTCATTACCAGTTATTGGAGAGATCGTATTAGTCTTAGAAGTCAAACACACCGTCTTGATCATGAAGAACGCTTGTATGATATGATAAATGACCCAGGGCAGACTCATGATATATCGGAAGACCAGCCAAATATAAAGGACTCATTACTGGCTGTAAAAGAACAATGGAAAACTGAAGTGCTGAGTGAATTGCCTAGTGAAGATAATCGCACATTCGATATTGGACATCCTGATTATGTATTTACACAAATCCCAGCAAGAGATGGTACTCCGCATGGCAGTATCAAACGGTCAAATAAATATCCTAACTGTAGCTATATGACCAATTGGGTTAATAAAGAAGATAAGATTACTTGGGAAGCCAAGGTTTTAGAAACTGGGATGTTTGATGTTGATCTATATTACACGTGTGATTCTACCTCTGTGGGGTCAAGTTTCATCGTTAGTTTTGGAGATGAGCAAATAGAAGCCGTCTTAACTGAATCTCACAATCCACTAGAGTTTGGTAAGGAAAATGATCGGTTTGAGAGGGTAGAGTCCTATGTCAAAGACTTTAAAAGATTAAACCTTGGTCAGATATCCCTCGAAAAAGGATCAGGTGTCTTAGAATTAAAAGCGAAGGAAATTAAAGGAACGGAATTGATGGATTTTAGAATGTTAATGCTAAAGAGATCGTCTTAATAAGTGTTTCAACAATGTTTTAGAATAATTCCATTCCTATCAAAATAATAGAGAACAATGCAAGTCCTAATCCAATTCGCTTATACTTATCCAATTTTTCATGAAATAATAAAACGCCTGCCAATGCAGAAAGAATGACTATACCAATATTATTTATAGGGAATAAAACTGAACCATCCCAACCTTGTTCGACCAAAACAATGAGTAAATAAATAGTAAAAAAATTTGGTATACCTAAAACAATCCCTGCTAGAATTTCCCTTGATTTTATTAATGGTCTAGTCGTAACCAGTAAAACAACAATGCCAATTATACTAGCCAACGCAAAAGCATGAGATACGAAGGATATACTGTCTGTCATCAATCCTTCTTTACCTACTACCAATAAGATAACTTCTATAATGCCGCTTAATAAAAAGGCGATAAGTGGGTAAGCTATAACTTTCCTGTCTTTTTTCAGGTTTTGTCGTTCAGATTTTGGTACGTAATAGACAAAGACGATTGCTGCCACTGCTAGCGTCAAACCTAAGATTTTTTGGATGTTGACCAAATCATTATAGACTACGATGGCAAATATTGCACTGATCAAAATAGACATCTTTTGAATGATTGTGGTCAATGACATTCCAGCTATCTGAAATGCCTTACCTAGCACATTGAATCCTACAATGAAAAGCACGCTCAATGCAATGATATAGCCAATACCTGGGGAATGAATGACTTCTTTACTTATTATTAGCTTCCCAGCCATAATACTTCCTACTGCAATAGAAGACATATAATTGATAACAATAGCCGGTAAGTTGCGAATGTCGTACTTAACAAACACCTTAAAAAGCAGTCCTAATGAGACATTTGCGAGAATACACAGCAGTAATAGAAGCATGTAGATTAAAAACTTAACAATTTATTGACGAATTAAACACATTTCGTAAGATAATCGTCCAACAATATGAGTTTACTTTGCAAAAAAATAATCTTCTTATTTGTTGCTTAAACATATAAGTCAAATTTTAATATGTATATTTGTTAACCAATTTTTGTTGAATATATGAATCTGCAAACATTACTTCTGGTCATAGGATCAGTCGCTATCGTTCTTACCTTAATTGTTGGTTTGATTATGAAAGGGCACAAGTCTTGGATTATGACTTACCTGCAAAACTTTTGTGGAGCATTTTACATTTTCTCTGGTTGGGTAAAAGCAGTAGATCCGATGGGCATGGGCTTCAAAATAGCGGATTATTTTACCGCCTTCGAGTCTCTATTTACGGGTACCTGGTTTAGCTTTTTGTCGCCGCTTTTTCCTTTTCTTTCTCAGTATCAGATTGGTATTTCCATGTTTGTGATCATATTTGAGATAGTACTTGGTATCATGCTTCTTATGGGACACAGGCCGAAAGCGCTAAGCTGGATGTTTTTCATACTGTTGTTGTTTTTCACTGGGTTAACAGGCTTTACTTACTTGACGGGATACGTACCTCCCGATGTAAATTTTTTCCAATTTGGACAATGGGTAGAATTTAAGGAGTCAAACCAGCAAGTGACAGATTGTGGTTGTTTTGGAGACTTCATTAAGTTAAAACCAAAAATCTCATTCTTCAAAGATTTGGCATTAATGATACCGGCATTGTTCTTCCTGTTTAAACACAAGACTATGCATCAATTGTTCTCTAAGCGGATTAGAGATTTAATTGTAGCTGTTTGTACAATTGGATTGTTTATTTATTGTCTGAGTAACTTTGTTTGGGATATTCCACACGCAGACTTCAGACCATTCAAGAAGAATACTGATGTTCGGGCACAAAAAGCCATTGAATTGCAGGCATTAGCGGATGTTGATATAATTGGTTGGGAATTTACAAATTCAAAAACTGGTGAGATCGCTTCTATTATGAATCCAGATTATATGGCCATCTACAAATCTTATCCAAAAGAAGATGGATGGGTAGTTGATCAAATAAAATCAGAGCCAACACTAGTGCCTTCAAAAATCAGTGAGTTTGAGATCGTTGATACAGATGGCTACGACAAAACAGAAGAAATCTTGAACGATCCCAACTATGCCGTCATGATAGTCAGTTATAAGTTAAAAGGTGTAGGAAGCGAACAGGTACAAGGGACTCTTTTGGATACCATTATGAAACTAGATACACTTGATACCAAAGATGCTAATGGTAACTTTATTGTCGAAGAAACGATCGCAGACATTCAGAAGAAAAACTATACGTATACAGATTATAAATGGGATGAGTCTTTTGCAAATGATTATTCAACAATCATAAAGCCGTTTACGGAGAAAGCACGTGCTGATGGGTATAAAACCTACGCTGTTGTGGGTGGTTCTGGAGCCGAACAGTTAGAAGACTTAAAAAAGGAATTGGGTCTTGGATTAGACATGTATACAGCTGATGATATTTTGCTGAAGACAATCGTAAGATCAAATCCTGGTATAGTGCTGTGGAAAGATGGGCAAATAGTAAGCAAGTGGCATAAAAAGAAATTGCCATCATATGAAGAAGTAAAGCAAGAATTCATGAAATAGCGTGATAAAAAGTATGGCAAAGACAAACAATTGAGTTTCTTTGTAGCGTAAAAAATTAAACACATAAAAGTATGTTAAGTCGAAGGGGTGTCCGAATCAAAGTAATGCAAGTGCTGTTCTCTCTGAATAGGGATGAAGCATTCACTTTAAAGGAAGCAAAAAAGAGGTATTGGTCTTCTGTTGAAGAGGCATTTACCTTATATTTGTTTAATCTATATTGCTTGATTCAAATATCTAAAGAATCAGTCGTAGATGGTAAAAAAAGAAAATCCAAACATCTACCTTCAGATGAAGACAAGACATTTACGCCCAAGTTGTATGAAAATGACTTGATTCAAACGCTCGAACAAAACAAAAAACTACAACAAGAATTCAAGTCACTAAATCTTAGTGATAAAATCAATCTTGACTACGTTAAAAAGATATACACAGAGTTTGCAGCAAATGATTCCTATAAAGAGTATTTAGCGAAAGCTAGCACAAATGGAGATCATTTGGAAATCCTTTTGGAATTATTCAGAGTTTGCAGAAAACATGAATTCTTTGTTGAACAAATGGATGATCATTTTACAAATTGGCTTGATGACAAGTCTGTTGTTATTGGTACAATTAAAAAAACACTCAAGGAATTACCAGAAGTAGAAGCCAACCACTATAAGGAATACTTTCCTGATGATGAAACGTGCAAAACTTTCGGACTCAAACTATTAGACAGCACGGAAAAGAAAGATAAAGACTTGTTAAGCATTATCAAACCTGCTCTTCAAAATTGGGATCATGAGAGACTAGCTGTCATTGATATGATCTTGCTCAAAATGGCACTTGTCGAATTTCTAGAATGTGAAACGATTCCTACTAAAGTGACAATAAACGAGTATGTAGAAGTCTCTAAAATGTACAGTACTCCAAAGAGTAAAGATTTTATCAACGGTATTTTGGATAAACTCCTGAAAGACTTAGAGGCTGAAGGTAAAATCAATAAAGAAGGAAGAGGTTTAGTCAGCTAAGTATACAACATGTCAGAAAAGGTTATCATTCTTGATTTTGGTTCTCAATACACACAACTGATTGCCAGAAGAGTAAGAGAATTACAAATCTATTGCGAAATACATCCTTGTAACAATCCGCCTCAATTTACAGAGGAAGTCAAAGCTGTTATCCTTTCTGGAAGTCCTTATTCGGTAAATGATGACAACGCACTGCAATTTGAATTAAATAGTATTATCGATAAATTTCCAGTTTTAGGCGTTTGTTATGGAGCGCAATACATTTCTGCAAAATTAGGCGGTAGGGTAGAGAGTTCTAATATTCGCGAATATGGCAAAGCCACTTTAAAAGTAGAGCATAAAGAAGATCAACTCTTTGAGAACATAACTTCAGATTCACAAATTTGGATGTCACATGGTGACTCTATTCTCAGTATACCAGAATCATTTGAAATTATAGGGACAACAGATTCTATTCCAGTAGCGGCATTTAGATCTAAATCTGATGCGTATAAACAGCCAGTGTATTGCATTCAATTTCATCCTGAAGTTAGTCACAGTTTGGAAGGAAGTACGTTGCTAAAGAATTTTTTAGTCGATATTTCTGGATGCAAACAAGATTGGACACCCGCTCATTTTATAGAAACAACAGTTACTGAATTAAAGACTCAGATAGGCACAGATAAGGTCGTTATGGGATTGTCTGGTGGGGTGGATTCTACAGTAGCAGCAACATTGCTTCAAAGAGCTATAGGAAATCAACTCATCTGCATTTTTGTGGACAATGGTTTGTTGAGGAAAAATGAATTCGAAGAAGTCCTTGAAAGCTATCAAGGCATGGGTTTGAATATAATCGGCGTGGATGCAAAAGATGCTTTTCTCAATGAATTGGAAGGTGTAAGTGATCCTGAGAAAAAGAGAAAAATAATAGGTAGAGTCTTCATAGAAGTGTTTGAAGCCGAAGCGAATAAGTTAGATGACATCAAATGGCTTGGCCAAGGGACCATATATCCAGATGTGATTGAGTCTGTATCCGTTCATGGTCCTTCTGCTACGATCAAGTCTCATCACAATGTTGGTGGTTTGCCAGAAAGACTAGCATTGAAAATTGTAGAGCCTTTACGAACACTCTTCAAAGACGAAGTAAGGGTTATCGGTACGGAATTGGGCATCACTAAAGATATTATTGGCAGACACCCTTTTCCAGGTCCAGGATTAGCCATCCGCATACTTGGACCTATTTCAAGAGAAAAAATTCGTTTGTGTCAAGAAGCTGATGCGATTTACATTAATCAGCTTAAAGAACAGGGACTTTACGATAAAGTTTGGCAGGCTGGCGCAATATTGTTGCCTGTACAATCAGTTGGAGTTATGGGAGATGAGAGAACTTATGAATTCACTCTTGCGTTAAGATGTGTGAATTCCGTTGACGGAATGACTGCTGATTGGAGTAAATTACCTCACTCTTTTTTAGAAACTGTCTCAACAGAGATCATTAATCAGGTAAAAGGAATAAACAGAGTTGTTTATGATATTAGCACCAAACCACCCGCGACTATTGAATGGGAGTAATTTGATACTCCTCATTGTTGTTTCATTATTCTTGTTGTCTTGCAGCACCTCTAAAACGGTGTATTCACCAGGACAGGTGTCTACTCCCAAAGAAGCACCAGTGAAACAAGAAGTCCCAGTAGTTGATACAGTAGAATGGGAAGTTGTTGAAGAAGAGGTCAAGCCTCCTATTCAAAATACTAAGGAAGAGATACTGCCTGTTGAAAAAAAGAATGTATATAATGTTGCGTTGATGCTTCCATTTGAAAACAATCGGCCGGATGCTTCAGCAAGAGCGACGTCCGAAAGTGCAAATAATACCAATCGTTTTATAAGCTTTTATGCAGGCACTATTTTGGCACTGACACAACTAGAGCAAGAAGGATTAAATCTCAATGTCGATGTGTTTGATAGCCAAAGAAGCGCAGATAAAGTGAAAAGTGATTTGAAATCATTCCGCATGCAGAATATGGATGCTTTAATAGGTCCATACGCGACGAGAAGCAATAAAGATGGCTTGATAGCTGCTGCTGAATTTGGCAAAGAAAATGAAATCACTGTCATATCACCATGGTATGCTAGCAGTTCACTAGCAAAAGAAAACCCCTATTATGTTCAACTAAGGCCAAATACAGCGGATCACTTTCAAAAAATAATGGCACATGCAAAAGCTAATTTTGATGATTCAGAAATAGTGTTGATGGGACGCGATCAAGATGACCCAAAGAAAAAACGATCTGATGAGAACATTATAAAATATCTTCAAAAAGTACACAGAGAAACTTCAGAAGATGAGTCTGCAGCTGACCTACGTGTTTTTCGTGTACAAACAGATTCACTACTGAATGGAGAAACAGCTTATGATTCTATTTTTTATGAAACTGGGCGTAAAGCAATCATATTTCCCTTTTATTCATCAAGTGATGGATCGTTTATGTACAATTGCCTGAGACGAATCAATGGAGAAAAAGCCTTTGAACCAATACATGTGTACACTATGCCACTAGCATTAGATTCTGATCAAATTGGATTCAATCTGTTTAGAAATTTGAATATGAAAGTCTGCAGGTCAAAGTATGTAGACAAGAGCAAGAATCAGGTACGCGCTTTTGAGAAAGAGTATTACAATCGATATGGCACGATTCCCAATGATGATGCCTACCACGGTTTTGATGTCATGTATTTTGTCGGTAAAAATTTGATGGAATACGGAAGGAATTTCCAGTTCTTTGCGGATGAATCTCAAGAATATCTTCAATCTTCTTTTCGTCTGGAGAAAGTTCCTATAGAAGCCATAGACCCAGAACTAGAATCTATGGGTTTAGAGAATGTCAACTATTATGTCAATAAACACTTGGATATTATTGAGTTTAAGGGAGATGGATTTGTTAAATCAGATGAGTAACAAAGTATTTATCTTTATAGCGTGTTAGCGAATAATCCAGGATCCAAATTTAATGATGGTATAACTGTCGATCGAGAACAGCGCATACAAAAATTAGCCTCACTTAGGCAAACAGATGTAATTGTAGTACTAGAAAATGTGCACGATCCACACAATATTGGGGCTGTGTTGAGAACATGTGATTCAGTAGGCATTCCAAATGTATTTGTAGTTTATACTGAAGCCCAATTGACTGAAGATACTTTACAAAAAGGGCTCAATAGTAAGGCGTGTTCTGGTGCCAAAAAATGGGTAAAGACATGCTTGTTTACTTCAGTCGAAGATTGTGTCCATGAGTTAAGAAAAAGAAACGTATTGATCCTTGGTACACATTTAGCTGAAGAAGCAAAACCAATATATGCCTGTGACTTCACGGTACCTACGGCTATCGTTCTTGGCAACGAACATGAAGGAATATCTAATGAGTTCCTGGGCCATTTAGATGGAAATATTTTTATACCACAAGTAGGTATGGTGAAAAGCCTAAACATAAGTGTCGCTTGTGCTGTAATTGTCTACGAATTGTATCGACAACGTGAAGCAATTGATAAATACAATCAATCGACACTTAACAACGAATTATACCAACATTATAAATCAATGAATAGGTAAGTAGGTTCCTAGAGAATGAAATAGTGTCTCCTATCTCTGTCTTTTATTGGTAGTCATTTTCATGCATTGTTTTATCGATCTAATGTAACTTTGTGTTTAGATTCAATTATTTCTCTATGGTTATTGAAAATTCTCTATGGTTATTGAAAAGTTTATGGGCTGCTTTTGTGTCTTTGTTATTAAACAGAAGAAAGGGTCCTAGGTTTAATTTGGTCAGAACTAAATAGTCTGTAATTTATTAGTCGATCAGACGTGCCTCTTCCTTTCTAATCTTATCTATTGAGATATGCCGCCAATCATATCGATTAGAATACCCATGTGCGATTCCTTCGACGACATCTGCAGTAATCCTTCCAAGTTCAGGTCCCATTTTCATCCCATGTCCGGAGCCTCCTGTTGAGACAATCAATCCTTTTACGGTAGGATGTTTATCGATCCAGTAATGACCATCTAATGTATCCGTGTACAAACACTTTCTGGTATACTTAAGATGTGCGTCTTTAAGTATTGGAAAAGATTTTTTTACAAAAGTTCGTAAATCAGCAGTTTCTTGCTCTGTAACAACTCTGTCATGATCAGGATGTTGAGATAATCCACTTGCATGCTTTGATATTTTTACAATTCCTTCGTGCTTATTATACGGAAAACCATAGTAGCCGGTATGCGCTATATCTGCCATGAAAACAGGTAATTTGTCTGCACTAAATAGTTTGGGTTGATCTGGCTGCAACCAAAATATAGGATGACCTGTAATGTTGAAATAGGGCTGTAATTCAGGTAAGAGATAGGGTGTATGCGCTCCTGCTGAAACAACAACTTGATCTGCATAGTATTTTTGTCCACGATGATCTTTAATGCCTTTGATTTCACCTTTTTCAATAATAAGTGTTGAAGCTATAGTCTGTTCAACAATACGTACACCAATACGTTTAGCGTAATTTGCCAATAACTCTATCGCTCTACCTGAACGTACAAAACCACCTTTAGGATTATACATTGCTTCTTGGTACAAGCCTTCTGCTATACTTGGGAATCGGTTTATTATGTCAGCGCTATTCAGTCGCTCTACGTTATAGCCTTCCGATAAAAGCATGTTTAGGCTATGGGCTTCATAGGTATTGTCCTTTGTTGAGATAGTAGAAGAGGACAACATAAGAAAACCAACCTCATGGTATACGTCTTCGTTGAGTATGTTATTCCAATTTTTCCATTGGTTCATACTGACTTCTGCCATCTTAAAGTATTCTCGATCTGAGCCGTATTCTACACGAACGACTTTGGAAATATCTGTTGATGCCGCCTTAGGATTAGGAATTCTCCCAGATTCTAGTAGAGTGACAGTGAAATCTCGTTTTGCAAGTTCAATAGCGGTGAACACCCCAAATACACCTGCACCGACAATTAGAATGCTGCCTTTCATAGAATGAATAGTTGTGGTTACTACACAAAATAAGAACGGGGAGCTAATTACTTAAAATCAGCCAAGAATTCCTTGATTCTTCTGACTGCTTCACGCAACGTTTCTTCGCTTGCAGCATAGGAAATACGCATACATTCATCATTGCCAAAAGCACTTCCAGAAACACATGCAACGTGTGCATTATTTAAGACTTCCATAGCAAAACTATCTGCGTCATAAATGGTGTCTTTGCCGTTTGTCTTTCCAAAGTAGTAGCTGACATTAGGGAAAATATAAAACGCACCTTGTGGATCATTGACTCGAAAACCTGGAATCTCTCTCAGTAATTCAATAACCATATGTTTGCGCCTCTCGAATTCTTTGGTCATTTCTTTAGTTGGTCCCAAGTCAGAATCAAGTGCTACCGCAGCAGCATATTGACCAAAGGCACTTGCACCACTAGTAAACTGACCTTGGATTTTGGCACAGGCAGTGGCTAGCCATTGAGGAGCGGCCATGTAGCCCAGTCTCCATCCCGTCATTGCAAATCCTTTTGACATACCATTGACAGTAATTGTACGGTCATACATTCCGTCTAAAGAAGCAAAACTAGTGTGAGGATCTCCAAAATTTATGTGTTCGTATATTTCATCAGAAACCACGAATATGTCCTTATGTCTTCTCAATACCTCGGCTATAGACTCCAATTCTTGTTTTGTATATACGGATCCTGTTGGATTGCAAGGGGAGGAGAAGATGATTAATTTTGTGTCATTTGTAATCGCTGCTTCTAATTGCTCAGCAGAGACTTTGAAGTCATTTTCAATTGGTGCTTTTAAAATAACGGGACGACCACCAGCAAATTTCACAATTTCTATATACGACACCCAGTAAGGTGTAAATATGATGACTTCATCCGTAGAGTTGCAGAGTGCCAAGCAGATATTAGCAATACATTGTTTGGCACCATTAGACACAACAATTTGTTTCATCGAATAATCTAATCCATTATCACGTTTAAATTTATTGACAATGGCTTCTCTATACTTTACAGATCCAGGTACTGGTGTGTACCCTGTGATTCCTTTATCCAGTGCCTCTTTGGCAGCATCTTTGATGTGTTTAGGTGTATCAAAGTCAGGTTGACCAATACTGAGAGAGATCACATTATGTCCTTGTGCCCCGAGCTCACGGGCAAGTGCTGACATTTTTAATGTAGCGGATTCACCCAATGATTTGATTTGATCTGACAAGAAATGGGAATTGTCGGTAGTCATAAGTACATATTTTAGCTATACGAAGGTAGTAAATGAATAAGTGCTAATAAACATATTGATATAATTCATTTTACACTTTTTAAAACTTAGTGATTTTTAATGATTCAGGTTTTTGTAACAGGAGGTACTTTCGATAAAGAATATAATTTTATCACTGGTGAATTGTATTTCAAGGATACGCATTTACAAAGCATGTTCAAGCGAGGGAGATGTACCATTGATATAGATGTAAAAACCTTGATGATGGTTGATAGTCTAGAGATGACTGATGCGGATAGACAGATTATTGTTCATCAATGCAGATCAACAAAATACAACGATATTATAATTACACACGGTACAGATACAATGCCTGTAACAGCAAAAGTGCTGGCAGAAGCGAAAATAAGTAATAAGACAATTGTGCTTACTGGGGCTATGATTCCACATGCTTTTGGATCATCATCTGATGGCTTTTTTAATCTCGGTAGTTCTGTGGCATTTGCGCAAACGTTGAGCCCAGGTGTTTATATCAGTATGAATGGTAGGTATTTTCACTGGAATAATGTCAAAAAGAACACCAAAAATGGATTTTTTGAGACTCTAGAGTAATGCTTCGCCATGGTCGTGTATCTTTGTGTCTAATTAAGAATTGGCTATTGTATAACTAAATCATTGTCAATTAGAAACATATACGTATATTTCAAGATGTGTTTTCAATAATATAAATGGTAAATTCAAGTATATTTTGAACAAAACAGACATCATAAAACTTAGGAATTAAGATGAAAAAAGGCTTACTCTTTTTGGTACTACTCTCTTTCTTGTTTGTCACGAATGCTGATGGACAAGCAAAGAACGGCATATCCTTTAAAGGTTTACTGCTTGATTACCAAACTTTTAATGAAGGAGATTTCGGGGATTTTACCTCTTATCACCCTGGATTTGAAGTTGGTTATCACCGTTTTTTAACTCCAGATTTAAGCATTAATGTACCATTGAAAGTGGGGGTTGTACAAAGTCATAATAGAGTCATCAATTTAAATGACCCTTTCCACAAAACAATTATTGGTCTGGATGCAAAAGTGAATTATGAGTTTTTAGATAGAGCTTCTAAAATACGACCATACGTGCTTGCTGGTATTGCTGGTGTTGCAGAAGATGTTGGAGAATTTAACGCACAAATTCCAGTTGGTCTTGGTGTGAAATTTAAATTCCATCCTCGCGGATATGTCAATTTCCAAACTGAATACAGAAAATCCTTGTCAAGTACTCGCGATAATTTTCATCATGGTCTTGGATTTATCTATATGCTAGGTAAAGATGATGTGATGGAGAAAGAAGAAATGATGGAAGAAGAAATGGATAAAATTGATTCTGACGGAGATGGCTTGACAGATGACGTTGACTTATGTCCACAAGTTGCTGGATCTCATGAATTAAATGGTTGTCCAGACACAGATGCTGACGGTGTGCCAGATTATGAAGACAGATGTCCTCAAACTGCTGGTCCTGTAGAATCAAGAGGTTGCCCTGATTCAGATGGTGATGGAGTTTCTGACAACGATGATGAATGTCCTAATATGGCTGGATCAATTTCTAATAATGGTTGCCCAGATGCAGATGACAGAGATGGTGATGGCATCCGTGATGCGATTGATGATTGTCCAGACCAAGCAGGTCCTGTGAGCAATAGAGGTTGTCCTACGGATACGCCTACTAGTGCTGGTGATGATAGAGATGGTGATGGTGTACCTGATGCAAGAGATAGATGCCCTGATCAAGCTGGTACTTCAGCAACTAATGGCTGTCCTGACACAGATGGTGATGGTGTAGCTGATCCTGATGATCAATGTCCACGTACCGCAGGTACACTAGCAAATAACGGTTGCCCTGATTCAGGAGACAGAGATAGCGATGGTATTTTGGATTCAAATGACAGATGTCCAGATGAGTTTGGTTCTGCAGCTATGGGTGGTTGTCCTGATACAGATGGTGATGGCATTGCAAATATTGACGATAGTTGTCCAAATGAAGCTGGTCCTTCAGTTTACAATGGTTGTCCTGATTCTGATGGTGACGGTATACCTAATGACCGAGACAATTGTCCAAACATAGCAGGTACGGTAGACAATAATGGTTGTCCATCTACTCCTACGCAACCGAGTGTAGTGACTACTCCTCAGCCGAGCACTACTATTCCTTCTACATCTCAGCCGGTTGGTGGAGATGGTTATATAACACTAGAAGAAGCGAATATCTTAGAGATTGCGATGCGAGCAATCCAGTTTGAGACAGCGAGAGATGTCATCACTAGAGAATCATATCAATACTTGAATTCAATTGCTGATCTGATGTCAAGATACTACAATTACAAATTGGTTATCGGAGGGCACACAGACAGTACAGGGCCAGCTGATGCTAACTTATTCTTGTCTAGAAATAGAGCGCAAGCTTGTTACGAATACTTGATTTCTCGCGGAGTTGATGCATCTAGAATGGATTATGAAGGATTCGGTGAGACACAACCAGTTGCTGATAACTCCACGCTCAGAGGTAGAAGACTTAACAGACGTGTTGAATTTGTAATGGAAAGAATTCAGTAGAGAATACTGATAATCGATAAATAATAAAAAGGCCTTTCTGCACATACAGGAAGGCCTTTTTTATTTCACTAAATTGTCCATAAAATGCTTGCATCATGAAGTGGATATCGAATGAGCTTATTCAGGAATTAATTAATTACAAAGATCTCATACATGCGTTGGACTTAGCCTTTCGAGAACAAAGAATTGTGAGTCCACCAAAAACGATGAACACATATACCAGTGTTGATGGAGGCTTGGAGAATACGTTTATTTATATGCCGGCATGGGACAATGAAAAATACTTCGGTTGTAAGTTGATTACATCTACTCCTAACAATAGTCAAAGAAATGATCCATACGTTAATGGTATTTACAATCTTTTCGATGCGACAAATGGAAAGCCATTACTAAGTATGGATGCTAAATTAATTACGAATTTAAGAACTGCTGCAACTTCTGCTTTGGCAGCATCAAAGCTGATTCGTTCAGATTCTCGAACATTAATGATATTGGGAAATGGTGCTATATCTCCATTTTATATTGAGGCTCATCAAGTTGCCCACCAATACGAGAAGATTTATTTATGGGGTAGAAATATCAATAAATCTAAAGAGGTCATTGACAATATAAGTAATAATATAAATGCAGAAATAATACCTGTTGAGAGATATAAAGATAAATTGAATAAGGTAGATGTCATCAGTTGCATTACTTCGTCAAATGAATCACTGATAAACCAATCAGATCTTGGTGAAGGACAACATCTGGATCTTGCAGGATCCTTTACCCATGACATGCATGAGGTGAGTACAGATGTCATTTCCAATAGTTCAGTCTATACCGATAATTTGGATACGACACCATATCATGCAGGAGAGATAGTCACAGCAGTAAAAGAAGGAGCATTTAAGCTTGAAGATATTAAGGGTGATTTGACTCAGTTGTGTCAGACTAAACATACATCGAGGAGTACAGTTTATGAAACCACTTTATTCAAATCTACTGGGATGGCATTAGAAGATTTGGTAATAGCAGGGATGTTGGTGGAAAGAATGTAGGCAGGAATAAAGGATAATCAGGATGTTCATGATCGGACGTGTGCGGGGAGGATTAACATGATATTCACAATATTAGTGAGAAAACGTGTGCGACATTTCGCAAACGTGTGTATCCAAAATTTATGATTAGTCCATCAGGGATATTAAACGCCACACAATTATTAATGGCTTGTACCTTATGTACTGGAAGTATTTTGGTATCAGCTTTAATTTCTAGCATTACTTTGCTTTCAACAAAGAAATCCACCCTGCGTGTGCCGACGTGTAGCTCTTTATAGTAAATATCAATATCCATTTCTCTTACAAAGTTTACTCCTTGTAAGCCGAATTCAACTGCTAAGGAACGTAGATAAATGAATTCTTGAAAACCGACCCCTATTGTGTTATGGACTTCCATGGCACAACCTATTATTTTGTGTGTTAGGGCGTTTATTTGTTCGTTGTTGTTCTTCATGGTTGAATAATATTTTAATTGATTTCCAGGATAGACATGATTTATATGTGTGTTGTTGTTTGTATGATGATAAATGTAAAGTCTCTCTTCTTACTTGTCCTAAGTTGCATTTAAAGCTAAAAAAGATTCTTTCTTACATTTAATTTTCTGTGCAATATGTTTTACAATATCACTGAGTTTTTAATAATCGACTAAAAACAAGAACCGACGACTATAACTTTTGAATACGAAGTACAAATTTTGATCTTGCCTATCCCATGTATTTTATCGATCCTGAACATCCTGAGTATCTTTTAAATCCTATTCAGCCCCTTCAC
>CAYVFU010000013.1:47847-68002 GCA_964450495.1 uncultured Saprospiraceae bacterium | reverse complement strand
AAAAGCTGCGATGGAAAGAAAAGCCACAATGGAAGCTGAAACAGAAATGAAAGCAAAAGCCGCTATGGAAACTGAAATGGCGTCAAAAGAACAAATGGTAAGTGCTAAAAAAGAAGTGGATGCAAATGGAGTCGTAATGACAAGTAGTTCTTATAGTGGACACAAAGTAGTTGTTGCTTTCAGAAGAGCTGAAATCGAAAAAGGCGATGAGCTGTTTAATGCATTTGATGAATTATCAGTTTACAAAGCAAAAGCAGGTTACTATTTGTACATGGTTGGAGATTACGAAGCTAAGGAGGATGCGGAAGCTTATCTGCGAAAAATCATAAGTGTATATCCAAATGCTTACTTAGTAGAATTTGATAATGGGAATAGGGTGAATTAAGTTTTTTCTTTATGATGACTAAATATCTTGAATCTAGATAATCATAAGTTGAAATAGTCACGATAAAATAAGACAGATTATTGCTCAAGAGTATAGAGCTCAAGCATTTTCTTTTCAATGATTCCTTTTGGGGCATTTTTGATGAAGAAGTTTCTTAGTCGCTTGCCATATTTTATATGAGCCAGTTTACCTGTATTCCAAGATTGATTTACGATGGCATTGACTTTGGATTGTCTTTTCTGCTGGAATAATTCGAAGTGGTTCGTGCCAGGATTTTTTTCGATTACTTGCGACATGTAATAAGCATCTTCAATTGCTTGCGCGCCTCCTTGTCCCATATTAGGTGTCGTAGCATGTGCCGCATCTCCAATTAAACAAATATTATTTCTATGCCAATTGTCCATTGGCTTTACATCGAGTAGATCATTGTTTAGTATTTTATCTTCTGGTGTTGCAGTGATTAATTCCTTGATTAATGGATGAAATGAGTCATACATTGCAAGAAGTTTATTCTGAATTCCATTAGGATGATCTTTTTGATTGGCTTTGTCTACAGCCACAGCAAACCAATATACTTTGCTTTCTGACAATTTGGACATCCCAAACCGAATTTGATTTCCCCATAATTCTATTCCTCTATGTTGGAATGCTGCATCGAGTTGAAAGTTCGAAACACCGCGCCAGCAAGTTTGCCCAGAATGTCTTATTTGACTTAGAGGGAACATCTGTTTTCTCACTTTAGAATGGATACCATCGGCCCCAATTAAGTAGTCAGTCTGGTACGTGGAATTGTCTTCAAAGTGAATCTCAATTGTACCATCTGGCAGTTCGTTAAAAGACTCAAAGGATTTACCTAGGTGTAATTTTTCCTTTGGAATCTTATCAATTAATATTTGTTGTAGTCTAGCTCGGTGAATAGCGATTGTCGTAAATCCGAATTTATCTTGAATGGACTGTTGGAAATTATCAGAGATTGGTGTTAGGTCTTGTTGACCAATTGTGATCCTATTGATAACATTACCCTTTTGGCTTACTTCTGCCAGTACACCTAAACTATCCAATACTTGTAAGGAATTTGGTGCTAACCAAATTCCGGCACCAACTTCCGACAATTCTGGAGCACGTTCGAATAGTACATAATCGATTCCGATTTTTTCAAAAGCCAAGGCTGTTGTAAGTCCGCCGATACCTGCACCAATTATTGAATATTTCATAGAGTAACGGATCATGGTAGCCGCATTACTGTGCGTTGCCTTTTTGCGTTCGACTGTATGGACGTGCTCACCTAGTGTTACCTATAGTCCTCTCATTCTAAGCCGTTTGCCTAATCTTTTTTGGTTTTGTCTTTTTCAGTGCATAGGGTCTACTAAATGCTGAAGGGTTTAAACTAAATCGTTCAGAAAGTTTATTGATCATTGTCTTACTAATATTTCTCCTGTAGTTTAGAATATCAGTTATTAATTGACGTGATACTTTAAGCTCTTTAGCGAGTTGAGATTTTGTTAGACCGTTTTCTTCAATTAGATATTGAATCATTTCCACAGGTTTCATCCCTTCTGGTCTTTCTATTGTTCTTTTCTCGTATTCATCAATCAATATTTGGATTAATTCAATCTCTTCATAATTCCCGTCATAGTCTTTATACGTTAGTTTTTCATGTCTATTACAGTATTTGTTGTACTGTTCCATTGATCTTATTTTTTTGTATTTCATCTTTTTCTTTATTTAAACATTTCAACTGTACATGCATCTATTGAATTATATTCCTTATGTGTTCCTACAAATTTTACGTAGAGAATTGTTTCCTTCTTACCAAAATAGTAACCCACTATTAGTCTGTATTTGTTTTGCCCAATATTGAATACAATTCTAGTTGTCTTCTGTTTTTTGCAAGTAACTAAATCGGAATTATTGAATGACCTAATAATTTGTTGTGGAGTTGACCATTTGGCTTCATTTACCACATCATAGAATCTATTGAATGCTTTAATCATCTTTTTATCTGATTCACAATGAGTTAGTATGTTTTTCCATTTTATGATTCTGACCCTCACATATCAAATATAGCTATTATTTTGGTTGTACGCAATATGATTACACATTTGCCTTCTGGATTATAGCTAACTCGTTTATACTTACCTACCAATAGGAAAGCCTATGGTCACTATATTAATGGATTGAGTGTCGAATGTATGTGGAGAAATCTCAGTTGGTCCAAATTTGAATGTTAAATCTTCATCGACATCAAAATCAATTAAGTGTCTGTCTATAAATGCCTCCAAGGCTTGGAATAAATGTGCACCTATGGATACTAGAAAGGCTGTTTCTTTTCTATTTCTTGCTTGGTTTCTAAATTGGAAAGCTGTGCTTTGATCTGTGATAATTCTTCCGGATGATAACTCACATTGTGCAGATGGGTTGAGGCTATCTTCTATCAATCCAAAATAACAATCATCCAATTTATTAAAGAGGTTTCTGTTTTGGATATAAAAATAAATAGCAGTTCCTTCAAGTGCATAAACGAGAGGAACTTTCCACCATCTTTTATTATACAATTGACCTGCTCCTGGGAGTACTAGTGAATACAATGTTGCTCTTCCTGGATTGCCTTTAAATATTGTAAAAAATTTTTGATTAGTCGTATCTGAAGCGATATCGCTACTGCTACTTGGTTGGCCAAAACCAGGGAATTGACTACTTCCGATTGTCGAGATACAACAGACAAAGACGAGAGTGAGTATGTAGCCGAAGGACTTCATGATATAAATAACGGCTATTCTTTTGAAAAAGCTTGTTAATCGATGATATTATCTAAAATATGGTTGAAGTGATCATCAGATTGAAATCCGATTTCAATTTTGCCACTTCCATTTTTGTCCCGATTTACTTTGACTTTTGTTCCAAACTTTTCGCTTAACTGATCGATGATTTTCTTCATTTCTGAGGAATGACCTGTGGTGCTGCCGGATGGAGTTGCTTTTTTGGGTGATTTCGTTTTCTGATTTAGTAAGTTTTCCGCTTGACGAACAGACAAATTTTGATCTATAATGGCATTTAAAACGGAAAGCTGAGTAGAAGGGTTGTCTATACCAGCGAGTACCTTTGCATGTCCCATGAAGATTTTATTTGCTCTTAAGGCATTCTGCGCAGCTGGAGATAACTTTAGCAAGCGTAAATAATTACTAATCGTACTACGCTTTTTGCCAACTCTATCGGATACCGTATCGTGAGTTAAATCAAATTCATCGATTAGTCTTTGGTATGAAATTGCAATCTCAATTGGATTTAAATCTGCGCGCTGAATGTTTTCAATCAATGCCATTTCAAGCAATTCTTGATCACCAGCTTCTCTCACAAAAACAGGGACTTCTTTGAGCCCAATAGATTTTGCAGCTCGGAATCTCCGTTCACCAGAAATTATTCTATACGTTCCAGGTCCAATTTTATTTACCGTAATTGGTTGTATGATGCCGTGAATTTTGATCGATGCAATCAAATTTGCTAACGCTTCTTCATCGAACTCATTTCTAGGCTGATATGGATTCGTCTCAATGTTGTCAATAGAGATATAATTCGAGCTTGTAGTCTGTAAAGCAAGTGGCTTTTCTTTGGTAGTTGACTTTTCAGATGGATTGTCAATACCTGAAATGAGCGCTCGTATACCTTTACCTAAATCTTTTTTCTTTGCCATAAGTGTTACGCTTCGTTACCAAGCAATTGACTTAGTTTTTTATAAGTAGGATCATTATTGTTCTTTAAAAATTCGTAGGCCAGATTTAAAAAATTGACTGTTCCTTTACTATCAGCATCGTATAAGATTACTGGTTGCCCAAAACTAGGCGCTTCTCCGACTTTAGAATTTCTATGAATGATTGTTTCAAACACATTATCGTTTACCATCGATCTGACTTCATTGACAACCATATTGGCCATTCGTAATCGCTTGTCAAACATGGACATCACTAAGCCTTCTATTTCTAGAGACGGATTGAGACTCTCTTTAACCATAGAAATAGTATTCTTCAATTTTCCTAAACCTTCTAAGGAAAAAATTTCGCATTGCACTGGAATAATGATGGAGTCAGCTGCACAAAGTGCATTGATGGTGATTAATCCAAGAGAAGGCAAACAATCAATAATGATGTAATCGTATTGATCTTTCACTTCATTTAGTTTACCTCTCAGTACGAATTCTCTATTTTCTTGATTGACCAATTCTATTTCAGCCCCAACCAAGTTAATGGAGGAGGGGACGAGGTCTAGATGTTTGAGATTGGTATTTATGATGATATCGTTTAATGACGTGTCTCCAACAAGAGCGTCATACAAATCAATCTCATATTGGTCTTCCTTCACACCTATACCAGAAGTTGCATTTGCTTGGGGGTCAGAATCTATCAATAACACCTTCTTCTCTAAAATAGCTAGTGCAGCAGATAGATTGATTGCAGTTGTTGTTTTCCCAACACCACCTTTTTGATTTGCTATGGCAATTATTTTACCCATATTATAATTCTATACTTTCTTCAATTCCTAAGAGGTGAAGAGATTTCCCTTTGGCCTCAAACGCTTGCTTTGCAGCAGAATGATCTATTTCAATATAACCAAATGTATCAAAATGACAACCGACAATTTTATCACACTCCACAAACTGTGCAGCAATTGCAGCATCCTCATATCCCATTGTAAAATTATCTCCGATTGGAAGAATAGCTGCGGTTAATTTAGGGCAAGTCATTGGTATGAGCTTCATGTCTAATGTGAGAGCAGTGTCTCCTGCAAAATACAAGCATTCATCCGAAGTCCATATAACAAACCCTCCTGGATTACCACCGTAACTCCCATCAGGCATACTGCTGGTGTGTATGGCATTTACATACTTGATCATAATGCCATCTATCGTAGTCATGCCACCATGATTTAGGGGATGCCCCTTTATGTCTTTTTGACCAAACCAATTCACAACCTCATAATTAGAAACTATCGTGCAATCATTCTGCCTTGCAATTTTCTCTGCATCTGCGCAATGATCGGCATGACCATGTGTGACCAAAATAAGATCGCATGTAATGTTGTCAATTTTGGTAGTCTCATTGAGTGGATTACCAGTTATAAATGGATCAAAAAGGATTCTTTTGCCTCCAATTGTTACGATAAAGCAGGAATGACCTAAAAATTGAATGTTCATAAAGCGTAAGATTAGACAACAAATGTATTTAGAAAAGAATGGATATGTTACGTATGTTAAATTAAATTGTTAACATGTTTCAGCTCTTCGCTGACAACTTATCCATAGATAACTAACATTTTTAAACCCTAAACCAACAAGTAAGGGTTAGGCATCTATCTTAGAAACGAACATGTATTTACGCCACAATAAAGAATATGCTCATATAAAAGACATAAGATTTAGCCATAAGCTGGAGTATATGAATCACAAAGCTGTCCTTTGGTCTCCTTGATATGCCACGATGAATGAGCCTTTAAAGCCTTTGTCTATAAATTGTTTCTTGGCTTCAAAAGCTTCATCAAGACTAGAATAGAACCCAGCTACATACTTATACATGTCATTTTCTTTCCTAATTTCAAGATCCGTGATTTCCTCAAATTTGGAGTTTTTAACGAGTAATTTATTCTTACCGGCACCAATCTGAACTCTGTAGACTTTTGCATTTCCAGATGTTGCTCCAGTGTGAACAGTTGATGCCGTGGAAGCCATTTGAATCGATGTTTTATTGGCTTGTACGACAGGCTTAGAATCCACATAAATGGCTGTAGATTGATCAGGAATACCCGTTGCTCCTGAGTCGGTTTTGGGATGGCCTTGTGATGATGTATTGTTGTGACCAACCGCTTGTATTGCAGTGTTGGATACACCTAAATCGATATTGGACTGGTTAGGGATACCAGTTGCTCCAGAAGCAGTTTTGGGATGGCCGTTTGATGATGATTTTGTGAAAGTAACTTCTTGATTTTCAGTAATTTGAGTAGAAGGAGTTGTTGGGATACTTTTACCTGTTTGTGTAGAATAATCTTGAGTCACTACTTGCTGTTCTGATGTCTTTGTGACTGGTTCTTTTACGACAGCGATGGAGTTATTTTTTTCATTCCAATACTCACCATTTATTTCACGCTTGTACTCGGTTATTGCCTTAAGAATAGCATTAGCGACTTCATCTTGGCCATTAGAACTCATAAGATAAGCTTCATCGTTGCGACTACTCAAAAAGCCGGTTTCAATTAGAGTACTTGGCATTGTGGCTTTACGGAGTACGAGAAATCCAGCTTGTTTGACTCCTCGACTTTTTAATATAGTTCTTGTTGTAAAACTCTCCTCTACCTTCGTTGCAAAATTGATGCTTTTGTCTAAATACGCATTTTGAAACATGGACAATAGTATATGTGCTTCTGGCGAATTAGGATCATAGCCTCCATAAGTAGATTGATAATCTGACTCATAAAGGATAGACGAGTTTTCTCGTTTTGCAACAGCTAAGTTATCCTCGGCCCTATGCAAACCCATCACGTAAGTTTCTGTGCCATTCACATGAGGTTTACCAATATAATTGGCATGTATAGAGATAAACAGATCTGCTTTGTTTTTATTAGCGAGTTGAATCCTGGTATCCAAAGGAATGAATACATCAGTTTCTCTTGTAAAAATTACTTCAATTTCTGGGTGATAACTCCTGAGTAACTTACCTAACTTTTTTGCAATGTCTAAGACGATAAATTTCTCTTTAGAATGCGCTCCAGAACAACCGTGATCTTTACCTCCATGGCCAGCATCAATGACAATTTTATCTAGTTCACCAATCCCTGTAAGTCGTTGGATATCAAACTTTATGATTCCATTAACAACAGCTGTTTCATACGAATCGTTTTTATTGGCATACATGTGTGGTGAGCCACTCATGAAGAGCAAACCCGATACAATCATGAGACGAAATGCAGTGTGAAGTACCTTCATATATAAGACCTTTTGAATACCTTGTGCGCTAATACAAAGTTTGAGTAGTAAAAATAACATAAATAGCTTGAAATTAGAGTATTACATAGTACTATTTTTTGTAATATGTAAAATTACAGTTGCATTCGGACAACAACCAGTTCCGCAATTCAATTTGTCACCATCTGAAAGCTCGTTGGATACGTTTCCAAATATGTTGGATAGTCTGCAAAGGACCGATGTTGATTCATCTTTGGTCATCCCTATTTCAGACGATAGTTTTGATGACAACATCGAGCACGGTTCTGTTGATACGCAATGGGTGGATGTTGCAAAAAATCAGATCCATTTGAAAGGCAGTGCTTATGTCAAGTATCAAGAGAATGAAATAAAGGCGGGCTATATCATTTTTGATTTCGTAAAAAAAGAAGCACTAGCGCAAAGCATAAAAGGTCGAAATGGTGAGTCATTAGAAAAACCAGTTTTTATTACGAACGGTTCAGAATTTAAATACGAAAAGCTGAGATTCAATTTTGAAACCCAAAAAGGAATTGTCTACGAAGCCATTACAAAACAAGGAGAATTTACCATCCACGGTGCAGTGACAAAATTTGTAAGTAAAGCAAAAGATAGTCTATTAGTCGATGATATTATTTATAATAAAAATTCATTAATAACGACTTGCAATCATCCCAATCCTCACTATGGCATAAGAGCCAGTAAGTTGAAATTGATTCCCGATAAATTAGCAGTTGTCGGTCCTTCGAGAATGGAGATAGCAGGTATTCCTACACCGCTTTTCATACCCTTTGCTTTAATGCCAATGATACAAGGCCAGCGTTCTGGGATAATATTTGGTGGCACACAAGGTTTTGAAATATCTGAAAGTTTAGGATTTGGGTTTAGAGAGATTGGATATTACTGGGCCTTAAGCGACTACTTAGACCTAAGGGTGGTCGGAGATATTTATTCTAGAGGATCATACGGTTTGCGTGTAGGCTCCAACTATAAAAAGCGGTATAAATACAGTGGAAATGTACAGATTGGTTATTCAGCACAATTCACCGAGGTGCAAGGAGAAGTTGATAGAAACTCAAATAAATCGTTCAGTTTTGCTTTAACACATAATCAAGATTCTAAAGCCCATCCTTATATCACTGTAGGTGGAAATTTTAGATTTACAACTAATGATTTTGATAGAGCTAATTTTAATGATGCTCAGTCTCAATTAGAAAATATAATCAATTCGAATTTTAGAATAAGTCATTCAATGCCAGATTTTGATGCTTTAAGTTTGAATATAACTTTAGGTCACACTCAAAATACACGAACAAGAAAAATTGATTTTACTTTACCGAATGTCCAGTTTCGAATGCAACGGATAAATCCATTTAAACGAAAGTCAGGTGCTGGAAAAGAAAAGTGGTATGAAAAATTAAATGTGAGTTATAATTCTCAATTTAGGAATTATGTGAGTACTGTTGATACAATTTTATTCTCGCAACAAACTTTAGATAATCTGCAAACAGGTATGTCTCATGAAGCAGATGTTGGTGCCACTTTTAATCTCTTAAATCATTTCCAATTTAGTCCTTCAGTCAATTATGAAGAATTTTGGGTGCTAAAAACATTAGAAAGAGAATTTAATCCTAGGGATGAGATAAGTGTTAATCCATTTACCAACGACACAACGACAACTAGAGTCCTAATTGATGATGTTTTTAATACAGGCTTTGCGGCTTATAGAGATTTTAGTGCAAATGCGAATCTATCAACGAATTTATTCGGAACACTTTTGTTCTCTAAAGGAAGATTACGCGGGCTACGACATACAATAAAACCGAGCATTGGATTGTCCTTTCGCCCGAGTACCCGAGACTTTGTCAAACTTGTGCGAGATGATGAAGACGATGAAACAAGCTTTCAAGAATACACCGAATTCGACGGAGGCATATTCAGTCGGCCTCAGATACGAGATAGGCAAATGGCTGTGACGTATTCAATCACAAATAACTTTGAAGGGAAATGGTTGACAAATAAAGGTACAGAGGATGAAGAAGTCAAAACCTTTAAAATATTCAATACTATAGGTATAAATGGTAGCCATAATTTAGTCGCGGATTCACTTAAATGGAGCACGGTGGCTATTAGCGGTAATGCCTCATTATTTAAGCGTATATCCAACTTGGCATTTAGCGCAAGAATGGACCCATATATTGAAGAAAATAACAGAAGAGTTAACACAACAGTTTGGTCACAAAAAGAAGGACTTAAAAAAATATTACCTGTCAGACTAGAAAATTTTCAAGCTACATTAACGACAAGATTTACATTTAAAGATATTCGGGAATTTTTCCAAAAAGATAAAGAAGAGGAAGAAGAAGAGAATGAAGGTGAATTTGTTGATGAAGATTTGTTGCGCGACCAAAGAGAGAATGAATTGCGAAATCAACCCTTTGGGTCCGCTGCAAGAGATCAATTTTTTGAAGAAAATGAACGAGGTAGTTTAGAAGAAAGAGATGGTGTTGAAGAAAATGAAAACAAAAGATTGTCCTTACTAGAGGTATTTGATAATTTCAGTGTGTCACATGCGATTACGTATAGGATAGATGCAGAAGATGGCGAAAAATTATCGACCATCGCAACAAACAGTCTTCGATTTTCTGGTAGGATTGTATTGTCAGACAATTGGAATTTAAATCTTGGAAATTTCTCTTACGATTTTGTAAATAAGAATTTTGTATATCCGTCACTTGGCTTTCAAAGAAATCTTCATTGTTGGACTATGACATTTAATTGGCAACCATCAAGAGGTACTTTTAATTTTCTAATTGCTGTAAACTCTTCACAATTAGGATTTTTGAAATATAATTATGGAAGAAATCAATTCGATTCGATATTTTAAAGACGAAATAAATAGCTTGTGATTATGAAACATCTCTTACTCAATTTATGTATTGGAATATTTATTTTTCAGACAAATGTTATTTGGTCTCAACAAACAGCAGGATCATCAACACTTACTATCGACCGCATTTATGATAATGGGGAATTTAGCCAACAATCAATGAAACCAATAAAATGGATTGATGGTGGCAATAGTTATGTCATCATCGAGAAAGGGATTAGAGGAAATGAATTGGTACGTTATAATTCTGCAACGCAAGAAAAAGATATTTACATCAATGCTACTCAATTAAAAAATTCAAAAACCAATGAAGTCATCTCTGTAGAAGATTTCAGTCTCTCATCGGACGAATCCAAAGTCTTGTTATTTACCAATACGAGTAGAGTATGGAGGAGCAACACTAAAGGAGATTACTGGGTCTACAATCTTGAAAATAATACATTAAAACAATTAGGTAAAGATTTCACACCTTCTAGTTTGATGTTTGCTAAATTTTCTACAGACAATTCTACGGTAGCATACGTCCATAATTTTAATTTATATTTAGAAGATTTCTCTACTGGAGACATCACTCAGTTGACCACAGATGGTAGCCGAGATTTGATAAATGGTACATTCGATTGGGTGTATGAAGAAGAATTTGGTGCTCGCGACGGCTTTCGATGGAATGAAAAAGGATCTCATATTGCCTATTGGCAATTAGATGCTGCGAGTACTGGTGTGTTTAATATGATCAATAATACGGACAGCATTTATCCTATTTTATTACCTGTACAATATCCAAAAGTAGGAGAGGATCCTTCTGTTTGTAAAATAGGTGTTGTCTCACTTAATGACGGTGAAACTACGTGGGTATCTATTCCTGATTTCAAAAAGGACAGTTATATACCTGCGATCCAATGGATTAATAATGAAGTACTGTTAATTCAAACAATGAACAGGCATCAGAATCATTTACAGATGTGGAAGTACAACATCAAATCTAATACAACTGCTTTATTGTATGAAGAAAAAGAAGACACTTGGGTAGCACTAAAATATCCTGACCCAACAGCTGTAGGCTGGGGTAGGACAGATATGTTTGGTGCAGATGAAGGCAAGTCAATCTTAAGAATGACGGAGAATGATGGATGGCGGCATGTCTACAAAATAAAGTTAGATAACGGCGACAAAACCTTAATAACTCCAGGTGATTATGATGTTGCTTCAGTACAAAACAGCTCAGGTAACGACTTGTATTTTATAGCATCTCCTGACCATAGGGCTCGTCGACATTTGTACCATATTGGACTCAATGGAAGAGATCAAATGAAGCGGTTAACCCCAGAAAAGTATAGTGGCATGAATCGCTATAATATTGCTCCCAATGGTAAATTCGCTGTGCATACACATGAATCTGTCAACGAACCAAGATCAGCAAGACTCATCGAATTGCCATCGCACAAAACGATTACCACATTCATTGGCAACAGTATAATAAAGAGAAAACTAGAGAAACTGGATTTGCCTGATGTTGAGTTTTTCCATGTTACAACCGAAGAAGGTATACGCATCGATGGTCGAATGATAAAACCATTTGATTTCGACCCAACAAAAAAATATCCTGTTCTATTTCATGTGTACGGAGAGCCCTGGGGACAAGTTGCAAATGATACCTATTCGAGCTTGTGGGATATTATGATGAGTCAGAAAGGATACATCATTATTGATATGGACAACAGAGGAACGCCTGTATTAAATGGCAGTGAATGGCGCAAAAGTATTTATCGAAAGATCGGTGTCATCAATTCCAGAGATCAAGCTCTAGCTGCTAAAGAAGTATTGAAGTGGGATTTTGTCGACGCAGAGAGAACATCGGTATGGGGATGGAGTGGAGGAGGATCTATGACCTTAAACTTGCTCTTTAGATATCCAGAGATTTATAAGACAGGTGTCGCAATTGCAGCTGTAGCGTACCAGCCAACTTATGACAACATTTATCAAGAGCGTTATATGGGTTTACTTCAAGAGAATCCCGAAGACTTTATAGAAGGATCTCCGATTACCTATGCCAAAAACTTAGAGGGTAATCTATTATTGATACATGGCACAGCCGATGACAATGTGCACTACCAAAATGCAGAAATGTTGATCAATGAATTGATTAAAGAAGATAAGCAATTTGATCTGATGATTTACCCCAATCGTTCTCATGGTATTTGGGAAGGCGACAATACCCGCAAGCATTTGTATTCGACAATTACGAATTATCTATTAGAACATTGTCCCGTTAATGAAAATTGAGTAGCAGTTAGTGTCTCGCCTCAGCAAAACGTAAAGTGTGTTGCTAAAGGCCTCCCGACTTAGCAAGAATGAGTTAGCAAAATCTCTTCCTAGGTGGAGTTCGCCAAAGGCTAATGACGAGTTGGTAATACTCAAAGTCAGACAGTATTGCTTAGTTATTGTATTTGCTCCTTCAAATGTTTGTAGGTTTCGTTTAAGCACATTTACCCTTAATCCTTGAGTCGAGACCGCTCAATCCTCATCAAACTCATCAAACGCAAAATACTCATCCTTAAAATCCTCAATTTCTCGACGCTCCTTTTTCGTAGGCCTACCTGCACCGCGTTCTCTTCGTTCTGGCTGAGCTTTGCCGACATACCAAGTTTCGTATTTGTGCATTTCCTCTTCAGGTGTCCTATTTTCATAGCACTCAGCTGCTAGTGTTGCAGATACCCTTTTCTCAATTAACTTAAGTACCTCAAATTGAAAATTGAAACCATTCTTTCTTACAGAGATGATCTGTCCGACTTCTATGCCGCTCGAAGGTTTAAGCGTTGTTTCGCCAAGTTTAATTTTACCGGCTTTAGCGGCATTAGTAGACATTGTTCGCGACTTAAAAATCCTAATAGACCACAACCATTTGTCAACTCTAACTTTGTTCATCTCTTACTAATGGTGGATAATCTAACTCCCAAGATTCCATTGTTTCTTTGACTATTTTTGCGATTAAATAGCTCCTGTACCATCGTTTGTCAACAGGTATGATATGCCAAGGAATATCTCCGCATTTGTCAAATACGTCCTCAAAGCACTCCATATACTTGTCCCAATGTTTTCGTTCTTCCCAATCTCCATCGTTGTGTTTGTAGTGTTTATCTAGCTCATCTATACGCTGCTGCAATTCTATTTTTTGCTGATCGTAACTCAGGTGTAGATAGAATTTTAATATCGTCGTGTTGTTGTCGGCAACAAGTAACTTCTCCCATGCATTGATGGCCTCCATCCTCATTGCAACTCGGTCTTCATCTATCCAGTTGTGGACACGTTGGATCAATACATCTTCGTAATGTGATCTGATGAATATTTGTGTTCGGCCTTTTCTTGGCGCTAACTTATGACATCGCCACAAAAAGTCGTGGGCGAATTCTTCATCTGTTGGCTTTTTGAAAGAATGCGCAGTCATGACTGTAGGTAAGCAATCTTTAAAGACATCTTTTACAGCACCATCCTTACCACTAGCATCCATACCCTGAAGGATGATTAATAAACTGTGCTTACCATCAGCAGCCATCTTGGTATGTAATTCACCGATTTCTTTTGCGTATTGATTTGTCAGTTTTTTAGCATCTCCTTTATCTAAATCTTCAGGAGGTAAAGTCGAATAGTCGCTTAGTTTTATCATCTTGAATATCTTCGTTTTATCAAATCATTTTGCTTCTTTTGACCAGATAGTTTTGCAATATCTGTGCATACCCTGCATTGATGTCAGCTTCAACATAGTCAACTTTATATTGCAAACATTTCTGTTTTAGATCTTCTTTCATTCCAGAAATTTTATTCTGATAGAGTTCTTTAACTTCATTAGACTGAAGTCTGATTTCTTCGCCACTTTCCATATCTACAAACAAATACGGTCTATTTTCAAATTCAAATTCTACTTCTAATTTTTTATCAACCACATCAAATAAAATGACTTCATGTTTGTTGTGCTTTAAGTGTTGAAGCGCAGCGAAAAGACTGTCTTGGTTATCGCCTTTATCAAACATGTCGCTAAATATGACAACCAATGATCTTTTGTGAATCGCATCAGCAATTTGATGAAGGGCATCAGCTGCAGATGTTGTTTTCTTCATTTCAGGCTCTTGGATTAGTTTATCCAAATAGGTCAGCATTAGCTTATAATGAGAAGTGCTAGACTTACATGGTGCTTGCAGATTGAGACTGGAATCAAAAATACTTAGACCAAAAGCATCGCGTTGCTTTTTCAATAGATTCATCAAACTTGCAGCGGCAATAGATGAAAACTGAAGTTTATTTAATTGTTCGGTCTTGTCTGATGGTTTTTCGGGGAAATACATGGAAGACGAACTGTCAATAATGATTTGACATCGCAGATTGGTTTCTTCTTCATACTTTTTCACGAACATCTTATTTGTCCGAGCATATACCTTCCAATCTATATTTTTAGTGGATTCACCAGGATTATACAATCTATGTTCTGCAAATTCTACAGAAAACCCGTGAAATGGACTTTTATGCAGACCTATAATGAATCCTTCAACGACCTGCTTAGCCAATAGCTCAAGATTGTCAAATTTCTTTAGGTTATACTGTTCGAAAAAACTCATTGATCAAAAATAAGATTCAGTTTGATGAGAATGTAATCTATTCTCTTAATATTACAATAGTCGCAAATACCCATATAAAACAAAAGCCCTTGTCCAAATATTGAACAAAGGCTTAGTTTATTTTAAGTTTTTTATATTCTAATTCTGTAGAATAGCGTCAAGTTTACCTTGTAGTGCTGCTTTTGTAGCTGTACCCACATGTTTGTCAACAACTTCTCCGTCTTTAATGAAGAGAATAGTTGGTATGCTTCTTACGCTATACTTCATAGAAGTTTCTGGATTTTCGTCAACATTGACTTTTCCAATAAGCGCTTTACCATCATAATCTTTCGCAAGATCTTCAATGATTGGCCCAATTAAGCGACAAGGACCACACCATTCTGCCCAAAAGTCAACAACTGCTACGTTGCCGTTATCGAGAGCGGTTTCTTTAAAATTTGTGTCTGTAAATTCAAATGCCATTTTGTATGCGTTTTAATCGTTATAATTAATTAACACAATAACTCTAATTTAGTTTCAAACAATATTTAGAGTTAAGATTTAATTCACTTTTCTAACGCCGAAAGGCTTAGATTGTTGGTATTATTAACAGAATTATATGAAAAGAACTTTTTATTTGTTTGGTTTAGCCTTATTTACCATTGTACTCAGTCGAGTCTTAGGTAGAGAATCTGCCATTGTAGAAAAGTACTACTACGGAGGTTTGTATCAAGTATTTAGGTCGATATATGACTATACATTTGGCTTTCTACCAATTCCCATGATGTATGTCTTTGTATTAATCATTTTATTCTTTTTGTATAAAATCATAAGATCCTTCCTGAATACTAATAAAAGGGGGATTGGACGCTTGAAAAGTCCATTTCTACTTCTAATAAATGTCTTGTCTGTACTCGTCCTATGCTTCTATTGGTTTTGGGGATTTAATTACAATAGACAATCTATTGAATCCACAATTGGTTTAGATTATTCTAAAATGGATACCACAGACTTGATGCAACAATACGAGTCTAGCGTTGCTGCATTGGTAGAATTACATTCAACATTTGATAAACAGACAGAAGTGCAATCGATTTTGAATGACCCTTCTCGATTTGAAACCAGTTGTCGTAAGAGTTTGACAAACCAGTTAGACCAGTTGTCTTATCACACTAATGGTCGGGTGCGTATTAGACGACTTCAGCCTCAAGGTGCTTTGCTCAGAATTAGTACAGCAGGCGTATATTGGCCATTTGTCTTTGAAGGTCATATAGATCCAGGTTTGCATCCAATGACTTGGCCTTTCACTATGTCTCATGAAATGGGACACGGTTATGGCTTTACAGATGAAGGCACATGTAATTTTCTTGGCTGGTTAGGCTGCGTGAATAATGATGATCCATTTATACAATATTCAGGTTGGATAGGCTATTTACGCTATGTATTGTCAAACCTGAGAGGTGCATTAGATGATGATGCTTATCGAGCCCTTTACGGGAATTTACCTTTGTTTGTAAAAACAGATTTGTCAGAGATAAGAGAGTATGCCATGAGATACCCAGATGTCTTTCCAGCAATACGTGATGTGTTTTACCATAATTATTTGAAAACGCATGGTGTGAAAGGAGGACTGATTAATTACAGTAAGGTTGTTAAGTTGGTCCATGCGTGGGAAGTAAAACAGGGCAAAAAATAAGAAGGTATTAATTCGAATAACTTTAATTCTCTTTGCAAACTATCCGATTACATTCCGCCTCCAATGGGTCATGGTTTAAATAACATTCAAAAAAAGATTTTTATTGGGTGGTTATTTTTCATAAACCAGCCCTACAGAAGGAGTAAGCCCTAAAGTCCGATGCCTTGACACAGCAACATCCAACATAAAACTATCTTTCAAGTTAATTCTAAACCCAAAATTTACTGTATTTCTTCCAGTTGAGAATCCCAGATTAAATTGAAGTCTTTCGTGTAAATCATAAGATAGTCCACTTCTCAAATCCCATTGGTCCCAATCAGTGCGTAGAACATCAGTATACAGAGACACCTTTTTATCGAGATTAAACTCAGCACCCAATGCTATCAATGCCCCAGTATTTATTGAATTATTGATAGTTGAAGAGACAGGATTTTTTACAATAAGGCCAAGATTAATGCTTTTGCTAATGTTGTATTGAGCACCAATTTCTACAGAAAATTGATTTGTATTTCCAAATTCTTTGGCATCGATACGACCAAGATCAAACGCTACAGACAGATCAAAATTTGGACTGAGACTTCGAGCATAAGAGATCATCAACAATTGTTGTTTTAAATCATCGAGCCCATAAGATCCAATGCCGAATGCAATGACACTTCGCTCATCAATTCGTTTTGCAGCACTAAAATTTATACTGTTTAATTCAGAAAGACCAAATCGCTGTTCCGAGGATAGTGAAACACTTAGCGAGTTAATTTCTGTTAGCCCAGCATGATTCAAAAATACCGATCCAGGTCCTTGACTAGTCGATATGACAGCACCCTTACTCAATGAATGAGTCGGAAGGAAAATAGAAGAGGGGAGCTGAGCAAACCCTTGTGACAAAGCGAAAAGACAGAATAAGAATGTTAGTTTTTTTATCACAAAACGAATATATGCAATACTAATTAAGAAAATTACGTCAAAACAGTGTTTATACATTAATTGAATCAAGTATTTCATGGCAAAGTTTAGGCAAAATCACACCAAACAGAAGAGAGCTGGTAACTCTTTTATGACTAGAATGGTAAGTTTTACTGTCCTTCTAATCGTTGCAATTTTTGGCGGATATTCATTCATTGACGATTTTATAAACAGCTCAGGGTCTTCTCACTCGGCAGCCTATGAAGGCTCGAACACACAGTCTGTAAGTGATTATACTCCTTCGTTTACATCCACTGATGATAGTTATTTGCCAAGTGTCACAGGTAAAAATCAACTTGTGAAACACCAATATTATTCGTTATCCTACAATGAAAAGAATGAAATTCCGGAATGGGTTGCTTATGAACTAACTAGAGAAAGTCTCCAAGCTAAAAATGTAAAAAGAGCAAAAAGGTTTAACTCGGATCCTAAGGTGAAAAGCAGATCTGCAAAGCATAGTGATTATACACATTCAGGATATACGAGAGGTCATCTTGCTCCCGCAGGAGATATGGCATTCAATGAGACAGCCATGAAAGAGTGTTTTTATATGAGTAATATGGCTCCTCAGATTCGCCCTTTCAATAATGGTATCTGGAAAGAACTAGAAGAAACAGTCAGAGATTGGGCATACGACAAAGGCAGTCTATACGTAGTGAGTGGACCAATTATGGAAGGTATCTCGGAGCAAATTGGCAATAATAAAATTGGTGTTCCAAAGTCGTTTTATAAAATATTGCTTGATGGCAATGATGGTATTGCATTCAATATTCCACATGATCGATTGGAAGACAGATTAGAAACTTATGCGATGTCCATAGATGACCTAGAACGGGAAACAGGCATCGATTTTTTCCAAGGCTTTGATGATGCGCAAGAACAACGATTTGAGAGTAGCTATAATATCAATAAATGGAAATTTGACAATAAGCGGTACCGACTAAGGGTAGAAAAATGGAATCATGAGTAGTCAATAATTAATTATGATTAGAAAGTAAAAAACTATTTTGCCTTGATAAGATACTTCCCTTGATTATTTTCGTCTTAACAAATATTAAACAAAATCAGATATGAGTCAGTCAGATACATTCAAACAACACATAGAACAAGGGTATACTTTTGACGGTAAAGTCATACAGCTTGGAGCAGCTATGCTCGAAGGAGAAGTTCAGACCGGTAGTATTGTAAATCTACCAGTAAAGATGTTTAACAGACATGGATTGATAGCAGGTGCTACCGGAACAGGTAAAACAAAGACAGTTCAGATTATAGCAGAGCAATTGTCAAAGCTTGGTGTGCCATCTATGTTGGTCGATATAAAAGGTGATTTGAGTGGTGTGGCTGTAGAAGGTGAAGCAAATGAAAAATTATCACAGAGACATGAAAAAATAGGCATTGAAGCATTTGCACCTGGATCATCTCCTGTAGAATTTCTAACAATTTCTGATGAACCAGGCGTGAGATTAAGAGCTACTGTTCATGAATTTGGACCAGTATTATTTTCTAAAATACTTGGACTTAATGATACTCAGACGGGAATCTTTAGTGTCATATTTAAATATTGTACAGACAATGACTTGCAATTATTAGACTTCAATGATGTGAAGGAGGCACTTAAATTTGCCATGACAGATGAAGGTGCTGCAGAAATAGAAAAAGAATATGGTAAAATATCTGCAAGTTCAATTGGTGTCATTCTCAGACAAATTGCAGCATTGGAAGAACAAGGCGCAGAACGATTTTTTGGAGAGCCATCATTTGAGATTCATGACTTGATGAAAACAAGAGGAGGCAAGGGTGTAATCAACATTATGAGAGTGACTGATCTGCAAACAAAGCCTAAATTCTTTTCGACATTCATGCTTCAATTGTTGGCAGAAATCTATGAGGAGTTACCGGAAGAAGGAGATCTCGAACAACCGAAGTTTGTTATGTTTATTGATGAAGCTCATTTGATTTTTTCTGATGACACACCTAAGGTCCTAGCAGAACAATTAGAAGTGATGGTAAGATTAATCAGGTCAAAAGGGGTGGGCATCTTCTTTATCACTCAGAACCCTGCAGATATTGATGATGATGTATTGGGTCAATTGGGTTTAAAAATTCAGCATGCGCTTAGAGCCTTTACAGCAAAAGATCGTAAAGCCATAAAAGCAGCAGCACAAAATTATCCAGAAACGGACTTTTATGATGTGGAACAGTTGATGACAGAACTTGGTATTGGTGAAGCCTTCGTAACAGCACTTAGTGAAAAAGGAAATCCCACACCACTAGCACATACATACCTACGAGCACCAAAATCTAGAATGGGTATTTTAGAAGATAGTGAGATGAATATGTTTATCAGCGAAGACACTTCAGGTCTTATTGGTAAGTATGCTCAAGATGAAGACCCAGAAAGTGCAGCTGAAAAATTACAGGCTAAAAAAGCAGCCTACGAAGCCAAAGAAAATGAAGCGAAGGAGCAAGCAGAACGAGAAAAGATCCAAAAGGAGCAGGAGAAAGTAGCACAGCAAAAAGCCAAAGAAGAAGAAAAACAGTCTGATGAAAAGTCAGATGCGATGGGTAAAGTAGGGAAAGAAGTAGGAAAGGGTTTACTGAATGCAGCTATTGGATTTGGATTAAGAGCAGCCGGTGTAAAAACTCGACGTAGAAAGTTCTTTTA
>CAYVFU010000013.1:0-47747 GCA_964450495.1 uncultured Saprospiraceae bacterium | reverse complement strand
AATCTCGGTAAAATCTGATATCCTATCCATCTTAAGAATCCTGTTCAGATACTGATCGTAAAATCTTGCAAATCCAATCCATCTAAGAAGAAATCTTGCTTAGACTAATAAAAACCCTAATGCTTTACAACCCGAGAATAATCAAGCACATCTTGAGCGTCCTGACTTTGGCTGTAACTTTTCCAAGGCACTGATTTGTAGTATTCACCAGCGAAATAGGAGATGATCATGGAGAATTCTTTTGGTCCTCTATATCCTTCAATTGGCTGGATGACCTCAAGATTCTCGTCTATGAAAACAATAGAAGGATAACTCAACATACCTTTGAGGATTGAGTATGCGAATTCGTGATATCCTTTTTTACCCATTTTGACATACTGATACAGCTGATCGTTAAAGACAATGTCTTCTTTTTGCTCTGCATCAAACTTTACTGGATAGAAATTTGCATTTAAGTAATCAGCAATTTCTTTCTTTTGGAAGGTGCTTTTGTCCATTTTCTTACACCACACACACCAGTCTGTCATAACGTCAACGAATATCTTGCGAGGTTCTGATTCCATTCTTTTCTGAGCATCTTCGATCGTTATCCATTCGACTTGTGCATAGCTCAGTGAGCTTGCCAAAATGAATATCATTACTGGCAATTGGCGCAGGAGGTTAGAAATATTAATCAACTTCTTCATATATCCTCTATTGGAAAGGGACAATTTCATATATAAAAGAACAACATAAAGCCTGTTTTTGCTCGATTAAGCAATTGGTTTAAATCAACTTTAACGTTTATTAACTATCTATCAGACTTCATTGTATATGTATTGGATGGTATCCGTATCAATTATCAGTTTTTTTCCTCTTTTCCCCTTTAAAAATGGAGCTTTTATGCCTGAAGAAAGACGTTTCTGATTTGTGATTTGTCGACATTCATCCCAGACGTTTTCATCGATAAATTGCTTTAAGGTATTGGCACCACCTTCTATCATTAATCTACATATTCCATAGTCAGTGTACAAGGCTTGTGTTAACTCTTTGAGACTGTTGTTTGCAAAATCAAAAATGAGAATATCAAGTGTGTCTGACTCTATTGGTTGTGCTGTGACAACGATTGACTTTACAGCAGATTTACTATACAAATGACTTGATTTACTCCCTCTAAATGTCGGATCGACTATAATTGGTCTTGGACTTTCTCCGGGATAGAGCCTGGTTGACAAGAATGGATCATCTGTATTGAGTGTATTAACGCCAATTAGAATACCATCGCACTCTGATCTCCATTTGTGTGTCAGTCTTTTCGTAAAGGCGTTGCTGATCCATATCTGCTTTTCTTTCTGGCCTATAAAGAAGTCTGAAGATTGAGCATATTTTAGGATGATGTATGGTCGATTATGAGCTTTATGTGTATTGAATGCGCAAAGTAAATGCTGACCTTCTGATGCACAAATACCTTGCGTAATTTTCACACCTTTCGACTCAAGGTAAGTCAAGCTGTCTCCACCGATAGTTGGATCTATGCAAGACACTACAACATGCTTGATTCCATTTGTCAAGATGACTTCTGAACAAGGGCCAGTTTTTCCAGTATGATTACACGGTTCGAGGCTGACATAGAGGATAGAGTCTTTTATCAGATGTTTGTCACTTTCACTTACTGATGCAATTGCATTGACTTCTGCATGGGCTTCACCATATGTTTTATGCCAACCTTCGCCTATAATTTTATTATTAAAAACAATCACAGACCCTACGTGAGGATTGCTCTTCACATATTTGCCTCCTCTTTTTCCTAGCTCAATACATCTCTTTATGAAAATGTCATGTGCAGAATTAGCCATGCTTTATATCATTGATTTTAGCTTTTCAACAGTATAATCAACTTCTTCTATTGTATTTAAATGTGAGAATGAAAAACGTACAGGATTGTAGTCATTGGCTAAACCAATTGCCGTCATTACATGAGAGGAACTTTCTACACCAGAGCTGCATGCGCTTCCAGATGAAGCACTTATTCCAGCTATATCCAAATTGAATTTCAATAAGTCTGTTTTGGATGATTTGGGAAATCCTACTGCAAGGATGTGTCTATGCCCGTCTTCCGGACTTATGATCTTTATAGAGTCATTAAGCCCTTTCAATTTTTGCATGAATGTTTGTCTAATTGCCGAAACAGTTTCTGCCCTTGCATCCATATCTTGTACACTTAAATCAAGGGCTTTTCCTACACCTGCTATGCCATAAGTATTTTCTGTACCAGCTCTCATGTTTCGCTCCTGAGAACCTCCGTGTATCATTGGCTTAATGATGTTGTCACTGTTCACATAAATAAATCCTATACCTTTTGGTCCATAAAATTTATGTCCAGAGCCACTTAAAAACGAAAAGCGTTGTGTGGATACATCAATATGATATTTACCTAATGTTTGGACTGTATCACAATGAAAATAGGCCTCATTCTTTTCGCAAAGTTCTGAAATGCTAGCCGTATCTGCTATAGTCCCTATTTCATTATTTGCATGCATGATAGACACAAGTACTGGGCCTTCTGCATCCTGAATCTTTTTTTCTAATTCTTCTAGTTGAATGTGTCCTTTGTCGTCGACGGATAAATGGTGTACTTGAATGTCATTGCATTCACACACATAATTGGTGCTGTTTAATACACAATCATGTTCAGTTGGAGAGGTGATTATTGTCTTCACTTTTAGATCACGTACAGCAGCCTGTATAGCTAGATTGTTTGCTTCAGTTGCTGAGGAAGTAAAGAATATCTCCGCAATACTTGCCTTCAAATGATGGGCAATTGTCTTTCTAGATTCTTCAATATAGGAGCGGACAATTCTGCCATGTTGGTGAATTGACGATGGATTGCCATGATGCTCCTTCATGATAGGAAGCATGTGGTCTAAAACTAAAGGGTCAAGTGGAGTTGTTGCCGCATTATCAAAATAAACTCTCATATCAAATGATTAAAACTTGATTTAACTAACTCTATATTTTTATGAGCGATTTCCTCAGATGCAGCTTCTGCATATACACGTATTATTGGCTCAGTATTCGACTTTCGTAAATGTACCCATCCATTTTCAAAATCCACCTTAAGACCATCAATATCATTTAATTTTTCTTGTGTAAATGCGGTCTTGGCAGTGGCTAATATTTTTTCTATGTCAATTGATGGAGTCAATTGTATTTTTTGTTTTATGATGTGATATTCAGGATAGCTTGATTTTAATTCACTCAAACGTAGGTCTCGTTCAGCCAATAATGCCAGCATTAAGGCAACGCCAGCAACAGCATCTCTTCCATAATGTAGTTCAGGTAAGATGACACCTCCATTGCCTTCTCCTCCTATCACCGCATTGTTTTTCTTCATCGCATTGACCACATTTACTTCGCCAACAGCTGAAGCTATATAGTTTTTACCGTACCTGGATGTCACGTCTGAAAGTGCTCGAGTAGATGATAAATTAGATACAGTATTTCCAGGTTCTTTCGATAGGATGAAATCTGCTACAGCCACTAAGGTATACTCTTCACCAAAGGCCTCTCCATTTTCATCTACGAAAGCTAGTCTATCGACATCTGGATCCACACAAATACCTAAGTCTGCATTATTCGATTTTACTTCAGCACAGAGTTGAGTCATGTGTTTAGGCAATGGCTCTGGATTGTGCGCAAATTCTCCTGACACATCATCATTAATGGTGATGACAGTAGCACCAAGTCTCTCTAGTAATTTAGGCAAAATCAAAGCACCAGTTGAATTGATACAGTCCACAACGACAGTGAATTTTTTTGCCCTTATATTATTTATGGATAAATATGGTAAAGCAAGAATTTGATCTATGTGTATGTCGATGTAGTCATTATTCTGTATGTATTTACCCAATTCCATTACTGGTGCAGCTTCAATATTTTTTTCTTTTATAAAAGCCAATATCTGATTCCCATCTTCATGTGAAATGAACTCACCTTTATCATTGAGAAATTTGAGCGCGTTCCATTCTTTGCCATTGTGGCTTGCAGTAATGATGATGCCGCCAGCGGCTTCTTCTATGGGTACCGCTATTTCTACAGTTGGTGTTGTAGAAAGACCTAGGTCTACCACATCAAATCCCATCATTTGAAGTGACTGACAGACAAGACCTGATACGAGTTCACCTGATATACGTCCATCTCTACCTACAACTACTTTCGTCTTATTGTTTCCTGTAGCTTGTAAAAAACTTGCGTATCCAGAAGTACATTCTACTATATCTATCGGTGTAAGGTTCTCACTTACTGGCCCTCCGATGGTCCCTCTAATTCCCGATATTGATTTAATCAGTGTCATATTTTCATTTATAAGATCGCAAAGCTATCGATTTCTTATGTTTATGAGTAGAATTTTTATCATATGTGGGAAAGTCTCGTTGAATTAGACAGACAACTGTTTGAATGGATTCATTTTGATTTGTCATCAGAAGTGCTTGACTTGGTGTTCCCTGTACTGAGAAATCGAGGCACCTGGATTCCTATTTATCTACTCATCATTTATTTCATGTTCAAAAAATTTGGCAATAAGAAAGGCGCGTTGACTATTCTTTCATTAATAGTTGCTGTCGTATGTAGTGATTTTTTAAATAGTCATTTTTTGAAAAATATCATTCAGCGAGTAAGGCCTTGTCGCTTAGATAACTTCTCAAGAGATGTACAAGAATTGGTGTATTGTGGGGAAGCATTTAGCTTTCCATCTTCCCACGCAGCTAATCATTTTACAATCTCATTTTTTCTTTTATTCGCATTTAGGCATGCCTCTGGAGCTATGAAAATATTTATCGTGATTTGGGCTGCAGTTATTGGGATTGCTCAAGTCTATGTTGGTGTCCATTATCCCGCAGATATTATCTCAGGTATTGTTGTCGGGTTTATAGTAGCTTGTCTTATGTGGTTTATATTCAAATACTGTGTACTAAAGAATAAACCTTTATATTAGCGTTTTTCATATACGTTAATTATATCTATGGCTGTTATTGACGGCAAAGCCCTTGCAGAAACAATCAAACTTGAGATACGGGAAGAAGTTCTCAGGCTTAAAGAGCAACGTAAAAATATTCCCCATTTGGCAGCAGTATTGATCGGTAATAACCCAGCAAGTGAATCTTATGTCAGAAGCAAAGTGCGATCATGTGAACACGTTGGATTTGAAAGCACCTTGATTAGGAAGGATGATTCTATCACTGAAGAAGAATTACTTGATATCGTAAAGGATTTAAATGAAGAGGAAGATATTGACGGGTTTATTGTCCAACTTCCTTTACCTGAGCACATAGATGAACAAAAAGTAACCTTAGCTATCGATCCCAAAAAAGATGTAGATGGATTTCATCCTGTAAATTTTGGACGGATGGCCCAAGGTCTTCCTTGCTATTTGCCGGCAACTCCCTATGGTATCCTGACGATGCTGGAACGATACAAAGTAGAAACCGAAGGCAAACATTGTGTGGTATTAGGCAGAAGTAATATTGTTGGTTCCCCAATGAGTATTCTCTTGAGTAGAAAAGCTTATCCAGGGAATTGTACGGTGACCTTGGTCCATAGTCGAACCAAAGATTTATCGTCAGAAATCAAACGAGCAGATATCGTGATTGCTGCTATTGGAATTCCACATTTTGTTACAGCAGATATGGTAAAAGATGGAGCAGTAATTATTGATGTAGGCATCAACAGGGTAGAAGACAGCAGTCGCAAGAGAGGGTATAGGCTAGTGGGAGATGTCGAGTATGATACTGTTGCATTAAAAGCATCTTTGATAACGCCAGTACCAGGAGGCGTTGGTCCTATGACCGTCACTTCCTTACTTTTAAACACTTTAAGTGCATCCAAAAAGGAAATTTATAGCTAAGTTTAAATATGAAAACCAATTGTGCATCTAGTTCCAAGACTATATTTGACCAGGTTCTTCTTATTCTAGGTCAATTGTCTGATGAACACTACAGTATGCCGCTTGACGTTTTTAATGGTTCTACGATTGGCCAACACTTTAGACACATACTAGATTTCTACATTTCTGTTGTAAGAGGGGCGACAAACGGAGAGCTGAATTATTCGCTTCGAGATAGAAGTTTGTCTATTGAAAAAAGTACTATTCAAGCCAAAGATGCTTTTTTGGAGATCCATGGAGAAATTGACCAGCTATCAGATGACACACCTATCAAGGTATTAGCTGATTTTAACACAGAGATTACTTCTGATGATGTGATTGTAAACTCTTCTGTAGGTAGAGAATTGATGTATGCCTATGATCACGCCGTTCACCATTTGGCGATAATTAAGATTGGCATAAATCAGAATTTTAGTGAATACAACATTGATCAAAATTTAGGAGTAGCTCCATCTACAGTTAAACACAAAGCATTGTCACACCATTGAGTGATCTATATTTAGAATTTGCGTTTCATCATGATCAAACTGATCCAAATGTTATTATTGCATTTCTTCAGTCATTACCTTTTGATAGTTTCTGGGAAGAGGAAGATTTTGTGGTCAAAGCTTATATCAAGAAATCTCAATTTAATGACAAAGAGCTTAGTGTAATTATCACTGATCTGCCATTTGCAATAAACTATTCTCATCGAGAAGTAGAAAATCAAAATTGGAATAAGGTATGGGAATCTAATTTTGACTCTATCACAGTTGATGATTTCTGTTATGTAAGAGCAGATTTTCATCCCATTGAATCAAATTGCACACATACAATTACCATCAATCCAAAACAATCTTTCGGGACTGGACATCATGAGACAACCTTTATGATGATACAAGAAATGAGTACAATGGCCTTAGTCAATATGCGCATTGCCGATTTGGGTACAGGTACAGGAATTTTGGCAATTCTTGCGGCAAAGATGAAAGCTAAAAGTATAATAGGTACCGAAATTGACCCTGGTGCTTTAGGAAATGCGGTTGAAAATGTCCAACTAAATGATGTGTCAAAGATAAAACTGACTGATCATAGACATGCATTTGACGACAACAGCATTGACGTTACTATCGCCAACATTCATAAAAATACATTGATAGAAATGGCAGCTTCTATCTTAAAAATGACTGTATCTGGTGGACATGTCCTATTGTCTGGTATACTCAATTCTCAAGCAGAAGACGTACAAGCTTATTATGAAAAGTTGGGAACTAAATTATTAAGTAAACGGATTAAAGGGGACTGGGTTATGTTGCACTTTGGTGTCCTCTAAAATTAGTTTATGTTTTTAAATCTAAACCTCTGGGATGCGAAATACTTCTGTTCGTTTTAGTCAAAATCACTTAAAGCCAAATACACCTCCCTCATTGGTAAGCCAAGAATGTTTGAATAGGAACCCTCAATTCTATTGATTTTACACCATCCAATCCAATCCTGAATCCCATAACTACCTGCCTTGTCAAATGGCTTATACTGATTGACGTAGTATTCGATTTCATCATCAGAAATGGCATCAAATTCTACAATAGAAAGTACAGATTCACTGATTTGCTTCTCGTTGTTTTTTAAACAAAAACCAGTGATGACCTCATGTCTAGATTGTGATAATTTGCTGATCATTGCTACAGCTTCTTGATGATCGGCAGGTTTATTAAGAATGTCATTTCCCAAAAAAACAGATGTGTCTGCAGCAAGAATGATTTCATTAGAACCACAATCATGATCACACGCATTTGCTTTTTCTACAGCAAGATATTCGGGAGCTTCTTTTAATGGAATGTGTTCAGGTACAATTTCTTCTATGTTGGAAGGATTGACGGTGTAGGGTATATTACACTCTGAAAGCATGAAACTTCTTCTTGGAGATCCTGAAGCAAGAATAATATGTTTTTGAAAAATCACTATTGATTTTCACGCCATTCATACACCCATTTTGCCTGGATCTGTTCGAGGTGTCCTTCATTGCACTCTTCTCTAGTACCTTCAAAATATGGCAATTCTAAAACCCATTCAATGAGTTCTGTGAAACGGATTCTATAAATTTTACTTTCACTAAAATCATCACCAAATTTGTCGTACAATTTGATCGCTATATCTTCATGGTCTTTCCAGGTAACTGGTAAATCGTCAAAATCTTTGAAACTCATATTCTATTTTCTTAGTGTTCGTGTCCAATAATGGAGGATTGATCTGGTATGGTCACTTCCAAATCTGCATTTTCATCTAAAATGATGCATTGACAACCTAATCTTGATTCAATTGTAGGATTTGTTGCTCTGTCTATGAAATCTTCTTCTCTGTCTGTAATTTCTGCTAAAAACTCATCACCTTTTTCCACATAAATATGGCAAGTACTGCATGCGCATACCTCTCCACAGTTGTGATTTAGGTGTATATCATTGTCTTCAGTTACCTCCAAAACAGAAATCCCGGTCTCAATATTCTCAACAATCTTTTCTGGGATTGATGGATTTTCAAATTTAAATTTAATTCTTGCCATTAAAGCTTTAGATAAATTACTACAAAAGTACGTTAATAAGACATATTAACAATGGAATAATGTTCTTTGTTCCATTGTCGTTGAAATGTTAATTTTTTTGGGCTTAAATAGTGGTTTTCTATGCGAAATTGATGTAGATTGCTATTAATCGTTAATACTTCTGTTGAAATGTCCCAAACCTTCGAACACACAGATCAAAAGCTTTTAAAATTTAAAGAGCTAAAAGTCTATTCATCTACAGAATGGCTTGCCGATAATAAGAAAAAATACAGACAGGTTTTTGACCGGTTTGAAGTTACCTACATATATGCGGAGTTGTCTTTCTACAACAAAATGTTTGATAGAGAGAATTGGAAAGTCGACATTGACTTGAGATGCTACGAGTTAAAAAAGAATCGCAAGAAGTTATGCTCACTCAATATCAAAAAACAAGTATCTAAATTTGACAGCATTGTTTATGTCAGGGAAGGTTGGGGTAACAAAAAAGAAGGAGCGTTCTGGAAAAGCGGCACTTATTATTGGGAGGCTTGGATTGATGGAAAAAAAGTTGCTACTAAATATTTCTACATCGAAGATGCAGGTAACAACTATTCCACTTTAGATAATCCTTATGTTGATATTTCATCTTTAAAATTATACGAGGGGCAATACGATGATGTTATTGAGGCAGAGAGGATTTACCACAAAGCATTCAGTTGCGAAGAGACAAGATACATTTATGTAGAAATAATGCTAAAGAATCTTGTCGTACATTCTAATTGGCATTGTGAATTATTTATAAAATTTTATAATCAAGCTAGAGAACTTAAAGGTCAAGTTAATAAGCTACACAATGTCAAGGCTGACGATGAATTTGTGAAAATTACTGCAGGTTGGGGTACGAATGTGAAAGGCAGTTGGCGTCATGGTAATTATACTGTGGAAATCATTTTTATGGATAAACTCCTGGCTGTAATTCCTTTCGAGGTAGGTGATGAATTTGTCGAAGGTGTTATTCCAGTTCAACTGCCAAATTCTACTTCTCCACTTTTATTGGTTCAAGATGAAACGATTAATCAGTCTTTTGAAGAAGTAATGGCTGATCTTACGTCGTTGATCGGTTTGACAGAAATAAAAGACCAAGTTGAAGATCATTCAAAATATATCCAGTTTTTACAATTAAGGAAGGACAAAGGCTTTGATGAAAATGAAGAGATAAATATCCATTCTGTATTCACAGGAAATCCAGGTACTGGAAAAACAACAGTAGCCCAAATGATGGGAAAACTGTATAAAAAGATGGGATTGTTGTCTAAAGGGCATGTACATGAAGTTGATCGTGTTGATCTAGTGGGAGAGTACATCGGTCAGACAGCACCTAAGGTCAAAGATGCCATTGAAAAAGCAAAAGGCGGAGTGTTGTTTATTGATGAAGCTTATGCACTTGCAAGAGCTAATGATGACAGTAAAGATTTTGGTCGAGAGGTAATTGAGATTCTTGTTAAAGAAATGTCCAATAAAGACAGAGAATTTGCAGTCATTGTAGCCGGCTATCCAAATGAGATGAATCATTTCATTGATTCTAATCCAGGTCTCAAATCAAGGTTTAAACTCTTCTACCATTTTACAGATTATATGCCGCAAGAATTGTCTCAAATAGCTGAGTTTGCTGCCGCAGAAATGGAAGTCGTGTTTACGGAGAAAGCTAAAGTTAAGATTGACGAAATCATTACTGAGGCATTTAGAAATAGAGACAAATCATTTGGTAATGCCAGATTTGTTTATGATCTCGTAGAAAAATCAAAAATCAATCTTGGTTTAAGAACAATGAATCAAGAAAGCCCTGGTGCACTTGATACATCTTCCTTAGAAACCATCATTCTACAAGATGTAGAAAATTTAAAACTGGAAAGAAAAATACAAAAACCACATATTCCAATCGATTATGAATTGTTGGATTCTGCTATAGGCGAACTTAATTCTTTGATTGGAATTTCGAAGGTTAAAGAGCAAATCAAGGAGCTAATTGAAATTGTAAAATACTATAGAGAAAGCGGAAAAGAGGTCTTGCATAAATTTTATCTGCATACTGTTTTTGTAGGAAATCCAGGTACTGGTAAAACAACAGTTGCTCGAATTTTGACCAAAGTTTACAAGGCTTTAGGAATCTTGGAAAGGGGTCATATGGTGGAGACTGATAGACAAGGATTGGTGGCTGGATATGTTGGGCAGACCGCCATAAAAACAGCAGAAATTATAGATGAAGCACTAGGTGGCGTGCTGTTTATAGATGAAGCTTACGCACTTTCTGGATCCAGTTCTGGGCGTGGTGATTTTGGTAATGAAGCTATTCAAACCATATTGAAACGTATGGAAGATCACCGTGGCGAATTCTTCGTTTTTGCCGCTGGGTATCCTGACAATATGGAACATTTCTTAAAAATTAATCCAGGTCTAAATTCAAGGTTTGATAAGATTCTTAAGTTTGATGATTATAGTCCATCAGACTTATGCGAAATAGCTAAGAAAATGCTGTCGGACGAATCTCTGAATATAAATAAGGATGCTGAAAATCTATTGTCAAAAGAATTGAAGACTCTTCACATTCAAAAAGACAGGTATTTTGGTAATGCGAGAACAGTACGCACTATCGTTTCTGACATCATTAGATTCCAAAATCTAAGGCTTGCTTCTGAGAAAGAAAGAAATCAAGAAAGTATCCACATCATCGAGTTAGAAGATGTCAAAAAAGCTCTGGATGCCAAAGCAGAACAGGTCTTTCAAAAATCCTCAATAGGGTTTAGGTGACTTTGAACTTAATCCTAATGTAAGCTTCCTAATGTAATTTGGAGTCTTAAAAAGAGATTAGGTGAAAACAGACTTGCAAACCGCCAAAGTGGAGATATCTAGTTTACCCAATGCTATATTGCCTTCTTTCCATCCATCCAAAAGCAAGAGCAGCTATTCCAAATAGCACTAATGTGAATACCAAATCTCCAAACACCGTCGCCGGGAAAAATGGCAATCCTGCAGTATAGCATTCTACTAAGCCTATCATGTTTTTAGGGTATAATGGAATTGTCAGCCAAGAACCAAAATTTGTTACGGTAAAGAATAAAACTGAAGAGCTTATGGATGCTCCAATGATTTGGAAAAGCTTAAATTTCTTTATAAGCATGCCGATACCAACGATAAGAATTAGACTTAAGAAAGTCGTAATCATATATGGTTGAAAAATAACCAATCCTTCAGCGTTGTAAAATGATCTGTATACTGTGTTGTTTAGAATAATGTCAGATGCAAATAAAGCAACAAGAGGCAAGAGAATTGCCAATACTTTTTTTGATTTTAAGTATGAACCTGCTAATAATGCCATTCCTGTTATAGGCGCAAAATTGTAAGGATGCGGAATTAGTCTGTACGCCGCAGCGCATATGACCAATAAGCCAATAATTGTTACTCTATTTTTCATCATTGATGATTGCATAAAGAATATTTTTAGCAAAAATAACACAAATTTTATCCTTTGTTAGTTTCTAGCTTTATTCCTAACTTAACGAGCATCAAATTTTTATGTTTGAGATGCATCAATCAACATAAAAAAGTCAAAATACATGATCCCAGAAATTGAATTCATACAGATGGGAGGCACGATCGATAAGCAATATCCTGTAAAACAAGGAGCATATGCTTTTGAAATAGGAGAGCCAGCGTTTACCGAGATAGTACGTCAAATGAGATTGACTTATCCAATAGGTACATCATCTATAGCTAAGAAAGACAGCCAAGATCTGACTGAGAATGACAAAAATCAATTGAAAAGGTACATCATTGACTCACCTAGTAAAAGATTTATCATTACTCATGGGACTGATACTATGATACAAACTGGTTTGTTTTTGTCAGACATTGTTGACAAAGTAGTGGTTCTTACAGGGGCATTTATTCCGGCAAGTTGTAAGGGCAGTGATGCTGCGGCACAATTAGGATCAGCTGTTGCGGCAAGTAAATTGGTAGGTTTTGGTACATATATATGCATGAATGGTGAAATTATACCCGTCAAAGAAGCCACAAGGAACAAGGAAACTGGTATTTTTGAATATGCAAAATCTTAGTGTCAAAATAGCTTCCGAAAGAATTCAAGAACACATCCATCATACGCCAGTCTTACAGTCAAGTTTTATAAATGAACACACCGGTGCAAGCCTATTTTTTAAATGTGAAAATTTTCAAAAAGGTGGCTCGTATAAATTAAGAGGCGCGTTAAATGCAAGTCTTTGTCTTACAGAAGCTCAGCGTTCTAAAGGTTTAGGTACGCATTCATCTGGAAATTTTGCACAAGCAGTAGCCATTTCAGCAAAATTGACAAAGGTGAAGGCTTACATTGTTATGCCTTCGAATGCGCCATCCGTAAAACGTGAAGCTACTATTGGTTATGGAGCAACTGTAAAAGAATGTAAACCGACACTGGAAGCCAGAGAAGCTACTTTAGCTGATATAATTCAAAAAACAGGGGCGTCAAAGTTGCACCCATCCAACGATATCGATGTGATTGTAGGACAAGGGACATGCGCTTACGAAATGATATGTGAGCATTCCGATCTTGATTACATTGTCACACCAGTTGGCGGGGGTGGTGTTGTAGCTGGTACTATTCTAGCATGCCAACAACATTCGCCGCAGACAAAAGTGATTGGAGCCGAACCAACACAAGCAGATGATGCTTATCAATCTTTAAAACTAGGCAAAATTGTCCCTTCGATTAATCCCAATACAATTGCCGATGGATTGAGAACTCAACTTGGAAGCAATAACTTTCCAATCATTAAGGAGGGGATTGATCAAATTTTACTTGTCAGTGAGGAGGCTATTATTCAAGCAATGGCCATGGTTTGGAATAGAATGAAGATAATCATTGAACCATCAAGTGCCACATCGCTCGCTGCAGTAATTGCAAATCCAAAAATCTTTAATGGTAAGAAAGTTGGCCTTGTCATTACGGGAGGCAACGTAGATTTAAGTAATTTACCTTTCTAAAGCAATATAAATATGAGCGAAACAAGAGCAGGACATTATTCTCCGTCAATGAAAGTGGGTTCCTTAGTATTTACATCCGGCGTGTTACCAATTTTAAATAGAGAAACAAAAGAAACGCCAAGCAGTATTGAAGAACAATGTTTGTTAGTTTTAAATAGAATAGAAGAAATTATTGGTAAATACGATTTAACTCGAAATGATATTGTAAAGACAACTGTATTTATATCTAATGGCGATGATTGGGCAACTGTTAATGAAGTTTACTATCAGTTCTTCGGCGATCATAAGCCAACTAGGTCAATCATACCAGTTTCAGAACTCCATTACGGTTGCAAAATTGAAATTGAAGCAATAGCATCTGCACGGAATTAACAGTTGTGGTTTCATTTACAATCAATTAGTCGTATTTTTGTACATTACCGAATCGTAAATTAACACAAATGCATACCTGAATCATAAGATTTAGGACACAAAATTGAATTTTGGTCGAAGATTTGCTTTGATCAGAGTAGTGAGTTATGATAGATCTTAATATACTTCAAGAAAGTCCGAATAATCCAGCATTTTACATGGTATTGTTTACTGTGTTGTTTGCCTTTTTTATGTCGAGTATTCTTGCCATAACCTATGATTTAACTACACGGACTACCTATCGAAGAGCGCATTTTCTCCAAGCATTGTGTTTAATTTCTATGGTTGCAGCGATGGTGATGCAAGCAATTGGAGACAGTATAGGACGTGGAATGGGAATGTTAGGAGCGCTAGCGATCATCCGATTTAGAACAAATTTGAATGATCCTCGGAATATGACATTCATGTTTGCTTCCCTTGCAGTCGGTATTTCCTGTGGTGTTTTTGGTTTTTCAATTGCGTTGACTGGCACACTTATATTTTGTTTGGCCGCGTTTGTTTTACGTTGGTCTCCTTTAAGTGGATCGAATGAATTAATTGGTGTGTTAAGGCTTCAATATCCAATGGCAAATGAATTAAGAACGGAAATTGAAGGAGCGTTGAGAAGTTATTGCAAAGATTTTGATCTACAAGAAATGAGATTTTTGCCTATGAAAGTGAACGAAATTAAAAACGAAACGGGAGAAATCATCTCAACATCTCTTAAACGAGAAGAATTGATAGAATTGAATTATCTTATTAGACTAAGAAAAGATACGAATATTGCTGATTTTACGTCTTCCACAAGAGGTATTACTGGCATACACGATGTGCGTTTAAAATTTGAAAAAGCGCCAAGATCTTTATAAAGTTATGACAAAGTTTAACACATTTTATTTCATTGTTTTTGCTGTAGGGTTGGCCCTATACTTTATGACAACTGTGTTTGATCAACAAGTCAATTCTTTCTATGGTGTTGCTCAAAATAAGGAAACAGAAGTAAATAAAAACTTTGATTTATATGTCAATCACATTTATGTTTTACCAGGAGAGTTAGTGACTAAAGGACAAAAGTTACTTGACATTTCAAGAATCAGAGAGGAGGAGAAGCTCATGGATCAAGATTTTGAAATTGACCGGTTGAGAGCTGAAGAACGTGCTTGGACTCAATCTCAGAATTCAAGAATAAGAGATTTAGAGAATCAAAAACGGATAGAGCTTGGACAATTAGATGCAAAAATAGCAGAGTTGAATACTGAGCTTGAGCAGCGTAAATCATTGTTCGATGGGTTGAGTTCTGTAGGGGTGGGTGAAGCAGATTTTAAACACATAGAAGATAGGATAGAAGCTATTGCAAAAGAAAAGGTTTTATTGAGCCAATCATTTGATCAACGATTAAAAGATGCCAATGATGGCATAGCAACAGGTAAAAACCCATACAGCAAACAAATAGCTAAATTAAATGCTGAAAAGAAATATTACGATGACACTAAAATTGTAAAAGAATCAATTCTTGCTCCCCAAGATGGAAGAGTAGGGAGTATTCACTGCAAATTAGGAGAACACATTCAAGCATTCAATTCTCTGATGAGCATCTATGATTTGAATCCAACCTATGTTCTCGGTTACGTTCAAGAAGATCTTGTTACTCAAATGTCGGTGGATGATGAATTTATCATCAAATCAGCAAATAAGAATAGAATTCTTAGTTATAAAGGGAAATTAACAGGTCAAGAATCTCGATTTACACCTATAGATTCCAGATTCAGTCGAGATCCATCTGTCACGACTTGGGGGCAGGAAATAAACATACAAATACCAGAAGACAATGGATTCTTACAGAATGAAAGAGTCATTTTGGAACACATACCTAAAAGCATTTTTAATGTATCTTCAGATGTCGAGCAAGCCTCGAAACTTGATAAATAGTATTCATTTTCTAGTATTTACCGTGTTGTCTTTTTCCTTAAATGGACAATCAAATACAGTAAATACTGGTGAGTTTATGCAGATTGTTTTTGAAGATATAGCTGAACGACTTCCTTCTACTACAAATCAATCTGGGGAATACACCTTTAAAGCGCCTATTATTGAGGAATATGAATTCAGAACAGAAACCAATGATTTTGATCTGGATAATCAAGACTATCTAATACGTGTCAGCCCGACTACAAAAGCTATTAGAGAAGCACAAGAGCGAATCTTTGAAGGGTATCTAGCACAGCCCAAAGACAACCCATATTCTTTAGAACTTGATTTTATAGAAGATGCATATAATTATTGGATAGATGAATATTTTTCTGCTGAACTTCATGATTTGCTAGAACAGCAAAAATTGATTTTAGAGGATAAGATGACAGTCATTAAAAAACAACTTATTATACAAGAGGCGGACTTCTCTGATTTTGTAAAAGCTCAAAATGATCTCAAGGAATTGAATTTAAATCAATTGCAAAATTTGCAAGAGAACAAAATGTATGCTTTTCCTATCAGCTTAAATAGTGCAGAATACACATTTGAGGATTTAATCTCTATTGAGGAAATAAAGTCATTTGTGACATCATTCGATCCTTCTACGGTAGAAGATCCAGATAGACTAGTAAGGGATAATTTAAAAAGAACGGAACTACAAAATGAACTTGACCTTGAAGAAGCAGAGGCAAAACAAATACTCAGATTTGCTGAAATATCCTACGGAGGACCACACAGCGATCCATTCAGAGAGAAAGTGTCCGTTGGTGTTGGCTTGAGATTTCCATGGGATGGAGGCAATCGTTTGGACATGGAAGAAATCAAAATAGAAATGGATAACATAGAGAATGAGGCACAATTTGAGCAAGATAAATTGTTTTTAGAAGTAAGTAGATCACGTTTCGAAGTGTTGGAAAGCATTAGACTTTATGAAGAACAATTGGCATTAAGGGAGTCTATGAATGAGTACAATATGGAACTCAAACAAATATTAAATGAAACAAATAACTCAAACCCTACCTTCATTTTAGAACTCAATCAGCAGAGCGTCAAATTGCAAATAGATAAGATCAATTCCCAGAAAGATGTCTATGAAGAGTACCTAGATTTTCTGGAGGACAGCCTTTTAATGACTCAAATGCCATTGAAAAACTACCTGTTGGCCTCAAACTAACTCCTTATAATTAGTTAGAAGACAGTGTTTTACATATATAAACTGTCTTGAAATACATATAAGAACGACATTCGGATCTATTTTTAACATTTCAGCACACTCACTTTAGGGGAATGCCTTTTCTCGTATCGTCATTTCAAAAAACTTACAGTTCGAAGCGTAAGTTTTGATAACCGAATTTTACAAAATAACCAAAACAGTATGTATAAGATTACGTCTTTTACTAAGTGTCTCATTTTATTATTTTTTATTTCATTCACGTCATTTAAGACCTTGTCAGCCCAAAATTGCGGTGCACTTGTGTGCAACAATTCCGTACAAATAAGCTTGGGAGTCAATTGTGATTTGATGATAGATCCAGATATGGTTCTTGAAGCTCCTAACATTGATTATGATTATGAGATTTCCCTCTTTGATGAAAATGATGTCTTTATTGGAAATGCAGTTTCTGCAGAGCAAGTAAATACCACAGTCAAATATCAAGTCACAAGTTCTTGTGATGGCAATACGTGCTGGGGAACAATTGCTTTAGAAGCCAATGTGTTGCCAGTTTTAGAATCACCATGTCAATTTATTGCTGGTGATTCTGACTCCTTTGATGGTTTATTGTCTTCGTCAAATTCATCAGGAATATTAGAATTGACCGCAACTGATGAATGTCAGAAAGTAATTAATTTGATGGGAAACTCTAGTGTTAATTACAATTCTGGAAGTTCTTCCAATCCTATTTGGTCATCATCTGACATTCAGGTGATTATACGTGATGCGTCAGGCGCTGCTATTTATTCGACAGTGTATTTGCCGGGTGCGTTTAGTGATGTTGTCGCATTGCCCAATGTCGGCAGTTACACTATAGAGTATAGCGCACTTGTCAGTCAAGCTACTGGGAGTTTTTACATCGAAGCAGCTGTCCCTAATTGTAACGTTGGTTGTGTAAGCTGGTGTGGTGGAAGTTTTCCTGAAATATTCCTAACTCCAGAGCAAGCAAAAACAGTGATAGACGAAAGCTGTGGAGCTTCACTCGTTAGTGATGTCACTGTCATAAGTCAATCTACTGGTGATATGTGTGATGAAGATGGTGTTTTACATGTGGTGAGTTACACAGCTAATATTACCATGCATGGCGTTACTCAAAAAGCTGTTCTACTGACACAAGCTTACAGAGAAGAAAAAATAGACTTAGGTCCAAATAGCATAACGCAAATTGAATTTCCAGAACCACTACTACTTGACTGTGAATTAGAATTAGATGATTCCTACGAGATTGGTAGTCCTGAGTATATTGCTGAAGCGACAGGAGATGCTACACTAGCATACCCTTCGTATGTCGATGCGCATACATTGGTGCCAGATACCAATATAATTGAAAGCATTATTCACATAGAAGAAGTCGCTGGTACTAGAGATACGATGATTCAGCAAGCTATAGACTTAGATGGTGATGGGACTTTAGAAAGTGTATGGGTGATTGTCACTGTGGTTGATAAAATATTGAGAGATTCTATTGTTTTAGATACAGTGGTCGGACCTGGATTTACAAATCCTAGAGTTCCGGTGATTCCAGGAGAATTTTTCTGTAATGTGTTGACTACATTTTCTGATATAGAGTTTACAGCTTGTGCCGGTGGTAAAAAAATAATTAGGTCATGGACAATGTTAGATTGGTGTGATTCTGAGGTGCAATTAAGTGGTGTCCAACAAATTGAAATCAGTGATCAAACGGCACCTGTTGTAGAGTCCTTAGATGATGTTATTGTGTCAATAGATCCTTGGCAGTGTACGGCAACTTACCCTTTACCAGATGTTGAATATGAAGATAATTGTTCTTCTTCAGTAGATGTAGAGTGGCGATCAAGCGAAGGATATGTCGCTGATGGTTATTTGCTCGGATTGTCTGAGAATCATGGTCCTATAGATGTTATAGCATTAGTCACTGACGAATGTGGAAATACAAGTGAAATGTCTTTTGGCTTAGCTGTAGTGGATAATGTTCCACCTGTAATGGTTTGCCAAAGCTCATTATCAGTATCACTGACATTTTCCCAATCTTCTCCAGAATCAGGGGTAGCTAAAATTTATGCAGAAACACTTAATGTAGGTAGCCATGACTCAGGTTGTGGAGACGTGAGCTTTAAAGTCGCTCGTATGGAAGGATGTTGTGGTGAGGAATGTAGTGGTGGTGAAACCATCTGTTTGACAAGAGATAAATTTGGTGATTGCATTGAGGAAGGAGTTGTGCCAGAGTCAGATGCCTATGGTGATTTTGTGAAATTCTGCTGCCAAGATGCAGGTCAAATAGTTCAAGTTATTTTAGTGGCTACTGATCAAAGCGGCAATCAGAATCAATGTATGGTAGATGTTTTTGTTTCTAACAATTCAACACCAACATTAATTTGTGAAGATGTTACCATTGATTGTGATGCAGATCCCAATACGGCTGCTCCACCTACAATAGCTGGTCAAGCCTGTACTGGAGAGTATGTTTTAGAGATTGCATCTGTAGAGGATGTATCAGGTTCTTGTGGCAATGAAACAGTCATCAAAGAATGGTATATCGATTCTGACAATTCTGGAGATCTTTCCCCAGGCGATGCTTTCTGTCAACAAGAAATAACTATTTCAACGGAAGGTGGATTTGATCCTTATACGATAAAATGGCCGAAACATTTAAATGGTCAAATTGAAGAAGGATTGAATATCGAATGTAACAATGACAATGAAGCACAGATTTTTCTTGATCATCCTGTTGCTATGGGTGAACCTGTAGAGTGTATTCCGGAATTTACAATTGAAGACATAAAGCCTGTTTGGTGTGAATCAAGTTGTGGGCTAGTCGGTTATAGTTTAGAGCAAGATACCATCACAACTTCTGATGCTTGTTTGACTATTGTTAATAGATGGTCAGTAGTTGATTGGTGTGTTTATGATCCAAATAATGAAGCTAGCGAAACGAACGATACTGATTTATTTATAGCTGTTGAAGATTGGGCGCAAGGGGTATGTACCGATTGTCCAGAATCTGCGCTATATCAAGACCCAGTCTACTTTAGTTATCTGCAAGTATTCATTGATGGGTATTATTCTTACAATCAAATTGTAAAAGTACAAGACAACACTGCTCCAAGTATTGTTGTAGAAGAAGAACTATTGGTCAATACCACAGGAGGTGCGCAATCTAAAGATGATGATACACCATGTTTTGGCGAAACAGCAGTTGTTGCAGTAGCATCTGATTTTTGTGGTGCTCAAGAATTAAATGGTGACATGTTGGATTGGAGAATCACCTGGTATAAAAACGGCCAGTTAATTGAAGTCTTTACTAGAACGGGTGCTGAGGCGGAAGTTGTCATTAGTGGTACTCCTGCGGATAGTGATCGATTAGTATGGACAGTAGATGATGGTTGTGGCAATTCTAGCTCAAAAGAAACAAACATAAGTTATGATGACCTTAAAGCACCAACTCCTTTATGCCTGGCAGGATTAACTACTGCATTTACGGCTGATAATGGTAATGTAGCAGTCTGGGCTTCAGATTTTAACTTGGGAAGTTTTGATAATTGCTCGTCACCAGATGAATTGTCTTTCACTGTGGTGCCAGAAGGTGGTGAACCTTTAGCATTCGGAAGCGAAGGGTTTGAAGATCAAAGTTCAATCGTATTTGAATGTGGATCTTTGGTAAACTTTGTCTCTTTAGATATTTATGTGTGGGATGCTCAGGGCAATAGAGATTTTTGTAACGTCGGCATATTTATTTCGGATAACGGTAATAATTGTGCAGAAACTGAATATGAATCTTGTATTGATGAAAGTATTATCAATGACAATATTTCTTGTGCAACGAATAATGCTCCAGTATGTGGTTGTGATAATGTCACTTACTCCAATGCTTGTGAAGCAATGAAACGTGGAATTGTACTATTTGTAGATGGAGAATGTGGAGGAGGATCTGGACTTCAAATTGGAGGTCAAGTCCATACAACAGATGGACAATTAGTTGATTTTACAGAAATGTCATTACAGGCTAATCTGCCAGAATATCCAAAGTCGATCATTAACGACACTGATGGAAGCTATGCATTTATATCGAATCCCGTTGGTTTGGATTATAATGTTGTAGCGAAGAAAGAAGACACGTACAAGAATGGTTTGAGTACGCTTGATTTGGTATTGATACAGAAGCATATTTTGGGTATCGATCAGTTTATAAATCCACATCATATTATTGCTTCTGATGCCAATGGTAGCCAATCATTGACTGGTAGTGATCTCGTGCTGTTGCGCAAAATGATTTTAGGTTTGATACCTAATGATGTCATGGTTGATGATAGTTGGGTGTTTGTTATAGAAAATCAAAGTTTTGCTGACAATCTAAATCCATGGCCATATGTTTCGACGCTAAGATTGGATAACCTCAATCAAGATGCTATGACTGAAGATTTTATTGGTATAAAAATCGGTGATGTCAGTGGAGATGTGATTGCAAACGTACAATCAGCTTCATCTGATATCGTTGCTGAAGAAGACGTTACAATTAGTGTTGATAAAGACTTAATCGAAAAAGGAGAATTTGTAGATGTTAGTGTTCAAATTAATGATGCTTCTGATGTGTATGGTTTTCAAATGGGACTTACGCACAAAGGTTTGGAGTTGACAGGGTTGCGTTCTAATGTCATTAAATTCGATGAAGAAAGCTATGTCTCAGAATCAAATCAAACAAAGCTGAATTGGTATGATGGAATACCAGCAAAAGGAAATGTCAGCTATACAATGAGTTTTGTCGCAGTTGAGGATGTTGATGTGTCGGAAGCAATTCATTTATCAGATGATCTAATGTCTAATGAGGTATATCTAGGTGATAATCTAGAAACAAGAGAATTGGTTCTTGACAATACTCTTGTGCATAAAGGGTTTACCAGTCAAGTCTTGGCAAATCCTATCATAGACAATTCAATGATTGAAGTTGTTGCTACAGATTCTGCTAACTTTCAATTTACGTTATATGATGCTGCGGGTAATGAACTAATTTCTAAGACATATCATTTTGATAAAGGGTTAAATAACATTCCTGTTGATAAACAACTATTCCCAGAAAGCGGTCTTTACTATTATCAATTAAAAACTGATGATACTGTTGAAGTCAAACCATTAGTTGTTGTAGATTAAGAAATAAATTGACATTTGAAAATGAGCTGTATCTGAATCTTCAGATGCAGCTTTTTTCATTGGAAGAGTTGACTTGTGTGACATATTTCATTATATTTGTGACAAATGACGTGTTATGTATGATTCTAGTTTAGACAATCCTTCAGCAAATGAGGCTCTCGTTAATTATGATTCCAAGCAATCTAAGTACTCTCAGTTAGTTGCTATTATAGGTGGTAAAAAAGCACTTAAGAAAGACATTAATAATGAGATGGACTTAGTTGCTGTTACTCGTGTTGGATTGCCCAAAAAGAGTCTAGATACTTTAGCCAAGAAGTTAGGTATAAGTATGGAGAGGATGAGTGCATTATTGCATATTTCTCATAGGACCATACAGCGCAAGTCGCCTTCAGATCACTTGAGTGTACATGTGTCAGAGCAGATTTTATCTATTGCTGAGGTTGTGCGCAAGGGTTTAGAGGTTTTTGAGGATGATGAGACAGAGTTGGAGGAGTGGCTGCATGGTCCCATAAGTGCCTTAGATTACAAAAAGCCCATTGACTTGATGGACACCACATTTGGTACTCGTATTTTAATTCGGATTCTTGGTAGGATAGAGCACGGTGTTTATTGATGGAAGTTTATCGTATTGCAAAAAAGAAATACTTGAATGATATTTCAGGATTTGGTGCTAAGCTATATGGCGGTAGATGGAATAGGGAAGGGCTGCAAATGTTGTACACCTCTGCTCATTTATCTCTCGCAGTACTAGAAGTGCTTGCTAATCAATTCCGGAAAAAGATTGACCATCGATTTGGGTACATCACCTTGAATATCCCAGACAAAGCAATTCTTGATTTGTCAGATATTGGGAAATTGTCAGAAAATTGGAGAGCAAGTCAGTATTCACAACAGACCATCGACTTTGGCTCAGATTGGTTGCTTTCTCAACAATCATTAGCGTTGAAGGTACCTTCAGCAGTTTTGGAACAAGAATCCAATATTTTGATTAATCCATTCCATAAGGATTTTAATAAGTTGACTGTCAAAAATACTGCAGAGGTTAATTTGGATGGTAGAGTGGCTACAAAATAATTTGATGTCCTATGGAATTATACCCCAATGAGCCATGACTCATTGACATAACTTAAATACTCAATTGGAATATCAATATTGTAGGTATACTAATACTTGAATGTTTAATCTCAATCGTACTATTTATGCGTTGAATCTAAGGCATCTCATCTTTATCCACCAAGTCTGCAAGGTCTAGTAAAAAAGCATACTCCATAGCAGTCTCTCGATGCCGAGCAAATCTTCCAGATGCGCCACCGTGTCCTGTATCCATATTGCAATACATGTATAATGGCTTATCGTCAGTCTTTAATTCTCTTAATTTCGCAACCCATTTTGCTGGTTCCCAATATTGAACTTGTGAGTCGAATAAACCTGTCGTCACAAGAGTTGTAGGATAATCTTTGGCCTCGACATTGTCATAAGGAGAATATGAAAGCATGTAGTTATAGTACTCTTCATTTTCAGGATTACCCCATTCATCCCATTCAAACGTAGTAAGTGGAATGGTCTCATCCAACATTGTTGTTACCACATCTACAAATGGTACCGCTGCAACAACGCCTTTCCATAAGTTTGGTTCCATATTCATAATAGCACCCATTAACAGGCCACCTGCACTGCCTCCCATGGCAAATAATTTTTCCTCGTTGGCATATCCATCCTGAATCATCTGCTTGCCACAGTCAATAAAATCGTAAAAAGTATTTTTCTTTTTTAATAGCTTTCCATTTTCATACCATTGTTTACCCATTTCTTGTCCTCCTCTGATGTGGGCAATAGCATAGACAAACCCACGATCCAGTAAGCTTAATCTTGTCGAACTAAAATAGGGCTCCATATTGCTGCCATACGATCCATAGGCATACAATAAGCAAGGTGCTGTACCATCAATTGGTGTATCTTTGTGATAAATGATAGAGACAGGTACCTTGACACCATCTCTTGCAGTAGCCATGATTCGATCTGTTTTGTAATCAGATGATGTGAAATCTCCAACGACTTCTGATTGCTTCAACAAGACACGCTCTTTCGTATTCATATTAAAGTCATAAATGGAATTTGGCGTCTTCATACTTTGATATCCGATTCGTAAGGTCTCAGTATCAAAATCCAAATTAGTCGAAGGATATACAAGATGTGAAGGTTCATCCAATTCGATATAATAGTCTGTAGATCCATCCCACGTTTTTACTCGTAGTTCAGTGATTCCATTTATTCTTTCGCTAAGCGCCATGTAATTTCGAAATGGCGTTATCCGAGACAGAAAGACATCTTCCCTATGCGGTATGACTTCAGTCCAATTGTTTTTGGCGGTCTTTAGTATTGGCGTTTTAAGCAATTTAAAATTTGGCGCGTTTTCATTACTTCTTACATACCAATGATCATCGTAATGAGTCACGTAATATTCATGCTTAGCTGTTAAGTCTCTTGCTTCAAATAACTGAAAATCGCCGTTAGGATTGTCTGCAGATAAATATTGATATTCAGAAGTCAGTGTGTGACTGCTAAAAATCATAATGAAATCTCTGGAGGTTGTTTTGTATATGCCGACATTAAAGGTTTCATCTTGTTCATGGTACACCAGCACATCTTGATCTTGATTAGTTCCTAATGTGTGCCTGTAGACTTTTTCGGATCGCAGTGTAACGGGGTCTTTCTTGACATAAAAAATCGTTTTATTATCATTAGCCCATACAGCTGAGCCACTTACACCTTCAATTTTATCATCCATCAATTCGCCACTTTCTAAATCTTTAAACTTGATTGTATAAATCCGCCGACTTACGGTATCTTCAGAATAAGCAAGTAATTTATTGTCTGGACTTATGCTCGTGTTATTGACATTATAGTAAGCATGACCTTCAGCAAGTTTGTTCATGTCGAGGTACACTTCCTCTTCATTATCAAGAGACTCTTTCTTTCTGGTAAGTATAGAATATTCCTTGCCTTCTTCGTATTTAGTAATGTAGTAATAGCCATTATATTTATATGGCACTGATAAGTCCGTCTGCTTTATTCGGCCTACAATCTCGTCGAATAATTTGTCTTCAAATTTATCTAGGTGAGCAGTTTCTTTTTCTCGATAATCATTTTCAGCATTTAAATAGCTCAATACTTTCTGAGTATGCTCATCTGGAGTTTGAGCAGATTTTTGTTCATCTGTGAGTCTCATCCAGTAGTAGTTGTCTATCCGCTCGTGTCCATGTATGACCATAGACTTTGCCTCTTTTGCAGCAATAGGTGTCGATCTTTTTATTTCTTTATTCATATCCATATCCGTCATATCTGTTTTAGTCAAAATCGTTTCTTGTGTTTTACAAGAGAATAAACTTGTAAAAAGTACACAAATGTAGACAGTCTGTTTAAAATGCTTCATATTTGCAATTAAAGTATAACTGTAAATTTAACACTATTATCCTGACAAGTTATTTAAATACCTAAATCGATTTTTGAAGCTCAATAGCACCTATAGTCAAATTTTAGCCATTTCCATCCCAATCATGTTGGCTAGTGCCGCACAAAATGTTGTCGTACTTACTGATAATGTGTTTTTATATCATAAGAGTCCCCTTGAGTTTGCCTCCATTGGTATCATAGGTGTCTTCTATTTGATCATTGCAGCTATTGGCTATTCGTTTAGTCGAGGTGGACAGATAATTATAGCCAGACGATTCGGCGAGAACAATAATGATGGTATTGGTAAAAGTGCTGTCAGTTTGTTTTACTTAGAATTGATATTTGCAGTATTAGTGTTTGTGTTCATTCAATGTTTTTCAGATTCCTTCTTTGCTTATTTTGTTTCTAATGAAGATATTCTTGCGAAGTGCTTGGATTACATTTATCCGCGGTCGTATGGTGTGTTTTTTAGCTTTACGGGATTGGCGATGATAGGCTTGTACACAGGTATAGCTCGAACATCATTCATCATATGGGATACATTACTTTTAGTTGTTGTTAATCTGATTTTAAATTACTGTTTGATTTTTGGGAAGTTTGGATTACCAGAAATGGGAATCACAGGTGCTGCATGGGCTAGTACCATAGCAGAGATTGCAGCATTTATTGTCTTCGTTGTCTATATGATATACCAACGTGGTTTTCGAGAATTTAGAATTTTGGGAAACCTTATGCCGGACATCAAGGATATCTGGAATACATTCAAATTATCCATTCCTATTGTTATCCAATCTGTCGTTGGTATCGGTAGTTGGTTTATCTTCTTTTCGATGATTGAAAATCTGGGCTTACGTGAGCTCGAAATTTCAAATCTTATTAGAAACGTATACTTAATCTTATCTATTCCTTGTTGGGGGTTTTCAGCAGGTATCAATACTATGGTGAGCAATTTTATGGGGCAAGGCCAATATGAAAATGTATTTAACATTATCAAAAAAACCAGTTTATTGTCTGTCAGCCTAAGTATGCTCATTGCATTGCCAATAATTCTATTTCCTCAATACAGTTTGTATCCTCTTTTCGGTTCAGATGATATGAGTTTGTTCGAAGATTCAAATAACTTGTTTTGGGTGTTGACGGGTATCATTTTTATATTCTCCATAGGAGGTGTAATCATTAATGGTTTAATAGGCACTGGCGCTACAGTAATAGGCATGTACATTCAGACGGGATTGGTCGTGTTTTATCTTTTAGGCGCACATTTGATTATCAATGTCTACAAACTTTCGCTTGAATGGGCTTGGTCTGTCGAAATGTTTTACTGGTTGGCAATAACTCTTTTGTCGCTATTGTATCTCCGTTTTGGTAGTTGGAAAGAGTACAGAGTGTAATGAGCCAATCATATCGACAGCAAATATTTAATAAATTCAACTCTAATTACAAGGCACTATTTCTGCTTCAAAACGTTTACCAAGCTCTACTTCAAATTCTTCTTTTAGATTTACTGCTTGACCAGCTTGATACTGAATTGTATTGTTCGATGCCACACTGCCATTTGTCAAAATTTGATATTTAGCTTTCTGGTTTTCTATTATGTCAGAATAATTCAGTTCTGTAATAAAATTTAAACATGGTTGACTATCACATGCATCAGGTATATTGTCCATGTCAGAGTCTACAAAGTCATCTCCACCAGGACAAAGGTCACAACCATCAATGACAGAGTCTCCATCAGAATCAATCGCATCGTTGAAACCTTCGCATTGATCACACCCATTTGGGACACCATCTCCGTCGTCATCAAAGGCATCATTAAACCCAAGGCAAATATCTAAATCGTCACAAATGCCATCATTATCGCTATCATCAGTATAACTATTAGGGCAAGGGTCATTTGCATCACAAATACCATCAAAATCTGAATCAGGATCACCAGCTAGACAAGGATTACAGTACGCTGATCTTGTACCATCTACTTGGATTGTACCATTATTACTTTCTGTAATGTTTAGTGTCTGCATCCCAGAACTTGTAACAGGGATACACAATTCTTGAAGTGTATAACCAATTTGCCCGGAAGCATTGTGCAGCTGATAATCAATACCGTTTAAAGATGTTTCTGCTACACCCAAAGCCGAGTTAAATCCTAAAGTGATGCAGATTTCTCCACCTGCTGCTACGTAAGGATATTCAATGGTAATGCTATCCTCTAAACCTACAATGGTTCCCGTAACATTGCCATCAGGTAATCCATCGGCATTGCTTACATTTGCTACACCTACACCTGTTGTATTTTGACCAGTTCCTGTTGTTTTATTATTAGGACATAGACAATCTACTGTATTGTACTTTGGGTCTGATATTGCACAAGGACAATAATTGTACGTGGAGCCATCAATAAATACTGCACCGACACCTTCTTCTCTCATCATGACAATTTGAGGACCAGCTTCAATTGTTTTTATACAAAATTCTTGTGGAGCTCTAGTGATGTCTTGAAGTTCATTTAGGAAGGTATGTGCAACGCCATTCAAGTCAAAAGTGATCTTGTTCTCTAAATCACTCCAACCAACAACAAAGCAAATTTCTTCATTGGCTTCTAAATGTGGGAATTCTAAAAAATATCTGTCAAAACTATTAATAGCACTATTAAATGTACCATTTGGCAAACCAGAGCCTGCAAGAGGAAATGGTACACCAATATCACTCAAATAAGTACCTCCAGCTTGAAGTTTGTTATTCGGACACTGACATTCTGCAATTGCTAATGCACCTATGTCGTCGATACACTCATTGTAATCATTCAAGTCTCCATCTTCAATATTAACCCCATCATTATCGCAATCATTAGCAGGAGATGCTATCCAGCCTACAGGCTCAATACCATCTATTGTACCATCTGCAGTACATGGATTATGTATGGCTTGATCCAAGGCATCACATATGCCATCAAGATCGCTATCCATAGTGATTGTTCCCTTGCAATTGCAGTCAGCATCATATATGTCATTTGTTGTACATGCAATCCCATCATCACAGCTTGTTCCAATTAAAGCATTGTTGAATCCAGGGCAAAAATCAATAGCGTCGCATACACCATCGTTGTCAGAATCCACCGATCCGTTAGGGCATTTACAATCTTCCAAAGCACCATCATTCACCCATTTTTGAATAGCTGCTAATTCTGTTGTGCTTAGCGGTTCATCAATTCTACTATTCATTGCAGGTAATCCAATAGCGGGACCACAACCTGCATATTGGTCAATGGTTATAATGTTGACCAAAGTATTGCCAGTCAAAATATCAGTACCACATTTGTTTCCACCATTGGTGATTCCTTCATAGCTTCTGAGATCTAATCCGCCTTGTCCATTTTGTCCATGACAATCAGTACATCCTTTACTTATAAATGTAGGTCCAATATCTGCCCAATCTAAAATACCATTGTCACAATCGTCGTCATCGTTTGAAACATAACCAGATGGAGCGATACAGCTAACCACAGAGACATCTCTATTGCCTAATCCATCACCGTCAAGATCTTGATACCATGATATTTGGCCAGGCCCGTCACAGACTCCACATTCATCTATGGTGCCATAACATGCAGTGTCATCTATGTTGAACTTTACCTCGGCTAAAGAGACACAAGTGCCTGTTCCGTAAGTGTCAATAATGGTAAATAATATTTTTTTCACAAATTGGCCACCGAAATCTGGACCAGCAAATCCTACATAATTGTTGGTTTCTGTTGCTTTCGGGAATGTTTGATTTCCATAAAAAAGCCAGTTTGTACCATCTAAAGAATAATGTATACCAACAGTTTTTGCGCCTAGTTCTGATTCGCCATTCCGATTGGCATTCCAAATATGTGATGTGGTTATACTTTCTGCTTGGTCAAATTCAAAAACAATCCAATGGTTCAGACCATTGTCGTCTATCGGGTTTATTTTTTTGGTACATGATGTCCAACTTTGATCCCACATATTCCCATTATCAATACACTGCTGTGCACTGAGTTGAATAGAGAAAATGCAGCATAAACTCATCAATATAAGTTTACTGAATTTATGGAGAGATTGTATATATATAGTGTACTGTAGCATGCGATAATCTTAGTTCATGAATCCAATAGGACCTGTAGCTTGTGGTGTCCAGAAATTATTAATATTAGGTAAGATTTGATCAAGGTCTGAAGGGGAAGCCCCGTACCATAAAGCTAACTCTGCGAAATATTCATCGCATGAAGTTGTCGGTATTATTCTTCCATCACCGACATCAAGCGGATTCCCCAAATAAACCAAAGGGTAGTCTCCATAAATCTTTTTGCCATTGACTGCTCCGCCCATGACAAGAGTGTGTCCTCCCCATGCATGATCAGAACCATCCCCATTCGAAACCAGTTTGCGTGCAAAATCTGATATAGTGAAGGTAGTGACATTGTTTTCCATACCTAATTCTTTTAACGCTCCATAAAACGAAGAAAGAGCATTGTCAAGATTCGTCATTAGGTCTCCATGACGAGCAATGATGTCATCATGTGTGTCAAAGCCGCCAAGCTGTACGAAGAAGGTTTGATAGGTTACTCCAAGAAGATCTTTGGCTGCAATTGTCCTTGCCACCATGGATAACCTCTGAGACAAATTGTCGTCTTCAAATGGAGTTGTTATAGGTGTGCCACTAGCAATAGCAGAACTAAATTCTAGTGAATTTTCTTTCGAACCAATAACAGAGTTTGAATATGCTTTCTCTAAAATATTTTGATAACCTTGATCAAGAATGTTGTCAATAGTTTGGCGTTTGAGCGACTCATAAAATCCAGTGTCGTTTGAGCCATTGATAGAGATGCTGCCATTATCTTCAGTCTGTATGGAATAGGTATTTAAGTTGTTTGCTCTTTGGAATGTATTTTGACCATCCAATGAAATATTCATAGAAATATTCTGGTTCGCATTACCTGTGTAAAATATGTCGGCTAAGCGTCCGCCCCATCCAAGGGCATTTCTATCTTGAGGTAGAGAAGTTTGCCAATGATTCTCTTGATCTCTATGCGAAAATAAACCTAAAGGCAAATTTATATTTGATTGATATGTGCTCAGTGATGTGGGTTCTACAAGTGACCCAACATTAGCAAGAAATGCTAGATTACGATCAGCAAACCCACCTTCTTTGTTAAACATTTGACTAACCTTTACTAAGCTTGGGTGAAGACCAAAAGTTCTGCCGTCATTAATATTTGTTGGGTTGATTGCTTGGAGATTACTCAACGATAAATTTCCTCTTGATTGTAAATAATCATTATAGTTATCTGTGTCAGTTGGTACTAACATGTTGAAACTATCATTGCCACCTGCAAGTAGGACACAAACGAGTGCTCTATAATTGTTTGATTGGTAAATAGGCGCATTGGCGGCGGCAGCGGCATTTAATAAACCCATATTGGTGATGCCAGATAATAATGTCGTGGCACCTACTGCTGAACAGCCTAGTCCTAATTGATGCAGAAAGTCTCTTCGTGTGTGTTTCATGGTTTTTTATTTGATAATCATGTAATCAGGAGATATCATGATGAAATAAATGACATCGTTAATTACGTCTTGCGCATCATAATTATTGACAGTTGATAAAAACTGGTTGATTGTGTTTGTAATGATTGTCTTGGTACCTGCAGTTAATTGTCCATGACAAAGGAGTAGATCTATTCTGTCGATCAACGCTGAAAGTCCAAGAGTATTATAAATAGTCAACTCATCACTAAAATTGTAGTACGGTTGATCGGTACTATTTATAGTCAGGCCAGTGTTAATACTATTTGGTTTTGTGCGGTTACCAAAAGGTCTCCTTTTAAGAGCATCTTCCAATACGTTTATATAGTGAATGCCAGAAGTGGAATTCAAAATTTCGAATTCAGGAGAGACCATATCGTTAACTGCTACAAACTCTTGTTCGGCATAAAATGGTGTAAAGAAGTTAAATACAGTTGGTGCACCTAAAAAGGATTGTTCGACTGTAGGCAATAATTCTAAGTCATCACGAAACCAAAATTTACCTGAAGGCGTCTGCACGTTGAATGCTTTATACAGGTTAATCATTCTTTCTACAGGCTGCTTTAATCGGCCTGTTTTTATCTCATTGGTTGCATTGCAATCTCTGGCTTCAGGATCAAGAAGGACGGCTTTGATTACCGTAGCCATATCTCCTCTTACACCATCTGCATTTGCATTGAAAGCTGTCGCTACGCGATTGACGTAGTCTTCAGAAGGGTTCGAAGTGACAAAATGCTGAATGAGTCTTTTGCCAATAAATGGGCCTGTATTAGGATGGTTAAATAAGAAGTCAACTACATCATTGATGTCTTTCATTCCTGTCTGTCCACCAGACAAGACAGTGCCGTCGGGAAGTGTTTTTTCTGTAACGTCGTGATATTCTTCCCACATCCTCATCGGAAGTGTGAGGTCAAAGGTTGCGAAGTAGTGAGTGAAGACTGGCGTAAGACCATCTTTTCTTACATCACCTGCAAGTCCTGTAAACACTCGAGACATTTCTTGGATATCTTTTATATTATAAGTGGGTATTAATTCACCGTATTCGTCTGTTTTTGGAGTTCCATCATTATTAAGTTGATATAAGCCGATTGTAAATAGCTGCATAATTTCGCGAGCATAGTTTTCATCAGGTGAAGTGCCTAAGCCTAAATCTTCTTTTCCATTGCTAAAATGCGAAAGATATACGCCCATATTAGCGTGTAAGGTGACATTCATCAAGATGTCTCTGAAATTACCAAATGACCCTTTGTATAGAATGTCATAATAAGATGAATTTCCAAACCCTCTCCCAAGTAGAATACTGTTAGGAGGGGAGATGACAAAAATTTGACTTAAGGCAAAAGCCATTTTTTGTCGTAACGCATCATTTTCATCCATCAACTTTTGATAGAAGGTATACATCATAAATTCATGCCTTGGGAAATTGAATTCTGGGTTATCTATAATGACTAATGCTTCATTATATGTCTCTACAAACTTATCGTAGAAATCAGACTCTATGGGTGCATTAATTTGATTGTCTATCCATTGAGTAATCCCTGCATTTGAAACTTCTAAGATGTCATTGTAATCTGCTCCAAGTGTCGCTTGTCCTAAAAAACGTGATGCTGATTCTAAGTCTGGAACCAATCCAGTCCCAGTTAAGACATGGTTGTTTAGGTCTAAATTTGTCTCGTCGCTGGTGGTGATCTTTACACCAACATCGTGTCCAGCACCAATAAAATCAGTATAGATTTGTGCGAAAATTGAATAAGATGTGAAAAGCGAGAAAAATATGACGGGTAATAAATTTTTCATTGATAGAATAAAATTAAAAGTAGTGTTCAGACACTACATAATAAGTATAGTACAATTGAAGGGCGTGTTGAAAGGATTGTATTCGGAACTGCAAGATATTACAAAATACAATAAGTCTCCAAATATATGTATTTACTTTTTATTTGTAAATGCGTCAAGTTTCATGATGTCTGTTTAGAAAAACTAAAACTGGTATTATATGATTTTAGAAAAATTATTCTGCTAATCAATGATTTAATCGAAAACTAAGCTATGTATAATGTGTTATTAAGTGATGATGATCAATGTCAGTTACACTTGAATAGTTATCAAATTTCAGAAGAAGTTTAAGAGAAGATTGAGACTTTTGATGGTCCAGTTTTTACTTTGAAACACATAAAGCAGAATAACGATATTTTTAATGATATTGTGATCCTGGACATTGACATGACTGAGATGAATGCATGGGAATTTTAAGATGTAGTACAAATAGACAAATACCTATTTTACTCGCTGAATAGCTCCAACCAACTAAATATACATAAGAATTCTAAACTTTTATAGGTATTTTAAAAACTCGAACCTTTGACTTAAAATTCTGATTCTGAACGAGTAAAATATGGTCATTTTTGAAAAGGCTTTAAATGTGGATAACTATTATATTTAAAAATTCTATATATAGACTATTTCAATATATTTGCCCGAATGAGGTTGAGGAAACTTTACATAAAGGGTTTCAAGAGTTTTGCTGACGAAACGATCATTAATTTTGATGAGAGAGTTATAGGTGTTGTGGGCCCTAATGGCTCCGGCAAATCTAATATCATAGATGCAATCCGCTGGGTGCTGGGAGAGCAGAAGAGTAAGGACTTGAGATTGAATAAAATGACAGATGTCATATTCAATGGGACTAAAAAGCGTAAGTCAAGTGGAGTCGCACAGGTAGCGCTCACATTCGACAATACCAAGAATCTTTTGCCTACAGATTATGACACAGTGACTGTATCAAGGTTACTATACAGATCTGGAGAAAGTGAATACCGGTTGAATGATGTCACCTGTAGATTAAAGGACATTCAATCCTTGTTTATAGATACCGGTATTGGTTCTAATTCATATGCCATCATTGCACTTGGAATGGTTGATGACATTCTTGCTGATAAAGAGAATGCTCGTCGTAAAATGTTCGAACAAGCGGCGGGTGTTTCTAAGTTTAAGAAGAGAAAGAAAGAGACACTAAACAAACTAAAACTCACAGAAGCCGATCTCAATAGAGTTGAAGATTTACTTTACGAACTCGAACAGAATTTAAAGTCTCTAGAAAAGCAAGCTAAGAAAACACTTCGATATAATGAAGTGAAGCAATCCTATAGAGATCTATCAGTCATCTACAGTAGACGCAAAGTTCTTGATGTTCAGGAGAAATTCAAAAAACTAGATGCAAAACGAATTGTTGAGACTGACAATTTTGAAAAATACAATACACAATCATTAGCACTTGAAGCTGAGATTCAATCAACAAAGGCAAACAACATTGATAAAGAAAAGAATTTGTCAAGCTTGCAAAAAGAGTTGAATGAGCTTATCAATGAGCAAAGAAATCAAGAATACCAGAAGGATTTATTGGTTGAAAAAATCAATTATAACCTTAAGCGCATTACTGAAATCGAAAATGAAAAAAGTGGTAAGTTAAGTTCTGTCGAAAACTTTGGTACATCTTTGAGTTCATTGCAGAAAGATAAATCAGTAATCGTTTCTGAATTGGAAGAAATCAGCGTGCGCCTGGATCAAGCGAAACATGAAAACGAACAAATCCAAGCCAATTTCAATGAGATGAAGTCATCCTTCGATGCATTCACCTTAAAGAGGATCAAAGCAAATGAAGAGTTGCAAAGTAAGGAGACTCAAAAAGCTGTTGTGAATGAACAGCTTTTATCCTTAACAAATGAAAAACAACACACTGAGCAAAGAATAAATGCAGTTCTCACTCAATTGAATCTCAAAGAAACAGGAATCAATCAATTAGAAGAAAAGTCGGCACATATCCACGAGCAAATCATTGCACAAGAAGATGAGAAAGCCAAGCAATCCGCTCAAAAGCAACAATTGAATACCCGCCTTCAAGAAGTAGATGCTGAAGTAGGTGCGCTTAGAAGAAAGTTGGATGCTAGACAAAATGAGGTTGATCTTCTTGAGCAGATGATTCAGAATTTAGAGGGGTATCCTGAGTCAATTAAATTCCTACATGACGAATGGCAAACTCAGGCACCATTGCTTTCAGATGTTCTCAAGGTCGATAACTCTGTTCGTCTTGCGCTTGAACAGTATTTGGACAGTTACCTTAATTATTATGTGTGCGATACAATGGATCAGGCGATCAATGCTATTTCATTGTTAAAGCGTTCTGAAAAGGGTAAAGCTAATTTTTTCATTCTTGATCATTTAGAACAGGCAACGATTCAGCAAGCGACAAGTCAGCATTTGACACCTGCATCAAACTTCGTGCAATCAGAATATAAATACCAGAAGCTTATTTCGAAATTGTTAGGTAATGCCTTTATCTATGATGGTCAATTAAATCAGTTGAATGGCCTTACTAGGTCAGAGCACGATATTTTGGCTATCAACGGTACTTTTGTAAAAACAAAGCAATCAATATCAGGTGGATCTGTAGGCTTGTTTGAAGGTAATAAACTCGGTAGACAACAAAAGTTAGAGTCCTTAAAAGAGACGATTATAGAATTGAATGCTACCATTTCCCGTAAGGAAAATGTAAGGAATGACATTGAAAAACAACTGAGTGCGCTAGATGAGCAAAAACAATTCCAACTCATTGAAAACCTCAAAGTAGAACAATCACAGATCAACGAAGAGTTGGTGAAGTTGAAAACAGAATTAGATTTTTCAAGAGAGCAAAATTCTGAATGGCTTGGATTTATAGAATCAGCTGCAAAGTCCATAGTCGAAAAACAATCCTTTTTACAAACCATAGAAACAGAACTTACTCAGATTAGAGAGGAATTGACTTCTGATACTGGTGATAATGAAATAAGTGATAAAAGTTTAGATATGCTTGCGCAGAAATTAGCTGAATCTACGGAGAAAGTGAATGCTGTAAATATCGAATATCTGAAAAAGCAAAGTCAAGAAAATAGTGTACAACTAGAACTCGATTACAATCAACAACAAGAAGTTCAGATTCGTGAAAGTATCCAACAAAATGATCAGATAAAGGCAAACTTGACCAAAGAAAATGAAGAGAATCAAGCGAAAGCAAAGCTATTAGAAAATAAATTGTTAGCTGGTTATGAACACAAAAAGAGTTTTGAAGAGCAGTTGACGAATGCAGAACAATCTTATTTTAAGGTGCGTGGCGAGATCAATGAAAAGGAAGATGCGCTAAAGGCATTACACAGGAAAATAGCAGAATGCCAATCCGTTGTTAATGGCATCAAAGACAAACAAACATCTTTCGAATTTACGATATCGGGTATCTATGAACGTGTTGATTTGGAGTTTGGGATGACCAAAGAGTTTATTGATAGTTTTGAGTTGGATGAAGACGACGAACGATCTTTAGGTGAAATAGAATTACAAGTCAATAAACTAAAATCCAGATACCACAATTTTGGAGAAGTTAATCCTCTTGCCTTAGAAGCATATGAGGAAATGAAAGAACGATACGACAGCATCTCTTCTCAACGAGAAGACATCGTTACATCTAAAGCATCCTTACTAGAGACGATTGAGGAAATTGAACTTAAGGCGACTGATCAATACATGGACGCCTTTAATAGAGTGAAAGTAAACTTTAAAGAAGTATTTAGAAGCTTGTTTTCAGAAGATGATGATTGCGATCTTGTCTTACTTGAAGGAGCATCACCATTAGAAGCAAATATCGAAATTGTTGCTAAGCCGAAAGGGAAGAAACCGAAATCACTAAGTCAACTTTCTGGAGGAGAAAAGACCTTAACAGCTACAGCGTTATTATTTGCACTGTATTTATTGAAGCCTGCACCATTCTGTATTTTTGATGAGGTCGATGCACCTCTTGATGACACGAACGTGCAGAAATTCAATAAGATCATCAAGAAGTTTAGCGGTGAGTCGCAGTTTATTATCGTGACCCACAACAAGCTCACAATGGCAGAAGTAGATGTCCTTTATGGCGTATATATGGCAGAGCAAGGTGTATCTGGATTGAGCCCAGTAGACTTCAGAGATTATAAATACGATCCCATTGTTAGTGCCAATTAAATTTAGCCAACAAAGTTACTTTTCGATATAAAGCAAAATTATTCCCACTTAAGTATAGTACTTTAGGTACATGATATTACTACCAATTATTGTAGGTATAGTATTGCTTGTCCTATTAGTTACTGTTGCAAAATTAGATACCTTCATTTCGTTTATGGTCGTGTGTTTGCTAGTCGGCATCATGAGTGGCCTACCTGTCAATGAAACATTATCAGCTATTCAAACTGGTATTGGCAATACACTTGGTTCGCTAGTTATGATCTTAGGCTTAGGCGCGATGCTAGGTAAATTGGTTGCAGAAAGTGGTGCTGCCATACAAATCACAAATAAATTAGTCAACCTTTTTGGCATAAGAAACATTCAATTCGCATTAATAGTTACTGGGTTTATTGTTGGTATTCCAATGTTTTATACCGTTGGCTTTGTTGTCTTAGTTCCACTTGTAATAGCAATTGCGCATCGTACTGGTTTACCTTTGTTGTATGTTGGTTTACCTATGCTGGCATCTCTCTCCGTAACGCATGGATTTTTACCGCCACATCCAGCACCTACAGCCATTGGTCAGATGTATGGAGCCGATTTGGGCTTGACATTGATCTATGGTATTATTGCCTCGCTTCCTGCCATTTGGATTGCAAAATTGCTTTTAGGCAAAACAATGCAAAACATTAGACCGGAATTGCTAAAAGAGTATGTGGTTGAAGAGTCTACTGAATTTGAAACACCATCTTTCTTGATCGGATTAATGATTGCCTTAATACCTGTCTTGTTAATTGGTGGTGTATCAATTCTTGGAATTCTAGTAGGAGAGCACCCCATTATATCTGCTCTTGGAGAACCAGCACTAGCAATGTTAATTTCAGTTTTATTTGCCATTTATTTTCTTGGTGTACGAACTGGCAGAACAATGACCCAAGTGATGAAATTATTGACAGAGTCTGTCGCATCGGTTGCTGGTGTGTTATTAATTATTGCAGGAGCTGGCGCATTCAAGCAGATTATGATTGCAACAGAAGCGAGTGATCACATCGGAAACTCACTTGTCGAATTAGGGCTTTCCCCATATTTGATGGCTTGGTTGATTGCTGCCATAATTCGTGTTTGTGTTGGTTCGGCTACGGTAGCAGCTTTGACTGCTGGAGGCATTATGATGTCAACTATTTCGCTTAACGCGAAGGTATCTCCTGAATTATTAGTCTTGGCTACAGGTGCTGGTAGTATTACCTTCTCCCACATCAATGATGGAGGCTTTTGGTTGTTTAAGGAATATTTCAACGTGTCTATAAAAGAGACCTTGCAATCTTGGACCTTGATGGAGACCACGGTATCTGTGGTAGGACTGGTAATGGTTTTTGTGATTGAGCTATTTATTTGAGACGCCTAAAAAGACAAAAAGTGTTTCGCTGTATACGTCCCGCCTCAGCAAGATACTGGTTATCCATTTCCAGAGGCGATACGCCTACAAGGGACACATCATTCTTTTAGACGATACGCCTTCAAGGACATAATAAGCAACAAAATATTTTTTATATTTAAAGATGTCACAAAGCGGCTATGTCATTGGATTAGATTTTGGTACGGATAGCGTGCGCGCGGTTTTGGTTAATGTAGCTAATGGCAATTGTGTAAGTAGCGATGTGCATTATTATCCAAGATGGAAAGAAGGTAAATTTTGTGACCCGAGTCAAAATCAATTTAGACAGCATCCATCTGATCATATCGAAGGAATAGAGAAAACCATAAAAGCCGTTGTAAAGGACTCTGATATCTTGCCTGATTTAATAAAAGCAATCTGTATAGACACCACTGGTTCTTCTCCGATAGCGGTTGACCATAATGGGACTGCACTATGCTTCAATAAAGGATTTGAAGACAATCCAAATGCAATGGTGATACTTTGGAAAGATCACACGGCTATAAAAGAAGCAGAAGAAATAAACCATCTAGCAAGAACTTGGGGTGGAACAGACTATACAAAGTTTGAAGGTGGTATTTATTCCTCAGAATGGTTTTGGGCAAAAATACTGCACGTCTCACGATTGGATATGGAGGTCCGTTCAGCTGCATACTCGTGGATGGAACATTGTGACTATCTCACATACTTATTGGTTGGAAGCCCACCGCTGGCATCTTTCAAAAGGAGTCGTTGTGCAGCAGGTCATAAAGCTATGTGGCACGCCAGTTGGGGAGGATTACCATCTGATGAATTTCTAAAAAACTTAGACCCTGCATTTCCTGAATTAAAGCAGAACCTGTTTGATGTAACATACACATCAGATCAGATTGCTGGTCATCTTTCTGAAGAATGGAGTGCCAAATTGGGTTTGTCGCAAGATGTTGTTGTCTCCGTAGGTACCTTTGATGCCCATGCTGGAGCAGTGGGGGCAGAAGTAAAAGAAAACACTTTGGTGAGAGTCATGGGCACATCCACTTGTGACATTGTTGTATCATCAAAGCCTTCTATACATACGCAAACAGTCAAAGGAATCTGTGGACAAGTTGATGGATCTGTCATTCCAGGAATGATTGGCTTAGAAGCTGGTCAATCTGCTTTTGGTGATTTGCTTGCTTGGTTTAAAGATTTGCTTACTTGGCCACTTGATCAATTAGCTGCAAGTGAATCAAGTATTTCGGTCAAAACAATTGAAGAAGCAAAGCGTAACATAATAGGTGGCCTTACTCTTCAAGCTGAGAAGATTCCGATTTCTCAAAGTATGCCTTTAGCTCTAGATTGGATAAACGGCAGGCGGACACCAGATGCAAATCAAGCATTGAAAACGGCGATTGTAAATTTGAGCCTAGGTTCTCAAGCTCCTGAAATATTCAAAGCATTGGTCGAATCGATTTGTTTTGGTTCTAAAATGATTGTTGATAGATTTGAGGAAGAAGGTGTTATTATTGATGAGGTAGTTGGAATAGGAGGAGTTTCTAAAAAATCACCTTTTGTGATGCAAACGCTAGCTGATGTATTGGGAAGGCCTATTCAAATTGCAAGGTCAGAGCAAGCACCGGCGTTAGGGGCTGCTATGTATGCAGCGACAGCAGCTGGATTTTATAACAAAGTTGAAAATGCCATCCAGGCCATGGGGAATGGTTTCGAAAAAACCTATCAACCAAATTCAGAAAAGCACCAAGCTTATTTAGAACACTATGAAACGTATAAAACACTAGGAAAATTTGTTGAAGAAAACATTAATAATTAGAACATGTCGAAGTATTTGTTTTTGAAGGAGAAGTGCTACGAAGCAAATGTATTATTACCAAAATCAGGTTTAGTCTTCCATACTTTTGGCAATGTTAGTGAGATTGATCGAGATGCTAATGTTTTTGCGATAAAACCCAGTGGCGTAGACTATGAAAAGCTACGTGTTGAGGATATTGTCATTGTTGATTTAGAAAATAATGTTGTCGAAGGGCAAATGAATCCTTCTTCTGATACGAAGACTCACTGCTATTTGTACAATGCTTGGAATACCATTGGTGGCATTTGTCATACTCACTCTAAGTACGCTGTTTCATGGGCGCAGGCACAATTGGATATTCCTATTTTAGGTACAACACATGCAGATTATTTGACCACAGATATTCCATGTGCACCACCAATGAGTGATGAGTTAATCAAAGGCAACTATGAACACAATACAGGTATGCAAATTCAACAACATTTTATAAATAAGAAGCTAGATCCAAAGGAAGTTGAAATGGTGCTCGTCGGTAGTCATGGCCCTTTTACGTGGGGCGCAGATGCTCAAAAAGCACTTTTTAATTCTAGATTGTTAGAAGAATTGGCTCAAATGGCTTATCAAACTCTGCAAATAAATCCCAACTCACCTAGATTGAAACATGCTCTTATTTCAAAACACCATAAAAGAAAACATGGTGCTGATTCTTACTATGGACAAGGAGGCTCCAGAAATTCAATTAATAATAAAATTTAATTACTCAATAAAGTTAAACTGCAATTAACCACAACCCAACAACATGAAAATAGGAATGAATATGCTGCTTTGGACGAATCATGTGACCGAAGCTCATTTGCCGATATTAGAAAATATCAAAGAAGTTGGATACGACGGAATAGAAATACCATTAGGTGAAGGTGACGTAAAGCACTACACGCATCTCAGTAAGCAAATATCAGATCTTGGACTGCAAACTACTTGCGTAACTTCTTTGTTGGAAGACAGTAACATAGCTAGTCCAAATGCTAACATAAGAAAAGCAGGATTAGCACACATCAAATGGGCAATCGAGACAGCAGCGACCTTAAATGCTGGTGTTGTTACAGGCCCTTTTCATTCTGCCTTTGCCTATTTTACAGGAGTCCCTCCAACGCACGATGAGAAGAAGTGGAGTATTGAAAATCTTCAGATGGCAGGGGAATATGCAGCACAGTTTGACATACAACTCGCACCTGAAGCCTTGAATAGATTTGAATGTTATTTGATCAATACAATGTCAGATATGAAGGCTCATTTGGATCAAGTGAATCATCCTAATGTCGGTTCTATTTTTGATACGCATCATGCTAATATTGAAGAGAAAAGCCAGCGAGAAGCTATTTTGACCATTGAGCCATATCTAAAGCACGTACATATAAGTGAGAATGATAGAGGGACACCTGGCAAGGGACAAATCAACTGGGAAGAGGTGTTTAGTACATTAAAAGAAATAAATTATGATGGTTGGATTACAATCGAAGCATTTAGCAGAGCTATTCCCGAATTTTCAAATGCGATAAATGTATGGAGAGAATTTTCACTGGATGATGAAATTTGTCAAGAAGGATATACCATGGTGAAACATCACATTAATTAACATTCAACAAAAAGGTTTATGAAATTTTCAATAGGTTCTTGGGCATTTTCATTTGGCCCTTTCGAAGACAACCCTTGGTCGTTTGAAGCCTTTTTAAAGTATTGCGCAGAAGCCAATTATGATGGTATTGAAATCAACGGCTTTCTCCCTCATCCACATCCTGATGTTTACGACACAAAAGAAAAGTGCTTAGAACTGAAGAAAGAAATCAAGGGATACGGTCTTGGTATTTCTGGTTATGCACCAGACTTTCGACACGTACCGGCAGCAGAAGTTTCTCAAGTAGAGCACCTGAAGGAGATCGAAAGGACTTTGGCTTTTTGTAATCATATGGATATTGAAGTGCTTCGGGTAGATACAATAAGTCCACCTAATAAATTCTCCAATGATGAATACCAAGAACGATTTAAACAATTAGCGACAACGTGGAAAGCTGCCGCTGATATTTGTCAAAAATCAGGAGTAAAATTAGTGTGGGAATTTGAACCAGGATTTTGGTTGAATAAGCCCAGTGAAATTTTAGCTATTGTCCAAGAAGTGAATCACGAAAACTTTCAAGTGTTGTTTGATACAAGCCATGCGTATATGTGTGCGGTAGTTGGTGCTAGGCAAAATGGAGAAAAGGAAATCTTAGATGGAGGAATAGTAGAATTTACTCAAATGTTGAAGGGGCATATCGGACATTTTCATCTTATTGATAGTGACGGCACCTTGCATGATAATGAGACTTCTACGCATGCTCCGTTTGGTCATGGGCATATAGATTTTGTTTCCGTTATTGAAGCCCTAAAAGAAGAGGTGATGCCGCTACCGTGGTGGTGTTTTGATTTTTGTTTCTGTCCGACTACAGAGCGAGACGCTAAAAAGGCAATACCATTTGTAAACAATATTGTCAATCAATTGTCATGAGAAAATTCGCTGATTCCAATGGAATAAAAATAAGTTACCAACTTCGAGGAGAAGGAGACCCTCTTGTGCTGATTATGGGTTTTGGTGCTGATGGGAATGTTTGGGAGCAACATACTTTGGCTTATGAACAACATTTTAAATGCATCATTCTTGATAATCGTGGAGTAGGGGAATCTGATCAACCGATAGGTCCATACTCTACCCAAATGATGGCAGATGATGTCATCGCAGTAATGGATAAAGAAGGTGTCGACAAAGCAAGAATCGCAGGTATTTCAATGGGTGGTGCAATCACTCAAGCTATAGCCATAAACTATCCCGAAAGAGTGCAGTCAATAGCCCTAATATCAACATGGCCAAAGTTTAATAACTACGCCAAATCTATGTACGAGAACCTCAAAAAGATTAGAATGGCTTCAGATCCAGCTACGTTTATGGAATTGCTTCAACTCTGGATATTTGCTTCTCCTTATTATGAAACTGAAATGGAGACACTCAAAGAAGGACAAAGAAGTGCTGCCGAGAATGATACTCCACAGACACAAGCTGGCTTTGAGGGTCAACTAGATGCCTGTATCGGTCATGATGCCACTGACAGCCTTGCTAAGATCACCGTGCCTACCTTGATTACAGTGGGCGACATGGACGTCATGACACCACCATCATTTTCTGAAATCCTACATAGGGGCATTAAAGGCTCTCAGTATGTCGTCTTTTCAAATGCTGGACATGTCCACCACTGGGAAGACCTAGATCGATTTAATACATTGACTACTGATTTCTTTCTTAACAACTAGAGTATGAGTAAAATAAAACTTGGATGCGAAACATATACTTGGCAGATGCCAGGAGAAATGTATAAAGGCAAACTCGATCATATCATGGGAGTAATGAGTAAAGCTGGATTCACAGGGATAGAAGCAGAAACAAGCTTCTTTGTAGAATTGGCAGACCCTGTCTTAATGAAAGAGACGCTGGATAAGCATAAGTTGGAATTAGCTGCGTTGTGTTATGTTGAAGATTGGTTGGGTCCTAATGAGTCATCACAAGAAAGAGAGCGCGCTGATCAATGGATCGACTTCTTGACACATTTCCCCGATGCTATTTTTCTGCCAGTACAAATGCCAGGTAAAGACAGACAAAATTTAGTAAAGCGCCAAAACAATTTAATCTCATGCGTGAATGCTATTGCACAAAGAGCGGCAGACAAAGGAATAGAATGCTCTTATCATCCCAACTCTCCTGAAGGTTCCGTTTTTCGCTCTGAGCAAGACTATAAAATATTACTGTCAGGTTTGAATCCTGACCATATTGGATATACGCCAGATTTAGGACATATTGCTAAAGGAGGAATGGATCCGCTGGAGATAGTCAAAGAATACAGATCGCTGGTCAACATGATTCATTTTAAAGATATGCATTCGAATGGAGAGTGGGCATTAACTGGAGAAGGAGTTGTCAACATGAAAGCTGTCGTCCAATTTTTAATCGATACTGATTTTGAAGGTTGGATTATTATGGAAGATGAATGTGATCGATGTATTACTGAGCCTGATGAGGTGACATTGGAGGATGGAGTTTACATTGAAAGGGAGATAGCAACTATGCTTTAACCTACTTCTTTATGTAATCATAAACCGCAGGGGCGCTCGCTAAAAATGAATCTAATACTTTTTTAAGTGCAACATGCTTTGGGTGGACTTGATAGCTTTGATAAGCAGCTTCATCATCAAACGCCATACTCATCACTATTTCATACTCTCCAATTTGCCTAGGGTCTTTAAGGTCTTTGCGGTCGCCCACAGAAAATGATCGTACACTGGGTATGCCTTGCAATTGATTTACTTCTTCCACAAATTTTGCATAGTCTGACTCACTGATATCATCTCTTAAATCCATGAAGACAATGTGGACGAGATCACCAGCTTTAGCAGTTTGTGCACTTGCCAATTGTCTCTCCATCATATCCATTTTGAAAATGTTGGCGTCTAGTTCCTTTCGCAATGCTGCATCAGGATCTTTACAACACAATAGTACAGAAATTATTAGCCCCAAAACGATATATGAAGAGTAAGCGTTCATGCGTCTGTATTTTATAGGTGTAAATATAAACAAACCCACAAAGTCGAAGAGATAAGTGTACATTGGATCTTTAGAAAATACCCATACATTATATCAAAAGAAAAAATATCTTTGCGCCTTCATTTAAGACTTAACTATGTCATTAAAAGCTGGAATTGTTGGACTTCCGAATGTTGGTAAATCAACGTTGTTTAATGCCTTGACTTCGGCTAAGGCATTAGCAGCAAATTATCCTTTTGCAACGAAAGAGCCAAATGTAGGTATCATTACTGTTCCTGATGATCGTTTGACTCAATTGGCAAAATTGGTGAATCCGCAAAAACTCATCCCTACGACAGTCGAGATTGTCGATATTGCTGGCTTGATAAAAGGAGCCAGTCAAGGAGAAGGACTGGGAAATCAGTTTCTGTCAAACATTCGGGAAGTAGATGCTATTGTGCATGTTGTACGTTGTTTTGATGATGATAATGTGATACATGTCGATGGTAATGTAGATCCTGTCAGAGACAAAGACATTATAGATACGGAGCTAAGTCTTAAAGATTTGGAGACTTTGGAAAAACGAATCGAAAAATATAGAAAGTCTGCAAAAAGTGGAGATAAAGAAGAACAAAAAAGATTAGAAACCGCGATTGCAATAAAAGAGCATATCGAAGGTGGCAACCCAGCAAGGACGTTTAAGCCAAGTAGTGTTCTTGAAGAGGAAGTTTTAGCAGAATTGTATTTATTGACTGCAAAACCTGTCCTTTATGTTTGTAATGTTGATGAGTTGTCCGTTGTTGATGGAAATGATTACACCAAAGCATTCAAAGAATTAATCGCTTCAGAAGATGCTGAAGTGATTTTAATAAGTGCGGCCATTGAAGCTGATATTGCAGAGTTGGAGGACTATGAAGAAAAGATAGAATTCGTCAAAGAAATGGGACTTAGCGAACCAGGTGTCAATCGTATCATACGCGCTTGTTACGACTTGTTGAAATTGATCACTTACTTTACTGCTGGTGAAAAAGAAGTTAGAGCATGGACGGTACTTAAAGATTCTAAAGCACCTCAAGCAGCAGGAGTCATCCATACAGATTTTGAAAAGGGTTTTATCCGTGCAGAGGTTATCGGTTATGATACTTACGTAGAATTGGGTTCTGAAGCCGCTGTGAAAAGTGCTGGAAAAATGCAGATAGAAGGGAAGGAGTATGTTGTGAAAGATGGGGATGTCATGCATTTTTTGTTTAATGTGTAGCTCTTAAGGCGAGACGTCTTTTTGGCCTTGAGGCGAGACGCCTTTTTAAACCCTTGAGGCCAGACGCCTGCAAGGACTGGGGTTGCGTTGCGGAAGGCTTCCAGCCTCTGTAAAAAAAATAAATTGAGTAATCAAACAGCTGTTATGAATAGAAGAGCATTCAACAAGCTAATCGCAAACGGAACAATTGCTCTGTCTGTAGTATCTTCTAATAACACAGGCTATAAAAAGAAAGATAAATATCTAAGACAAGGTGATACCATAGGACTCGTCGCCCCAGCAGGATTCGTAGACGAAGATCGCTTAGAAAAAACCAAGATGAATCTAGATGTTCTTGGATTAAAATATCACTATTCTAAAACATTGCTACGCAAACACGGTTACTTAGCTGGTTCTGATAGCATGAGACTGAACGAACTCCACAACATGTACGCAGATCAAAATATCGATGGTATTTGGTGTGTTAAAGGGGGCTATGGTACGACTAGGATTTTGGATTATCTAGACTTTGATTTAATTAAAAAAAACAAAAAACCGTTAATTGGTTATAGTGACATCACGGCATTATTAAATACCATTCATCAAAAGACAGGTAGCCCTTGTTTTCATGGGCCTATTTCATCATCTAAAATGACAGATTATACAAGTCAGTATCTGTCACCCATATTTGGATTAGAGGGTCAGCACAACATTATGCATTCTAATGATAATGTAGAAAGAGGATTGACCGAAGATATATATAAATTTTCGACGATTAATTCTGGTGTTGCAACTGGAGATTTGGTTGGTGGTAACTTGACCTTATTGGTTTCTTTATTAGGTACAAAACACGAAGTAAAAACAAAAAAGAAACTTGTATTCATTGAAGATGTGGGTGAAGCACCTTATCGGGTTGATCGCATGCTCACCCAACTAATTTCTGCAGGAGTTTTTAATAAAGCAAAAGGCATCATCTTCGGAATCTTTGTAGGCTGCCAACAAAAAAATGAAAAAAAGCAAAAGCTGCAAGAAGTGATTCATGAGCGAATCAAAAGATTAAAAGTTCCTGCAGCATATGGTATCTCTTTTGGCCATACGGATGATCAGTGTACATTTCCTATTGGGGCGAAAGCAACGTTTGATGCGGATAGTGGGATTGTTACGTTGTTAGAAGATGGGTATTAATTTTTAATTTTTAACTCACCTGTGACAGGCAAGTATTTAATTGATTGTTTCATAAGAATACAGCTGTGAGTTTGCTTTTAATTATAAAAGACAGCTATTAGATTCATCAATTAAAAATAAAAATCTCCGAAACCCACAACAATTGGAGGCTCAGAAACGGAGGAATTGTTTCTATTCAAGAAAAATATCTCTACACAACCAATTCAACATTGAACATTTAAAATTAAAAATTAGAAAAAACACCAGTTTCGCTCTCTTCTACATCTATAGAAGAAAACAAACATGGCACAACTTAAGCGTAAAAACAGAAGATTTGACAACGAAGTAAA
>CAYVFU010000012.1:0-69277 GCA_964450495.1 uncultured Saprospiraceae bacterium | reverse complement strand
TAATTACAAGCCTCAATTTTTGCTTCAAAAACAGCACCTTGCAACACTTCAAAATCAGCTTTTAATTCAACATAGTCGCCAGCTTCATATGTAATGTCTCCAATTAATACTCGGCCATTTGTTTCAATTCCAATTTTGGTGCTGATATTATTAACAATAATTGGATTTGTATTTTCAATTATAAAATCTGGGCATGTCTCTTGACAATCAGCTATTCCATTATTATTACTATCCAATTGATCATCCAAGCCAGGACATTGATCTAGTGGATCACATACATTGTCATTGTCTAAATCAGAATAAAATCCACCACTACAATTACATATATTATTTGGTCCTGGCGTCCATGTGCTACCAATAAAACAAATAATATTATCGTCACAAGGTTGACCGATTAATGAGTCGTCTATATTAGAACATAAATCTAACAGATCGCAAACTCCGTCGTTATCGGAATCAGGGCTTTGTGTTCCAGCACATCCACAAGTGCTGGTGTAGACATCATTGTATGTACATGGATTGGCGTCATTACACGGTGTGCCAATGAGTGTGTCATCAAATCCTGGGCACAGGTCTTGGAAATCACATACAGAATCATTATCTGTATCTGTAAATGTACCACCACTACAATTACAATTGCTGTCGTAAGTTTCACCTACAGTACAACTATTTCCATCATCACAACTTGTACCAATTAGAGTATTACTGAGTGTTGGGCATATATCCAAAGCATCGCAATCACCATCATTATCACTGTCTATAAATATTCCACCTGTACAATTACAATTCTGATCGAATGTTTCACCTTCTGTACAAGGATTACCATCATCGCATACACTTCCTATTAAATTATCATCAAGATTAGGACAAATATCTTGATCATTACATGTCCCATCTCCATCATCATCAAAATTGTTTTGAAAACCGGGAGTTACGAAATCACATTGGTGCGACCAATTTGTCGGCGAATTATGATCATTGTTTGGATTGATCAATGCAAGACTATAGTCTCCAAGGTCTGGCAGAGGATCCCAAGATCCACTATCAAAGTAAGCTACGGAATCGATGACTTCATTAAAAAGACTTATTAGGACTAAAGTGTCTGAATCGTTTTCAAGCTTTCCGTCATATTTATCAAAAGCAGCAAAACCATACCGGTTGTGAAACCACATAGAATCTTCAGCCAGTACCAAATATTGTCCAGGTAAAATGACTGTATCATCATCAAATTTATAATTTATGCCTTCGACAAATTGGACCTCTTCGAGACGGATAGGTAAAAAGCCAGTATTTCTCAACTCGACAAATTCAAATTCTTTGCTTGGTACAAGTGTATCTGGTCCAACATGAAAACTATCCCTCGGGTGATAATGTATCTCATTGATGACAATCGAAGAATAATCAGGTAAAAGATTGGAATCAAAGACATTAGGTGCACCAGGTGTGTAATAGACGCTTTGCCTCAACCAGTTGACAGGACTATTATTAGATACTGTACAATCTATGACTGCAAGACTGTATTGACCTTGATCTGGTAATGCGTCCCACGGAAATACATCATCATATGTTACTTTGTCAATGACTTCTTTATTGGGATCGACGTAGCGTAAAGTTTCGCCCCCATTATCTAGTTTACCTTCCCATACTAAATCTGGAGCAAAGCCATATTTTACTTGGAAGTTTACAGCATCTTCTGCAAGAATGGCAAAACCTCCAGCTGGAATAGTAAAGCCATCTGGAAAATAGATCGTTACTCCTTTATCAAAAATGACATCAGTCATATCCACATCAGTCGTTCCTCTATTTTTTAATTCTATAAAATCAAATTCTTTACCATCTACCAAGGAACCATTAATAGTACTGTCAGATACATTGTAATGAATCTCATTGATTCGGATGTTTTTATACTCTTGACCTATGTAGAATTCTTTTGGACACATAGCAGACCAAGTGCTGCCATTTTTCACTCTTGCCCTTACTTCGTATACACCCACTGGTAAAGTGATAGGACCAGTATATACTTGTGCAGCAGGAGCAATTGCACCACCAAATTGTCTTGGATCTACATTATCTATTGTGTAATATATGGTTCCTACTCCATTTGGATTAGAAAGAGTTAATTGATATCCTGAGTCAAAAAGCCCGCCATTATCACTGTAGACAACGCCATCTATAGATGGATAAGAATTATTTACTTTGAAGTGATTAATGATATTTAGACGTCTTTGAGGTAGAAATGTATTCCTCATATAGTTTAACTCTGTAAGCCAATGTGACTTGTCCCACATTGGTACATCTACGTTACTTTGATTGGTAAATACCACATCTCCCCATCTTGAGGCTTCCGCCCAAATGGATGTATCAATTTGCTGTGCTCTTTCAAAATATAAACTATCTGCATTGGCAGCCGTCAAAGGTCCATCGTCAAAACAAGCACAATGGAGTTGATCCCCCATCATTACTCTGAATTCACTGGAACTGGTTAATTCCGCAGGAACAGGACCAGTATTTTGAAATGGTGCATTAAAATAGTTGACATCTCCTGAAAAATTTGGATGCCATCTTCCTCCTTGGTGAAGCGATAAATCGACATCCCAAAGCAAAAATTTATATGGTACATTGCTTGGAGTTTCATGTCCTCCACAAAGTGCATTTTGATTATTTCCCCAGTCAAAACCGGAAGCATAAGACATCATAACAAGATATCCTGCTGCTGATTCTAAATCAATATATTTATTAGTATTTGCTATCCCAGCTGCAGATGATAAATCTATATTGTTAAGCATGCTATTGTAAGCTACACCTTCTCCATTGTCTTGTGGAGTTCCATCCCAATAATTATCTTTTGCCCTTCGTACTTCAAAATCATCTTTGTCATAGCCAAAATATGATTCGAAAAATGAAGCGTCGGGTCTTTCCATCATATGATATTGGCCCATGTATTCGCCATTCACAAATGTATTCACATATCGTCCATGTGCACTAGGAAAATCTAATTCGATTGCAGCATCCATCAAAAATCTGTTGCGCAGAAACTGAGCTTGTTTTTCATTGCCAAATTCTCCATTTAATCCATCCTGGCTTCCTGTTCGCAATACTAGTTTGTCAAATTCGTACCATGGTGGTATTTTATACTCATGGTTTTCATAAGTATCTGAATTGAAGATTTCATAGTCGAGTTTCTTATCACCATATGCACTTTTAAATTCAAACCTGTATGACTTTTTCGGGTTAGTATCACTTCCTCCCCAAGTTTGGATACCACAATGAGTCATGAATCCTTCATTGCCATCAGGATAGATTAATTCAATTGATGTCTCTACTTCAGATTGAATATGTAGATTTCTGAAAACGTCTGTACTTACTATAGATATTGCTGGCAAAGATTCCAAGCCTGCTACGACGTCCGCATCAGGAATGTGATTAGACATTTCAGGCTGATCTTTAATGTCATTTGGGAATAAATATGTGTGTGTAATCACATCAGAAATACCTAGACCTCCTACTGCGATAGCTCGTATGGATTCTGTAGAATTTACTGTTATAGGACCACTATAAATATTACCGACTGTTGGAGAAGGTTTTGAATTGTCGAGGGTGTATCTGATCGTTGCGTTTAGATCTTCTGGAGAGGAGATTGACACTGTAATCGGAGAATGGTAAAACCCTCTTTCATGGCTAAATTCAATATCTATCTGACCAAATAATGAGAGTCCACCTACTACACATAGGATAAATGTGGCAGCTACGATGCATGATTTCCGTAATTGATTGTCAAATTTCATTAGCGTATTATAATTACTTGAAAAACTTTAAAAGGTTAGTTCTCTAATTGGTTTCTTGAACTTACTCAATCCGTTTAGATAACTGAAAATTTAATGCTAGTCTCTTTAAAACAAAGGTGTATGTGCAATGTACCAATTATTATGAGATGGTAGTTTTACAATCTGTCTTCACAAATTTATATTATCCCTACAGAAGATGAATTAGCTCATCATCTGTAGGGTTAAAATCTATATTCTAGTTACACGGTGCTATGTAGGCATGAAAGACTGCACCAAGTTTTACTTCAAAGCCATCAGTTAGCTCTACTTCTTCACCTGCATGATATTCTCTGTCTCCGACAAAGACTCTCCCATTTGTCACAATACTAATTTGTGCTGATCTGTTTTGTGAAATGATCGAGTTCGTATTTTCAACAATATAATCTGTACATCCTTCACAACCGTCTGGTATGTTGTTATTATTTACATCAACATTATCGTCATGCCCTGGACAAACATCTAGTGGGTCACAAACACCATCACCATCAGTATCTGGAAATGTACCTCCTGTACAGTTACAATTAGCATCATATGTACTGCCTACTGAACACAATATCCCATCATCACAAGCTTGACCTGTAAGATTACAGTTATCAACCGCATCACAAATACCATCATTATCTGAATCACCACTAGGTGTACCAACACATTCACATGAATTTGTATAAACATCATTGACTGTACACGGATCTCCATCACTACAAGCTGTCCCTATCAATAAATCATTAAAGTTTGGACAGCTGTCTTGGTTGTTACAGACCGAGTCATTGTCGTCGTCAAAATTATTTTGAGCTTTAGGTGTGTAATCATCACATTGGATAGACCAGTTTTGTGGTAGAGAATTATCACTTGCGCTAATTTTTAGTGCTAAACTGTGCACACCATCATCTGCTCTACTATCCCATGGAGCAACATCATCATAGTTAACTTGATCAACCAGATTGTTGAATAAGTCTACAATCCTTAAATTTTCTCCAGCATTTGAGAGATTACCTGCACCATTGTAAGATGCATCTGGCAAAAATCCATATTTATTGCTAAAATCAGTAGCGTTTCTTGCAATGACAAAGTATCCAAAAGGTGCCAAAACATCACTATCAGCAAAAGTAAATGTAACCCCCGCAAATTTTAAGTCTGTCAAATAAATTGGCAGGAAACTGGTATTAGACAGTTCTATAAATTCCTCGTTTACGTTTGTGGCTGAGTAGTGAATTTCATTGATGCGCATTGCTGAGTAGTCTGGAAGTGCATCTGCACCAAACGTGTTTTCAGCAAAAGGAGTGAAAGTGGTATTTTGCTTGGACCAGTTGACGGGAGAATCATTATCAAATCCACAGTCAATAACTCCCATGCTACTACCACCGAGATTGATCGGCCATGGAGCAAGATTATTATAGCTTACCAGATCAACACTATTTCCAAAGAAATCAGTAAGAATGAGAGACTCGCCGTTAACTCCATTTGGGTTTAGTGAACCTGTATAAATTGCATCTGCATTCATTCCGTAAGAATTATTGAATGCAGTGCTGTCGGCAGCAAGTACAATGAAACTATTTGGTGGAATAACTATGCTTTCTTGAATTTGCATATCTACTTGCAGACCACTTAGTTGCAATCCTTGCACGTCCAAAGGAGTTGCTCCACAATTTTTTAATTCTATGAATTCTGCTGGACCAGTTCCGTATTTGATTTCATTTATCAATAAGTTAGATAAATCAGGGAAAACATCACAACCTGTAAAGTCATTTGGCTCTCCAGGTGTTTCAAATACCAAACACTGTGTTGACCAGTTGACTGCCAAGTTGTTATCTAATTGTATATCGATTAATGCAAGAGAATGTAAGCCGTTATCTGCTAAAGTATCCCACGGCAATGTATCGTCGTATCTTACAGAATCTAAACGAGCACCGTTAAATTCAAGTCTCAATTCTTCACCTGAGTTACTTAGACCTCCACTGAATTCTCCAATTATTATTCCTGGAGGCGCAGATGAAAATCTTGCATTGAAGCAATCGATATCTTCAACTATAATTTTATACTCACCTGGACCAATAATGGAAAGAGGAGGAAACGTAAAATTAAGGCCGTGGACATTGTAACCACTTAAATTCACGCTACTATTCGTAGGATTGTGAATTTCAACAAACTCAGAACAACCTACTGAAGGATTGTAATGAATTTCTGTAAAGACTATAACATCTGATGGAGGATTGATAAGGTCTTCTGCTATAAAGGTGATCGCATCAGACCAGTGACTCCATCTACCATCATCATCTTTGTGTCTCATTCTAACCTTATACGTTCTACCAGGTTCTAATAAGTTAGTTGCATCATTAAAAGAAAATGTACTGTTATCTGTAGGTATTTCTCCACTTGCCCAAACAGTTTCGATCTCATAATGTGATTTACATTTTGTATCGTAAAAAGGGTTTGAAGGATCTGACCATTCTGCTATTCTCCATTCTTGCGCTTCAAATGTATTCGTGTTTCCATTTGAATCTAGAAATGTACTATTCGTGAAATTTAAGGCATCAATCGCATATCCAGCTGGACCAGCCTTTGCTATCGTAGGCGTTTGTGGGATTTCTGGATCAAAAATCTCGTCAGCGACATCAGAACCAAAGTTGATATTAGTCGATCTCGGTCCATCATTGTCAACCATGTAAGCTGCTCTGTCGCGAAACCATTGTTTATACCAATCTACATGTGCATCGGCAGTCAAATCTGTACTTGTTGGTGAAGTTGCATTATACACATGACCCCACCTTTTCTGATCAACTTCCATCCAATCATGAGCAGTACCATAATTGTGTATTAATTTACTTTCTTCATCGACAAGGAAATCAATTTGTTGATAAGGGTCCACTGAGGAGGAATTATCGTGGTCACCATTCATCAATAAATCGTATACTGATCTCATCTGGTTTTGATAAGCAATTTTGTCAGTTGGATCTACAAAAATACGATTGATTAAGTGGTGAGTCGCAACTAAATCATCACGAAGAAAGACCATGCCATCATCTATAGGTGCCCCAAAGGCATTATCCATATCACCCCACCAAGCAAAATGTTTACCAGTCACAGAATTGTAATATTCTCTATAACTGTGTTTACCAATGTAATTAGTTCCATTTTGACCATAGATAACATTTGCAATGCGATCTGCATACATCATCTCTAAATCAAGATCACTATCCATCATCGCACGACCAGTGGTGTTATTGGTCAAGGTCGAATCAGCCCACGGTTGGATTAGTTCAGAATCAGGAAAATGACCTAAGTAATCCATCTGTCTTTGTCGATTGATGGATCTGTCTGTATTCCAGAAGTTTCCTTCGCCTAATTGATTATGTTCATCAATCAAATCACCACCGTAATCTTCCATAATCAGATACAAGCCCCAGAAATCTCCTCCATTACTGTTGCTTTCAGCAGCTTCATCAACAACTCTTAGTTGTGTATAATTTACCGCTCTTTCGATGCTTCCTACCAGTGTAAGGATTTTGTAAATTAAGGACTCAACAAGACCATGAGCACCTTCATCATGTACCCATCCACCAGATAAAGCAAGGCCTCCTCTGTCTTCATCGTATGTTTGTCCGCAATCATTCTGTGTCTCAAAAGAGTGTTCTCTATTCAATTTTATACGTATACCTGGCTTGACTCTATCAGGTCGACTACCAGCATGTCTTGGTCTAAATCTAATATGATCATACACGCGACCATCATAGATGACTGCTCCATATCCAAGGATTTCGTTTGTTGGATGTTGGGCAATGTGATTGCCATCGTCTGAGCCAATAAATTTTAAGGTGTTATTCAGATCAGAAAATATGGTGATGTCTTGGATTTCAGGTAATGTGTTAAGATCAATATTTGATTGAGTTGGATAACCATCATACACATAATAAGCATAGTTGGATTCGTCGTAATTTTGATCGGGGTATGTTGCACTAAATGCAGCTCCGTTTGACACTTTAACCCTGTATCGTACAAGGTCTCTATGGCCATGTGCACTTGCAGGTATTTCTGCAGTAAATACACCATTATTTGCTGTTGAATCTGGGCCTGTGCCATTATCATTCATCACCATTGTGGTCCAACCTGAGTTGTAGTTGCTATGGTCTTTTTCTTCATAAGTGCCAGGATTGAGTACTTTATATTCTAAGTCAACTTGTAAGTTATTAAGCACCGTAAGATTGTCTTGGTCAAATTCCGCCCTTACTCGCACACTTTCATTGGATAAAGGCGTGTCAGGAGATCTTCTTACATTCTGAATAATGGGTCGTTGATTGTAATTAGTAATAGCTACACCTGAATTAGGAGCTCCAGGCGTGCGAAAATCTGCTGCCCAGCTGCCGGCATGATTACCTGGCAAATTTTTATTTACTAATTGTAAACTTAAATTATCATCTTCTAAGTGACCAGTAGAAGGCCATTCGTTCCAATTGTTATAATCAACAAAATCGACTTCAAAACCATTATTGTCTCTTAATAGAACGTCTTCTCCCGAATTTTTAAGAGCCCCAGTAAATGGACCAACCACATTGACACCACCAGGAATTGAAAACAAAGCTTGCACGTCATTGACGTCTTGTGCAATAATGAGATAGCCATTAGCTGGAATGGAAACATTTGAAAAGGTAAAGCCTATTCCTTCTACTAACCATCCATTTAAGTTAATCGCAGAAGACGTTGGATTGTGGAGTTCGATGTATTCGGTAAAATCTCCTGGAGTATCCGTCCTGTAATTGATTTCATTGATAATTACAGAGGTGGGAGGGGTAAATTGAGCAAAAATGGTCAAAAAGCAACACATACTCAAAAGAGCAGTCACTAACCATTTTTGATTGGTATGTATAGGGTATTTCATAACGTGCATTTCAAAATTATACAGTTGAACTAATTCAAATTAATTAAGATTCGGGTTACAACTTCTAAAAATACTAAATATTCAATGAAGTGGACGATATGTAGACGTCAAACCCATACAAAAACAACACATTAAGAGTGTTAAAGTCAGTAAAAACCTAAATTAAATTCAAGATTCTGTAATTCTCTTAACAAATGTTGATCTTTTTGGGCTTTAAGTATCTTTACTCCTAATTGACATATTGTTAAAGCTCTGGATATATCTTCCATTTCATTGTAGGCTGAGGCCAAATGGTAATATAGCCCTCCATAGTCTGGGTCTTGTGCGCGAAGTTGCTCTAACCATTGTATAGCCATTTCTGAGTTTTCTTGTTTCTCATATTCTTTTGCTATTGCAAATAAGAGAAAAGAATCAGTAGGCTCCGCAACTAAAAGTCGTTTCAATTGATCTAGTCTATTCACGTTTTATGTTGATATAGGTCAAATTTCGTTTGAATTTTAATAAAAACTAAACTCTGAGTTAAGTTTTTGTGTTTAAGCGTATATAGATACATATATTTGCACCGAAATTCAGAAAATCAACTCTTGAAAGCTTGTAATAAAAAAGTAAAGTTATGAACTTATTAGTTTGTGTTACCAAAACACCGGATCCAACTTCAAAAATTTCATTTACTGAGGACAATAGCTTCAATTCGGATGGAGTCACTTTTATGATGAATCCATATGACGAATGGTATGCGCTCGTACGTGCATTGGAGCTCAAAGAACAGCATGGAGGAACAGTAACTATCATAAATGTTGGCACTGCAGACAACGATATCGTGATTAGGAAAGGTCTTGCAATTGGTGCAGATGATGCTGTGCGAATTGACTTAAATCCAACGTCATCCAAAGAAGTGGCACAACAAATTTATAATTATGCCAAAGACAAATCTTACGATATAGTGTTTTGTGGTAAAGAAACGATTGATTACAATGGCGCAGAAGTAGGAGGCATGATTGCAGCTTTAATGGATGTTCCATTTCTATCTTTTGCGAGTAAATTAGAACATGATGGTTCAGTAGCTACAGTAGAGCGCGACATAGAAGGTGGGGTGGAGATAGCAACTGTAAATGGACCATTCGTATTGTCTGCAGCCAAAGGACTTGCCGAACAAAAGATCCCTAATATGAGAGGTATTATGATGGCAAAACGAAAGCCTCTTGAAGTTGTTCCACCACAGGATATTAGTGCTGATGTTAAGACAGTCGGCTATTCATTTCCAAATGCTAAAGCAGGAGTTAAAATGATAGATCCAGAAAATATGGAAGAGTTGGTCCGATTATTACACGAAGAGGCAAAGGTCATTTAATTAAATAACAAGAATAAATCAAAATATATGTCAGTTCTAGTTTTAGCTGAAAATCCAAAAGGTAAATTTAAAAAGCCAGCTTTCGAAGCTGTTTATTACGGGCATCTAACTGCAAAAGCGCTTGGTGTAGAATGTATTGCTCTAGTGCTAGGCGCGGCAGAAAATCCAGGGCAACTTGGTACTTACGGAGCTTCAAAAGTGATTCATTTAAGTGACTCAAGTTTTGACTCTTATGACTCACGAAGATATTTAGCTGCAGTAACCCAAGTTGCACAGCAAACAGGAGCAAGTGCAGTAGTGCTTAATCATTCATCTACTGGCAAATCATTATTAGGTGGCTTGTCGATCACACTGAATGCAGGTGTTGTATCTGGTGTTAATTCTATCCCAACGACTGATAATGGTTTTTCTGTAAAGAAAAATGTGTTTGGAGGGAAAGCAATAGCAGAAGTGAACATCAGTACTGATGTAAAAGTCTTAAGTCTTGTAGGAAATTCTATTCCACTTGAAGAAGTAGCTACGGATGCTGCTCCTGTAGAATCATTGCAAGTAGACTTACCTGAAGCAAAAACGACAGTAACAGGACAAAAAACAGTGGATGGAATCGTGCCATTACCGGAGGCAGAGTTAGTTGTTTCGGCTGGTCGAGGAATGAAAGGCCCAGAAAACTGGGGTATAATTGAAGATTTAGCTAATGTTCTTGGTGCAACTACAGCTTGTTCGAGACCAGTTGCCGATGATGACTGGAGACCTCATCATGAACATGTCGGACAAACAGGTGTCGCCATCAGACCAAATTTATATATCGCAGCAGGTATTTCAGGAGCGATTCAGCATCTAGCTGGAGTTAATAGTTCTAAAACAATTGTTGTCATTAACATCGATCCGGAGGCTCCATTTTTTAAGGCAGCTGATTATGGCGTTTGTGCAGACTTATTTGATGTGGTTCCTGCGTTGACTGAAGCAATAAAGAATTTTAAAGCAAGTAATTAAATATCTATTAATTCGTTCTTATATTCTTTGTACTTTACAAGCGTAAATGAAGAAAATTGAACTAGAAATTGTTGCCTTATCCCACAGTGTCACTCAATCACACAATTATGCAGTGGTTCTTGGTGAGATCGAAGGGCAGCGAAGGCTTCCAATAGTAATTGGTGGTTTCGAAGCTCAAGCGATAGCTGTTGCTATGGAGCGAATGAAGCCAAACCGTCCGCTTACGCATGATTTGTTTAAAAACACAATGGATTCTTTTAATATAGAATTGAAAGAAATTGTCATTAATAATCTTCTCGATGGTATCTTTTATGCCAAGCTTGTTTGTCTGAAAGATGGTGAGCTTTATGAGATCGATTCGAGAACTTCTGATGCCATTGCGATGGCTGTCCGCTTCGAATGTCCAATTTATACATTTGGATTTTTGATGGATGAAGCTGGTGTTTTAATTGAAAATCCAGAAGCAGAATTAGCAGAACAAACCCCAAAGAAGCGTCTACGAAAAGCTAAGACAACAATCGAGAATATGTCCTTAGCAGATCTGACCAAAGAACTAGATGATGTCTTGTCGAAAGAGGATTATGAACGGGCAGCAAGAATTAGGGATGAGATAAATAAGCGTAAAGAAGCCGAAGGTTAAGTCTTAATTGATTTCATTCTTTGCATCAAGTCCTCGAGATCACTTTTTTCAAAACCATTGTGTGTTACGAATCTAATGTCCTGCGCTCCAAACTGACTAGCCACTATTCCTTTTTGTTGAAATTTTTGTAATATGTCAGTAACTGCCAATGTCTCAGCAATTGTAAAAATAAGGATGTTCGTTTTTACAGGTTTGACTGCATCCACATAAGGTAATTTGAGTAATTCTACTCCAATATCTTTTGCGTGCTGATTATCTATCTTTAATTGTTGCATGTTATTATCCAAGGCGTAAATACATGCAGCAGCAAGGTATCCTGCCTGCCTCATCCCACCACCCATTACTTTCCTAAATTTTCTGGCTTTTTTGATAAATGGTGTATCTCCGATAAGAACAGAACCGACTGGTGCACCTAACCCTTTGGATAGGCAAATGGAAATACTATCAAACAGTGGTCCTATATCGATTGGCTTGTCTTCTGTTTCTACCAACACATTAAATAATCTTGCGCCGTCTAAATGTAAACGGAGATCATGTGCTTTGCAAGTTTGTGAAATAGCACTCATTTCGGATAAATCATAATAGCTGCCACCACCTTTGTTGCAAGAATTTTCAATGCTTACTAATCTAGAATTTGGTAACCAATCATAATCAGGTCTTATGGCAGCTGTGATGTGTTGAGGTTTTAATTTACCATTTTCACCATCAATCAAATTAATGGCAACTCTGGAATTGTAACTATATCCACCAGTTTCATATTGGTAGACATGAGAAGTCTTTTCACATATTAATTCATCCAGCGCATTGGTATGACATTTTATAGCGAGTTGATTTGTCATTGTACCAGATGGGCAGAAAATTGCAGATTCTTTTCCAAACATATCTGCAAGTTTTTTTTCTAGTGCATTGATTGTCGGATCTTGACCGAAGACATCATCCCCTACTTCTGCTTGCATCATATACTGCAGCATGGCATCATTAGGTTTTGTAATAGTATCGCTAATGAGATTGATTTGCTTCATAATGGTTTAATTGGAATTTGCTTCAATTTATAAAAAACTGTAAGCTTCTTAGTGTTAATTATACACGTAATCCCTAAATTGCTTTTTTGGTTACCATGGATGTACAGAATCAATATTTTAAATCAGCTTTCTCTGTAGATAATGTTCTATTTGGATTTGATCAAAAATTGTTGAAGGTTTTATTGATTAAAAGAGGAGAACAACCATTTGAAGATTATTGGGCGTTGCCAGGTGATTTAGTGTATCCAGATGAAGATTTAATAGATGCACCTCTCAGGGTATTGAACCAATTGATAGGTATTAATAATATGTACCTCGAACAAGTCAAGGCTTTTGGGAAAAAGGACAGACACCCACATGGCAGAGTCATTACTATTGCCTATTTATCTTTAGTTAATGTAAATAAAGTACAACTTAAGCCATCTTCATTTGCACAGATTGTCAAATGGATACCAGTTGAGAGTGTCGTAGAACTCGCATTTGACCATGTTGAAATTTTGACTGACTGTCTTAATTCTTTAAAACAATCAGTCCAGCATCGACCGATTGGTTTTGAATTATTAGAAGAGAAATTTACATTATCTGATTTGCAAGAACTTTACGAGGCAATTTTAGGTACTTCACTTGACAAACGAAATTTTAGAAAGAAGCTTTTGTCTATGGGGATTTTGGTTGATACAAAAGAATTTCAAACAGGTGTAGCTCACAGACCTGCTAGACTTTATAGTTTTGATGAAGAGAAGTATGAAAATTTAAAGCGGACAGGTTTTACATTTGATATATAGCAGTTGAGTTTCGTTCCAGAATTACAAAGTATACCTTTACTTATCTACAGAATTAGTTGATTAATAATCCCTTTCTTTATTTATTTATGCTTTTCTGTGTCGTCTGTATAACCAGACTTGATTAAGACTTTTTTATTTTTCTCCTTACCATTTTCCATTCTAATTCAACCTCGTTTCTAACAGAATACCATGATTTTTAGACATCACAGAATTCGGTGATTTTTAATTGAAATTAACAACTCATCTTTGGAAAATAAAAGTCGCAAAGATGATCAATTCACTTCAGCTTGTAGAAAACAACCTTCCAAAGACACACTCTATTATTACTGAAAAAGTAACTCCTCCAAGACCAGAGTCTTTTATTATTTATTTAGTCCAAACAATATTCACTATGAAAATTCAAACTATAATTTTTCTTTTTTGCCTGATTTCAATAACAAGTATTCAGCTCACTGCGCAATGGACAAATATTGGAAATAATACAGTATTTACGACACGCGATGTAGGCATAGATACTAGTGCTCCACAGCAAAAATTAGATGTCGCTGGCGCTATAAGAATAGGAAGAGATGATTTTGGAGATGTCGATGGAAGTATCCGTTTTAATGGTACGAATTTTCAAGGATTTGTACTCACTTGGAAAAATTTAGATGAACAACCGCTATGGAGCCAAAATGGATCGTCAGACACCTACTTCGAAGATTGGAATTTTATTATTATTTATTGCCCTGGGTCTATCCGCTCAACCTAATTCTAATGAACTAACAAATTTTCCAGATTCTTTTAGACTCAAATATTCAGAATTAAATCAAAAAGAAATAAACAAAAAAGCTAATATCGAAATCAGTATTGAGCTACAAGAAATCATTAATGAAATGTTGGCTGACCTTCCTGAAAATGAAAACAAAGGATTGGGACTCAAAAGTATGGAGTCTCGTATCAATTACATTAATGGAACGATGGAACTTAACTCAGTTATTGGTGAAGGTACAACCATGACCATTTCTATTCCTAGCCAAACATAACAGAAAAGACCATGAATTGAATAACGATAAAACGATATTCAGTTCTTCTTAAAAGAATTTCTCTACCTGTATCTTTAGTCATTTATAGCCTATAATGCTTGATTTAGTGTTTATTCAGTAGATTCTGGATAGATTTGAGTTGTCATTTATTTCTATAAGATGCTCGATAATGCATTAATAAACTTAAGCTTGATTAGAAGCATTGGGCATTGTATACCAAGCTATTAACAGTATATTTGCACCAGATGAAGTTAATTAGGAATTTTTGTGTCATTGCTCATATTGATCATGGGAAAAGTACACTTTCGGATCGTCTACTAGAAGAGACAAAGACCATATCAGAGAGAGATATGAAAAGCCAAGCATTGGATGATATGGATATCGAAAGAGAGCGAGGCATTACGATCAAGAGTCATGCGATTCAGATGTATTACAATCATACAGATGGTCAGAAATACACCTTAAATCTGATTGATACACCTGGTCACGTAGATTTCTCTTATGAGGTTTCTCGTTCAATTGCAGCTTGTGAAGGTGCATTGTTATTGGTAGATGCATCACAAGGGATTCAGGCACAAACCATTTCAAATTTGTATTTAGCCATCGAACATGATTTAGAGATTATTCCCATTTTGAATAAAGTCGACATGGACAGTGCAATGGTTGACGAAGTGTCTGATCAGATCATTGACCTTTTGGGTTGTGACAGAGAAGAAATCATTCATGCAAGTGGGAAGACAGGTATTGGTATTGCTGAAATACTAGCTGCAGCAGTAGAAAGAATACCTGCACCTGATGGTGATCCTGAAGCGCCATTTCAAGCATTGATTTTTGATTCAATGTTTAATTCCTACAGAGGGGTGATCGCTTATTATAGAATATTAAATGGTAAAATTGCGAAAGGAGACAAAGTCAAATTTGTCAATACAGGGGCAGAATACTTTGCTGATGAAATTGGTATTTTGCAATTAGACCAAATTCCAAAAAAGACTTTATCTACTGGGAATGTAGGCTACATCATTACTGGGATAAAAGATTCGAAAGAAATAAAAGTAGGAGATACAATCACCCTAGCAGAAAACCCCTGCGAGTCTGCGATACAGGGTTTTGAGGATGTCAAGCCAATGGTCTTTGCAGGAATTTATCCTATAGAAAATGAGCACTTCGAAGATCTCCGAGACAGTTTAGAAAAACTGCAATTAAACGATGCATCTTTAGTATTCGAACCAGAGACTTCGGTAGCGTTAGGATTTGGATTCAGATGTGGATTCCTGGGAATGCTCCATCTAGAAATAATCCAAGAGCGATTATCAAGAGAATTTGATCAAGAAGTAATCACTACGGTACCAAACGTGTCGTATGTAGCTTATACTAAAAAAGGTGAAGAGCTTATCATTAATACTCCGTCTGAGTTACCTGATCCAACGATGTTAGATAGGGTAGAAGAGCCATATATCCGTGCACAGGTGATTACTGCTCCAGATTATATTGGTTCAATCATGAGCCTTGCTTTAGAGAAGCGAGGCACGCTCAGTAAGCAAACCTACTTAACCACAGAAAGAGTGGAGTTAACCTTTGAACTGCCATTAGCAGAAATTGTTTTTGATTTCTACGACAGGCTAAAATCAATATCTAAAGGCTACGCGTCTTTTGATTATGTACCAATCGCCTACAGCGCATCTAATCTTGTCAAACTCGATATAAAATTAAATGGTGAATCTGTGGATGCCTTGTCATCTTTGGTACACCGAGACAAAGCAGAATCATTCGGGAGAAAAATTTGTAAAAAACTCAAAGACCTATTACCCAGACAACAATTCGTCATCGCTATTCAAGCTGCTATCGGCGCTAAAATAATTGCGAGAGAAACCATTTCTGCATTGCGAAAAGATGTTACTGCAAAGTGCTATGGTGGAGATATCACGCGTAAACGAAAGCTCTTAGAAAAGCAAAAAAAGGGTAAAAAGAAGATGCGTCAAATTGGAACTGTCCAAGTGCCACAGAAAGCATTTTTAGAAGTCTTGAAATTGAATGATTAAAGATTTAATCGTGACTACTTCATATTATAAAAATATAATTTGATCAATCTACTTTTGGTAATAGATAGGAGTTTTCGTCTTTTCATTTTTGAAATTTTAAATCACTTATCCATTCCAAATAATTATCTCGATCAATCACTTCAAAGTTGGCTTCTTCATAGTTTGAGGTCCTAGCTTTAGGTGCTTTAATTTTTTTATTTGGATTCCATTTAATTTCATATCCAAACAGTTTGCCTTCTCGTTCTTCTATCCAGTCAATTTCTTGTTAGTCGTAGGTTCTCCAAAAATAAGTTTTATTTGGTCCTGAATTTTACGTTTAATCAGATCCATTTATTTGATTCTATTGACGCAATTCAGCTAAATATTGTTGGATTTAGATTTACATATATCCAGCCTAAGTCTTAAGCTTCATAAAAAATATGATAATGATATTTGTATATCAATGCATTATATATTTACATTAATTTAATTTGACAGCTCTACTACTCCTGCCATTACTTGAAAATGTCTTAAGTACAATGTTATTTTCAATTATTTTTATTGGAGATATGTATTCTTGAGAATCTTCTGTCGGAATTGATCCATCAGTTGTGTATCGAATAGTCAATCCTGGAAATAGAGTATTTGCACTTAATTGACCATTTTCTACAACAGCACCAGGAGGTGGAATCCTGTAGCTCACGTCTTTAACATCTAGTTTTGGTAACACATAATGACCTAGTGTATTTGTGAAGTCATTCCAATAGCTCTGCTGAACATTTAGAATATTATTGGCAGGTTCACTTTCCCATGGTTGCTCAGGGGACCATGCACGTTCGGCAACAGATATTAGTTTCGGAAACATCATGTAAAAAAGAAGTTCTTCACTTCGTATTGTTTCACTCCATATCTGTCCTTGTATGCCTAAAATATTTGTCTTGCCTTTTTCTGTCAACGGTGTTTTGCCTTTGACAAAGTTGTCAATGTCTGAGACTCCAGCAGTTTTATAAATATCTAAAGGGACTAAATCGAAAGCACTTTTAGTATCAGTATAACCTGACCAACTTAATCCTGTTTCTTCAGGGTCGGTATTGTATGCCATGTCGAGGTAGAGTTGTGCAGAATTACTAATCACAACTTCATAACCCAAATTGGCCAGTTTATAAGCCATCTCTTCTCTGCCTCCTCCCCATATCGCATTCCACACATAAGCACGCATATTGTCCCCTAAGAAATCAGTATTTATTTCTGTAGTATTGTGGCCATCTGCACCGTGTTTTAATAGTATTTCTTCCCAGCCAGCAGATTTTATATCGTGCTTTGCCAAAATGGCTTTTAATCTATTAAGGGTGTAGGCATGGAGATCATCAGAACTGTTGAGATCTTCCGTTTCTGCTATGAACTTTTCACACACAGGTGATTTTTGCCATGCCCCATATGCTACTTCATCTCCGCCGCTATGGAAGACTTTTAAAGGTATTCCAGCATCATCATATAGGTTTACAAGTTCTTCTACAACTTTTTCAATAAATGTAAACGCAGATTCTCGGCACACGCACATTGCATTATCATTATATCCTTGCGCAGAAGAATATACGGACTCATCATCGAAGTCTTCAAGTAAATATTTACTTGCTCCATTTTCATCACCTGCTGTTTTCAATCTATTATATCTGGCTGTCATAGCAATTATGGCAGCTCGCATGTGTCCAGGTAAATCTATTTCTGGAATAACTTCTATGTGACGGTCATTAGCATATTGAAGGATTTCGATAAAATCAGCTTTGCTGTAGAAACCACTTCCATAAGAATTCTCTGCGTCCGGTCCAGAAGAATAAAATGGATAGAGCATATCTGATTCGTCTGTCGTGTGACCGCGTTTTGCCCCAATGTCAGTTAACTCGGGTAATCCATCAATTTCTAGTCTCCAACCTTCATCATCTGTCAGGTGAAAATGAAATTTATTCAATTTGAAGAATGCCATCAAATCAAGCGTTTTAAAAATGGCTTCTTTACTATGGAAGTTTCGAGAAACATCTATCATTAATCCACGATAATTAAAACGAGCTTCATCATCAATTAGCGCATATTGAATAGATATTTCATTAGAAGGATTTGTATAATTCTCGTTCGCAATTAAATGTCTCAAGGATTGTATCCCATAAAATATGCCTTGCTGATGTGATGCTCTGATTGATATACCTTTGTTTGATACACTTAATTGATATGCACTAGGATTATCGACATCATCGCTTTTTATTAGATTGATGGTGTTGTCTGGTTCATCATTTGATGATTCGCTAAAGAATATTGAGCCGGTAAAAACTTCTGACAAATAGTCTTTTAGTTGTACTGCTTCTTTACGGAAAAATGTGCCAGACGAAATATGTATTGTTCCCGAATAGTTTAACGTTCCTTCTTCTTTTTTATAAGATTTAGGTTTTGGTGAAATGGGTAAAATATCTGTTTTTGGTTTTACACTTAAAAGTTTATTTTTTTTATAAATGTCAGCAGCAGATGGTGAATTTAAATTTTGTTTTACTTCATCAGAAAATGGTATGTGGGTAACATTTTCGATGGGTGTCGTATACCCATTATCGTATGCAATGTATAGGCTTGATGGCGTAAATGTTTTTCGCAGTATAGGATAGTTTATTTTTTGACTGAAGGACAAAGAGTCTCCGACATTGAGTCCAGTGAAGCTTGAATCAGGATAAATCCGTTGGTAATCTCCTTTTACATTTTCAACAACTAGTCCCACATCAGTATCACCATTGTCAATGATCATTGCAATCTGATTAAAGTAAATTGACCATCCAGTTTTTGGGAGTGGCTTTAAGTACTTATTTATGATCGTCCAATTGACAACTGATGTTGAGCTTCCTAAATCAACTTCTTGGACTTCATGTGTGATGTGAAGACCGTTATCATTTTTGGCAGTTTCACTATTATCTGAAGCGCATGAGAAAAAGATCATTAAACACAATGCACAAATTGATAAAAACAGAGATTTGATGTTAATAGCCATGAGCTAAAAATAGTCAAACAAACCCTATTATTATAGAAGCGCTATGCTTTCAGTGACAATATCTTTACCTATACATGGTAACAGTTTTCCTGTTTCGTCAAATCTTATATCCTTATGAAATAATCTGATTTTACAGAGTACATTGGCTTCTAAGGCAAGTAGTGAATTGACTAAGGATTCTAGTGCTTTTTCTCCTCTAGGTTCTTTGGGTGTATAGCATATGGGGATTACTTTTTTTCGTTGTAATTCTCCGCCTGTTTTTAACCATTCCAAACTATTTTTAAGTACAGCTGGAATATTATGGAGGTATTCTGGCGTTGAAATAATAACGCAATCTGCTGATCTAATTTGTTGTCTAAACGCAACAACTATCTCTGAAACTGAAGTGTGATCATCGTCTGCAGAGTAGAGAGGTAATGTAGTCAATGGTGAGGCGAATTCAACTTGTAAGTGGTTATCTAATTTTGAAACTGCCACTAATAAGGTAGAATTGGAAGATGACTTAGACGAAGAGCCTGAGATGAATAATGCAGTCATGGTGAAACATTTTAAACATTAAGGGCAATAAGGGAAGATGTAAGCTAAATGATACTGAATGTGTAAGACCGTTAAAATAGACACTTATGATGTTTAGAGCGATTGTAATTGGTTTTTAATAACGATAATGGAGTCTTTCCATTCTTGTTGGACCACAATCATTTCTTTATCGGACACACTTATATTTGATGGCGCATGATTATGAGAACAATTTTTGTGGTCGTGTGCCATTCCTTCAATTTCGACCATGTTTTCATGCCATAATTTTAATTTATCAGCGTACTTGGACTCTGCACCATGTTGTTTTATTAATTTCTCCACATCTTGATGTATTGACAATGCTTCTTGTTGTATTGAAAAAGCTTTTTTGAGCTCTGCAGATGGTTCATGGCTGTGCGAGTGACAGCCCAAAGCCAATACTAGCGATATGAACCAGACTATACGTATCATATTATAAAAGTACAAATTCAATGTTATGTCTCAAATATTTTTCCACGGACGATTGTTTTGTTCATACAAAAGATGACCTTTAGCAACATGAAAGCAGTTTTATTATCTGACTTTGGAAAACCAGATGTTTTATATATCGGAGAAGTACCAAAACCAATGTGTGGCTCTAATGAAGTACTTGTCAAGGTAAAAGCATGTGGCATTAATCGAGCAGATACTTTGCAACGAATGGGCATGTACCCACCGCCACCTGGTGCATCTGAAATTTTAGGCTTGGAAGTGGCAGGTATTATTACAGAAATAGGTTCTACAGTGACCAAATGGAATATTGGAGATCGTGTTTGTGCCTTAATTGATGGAGGCGGTTATGCTGAATTCGTACAAGTCCATGAAGATATGATTATACCAATTTCAGAAAATATGTCATTTGAAGAAGGTGCGGCTATACCTGAGGTATTCTTAACAGCGTTTCAATCTTTGCATTGGTTAGCAAAATTGAAATCCGAAGAAACAATACTTGTACATGCTGGCGCAAGTGGTGTAGGTACAGCAGCAATTCAACTTGCAAAATTGTTAGGTGCAAAAGTTGTTACTACTGCTTCTGCAGGAAAACATGATGTTTGTGCAAAACTAGGTGCTGATGTAATTATTGATTACAAAACCAACTCCTTCAAAGAAGAGATTACAAATCAGGGGATAAAGATTGACGTCATATTAGACTTTATTGCTGGTAGTTATTTTTCTGATAATCTGGATGTCTTATCTCTCGATGGCCGGATGGTGATGCTGGCTGCACTAGGTGGATTAAAAGTGGAAAATAGTAATGTGGGACAAATAGTCTGGAAAAGGTTGAGCGTGATGGGTTCTACATTAAGAGCAAGATCATCAAGTTATAAAGTAGCATTGACAAAGGCATTTATAGACTCTGTCTATCCTTCCTTTAAAGGTGGTAAATTATCTCCTGTGATACATCAAGTTTTCAATTGGAATGATATTGTTAGTGCACACTTAATGATGGAGCGAAATGAAAATGCGGGAAAATTAATTTTGAAAGTTGACTAATTAGAGTATACGTTTAGCTTTTTTTGGAATTGTAAAGTAAAAAGTAGAGCCAACTCCTTCTTCAGATTCAACCCAGATTTTGCCCGACCAGAGCTCTACTATTTTTTGACAGGTACTTAAGCCAATGCCGTTGCCTCTAAACTCTCCTTTTGTATGAAGGCGTTTGAATACGGTAAATATATCTTCTTGGTGTTCTTTTTTTATTCCGATGCCATTATCAGAGACCCCAAATTTCCATTCGTCTCCACAATCTACAACTGAAATATTAACTATGGGCTTCTCATTTTCTTTATGAAATTTAATCCCATTTCTCACTAGGTTTTGAAGTAATTGTCCAAGCTTTATTTTATCACACTCAATAGTATTTATGTTTATATCATATGTAATGCTGGCATTATGCGAATTAATTTCTTCTTGTAATAGAGAGGTTTGAAATTCCAAAAATTGATCAATATAAAAATTATGAGTAGTCAGTTTTTCTGTACCAATTTGAGAGTAAGACAAGACATCTTCCACAAGAGAAAACATGTTTCTTGAACTGTCAATAATTATTCTGAGAAATGTTTGATTTTTAGGAGTAAGGTCATGCCAAATTCCTCTTTCAAGCAATTGTGCAAAACTTATGATTGTTCTGATAGGTGATTTTAAGTCATGAGCTGTGACGTATGCGAATCTTTCTAAGCTAACATTTGACTCAATGTAATTTTGTAAAACTTTATTATTTTTTTCTATTTCCGATGCCCTTAAAGAAATTTCAATATCTTTTTTACGGAGATCAGTTACATCTTTATAACTCCGTACTAGGAAAGTTCTATTATCGAATTCAATTAATTGGACTGATCTGAATACATTTCTTAATTCTTTCTTTGTATTATAGATTAAGCGCTCAGCAGTAAACTTTTTATTTTCAATAAATATTTTCCAATCATTTGTTAACACATCTTTGCTCAGCTCTCCGTTTGACTGATATTCTGGTACGATAGAAAGTAGATGTTCTAATTCTATACATGCGTTTTTATTGGAATTAAAAAACATTTTCATTCTTTCATTCCTAATCAACAGCGTGTATTCTGGTTTTTCTTTAGTTCCTTTAATTTCAGTTACATCCGTTCCATCGAGAGAGCTTTCCACTAATATCTCATACAGTTTTTGGTTTAACTCTTTTTCCTTTTCTATTTCTACAGTCTTGGTAACGTCAATGAGAACAGATAAAATGACGTCTTCCTTATTGTATTTGACTAATTTGCTTTGTGTGTCCAGCCAGACAGGTGTCCCATCTCTTTTAGTTGCAGCTATTCTATTTGTTACTGAATAATTTTCATTAATTATATTGGACTGTAAGTTTTTTTGAAAAAACTCTACATTTGGAACAAAGGTCTTGTAGCCATAATTTTCTAAAGAGTAATGTCTTGGTACACCTAGCATATCGTGGACCGCAGGAGAAGCATAAAGGAACGCACCATTAGGCCTGGTCATGAGAATCCCACCAGGTATTACATCTAGTAATTGTTTGTATTTTAATTCACTTTCAATCAAAGCTTTAGCACTTTCAACTTTTTTTGATCTGTCTTGAATTAAAATTTTTGCTCCGATAATGGTTTCTGTATAATCTTTGACAGGACTTACTGTCCAATCGTAGTATTTCTTTGACCCAAGAGTGTCAAGAACAACAAAGAAGTTCACAACCTCACCTTTGCATGCTCTCTTAAAAACATCAGTATATGGACTCATGATTCCACTTCCAATTACGGAATCCAGTTTGATGTGCTTGTGTAAATCTGTCGCATACTCTTTCTTAAAGAAGGACACCGCTTCTGGGTTTATTGCGGTCACAGTGTGGTTAAGGTCTAATACCAATATAGCATTAGGCGCACTATTTAAAATAGAGTTGAGATAGGCCTCTCGTTCTAGTAATTCATATTCCTTTAACTTAATTGAAGTAATGTCATGAGACACCTCAATACACCCTATAATGTTTCCGAAAGCATCTTTCAAAGGCGCATATCGGTTGTTTACTATTTTATTTGGATTATTAGCTATTTGACCAACAGAGTAAAAACTCTCCCCATTAAATACTCGATTGAATAATTTGTCCCACTCTATAAATTCTTCTGAATCTATCTTATCTTTTAAATTGTCAAATATGGATACTTCAATGTTTTGATTTTGTTTAAAGCTTTGAATTGCATTTTTATTAATAAATGTGATATTGTAATTCAGGTCTATCGCGTATATCCCAAAAGGTGAATTTTCTAAAAGTGTGTGTAATGCCTTGTCTTTTTCGATTAAAGCTAATTCTGAATTGAGCCGTTCTGTTATATTTTCACAAATCAGTATAATTCTATGCCTATTTTGATTGTTGTCTTCAATTAGATTACCAGATAACTGGATAACCTTTTCTGTGCCGGATTTATCAACTAGCCTAAATGTATGTGTAAGTTTACTTTTATCAGGTATTAGAATTGATTGTATGAATTCAGTGAATGAAGCGTGGTTTTCTGTTTTTATAATAGAATAGATTGAATTACCCGTTATATCATGATCATCAATTCCAAAAAACTGATTAATATTAGGTGACGAATTTAATATTATCCCCGTTTCGCCTATTTCAATAATGGGCATACTAGACAAGTCTAGCATTGATTGAATTTTCTTATTTGATTGTCGAAGATTTGATTTTATTCTAACTTGTTCAGATATATCATAATAATTTAAAAGTATTGCTTGAGAATTTTCATCATCGATGAGCGTATATCGAATTTCCACTTCTTTGTGGTTACCATGTATATTTAGCGCATGGGCAACAAGCTGACCATTTCCCTTTTTCTGAGAGATCAATTTTTTCTTTAGTTTATCAAATAAATTTGAACCGTTGAGATTAAAGTGTTTGTTTAAATGTGTTCCTACTAAAGGACTATTACATTCACCATGTATATATTCGGAATAGCTAGAATTAAATGTAATTATACCCTCCATATCCGTTTTCAACACGGCAAAAGGTGAAGAGTCAATTATTTTTTTATAATTTTTTAGGGATGAAAGTATGATTTGATTGTGATCATTTTCAAATGAGGCTGTGTAATTCTTGTGTAGTGATATTTGTCTAATAGAGCATAGCATACATTGAGCATCAGCTGACTCAGATAATGTTAATTCAAATTCTTGAGTATCATCACAAGGGATTGTAGTTCGAAAATCTCGTTCGATACGTTGTTTTGATAGACGGTCTTCTAATAGGGGTTTAAGTTCATATTTAGAATCAGCGTTTTTCTGGAGTAAGTCTGGAAGTGTAGATGTGTCCTTTGGATTGAAAGCACGTTTGAACTTCGTATTGTAGTACAAACATGTTAAGGATGGCTTGTGAAACAGACATACGGGATCATAGGCAATATCGATGAATTGCTTGTAAGCTGCAATATTCTTTGCACACTTTTCTACAATAGAATTGTTTAAGAGAACACCTTTTGACACCGCTTAACTTTAGTAAAAATATTAGTTAAAAACTTGCAGATAAGATGTTAAAAGAAGATCAGTCTCTAATATAAGACCTACTTTTGATAAATTTGAATTTGTATCACTTAATATACAATTGTTAATTCTATATATGCAAAAGTTTAACGTTTATATGTTGGATAAGTTTTTGAAAAACTGTTAAAAAGGATAGACAAATATGTTCTATAGACTAGATCCTAGCTTTACTATAGTATTTTTCTTTTCTGTGTCTCTAATATATTCTACTTCAATCTTATCACCCGGATTGTATTTCTCTAACACTAAGAATAGATCATTATTTGTTTTGATTGGCTCTCCGTTGACTTTTACGATTACATCTCCTGGGTCGTAGTACCCGTTTGTATTCATTCTAAACCCTTGAAGGCCAGCATTGTATGCTCCACTATTCTGTTTTACAATCTTTAACATCGCTCCTTCAAGTTCCCAAGCATTTGCACGCTGCTGTGTGATGAGCTCTACACCTAGTGTAGCTCTGTTTACCTTACCGTAAGTTATAATATCTGGTACTACCCAACTGACAACATCAACGGGGATAGAAAAGCCTATGCCTGCAGATGCGCCTGATGGACTATAGATCATCGTATTGACTCCAATTAGTCTATGACTTGAATCTAATAAAGGCCCTCCTGAATTTCCTGGATTTATAGCAGCATCTGTCTGTATGACATCTTGGATCGGACGACCGCTAATTGACTTAATCTCTCGACCCAGAGCACTAATAATACCTGTAGTGAGCGTATGATCAAGTCCAAATGGATTCCCTATGGCATACACAGATTGGCCAACTTTCAATTCGTCATAACTTCCAATCTTAATGGGCTTTAGCTCTTGACCTTTACCTTTGATCTTTAATACTGCTAAATCTTTACTTGGTTCTCCACCTACATATTCCGCATCATACACTCTTTGGTCTGATAAAGCCACTTTGAAGCTATTAGATCCTTCTAAGACATGATAGTTGGTGACGATGTGTCCTTCCTTATCCCAGATAAATCCAGATCCAGATCCTGACTTTACTTCAAATACATTTCTAGTCCAGTAATCTTGCTTCAGTTTTGATGTGGTAATGAATACAACTGAAGGCGATACTTCCTCAAATAACTTGATCGTTGCTGCTTCGACATCTGTTATTAGCGTAGGTGTTTCATGTCGATTGTCTATGTAAGTTTCATCTGTTTTGGTGTCAGCTATCGGTTGTGTTGATGGACTATCTTTCCACGAAGTACCAACTACAAAACCCACAATCAGTAAAGCAACGCCAAAAATTAAGCTCTTAATTTTCATTGTCTTTTTTATTTGATTTCTGAATAGAATTACAGTTATACACAAATGTATAATGCATTAACGAAATAAAAGTTAATGAGATTTGGTGTATAGACAAAAAATCGTCGAATTACTGGAAAATTTCTATAGACTATTTCTTTTTTACAGCTGCTTTGGCTTTTGGCTTAGTCTTCGCTTTTGCCTTAGGTTTGGCTTTTGCTTTCTTCGGTTTCCCAAAAGCATTAGGAATTTCAGCTAGAATGATCTCTTTCACTTGATCTAAGGACCAATCCTTCAGTTCTTCTGCAGGTATCTTCTCACCATCTCTTTTAGGTAATTTGACATTCTTCTTTTTAAACTTAATGATCGGACCCCATCTGGCATTTTGAATCGATACTTTGTCTTCTGGCCAGTTTTGTATATAGCGATTAGCTTCTTTGACTTTTTTAGCTTCAATGAGTTCGTTCATTTCAGCTATTGTGAGATTTTCAAAGTCATATCGTTTCGGCACATTGATAAAAAAGTCATTCCACTTTAAGAAAGGACCAAAACGACCTTTTCCTTTGGTTACTGGCAAATTCTCATATTCATGAACTGGTGCGTCCGCTTTTTTCTTTTCCTCGATGAGTTCTATCCCTCTTTCTAAACTGACACCTAATGGGTCTTCTCCTCTTGGAAGAGATACAAACATGTCTTTATTATCGTGAAAGTATTTGATGTATGGACCAAATCTTCCTCTTGCAACAATGACATCTACATCCTCGTGCTGACCCAGTGTTTTTGGTAATTGGAACAAATCCATTGCTTCTTCGTAGGTAAGATCTTCCATAGATTGTCCCGGCTTCAGACTTGCAAAACGAGGTTTTTCGTCTTCTTTGACTTCTTCTCTGGATCCAATCTGTGCAACTGGGCCATACCTTGTCATCTGTACCAAAACAGTATGCCCGGTTTCAGGACAAACACCCAAATCTCTTCTACCTTTGGCTCTTTCTGCCTTTTCTAGGGTTTCTTCTACACTTTCGTGAAATGGATGATAAAAACCGTTAAGCATATCTTTCCATTTTGCAGAACCCATGGCGATTTGATCAAATTCCGCTTCCATTTCGGCAGTGAAATTATAATCCATGATGTCGTCAAAATACTGATCAAGAAAATCTGTGACGACCATACCTATATCAGTAGGGTAGAGTCGATTCGAAGTGGAACCTGTGATTTCGGTTTCTTCTTTCTTTGTTACAACATCGTCTTTCAGTGTGAAAAAGTTATATTTTCTTTCTACGCCTTCTCTACTTTCTTTCACAACATATCCTCTTCCTACTTCCATTATTTTCGAAACAGTCGGCGCATAAGTAGACGGTCTTCCAATACCTAATTCCTCTAATTTTTTGACTAAACTTGCCTCTGTAAATCGCGATGAAGCTCTTGTAAACCTTTCTACACCATTGATAACATCAAGTTCCATTACCTGACCCGTCTTGACTGGAGGCAGAATTGTTTTCGATGAATCTTCTTCTTCATTATTATCATCTGTAGATTCCATATATAACTTTAGGAATCCATCAAATTTGAGTACTTCTCCAGTTGCTTTGAATTGGTCTTCAGGTCTTGAAGAAATACCAATTTTCACTGTTGTCTTTTCTAGTTTTGCATTTGCCATTTGGCTGGCAATCGCTCTTTTCCAGATCAAATCGTACAACCGCTGCATATCAGAAGTGCCAGTGACTGTTTTTACTTTAAAATTCGTGGGTCGTATTGCTTCATGCGCCTCTTGCGCATTGGCATCTTTAGATTTGTAGGCTCTGGTTTCCAAATATTGTTCGCCAAAGTCAGTTACAATTTGCTCTGCAATAGCATTGGTTGCTGTTTGAGAAAGACTTTTAGAATCTGTTCTCATATAACTGATGTGACCATTCTCATACAGTTTTTGGGCAACAGACATGGTACGTCGTACACCAAAACTCAATTTACGACTGGCTTCCTGTTGGAGGGTTGAGGTCGTAAATGGTGCAGAAGGCTTACGTTGTGTTGGTTTTACTTGAATGTCATCTATTTTATATTCAGCACCAATACAATCGTTTAAAAATGTTTCTGCATCTTCTTGATTAGCAAGTCGCTTATCGAGTTCAGATTTGAGGGTAACCTTTCTACCATTTTCACCTTCTACTATAAAATTCGCTGTAACCTTATAATATGGTGTTGGTTTAAATTTTCTAACTTCTCTTTCTCTTTCAACAACCAGTTTTACAGCAACAGATTGTACTCTGCCAGCTGATAATTTATTTTTAACCTTGCGCCATAATATTTCACTCAATTCAAAACCAACTAGTCTATCTAGAATACGTCTGGCTTGTTGTGCATTAACAAGATTTTTATCTACAAGTCTTGGGTTTTTTATTGCTTCTTGGATGGCAGGCTTGGTGATTTCTCTAAAAACAATTCGTTTTGTGGTGTCTTCATCCAAACCCAAAACCTCACATAAGTGCCACGATATAGCTTCTCCTTCTCGATCTTCATCCGTTGCTAACCATATCTCAGTTGCAGATTTTGCAGCTGCTTTTAATTCTTTAACTACCTTTTCTTTTTCTGGTGGTACTTCGTAGACTGGATTGAAGTTGTCTTCGATGTTTACTCCCTTTTTACCTTTAGATAAATCACGGATATGGCCATAGCTAGACTTTACTTTAAAGTCTTCCCCTAGGTATTTTTCAATGGTTTTTGCTTTGGAAGGTGACTCAACAATAAGTAGGTTTTTAGGCATTTGCTTTTTTTCTGATAGTTGATCGATACACTTTAATAAGAGTGCAAAAATGGTAAAAAGTCACAGATAATGAAATGTGATTCCAAAAATAATAATGAATGCGATGGAACTGTCGTCCGTTAGGAGTAGTCGAAGAGAACTTTAATCAGCCTAATTTTTTTTGACCTTTCTTTTGGAAATTGTCTCTGCATTTTTCAGTTTTTCTTGAAATTCTGCTTCTCTCTTCTCTCGATAAACAGCTGCTCTCTCCTCTAGTTCTAATGGTCTTTGATTGATGAATCTATGAAAAGATACAATCGTATAAGTAACCATATCGTCTGGATAACTGACACCCAATTCATTCAAATACTTGGTGAATCGAGATCCACCATAAAAATTCCATTTAGCTGATATCCATTTTCCAAGACCAAAATGTAAACGCCTTGCCACTAATTCTTCCTCGCCCTCTTTAAATTTATCTAAAGAAGATTCGCTTGATAAATTGATCAGTTCGCGAAATGCCTCTTTCATGTTAGCGGGGATGTACATACCTCTTATATACTCTTTAGTTAAATTGGCCTCGTATATGGAGTCTTGTTTACTTTGAGCTTGTGCCAGTCCAAGAGTCCCTATAATAAATGTTCCAATCAAAATCGTTTTAAGACATTTCATAACTTGCAAACTTACAGTATATAGACTTTAGTTTTAGAATTTATGATCTTAACAGAAATTTAGTGGAATGAGATTTCTAAGTGTTCTTGAGTATTTTATGGTCCAATTGTGTTTTTACATCCTCGTTTGGATCATCAATGAGTATACTGCTTTCTTATTGTTTGTGATTATTCCGCCGATAGCTACCGCCATTCTTTTATTGTCTTTGATTTTTCAACTGATAGAACCTGCGAAAATTCCTAGTTCATATTACAAGTACATGTTGGCAACCATACTCGCTCCAGTTTTTGTAGCAATAGTATACTTTAGCCTAAATGGCATGGATCAAGATTGGATGTGGGATTAACTCGAAAAACTATCTGCTATGTTTTACGCTTCTTCTTCTTTGCAGCAGGAAATAAAACATTGTTTAAAATTAATCTGTATCCTGGTGAATTAGGATGTAAGCTAAGGTCTGTTTCTGGGTCATTAACGAGGTGTCTGTAATCTTCAGGGTCATGACCACCGTAGAAAGTCCAAGTTCCATTCCCTAGTGTTCCATGTATGTACCGCGCTTCATCGATGGCTTTATTTTCGCCAAGTATCAAGACATCTGATTTGATGTATTGTTTATCGAATGCCGTAGTTTGTCCCATAAACCCTTTTACTGTAGTGGTATGATTTTGCGTAAGCATTGTCGGAATTGGATCCCATTTTGCAGAAAATTCGAATAATGAAAAATAATCTCTTTCAGGTATGATCTTCCGTTTTCTGTGATCTATGCTTGAAGTTTCATATTCCAGGTGATTTCTGATGATCTGAAAATTTTTGAAAGCAAAGGTGTTCTCATAGTTCAACATGTTTTGTGCATTCGGATTCATTGGATCACCATCAAATACTTGATGGCAAATATCTGTTCCTTCTGCTGCCAAAGCCAGATCAAACGTATCGGTAGCAGAACACATAGCAAACATAAATCCGCCAGCGCCTACATATTCTCTGATTTTTTTAGCAACTGCAAGTTTCAATTGCGATACTTTTCCAAAACCAAGGCTTTTTGCAAGCCCTTCCATTTTTGATACATTCTCTCGATACCAAGCTTTGTTGTGATAACTCGCATAAAATTTTCCATATTGACCTGAAAAATCCTCATGGTGTAAATGCAACCAATCGTATTCTGCTAATTTATCTTCCATCACTTCACGATCGTAAATCTGATCATAGGGTATCTCCGCATAAGTCAATACCATGGTTACGGCATCATCCCAGGGTTGTATTCGTTCGCCACGTGAATTGAAGTCAGGCGTATAAACAGCTATCTTTGGCGGTTTTTCCAACTTAATGACTTCTTCATTTAGCTCAGGATCAGCAATGCCTTGTCTAATGCTCGCGAATTGGGCATTTGGTATAACTTTGTAACTAACTCCTCTTGTTTTGCATTCTTTTTCGAATATTGCCGTGTGTTCGAAGACAAAACTTCCTCCTTCATGGTTGAGCATCCAATACGCTTCAGCTCCATTTTCAAGTATCCAGTAGGTAATGCCATAGGCTTTCAGATGATCCTTTTGGTTGTCAGGACCCATTGGAATGAAGATGTAGGAGGCATAAATTGACTGACTGATCGTCAAGAGGAGTATGAATGCTAAGTATCTAATTGTCATAAGCTTTGTAATTACTTTAAAAAACGCAAAAAAATCAACAATAATTGCTACATAATTCGTTTAATAAATTTGCTCATATTTGTGCTCGCAATAGTAAATAACAAATCATCGAGAATTTAAGTTTATCATATCCTTCTTGGTATTTAATTGGATGTCTCCTTTTAGGCCTTATATATGCAGTCGTTTTATACTTCAGAGAAGATAAATTTGATGAAACTGGCAAATGGTTAAAGTATGCTCTAGCCTTTTTAAGAACAGTTGGAGTAGCAGGGTTAGCAGCTTTATTGTTGTCTCCATTGTTGAAGCAGATTAGTGAAGAAACCAAGAAGCCAAAAATAGTCGTCCTACAAGACAAATCTTTATCCATTAGTCCTGAAGAAAGTCAAAATTTAGCAACTGCATTAAACGATCAGAAAAGTGCTTTGGAAGAAAATTTTGATGTAAGCTATTATGATTTTGCTGAAGCCGTAGCATTGCAAGCTGATTCTATCGATAATAACCAGACGACTAATATCTCGTCTGCACTTCAATATGTGTATGATGTCTTCAATGGTCAAAATTTGGGAGCAGTCGTTATTGCTTCAGATGGTTTATATAATGAAGGCAAAAATCCACTGTACAACACCAATCAATTTAAAGCGCCGATTTATACAGTTGGTCTGGGAGATACAACGATTCGAAAGGATCTGATTGTGAAAAATGTGCTTTACAATAGAATCGCATATTTAGGAGATAAGTTTAATGTACAGATTGATCTGCAAGCATTTAACGCCGCTGGCAACACAAGTCGATTAACTGTAAGCAAAGAACAAGGAGATACATTTGTACCAATTAAGAATGAAACCATTCGAATAAATAAGAATCAATTTTTCGAAACCAAAACAATGACGCTTGATGCGGGTTCTCCTGGTATTACTAGATACAGGGTGAGTTTAGGGAAGATAGATGGCGAACAAACAACTAAAAATAATTACAAAGACATCTATGTCGAGGTGCTAGACTCGAGGTTGAAAATTTTGATTTTGGCGAATGCTCCTCATCCAGATTTAGCGACACTTAATGATATTTTGGAGTTGAATAAAAATTATGAGATAACAATTCAAAATGCTGGAGATAAGAAATCGACCTCAGGATATGATTTCTATGTTTTCCATAATTTACCTAGCAGAGCTCATTCTATAGATAATGTATTGGCCCAGATCAATAGATCAAAATCTCCTCGATTGTTTTTTGTAGGAGCGCAAACAAACCTCAACGCCTATAATAAAGCTCAAAATACGCTCACAATAAGAGGGAATAACGCCACACAAAATGATGTGCAACCTTTGCTCGCTCGTTCATTCACATCCTTTAATTTATCAGATAATACAAAATCAAAATTGAATCAATTTGTCCCGATTATTGCCCCTTTCGGGGAATATGCAGAAGGGCCAAAAACATCAACTCTTTTGTACCAGAAAATAGGAAGTATTGAGACTAAATATCCTTTGCTTTCATTTAGTGATGATAACGGCATTAAAACGGCAGTGATGGCCGCAGAAGGTATTTGGAAATGGAAATTATTCGATTATCTGCAGCATAAAAATTTTGAAGTTATTACTGATTTGATTGATAAAACATTTGTCTACACATCCGTTAAAGAAGACAAACGAAAATTTAGAGCTACTGTTTCAAAGAATATTTTCAAGGAAAATGAGAATATATTTTTTGATGCCGAATTATACAACAATGCTTATCAATTAGTCAATGACGCCGATGCTTTCCTTACTGTTAAAAACAGTAGCGGTGAAGCTTTTGAATATACCTTTTCACAGACTGGTAATGCCTATAATCTCGACATAGGCAGATTTCCAGCTGGAACATATTCGTATACCGCTGCAACCAACGTGAATGGCGAATCTTTAACGCAGTCAGGTAGATTTACGGTAGAGTCAATACAATTGGAGCTATTCAATACGACAGCTGATCATGGAATGTTGCGGAATTTGAGTGAGCAGAATGGTGGTAAGTTTTATTATCCAGATCAAGTGCAACAATTGGCGCAAGATTTACGGGCGGATTCATCCATTACACCAATCGTCTATGCCACTACAAATACTAAACCCATCATTCACTTTAAATGGCTGTTTGGCTTACTTTTCTTATTCATCGTGTTAGAGTGGTTTATGAGGCGATTTTACGGCCATTATTAACCGCCTATGTCTTCGAAGAATACACACTATTTCGAAGAGAGTGAATGTACATTTACATTTTCAAAAGAATGGGAAGTTATCAAATACGATTCACACGATTTTTATAGAACCGTTAGTGGAAGATCATTTAGTGGTGTTGATTTTGCTGGAATGTTTAAGGACAAATTGTACTTGATAGAGGTAAAGAATTTTTATCAATACAACAAGACGGGCAAGATCGAAGGTGTAGATCAATTTTGTGTCGAAATGAAAGAAAAATTCCTTGACACGTTAGATCTGATTCGGATCATCCAGAAATACCATAATCGCAAATGGAGCTATAAAATGTTCTATGGCTTAGTGGAGTCTTACCCAAAGCTACATTACACCTGGTGGTTTTGGACGTATATGAACAATTACATATTAGACGGAAAAGTAGAATGTATACTGCTAATTGATTCACTTGAATCCAGAAATAAAATAAAGACAAAAACCCTGGAATATATATCGGCAGAACATGATGATGGAATATCATTACAGGTATTACCATTGACTTCAAATGAATTAGAAGGCCTTACTGTACGGCAAGATTGATAACAATTTTGTAAAGCTAAAATTACCATCACCGGGCGAAGTCGCTAGTTGAATGGTGATTCTTTCTTGCCCAACAAACCCTTGCTCAGATTGATAAAAGTACTTATAAACGCCATCATCGTCCCAATTTAGCTCACTTCGTATAGCATTTGATGGTTCTTCTGTAATTGAAAATCCAGCTTCTACAGGGATGCCTGTTGCCAAATCATACGTCCATAATTCATTAGAGATAGTATTGGCATTTATAATTGTTTCTACTCTTTTTGAACAGCTTAGAAGTATTACAAAGAGTGCTAAATGAATGATTTGTTTTTGCATCTTTGGTCTTTAAATTAAACAACATTATCTCATCGTATACACAAGTCTGAAAGCGCAATCATTTCCATCCATAATAAAATTCTCTAGCGTTAATTGATCACCAATAATGCTGTAATTGATGTCATTACAGTCTGAGTCGTCGCATATTCTAAAAATATTGGCATTTGGGTCATTGGGGTCCTCTAAGTTCATATAAGAGCCATTCAAAGACAATTCTTCAAATATATCATCAAAATCAAATCCTAAGTCTTCTAAGTCGATGCCTAGGCCGTCTAGACCTTCAATTTCCGAGCTAAAGTTTCCTGAAATTGTGCCATCTGCACTAAGTGAAATTAGCTGGTTCAAACAAATACCGACAATGCCCGTATTTGTGCAACCATCTTCATCAAGTATTAGTGAAAAATTATCATCGATGATTTGGCAGTTTATTGCAGATATTTCTGATAATTGCCAAGTACCAACAAAAGGTTGTATCTCATTTTCTGAGCAAGCAAGAAGAGATACTAAAGCAGACAAGAGTAATAAGTACGAATATTTCATAGTAGCATTTAAATTTGATGTAAAAAGTAGCAGTAGTTTATTCTATGCTTAAATCTAAGAGGGGAGTGTCTAGATGATAAAGCCAACAGTAATTTGCTAAATCAACCTTCTAACGTTCTTTCTTTTTCTGGTATTACATTTTTTAGAATTCTTTTGATCTCTTGTCCTTTTTGAGTGCCGATCAAAAGTTTGGTTTTTTCATTAATCACTAGGTCAAGCCCAATGTTTCCGCTTACATTATATGCAGTAGTGTCTTTAAAGCCATATCGAACGCCCCAGCCTCCAAATTCAGCAATAGGGCCATACTGACGCACTTTCCACTCAGTAATATCTTCGATAGGAAAGGACTTTTTCATAAATGGTTTTATCTCGATTGTTATACGGCGAGTATCGATGTTTGTTTCTAGTTTCCAAATAAAAAAGGTGATAGAAACAATTGCCAAAATTACAGCAGTGGAAACAGTAAGTAGAGGATGGGTTTTGGTGAAAATCATAATAGCAACACTGAAAATCGTGATCATAAGAAGACCGTATCTCAGCCATGTAGGGAATAATTGACTTTCAGAAAATCGCATGTTTAACTAAACAGATAAGTAGCCATAGAAGGTTTCAAAAGAAGATAGATTCCAACTGTAAAATCCAAAAGAACTTGGCTTAATGTTTTATGGCTTTCTTTCCTGAATGGAGACATTTGTAAATTCTAAGCAAAAAAAAAAGCGACTCAGAAAACTCTGAATCGCTTTTTATTATAATCCCATGAACATATCCTAAGATTTCTGCTCTTTAGCAGAGGTTATTATTAAGATATTTATTTAAAATTCAATCACATTTGTAAGGACTCGTTCGCTCAACTTCATTCTTCTCAAAAAATGTTAATGATAAGTTGCGACCAAAACACACAACCTATCATTAACAATATAATCCCATGAACTATCCGAATTTACAGCCAGCTCGTTTGCTGGTGGCGAAAATGACGTTCGATCATTAACACATTTCAAATATGCAACACTAATTCGCTTATGACAAGTACAAAATGGCCTTAATGTAACATATATAAAATTTTAATATGTCCCTATATTAAAAATTACATATTGATTATCAATGATTTATATAGTTAATCAATAAAATATAAATGTCATTGTGATAATAATTTGCCAAATCTTTCGAAGAAATGTGCTTTTTTTTCATGTTTTAATATTTCACAGAGGAGTAAAGAAAGCGATTCGATAGATCGAATCGCTTTTTTATTATAATCCCATGAACATATCCTAAAGGTTCTGCTCTTTAGCAGAGGTAATAATTAAGATATTTATATTAAAATTCAATTCAATTTCAAAAGGACCTGCTCGCTCTATTCTTTTCTTCTTAAACTGTTAATAATAAGTTGCGCCTGAGATCACAACTTACTATTAACAAGTATCCCATGAACATATCCGAATTTTACTACCAGCTCTTTAGCTGAGGTGAAAATGATGTTCTATCAAATTCACAATTCAAATATGCGACACAAATCTACCTATTACAAGTACAAAAACTTATAATTGTGATATAAATAATTATTTAATATGATTGTGAGTATCTATTAAATATATGTAAATCAATGGTTTAGGGTAGATTGAATTGTTCTATTATTGAAAATTGTGAAAATAAAATTTCCAGTAAGTCCTTTTTTAGCAGAATAAAAAAGAAGAAAATTTTTAAAATGGACTTGCAAAAGCTGGATTAGTCACAAAATCTGGGTCTTGTAAGGTCAAAATGAACGCCTTTAACGCTTCTCGATTAGAAGCATCTAAACTTAATGGCCGTATAACTGCACCCAAATTATCAGCTTTATTGCCTCCCGATACATAGTGGTCGATCACCTCATCCAAGGTCTGAAACCGACCGTCATGCATAAATGGAGCTGATAAGTCAATGTTTCTAAGTGTAGGAACTTTAAAAGTGCCATTGTCGAAAGCTACATTTGTGATCTTTCCACGACCTAAATCTGGAAAATCACCCAAGCTATTTACAGCATCCAGTCCATTATTAAAAAATTCATTTGTTGTAAATAAAGGCGCATTGTGACAATGTCCACACTCGGCATGAAGCGATTGGTCAGGATTAATGTCAAAAAAGATTTCGAATCCATCGAGCTCTTGATCTGTGAACACATCCAACCCTGCTTGAACCATATCGTATTTTGAATTACCGCTACTGATGAGTGTGCGCTCAAATTGTGCAAGGGCTTTGACTGCTAATTCTCTAGTTATTTCTGTTCGTTCGGATATCCCAAAGGCTTCTCTGAATAGTTTAGGATAGCGATCACTTCGTTGTAATTTATTTTCAACGTTTGTCCAAGTGTCATTCAACTCTAAGGGGTCTTCTATTGGCAATAGCGCTTGTTCTTCTAAAGTGTTTACCCGTCCATCCCAGAATAAACCAGTATTGTGGAATCCAATATTCAGTAAAGTCATAGAACTCCTAGTACCTGGAAGACCTTCTACACCTGGACTGACTGCTAGATTATCAGTAAAATTGTGTTGTATCTGATGACAAGTAAAGCAAGATTGAGTGCTGTCTATAGATAATATTGGATCGTAAAACAGATGCCGACCCAACTCTACTCCTTGAACTGTCAATGGGTTGTCTTCTGGAATATCCATTGCTGGAAAGCCTATTGGTATATTCAAAGGATATATGGCCGGACTAAATGGGATTGTCTCTAGATCCAATTGCTCTGGTACATCATCATTGCAACAACAAATGATTGTAAGTGAAAACAGGAGAATAAAGTAATATGATATACGCCTAATCATTATTGCATTAACGAAAATGCCGTCATTAGATTATTGTTGATGTCATTTTTGATGCTTTCTTCGGTATCATCAAATGAGACTGTTGAAAATAATACACTATAATCAACAAAGACTTCTATCGAAAGGTTTGATCCTGGAGTAATATCGAAGTCTCCAATTAAAGACTCCAACTGAAATAATTCATTAAACTCTTCATTATTAAAGCTAATGTCAAGTGTATCTTGAAGCTGCGTAATTATTGTATCCAAGCTGGATATGGACGTCGTATCCATAGCAATCAAGGTATCTATAGCTACTGTAAACATAGTGTCAGTGTCAATAATGGTATCTATACTTTCAACGAACATCGTATCAATAACAATGATTGTATCTATGGTTTCAGTGATGGATGTAATCGATGGCTCACCAATGTTTTTGAGGAGTTGAAAACTTGCAGAAATATATTCTTGATCTGCAATCTTTTGATCTAAGAATGTTGATCCACTTACAAAATCATCATCATCAAAGAGTAAGGTGTCTGCTTGGGCCAAACATTCATTAACACCAATTTCAAATTCTAGTTGGTTAAAACCTAGTGTTATGGGTATCTCTCTGCTAGCAGCAATTTGAGATGTCAGCGAAACAGCAGCCATAGAATTGTAAACCACTAGATCAGAAGTATTGTCACAGCTCAAAAGAATAGAATCTTGTGTCACTAGCTTTAGGCTATCATTAGCCAGAAGAATATTAGATACAAAAAAGCTTGCCTCATTAACTGAAAAAGTTTCTCCAATGTCATTTGAATATATTGAGTCTGTTACAAGGGCTACATTTTCCCATACTGGACTAAATTGTACATTAACGTTTGGAAATTGGCAGCAATCATCGCAGGCATCATCTGCAAAAAGACTGTAATTAGATGCAGTTAATTCTAAACAATCTTCAATTGGTTCGTAACAGCCAAAAAGACAAATTAGAATTAAAAAAAGGAATGATCCGCTAAGACGGATTTTGCTGCTGGTCCCCATAATCTTTGACGAGCTTTTTGACAAGTTGTTTGACTTGAGTTGAAAATTCTTTATCCAGAATCCAATGATAATATTGCTTGTCTTTAACTAACGTTTCTGCAACTGGTTTGCCTATATATTTTCCAAAATTGAACACAATCTGTCCTTTGTGGTCATATTTGAGTCGTTGCGTAACATCTATTAGTCGATTGTCGTGCGTGAATTCGTGAATGGCGTTCATATCGTTCTTAATTGGAGCTTTAGTGGTAAACCCATCACCATCTACATGATCAACATTATCGTATCTGATTATTTGGCCTTTTAAAACATCAACCGTTGCTCTGACATCTGCCAATGCATCGTGTGCATCATCTAGCGTTTTGCCACAATACAATTTTAATGCAGCCTGTAATGTTCGCGGCTCCATTTTGTAAAATATCTTTTGAACATCAATGGACTTTCTATTTTCCAAGTTAAATTCAATTCCGACACGAGCAAATTCTTCCATCAGCATAGGAACATCGAAACGATCTGAGTTATACCCACAAAGATCCGCATCTCCAATAAAGTCAAGCAGTTGCTGGGCAACATCTCTAAACGTTGGTTTGTCTCTTAATTTATCTGGAGTAATGCCATGTACATCCATAGCTTCTTGTGAGATTGGAATAGTAGGGTTGATCAACATTTCCAATTCTGCAGCTTCTCTATCATCAGCGAAATATTTAATCAAGGCGATCTGAACGATGCGATCTCGAACAACATTGAGGCCCGTAGATTCAATGTCAAAGAATACCAAGTCTCGGGTTAAATTAAAGTCTATATTCATTTTTTCCATAAGATATATTGTTCGAATCCTGATGAATACCATGTATCCAGCTCCGCACTTTGAGACTCAAAAATAAACAAAGCTTCGATACCGTCTAATTCCTCTACTAGCTCTTTGGATTTATTTAGTCCTAATGCCATGAAAGTTGTCGTCCATGCATCAGCTGTCATGCAATTATCAGTAATAACGGATGCACTCAAAATATCTGTTTTTGCTGGATATCCAGTCACAGCATCAATTGTATGGCCGTAAGATTTGCCAGTATCGGTCTCATGATAATTTATATAATTACCTGAAGTAGCAAGAGCATTGTCATTGAGTTGGAGATAGAGAATACTTTCAGAATATGCAGCGTCTTTTTTGGGAGTTGACAAACCTAGAGTCCATTTCAAGTTTTTGGCATTGAGCCCTTTGGCCCGCGATTCTCCACCAATGTCCACCAAATAATTATCTATTTGTCTGTCATCGAGATACTCAGCAATCAAGTCAACTCCGTATCCTTTTGCAATAGCACTAAAGTCCAATTCTAAACCTGCAATTGATTTAGAAATGGTGTTTTTATCGATATCTATGTTGACATGTTTTAAACCTGTTAATGCCATTAGCGAATCTACGATCATAGAATCTGCTCTGTTGATGGCATTACGTCCTTTGTACCCAAACCCCCAATAGTTAATGACTGGCATTAAACTGGGGTCAAATGCACCATTTGAGAGTTGATTGACTGTTTTTGAAAGAGTAAGATTTTTTTGAAAGGCATATAAGTCTAGATAGCTATCTTCAATAGTAACTCCTGTTTTTGATTCATTAAATTGTGAAATCAGAGACTCTGGGTCATAAGTAGATAACTCCTTATTGAGCTTGACCAAAATAGAATCAATGCTTTGCTGAATGCTTCTATCAGTCGAATCGATAGTTACTCTGTAATAAGTACCCATCGTTTCTCCTGTGATTCTAAAGGATTGTTTATTTGTAGAATCGCAAGCAGACAAGCATAAGATAATGCCTAGTAAGGTGCCATATATACTTACACGTATGTTCATAGTTTAGTGAAAAACACTTACTAAGTTTAGTATTAGAATGCTAGATTTATATATTCTATAGTATTCCTTCCTTGATCGCTTCCTTCTTAGCACCATGCAATTGAACTGGCTTCCTCTTTGTCCTTAATCGAATATTTAAGAATTCCACACCTAGTGCAAATGCAATGGCAAAGTATAAATAGCCTTTTGGTACTGCACCTATCTCCTGTCCAAAGACAGATAAATGAGCCAAGTGGCCACCTTCCAATATCAACATAAACCCTATTAGAATAAGGAATGATAAACCAAGCATCTGGACCGTTGGGTGTTTATTCACAAATCGTCCCACAGGAGTAGCAAACAGCATCATGATTATGACAGAAATAACAACGGCGACTATCATCACAAATAAGGCCCCTTCCAAACCATTTGTCATCCCAACTGCCGTCAATATCGAATCAAACGAAAACACAATATTGATTATCGTGATTTGAATTATAGCACTTCGCAAAGTAACGCCTTTTGATTTTTCATCAGACCCATGTTCGTCTCCTTCTAACTTGTGGTGGATTTCAGAAACACTTTTGTAGAGTAGAAATAGTCCTCCAGCTATCAAAATCAAACTTTGGACAGAAAATCCAGCATGCATCCATGATGTATCGATTTTCAGCCAAGGTTCATTCATTGCAATTAACCAGGTCACCCCAAAAAGTAAGGCAATCCTCATCACCATTGCTAGGACAAGACCTATGTTGGTGGCTTTGGTGACGTCCTCATTCTTTAATTTTCCAGCTACAATGGAGATGAAAATAATGTTGTCAACACCTAAGATTACTTCCAAAAGGCATAAAGTGATCAAGCTCATCCACATACCACTACTCGCAAAGTCTGGCATTTCCATTAAAAAGAGTAATTCCATAGGGTTTCTTTCATTTTGTCTTTAGAGAAATGTTAAAAATCGCCACTTCTCGTAATATTTGCAATAAGAGCACAAATTAAAGATTTGGTTTTATACTTTTGTTATAGCCACCCGAGATAGAATTACAAGATTTACTTAATTTTAGAATGAATCGATACTTTTCTTTTATACCAGTGGTTTTTGTTTTGTTGGTAATGCTGACAATGAACAATGCAAATCCAGATATAACTTCTTCAAATTGTAGTTTGAAGTTGATTTCTAAGACAAATCCCATAACTGGCAAAATAACGTTTGCAAGTAAAGAGAGATTCTCCTTCAAAAATGAAAGTGGTCATGAAACAACTGAATTGCTGATTGTAAGACAAAATCAAGAACTCACCCTAAGATATAAAAGTACTGATACGATTTGCTTGCCAAAATCAGCGGAAATCAATGTCATTACTAGAGATAAAACGACGGTTTTACTGAAAAGCAATAGTCCTGGCAATTGCACGGGAACCATGATCTTTAATTTCGGCGGTATATTCGGCAAAGAGTCAGCAAGAGATCATCTCTATGATAAAGGGATTGAATCTATCTCCTTTGAAGATAGAAATCAAAACGGTTACTTTTTCAGCATAGAGCCTTCACAAAAAGAAGAACTGAATCTAGTACTTCAATGTTTGCTTAATATGTAGGCGACTATTCTTCTGGTCCAGAGTTTATTGCAAATCCAATTTGAGTCTTAGGTGGTGCTGCATTAGGGTTGTCATCATCATCGAAATCTTCCCATTCAATCAAGTCTTTTAAGAAAGTTTCAACATGACCGATGATTAGTGCTTCATTGAACTCAGGAGGAGCATAGATGCCTATCAGTTTTGGCGGTCTTGGTTCTATTAGACCTTCGATAAAAGGATAAGTCATCCAGACTTGCACTTTCCCGTTAAACAACTGGCTATAAACTAATGTCCCATATTCTTTGAAAAAGTCTTTTCGTTCGTTGCCATCACCTGCCATTTCATAAATACCACTCTTCTTATTGCCAAGCATGATGGTAATGGATTCAAGGCCTTTTATTTTTTCTTCCTCATTGACTGTCGCTTCAAGGCCAGTGGCTTCCAATAATTTGGTTACTTCAGTAAGAATAAATGTTTTCAGTTCTTTAGACCAAGTTGACCTCCACTGAGCAACTTGATTGAGCATATTTTTATACTTTACCACACGTTCTTTAATCGCTGTATATTTTTCCATATTAGTTAGGATTTATGTTAGTTTCATTTCATCATTTGAAAAAAATGATGGCAAATATCATAAAATTAATGATGTCAAGAGGAAAATTTATTGTCTTTGAAGGCATAGATGGGTCAGGTAAATCTACTCAACTGGATTTATTAAAGTCATATTTAGTGAGTAAAGGATTGAAAGTGTACGTAACAACTGAGCCAAGTTCTAGAGAAATAGGCAAACTAATTCGGCGTATTTTAACGAAGGAAATTACTGTTTCAGAAGAAACTCTTGCAGCTTTGTTTGTTGCTGATAGATTAGATCATATTCAAAATGAAGATGATGGTATGCTACACTATCTCGATCAAGGTTACTGCGTTTTGTCCGATCGATATTATTGGTCTTCATTTGCTTACCATGGATTGCATATGCCAATTCAACAAGTGGTCGAGATGAATGATATATGCCATAAGTTGCTAAAGCCTGATTTGACTGTTTATTTAGATCTCTCTGCTGAAGAAAGCATGAATCGTATCTTGATGAGAAATGAGCAACTTGAAAAATTTGAAAAACTCGAATTCCTTCAAAAAATCAGACAAAACTATTTTATCGCGTTTGAAAAGTACAGTAAAGACTTGGCCATTAAAGTTGTCGATGCTAACCAATCAGTAGAGAAGTGCCACGATCAAATAGTATCACAAGTGAGTCATTTGATTCAAAATCTTCCTGTATTATGAAAAAAGAAACGAAAGCCATTCACTCAGGACAAGGTATAGATCAGTCCAGCTCGGCTATAAACTTTCCTATTTATTTGAGTACGACCTTTGAGCGAGATGTCGATGGCACCTATCCCAATGAGCATATATATTCTAGATACAGTAATCCGAATAGGGTAGCACTCGAACAATGTTTGGCAGATTTGGAAGGAGGAGTGGCTTGTGCATGCTTTTCTTCAGGTTCTGCTGCGATGATGACATTACTGCAGACATTAGTGCCCGGTGACCATGTCATTGCTCCTGACATTATTTACTTCGGCATCAGTGAGTTGATGAAAAAAATCTTTGCACCATTAGGTATTGATTTTGACTTTGTGGATATGTCAGATTTAGAAAATGTCAGAAACCACATCATGTCCAATACCAAACTGGTCATTGCAGAAACACCTTCTAATCCTCAAATCACGTTAACGGATATAAAAAGCTTAGCTGCAATTACACATGAAGCAGGTGCACTATTAGTAGTAGATAATACCATTGCTACTCCCGTTTTCCAATCTCCTATTGAATTGGGAGCTGATATGGTCATTCACGCGACGACGAAGTATATAGCAGGGCACAGCGATGTGCTTGGCGGTGCAGTCATTACCGCCGATGAAAATGAACGCTGGGAGAAAATAGTTTATATCCAACGAATGGGTGGTGCAGTACCTTCGCCCTTTGAGTGTTGGTTGGCCTTGAGAGGCATCCAGACAATGACTCATCGTGTCCGAGCTATGGCCGATACCGCAATGACAATCGCTAAACAATTATCTAATCACCCTGCAGTAGAGGAAGTCTTATATCCCGGTCTTGAGTCAAGTCCATCTCATGCTTTAGCAAAACAACAAATGAAAGGCTTTGGTGCATTGATGTCTATTCTAATAAAAGGAGATGATACTACTGCTATTGCTGTTACAAACAAGTTAAAGCTGATCACGAGGGCCACGAGTTTTGGTGGTACGCATAGCCTTATCGAACATCGAGCATCTATTGAGGCAGAAGGATCATTAACACCTAAAAATCTATTGAGGTTTTCTGTGGGGTTAGAGCATGTGGATGATTTGATCGAGGATTTGTTGCAGGCGCTTGGATAACAGCTTTGTAAAGGCTAATCTCAACTAAAACCTATAGCGATCTAGCACAACGGCAGCCCGTATGCTCCAATCCAGTATCCGGACTAGATTTCATTCGTGCAGCCACTCGATATCCACTGCAATAGCTGTCATTGCACAAAAAAGAACCGCCTCTCAATACTTTTTTAGGAACTGATGGCTCTAGTGGGTCAAAGCTTATTTCTGGACCGGTGGGGTTGTCAATTAGTTTACCTGACCTATTTTTATACAAATCATATTGGTACCAATCAGAGCACCATTCCCATACATTTCCCGAAATGTCATAAAGAGAATAGCCATTAGCAGGGAAGCTTTTAACAGGTGCTAGTTTTTTGAATTTATCATTCCCATGATTTTCATATGGAAATTCTCCCTGCCAGTAATTGGCGCGATCTTCAGAGATGGGATCGTTGCCCCAGTGATAAATTTCTTTGTCCTTGCTGCCGCGAGCTGCATATTCCCATTCTGCTTCTGTAGGCAATCGCTTTCCTCTCCATTTGCAATAAGCCATAGCATCAATCCAAGCAATGTGTACGGCAGGGTAGTCATCTTTCCCATCAATAGTACTTTTATCTCCTTCTGGCTGTCTCCAATTGGCATTACGGGTAGGCTTCCACCAATTGCTTGGGTGTGCTGGCATGCTTCTTTCTAAGGCAGTAAATACCAATGATATTGGGCTTGGGTCAAAATCTGGTGGAAGCGTTGTGCCAGGAGGTAACTGTGCTAATATTTCTTCAGGATTAATGTCTCTTTCTGCAATTGTCTTGTACCCAGTGGCACTGGTAAATTCTCTAAAATCTTTATTGGTGACTTCGGTTATATCCATCATAAAGCTATCTACTTTTACTTCATGTTTAGGATATTCATCTGGTAAGGCTTGTTCGTTATCTCCACCCATCTCAAAGATGCTCCCTGGAATAACAACCATCTTATTTGTTGAGGAAGCAGAAGCCTCATCTACAGGGATAGATTTTATCTCAACTAAATATTTTTCAATGAAAAGATCATGTCCGGTGTATCCAGATGTTGATTTAGGAATCGATGTGTGATTTGAAGGGAGAGTTTTTTTTCCTGATTCATTACAAGAGATCAGAACAAATGCAATAAATAAGGTGATAATGATTTTATACATCAATCTAGCTAGCTTTGTAAAACTTACGATAGTCTTTAAAGCTAATCATTTTTTGTTCCTTTTGATCCCAAAGTTTATTGTGTATGCACTTTAGACTTTCTCTGAAGGTAACTGTGGTGACGTACTTGTTTAGTATAGGATTTTCTTTGTAACATTTCTGTAACTGATAATTCGGGATCAGCGAACTTAAATGATGTATATGATGAAAACCAATGTTGCCAGTCAGCCATTGAAAGAGTTTAGGGAGCTTGTAATAAGTAGCACCTCTCAAAGAGGCAATTAAGAAATCCCAACTGTTTTGCCATTGTTTGTAGGTTTCTTCATGTTGATGTTGGACATAGAAAAACCAAAAGGCTATAATACTAAAAATGAATACGATAGGAAATTGTATCATTAAAAACTGCTTCCAACCTAGAAAAAAAGAAAGGCAGACATAAATAGCAATCATACTTACATTATTGATTACTTGAGATATCCGTATTGATCTCCAGCCTTTGAGATTGAAAAAAGGATATCTATTTGAGATTGTCAGATATATAAATGGTGCAATGCCAAATAAGAAAACTGGAAGCCTGAAAACTCTGTAACCAAATTTTCTCCAACCTGGTAACTTTGCATATTCTTCTACTGTAAGAAATTTTATATCACCGATATCTCTGTGTTGCATTTCAAGTTGACCATTATGCCCATGATGATGGTTATGCACTTTAGCCCAATATTTATAAGGAATAGCACTGAAAAAACTACACACTAGTCCCACAGTATTATTCCATTTTTTCGAACTAAAGAAGGATTGATGACCGCAATCGTGTTGAATGATAAATATCCGTACTAAGAAAAATGCATTTACAACGGCTAAGCCTAATGTAATCCAGTAGGACCAGTTTAAACTAAAATACATAAGTACCCATAGCGCGAAATATGGACCAAAGGAATTGATGATCTGTATTACTGCTTTGTAAGTATCAGGCTTTTGGTATTTAGCGATGATTTCCTTCCAATTTTTGAGGGACTCTCTTATTTCTTCGTCTGTGAATGGCGTTTTCAAGAGCAAAATTTTTGCAAATATAGTTATTAATAAATGTATGTAACGAAACGGCTGTCGATTACGATATATGGGTTGATTTTATATCACTAATTCCACAAAAACCATCATGTAGACATTTTGTAGTGGGTTGTTGTTTACTTGTAGTTTACAGAACTTATGATTCAGTCTATATTTGTATCATAGTTAAAAGGTGTTAATTTATGTGAAGGTTGCTTAATTAATTTTAAGTAACCTTTTTTCATTTCAACAAATAGCTGACTAACAACTTTTCGTCGCGAACATCCAAATCTTCCAAAACTTTATCATAATCAATAACTTCAGTATTAGACTGAATCCTTTGCACTTCAGTAGAGAGTGATTCCACAGTAAAGTCCTCTTGTATGAGTTCTGTTACAACAGATCGTTTTCCAATGATATTTGGTAATGAGATATACGGGAGCTTTACCAATTGTTTGAATAGCATAAATCCGAGTGCATGAGCTTTATAGACAACTACTTGAGGCTTTTTATAGAATAGTGTTTCAAGTGTGATTGTTCCAGAAGTATTTATCATCAGGTCAACACCACTTAAGATATCATTCGGACTATCTATGATAAAATGCGTGTTGGGGTTTGTAATCTGATCTTTGAGATATAGATCCTTAGGTAGCAAACTCATCTGTCCGATATAAAATTCAAACGATTGGTGAGTATTGATAAAGTCGACCAATAATGGCATTATGAATCTGAGTTCTTGTTTTCTACTTCCAGGCATTATACCAATAGCAGGGTATGAGGTCCGTTTTTCCAATGGGTTGCAATTCTTCTCGGCAATAAGCTTGCTTAATGGGTTGCCAAAATAAAGAGCCTTCATGCTGTAGGTTTGATAAAATTCCACCTCGAAAGGGAAAATACAGATCAAGTGATCGATGGTCGCTTTTATGGTCTTGACTCTTGATTCTTTCCATGCCCAGACTTTGGGTGAGATGTATTGTATCGTTGTGATGTTTTGAAGCTTGGCCCATTTTGCCATTCTCAGATTAAATCCCGGATAGTCAATGAAAATGACAGTATCTGGATCTAGTTGTTTGATGTCCTTTTTACACGTTGCAAGTAGCGTCTTAATTGTCCCAAGATTCTTAATAACTTCAACAATCCCCATGATCGAGAGATCACGTATGTGTGTCTTAATTGTTGCTCCAGCCGACTTCATTTTGTCTCCACCCCAAGCATGTATTTCAGTATTGGGAGCAGTTTGTTTGATCAATTTTATTAAGTAAGACCCATAGATATCTCCAGAAGATTCACCAGCTATGATGAAGATCTTTTTATTCATGATGTGAATAAAGATTCGTAGAAGTAGATGACCCAAACAAAAGCCAAAAGCACTGTAGCTATGACGAGACCTCTAACACTTTTATTCTCTTTGCGCCGTTGAAAAACTTGTAGTGGAAGAAGGTTTATGCAAATAGCAATTAAGCAAGTTGTTCTGAAGCGACGACTCCCAATACTCGAAGAAGCTGCATCGACCATTCCTTGCGCTTCCGCCAATTGAAACAACCATTGCACAAGATAAAATCCAGCACACGGCAAGAAGATTCCCATAAAAAATGCCACAAATACATTGCCTCTATGAATGGATATTCTATTCATCGCTATTTAATTTTTTGAGTTCATCTAATGAAGGATAGCTAGTTAGGTCATGCATCGATGGAACAATAGAGACAAATGAATTGCCCAAAGCATTGATGTCCGAATCTGGGGATTCTTCATTGAGTAAAAAATGACCTGACATCCAATAATAGGGTTTTCCTCTGGGATCTTTTGATTCTACAAATTCTTCCACCCACCCAGATTTTCCTTGTTCGCAAATTCGCATTCCTTTTATCTGATCTATAGGTAGATCTGGAATATTTACATTCAACAAATTCGCATGTTCAAACTTATGAGACAATGCGAAGGCAATAATCTTTCTAGCATAGTATTTTGAGCCGTCAAAATTTGCATCATGCGCCACATTCATCAAAGAAAATCCAATGGAAGGAATCCCAGCAATACTGGCTTCCATGGCTGCGGACATTGTCCCTGAGTAAATGATGTTTATGGCAGCATTGGACCCATGATTAATGCCAGAAACACACAAATCAAAGTTGATTTTTTCAAAAAAAACGTGTCTTGCTATTTTAACGCAATCTACAGGTGTGCCACTGCATTCATAAGCTTCAATGCCTGGATAGTGTTCCACCTTATTCACCCAAATTGGATCATGGATAGTAATCGCATGCCCTTGTCCAGATTGAGGTTTATCTGGTGCCATGACATATACTGTCCCAAATTCTTGTGCTACTTCAATGAGAGCTCCGATCCCAGGTGCAGTAATTCCATCATCATTAACGACCAATATGTTAGGTTTATCCATTGCGCTATATTTACTGCAAAACTACCATAATCTAGCTTGTCTTTCGAAAATCTATGCTTCCTTGCCAAGGTTTCTTTTATTCTAATGAACATTCAAATTATGTAAATGTTAGTGGGTTTTAGTATCGTTGTGCAATGAAAAAAGGTGTATTACTTGTCAATCTCGGAACTCCAGATGCTCCTACAAAGAAAGGACTTAAAACCTATTTGAATCAATTTTTAACAGATAGGCGAGTTATCGACTTATTTTGGCCACTTCGTTATGCCTTATTTCAGGGGATTATTGTTCCCATCCGTTCCCCTAAAGTTGCCAAATTGTATGATCAACTTTGGATGGATGAAGGGTCCCCCTTAAAGGTGTATGGAGAGCGAGTGGCAAATGGTGTGCAGGAAATATTGGGAGAAGACTACCATGTTGAATTAGCCATGCGCTATCAAAATCCTTCTATTGAGTCAGCGCTCAAGAAATTAAGAGAATCTTTCGTCACGGACATTACCATATTTCCTTTATTTCCTCAATACGCTTCTGCAACTACAGGGTCAGTATTTGAAGAAGTAATGAGTTTAATGAGGATGAGAGAGCAATTACCTGGTCTAAAATTCATCAGTTCATATTATGATAATCCAGAGATAATCAAAATCTACAGTAAGAATGCCAGACAATATAATCTAGAAGAATATGACCATTTTATTTTCTCTTTTCACGGTGTTCCAGAACGATATCTAAAAAAAGAAAATAACTATTGTAAATGCGATGGACAGTGTTGCAAAAGCATTGTCCCTCAGAATAATTTATGTTATTCAGCCCAATGCCACGCAACAGCTTATGCCATAGCTCAGGACTTAGGCTTGAAGGATCAGGATTTTACAGTTGCTTATCAGAGCCGCTTTGGTCCAGAGCGATGGCTTCACCCATATACGGATGAAGTGTTAGAGCAGCAGCTTGCTAAAGGCAATAAAAAAATTCTTTGTTTCTCTCCAGCATTCATCGCAGATTGTTTAGAGACCACGATCGAAATTGGATACGAGTATAAGGAAGAATTCATAGAGGCAGGAGGGGAGAAGTTAGATCTTGTGGCTAGTCTTAATGACGATCCGGCATGGATTGATTTTATTGCAAACATGGTAAGATAAAAGTCCAATAGGTCATAACACCAGACTCCAATGGGGCATGATTATCTTTCTCCAGTGTGCGTGTATGTGTCTCTAATGCGTCATGACCCAATGTCATTTCAATTAGGCACCAGAAAATTGGACACTATTTACAGCCTAAACAATTCACGAGCTTCAGAGAAGCGACATATAGATAGCCATAGGATTCATCCTACGGTGTATTATTAGATGGTGACACAATTTGGCGGGATTCTTGAAAAAATCATGACAAATTTAATTATCATAATATATAATAATTTGATTAACAGGTAGATATTCCATTGTCACGGTTTTTGAATCAAAAACGCGCGCCAATGGCGTTCTCATTCTAATGTAGTTAATCCCACGACGTTGCCGCTGCGGGACTTTATATATATCGCTACTCCGAAGCTTTTATATAAGGATTTATTTCTTAACTAAATGACATTGGGTCATGACCCATTGGGCTTCATATATCTCTTGAACCTACCACTCCGCAATCACATCAATATTCCCTTTCACCATTTGATCCAATTCAACAGTAACTTTCGTACCAACAGGTAAAAATATATCTGATCTCGAACCAAATTTTATAAAACCCAGTTCTTCTCCTTGTGTCACGGCTTGTCCTTCGGACATATAATTTCTGATTCGTCTAGCCACTGCGCCAGCAATTTGCCTTACAAGAATTTCCTTCCCATCAGCAGTTTTAATCACCGTAGTTGTTCTTTCGTTTTCTGTTGACGATTTTGGGTGCCAAGCAACAAGGTATTTTCCTTTGTGATATTTTGCTAATTGTACTTTTCCACTTACGGGTACTCTATTCGCATGCACGTTCAGTGGAGACATGAAAATGGATACTTGCAGTCGTTTGTCCTTAAAATATTCGTGCTCTACTGTTTCTTCAATCACGACGACTTTACCATCGGCAGGCGAATAGATTTTGGAATTATCGACTGAAGAGATTGGCCGTTTCGGATTTCTAAAAAATTGAATACTAAATACCAACATAAACACCACAAAAGCCAATAAGAACCAAAGAAGTATAGACCAGATTCCAGACGCTTGTCCCACAGCCCAGATTAATAATATTAGACTGCCAATAAGTATGGCAAAAATGGATTTTCCTTCTCTATGAAGCATCTAGAAATATATTTATAAACAATAAAACAAAAGGTATGACAAAAATAAAACTATCAAGTCTGTCTAAAAAACCACCGTGACCCACCAATAAGGTGCCCGAATCTTTAATTTGATAATGTCGCTTTAGAGCCGATTCCACCAAATCACCTAAACTACCGCTAATCCACACTATAAACCCAATAATAAGCCAAGAGATTATTGAATATTGTCCTACGAATTGATAAGCTCCATAGCTAGCCAATAGTGTAAATACACCGGCACCTAAAAAGCCAGCCCAAGTCTTTTTCGGTGATATTTTTTCAAAGAGTTTTCGTTTTCCAAATTGCTTCCCCGTAAAATATGCTGCAATATCACTTATCCAAATCATCGCAAATACAGAAAACAAAATCATTCTATAATCGTCAGTTTCCTTTATCCAATAAAGCAAAACCATAATAGGAAAGCAAATGTAAAGCAGAGCTTGTAAGACAATAAACCTATTTTGGGCAGTTTTCTTTTGAAGGAATAGTATTGCAATTAGAATTAAAATATAGATTACTGAAATTATATTCACTATTTCGGTTGTTGAATCGTTTCCATAGCGGTAAACACCTAATATTATGAGTCCTATTGCTGCTAAAATGGATGTAAATACATAGGTGAACGCACTTGTTACGCCAGCTAAAGTGATGGCACAGTACTCATAGATCATTGACAGCATAATAATGATAAAAAGCGCTTGAGCTGTCGCTGATGAATAGAGTAATAGCGATAAAAAAAGCACTACCATAATGACTCCGGAGATCAACCGTTGTCTAAGATTTTTATCCATAGGACGCAAGGTATGTAGAATAGGTAGGAATGGTTAATTTTGTACAAATTTATGACGCGCAGGTTTAGTTTAATAACAATTGTTTGTTTGCTTTGGTCATGTGAAGCAACCAAGATGGATAACTCCTATTCAGCTCAACTATTTTCTGAGGTGCCAGCCGAGTCATCAGGTCTTCAATTCTCTAATGATCTGACAGTAGATTTGTCAACCAAGTTTAACTTATTGGACTTTGATTACTTCTATAATGGAGCTGGTGTTGGTGTTATTGACATTAATAACGATGGTTTGGAAGACGTCGTTCTCACAGGCAATATGGTGCAGAACAAGCTGTTTCTCAATAAAGGTGATCTGACTTTTGAAGATATTTCTGAACAATCTGGTATAAATATCGGCAAAGCATGGTCAAATGGAGTCTCAATTGCAGACGTGAATAGCGATGGATTCTCCGACATCTATATTTCACAAGGAGGACCTCATGAAGAAAGTAAACGAAAAAATCTCCTGTTTATCAATAATGGAGATTTAACATTTTCAGAAAAAGCTTCCGAATATGGTTTAGCAGATGCTGGCATTTCTACACAATCTGCATTTTTTGACATGGACAAAGATGGAGATTTAGATTGCTTTGTGATGAATGAGTCTATTCTTTATGGTTACGATCCAGTGGCTTTTCTTCGTCGTTTGGCAAGTAACGAAAACGATAGTCGAATGAGCCTCAGCAGATTGTATAGAAATGACGGAGGGACGTTTAGTGATGTTGGTATCGAATCTGGTATATCAAAACCTAGTTTTGGATTGGGATTGGCAGTAGCTGATATTAATGGAGACTCTAATTTGGATATCTACGTAGCAAACGATTATTACTTGCCTGATGCCATGTATATAAATCAAGGTGATGGCACGTTCAAAGATGAAATAAAGAAACGGACACAACAAATATCTATGTTTGGAATGGGCGTTGACATTGAGGATATTGACCAAGATGGATACAACGATATTTTTGTTCTAGATATGGCTGCAAATGACCATGTCAGGTCCAAGACATTGATGGCTTCTATGGATGTTCGGCAATTTGACATGCTTGTTAATAAATTGCGTTTCCACCATCAATATATGTTCAATTCTTTAATGGTTAATAAGGGTGATAATACCTTTAAAAATTTATCACAGTTGGCTGGAATAGCTAAGTCAGATTGGTCTTGGGCTGTGCTTATTCAGGATTATGATTTAGATGGAAATAAAGATGTATTTATCACAAATGGCTATCGAAAATATGGTTTAGATAATGATTTCAAATTGGACGTTATTGAAGCCAAACAAAAATATAACGGCCGTGTTCCATTAAATGTAAAGCAAGAATTATATGCCTCTATTCCAGAAGGTAAATTACCTAACTTAATGTACTCAAATAAGGGTGGTCTCGAACTTCAAAATGCTACCGAAGACTGGGGCTTTAATTCACCAAGTTTTTCCAATGGTGCTGCGCATGCAGATTTTGATAATGATGGCGATTTAGACTTAATCATTAATAACATTGATCAGCAAGCTATGTTGTATGAAAACAACGCCGTTCAAATAGGTAATAACTTCCTGAAAATAAAATTTAATAATGATCCGGAATCAAGTTTTGCTAGAGTAACTGCAGTGTCAAATTCTGGCAAAAAATTTATTGGAGAATCTAAACGAGTTAGAGGATATAGAAGCTCAGTGACGCCAGAAATAATTTTAGGTCTTGGAGATGAATCAGAAATCAGTACTCTCAAAATTGAGTGGGCTGACGGGACTGTTCAAACACAAGAAAATGTTGGGATAAACCAAACCATATTAGTATCAAAAAACAATGCGATTGCAAATAAAGATGATGAAATAAATCCTGTATTTACAACAGCGTCAAATGCCACTTTTGGACTAAATTATTTTCATCAAGAAAATTCATTTGATGATTTTGAAAAAGAGATTTTATTGCCAATGCGCCAATCAACATTAGGCCCTCAATTGGCTGTATTTGATGCCAATAATGATGGAAATGAAGATGTAATTGTCGGTGGTTCTTCTGGTTTTGCAACAAGCTTATTTATTCAAAAAGAATCCAAGTTTACTAAAAAAGAAATTTCTGCTTTCTCAAGAGATGACATCTATGAGGATGCTCATATAACACCGATAGATATTGATTTCGATGGTGATCACGATTTATTAATTACTTCGGGTGGCAATGCATTTGAGCAAGGACAAGGGTATTACCAAAATAGATTGTATTTGAATGATGGCAAAGGTGGATTTACAAGAAGTGTACAGCCGGAGTTGGAAAATTCTGATGTCCATACTTCAAAAGCACTTTCTTTGGATATAGATGGAGATGGCAAAATGGAATTATTTATTGCAAATAGAATTTTACCACAAAAATATCCTGTGCATGCACCTGCTGTCATATATTCTTGGAGTGATAAATTTCTAAAATTAGAAACTGATAAATATTGTGACGGATGTGAAGCCTTTGGTATTATCAACGATGCTGTAGTAACTGATTATGATGGTGACGGCGATCAAGACATTATTGCTGTTGGTGAATGGTCTGGTATTGGTTTATTTGAGAATAAAAATGGTAAACTAGAATTGCAAAATGATTTATTGGATCAAACGGGATGGTGGTATTCCATTTTAGAAACCGATGCTAATCAAGATGGTCGACCAGATTATATTATTGGTAACCTTGGATTAAATTCAAAGTATAAAGCTACAGCAGAAAAACCATTTAAAATATTTGCTTCAGATTTTGATGAAAATGGTTCACATGATGTTGTATTAAGTAATAAATATAAAGACGAATATGTGCCACTAAGAGGCAAGGAATGTTCGTCTCAACAAATGCCATTTATTAAGGAGAAATACCCTAGCTATGAAGGCTTTGCAAACGCGTCTTTAATTGATGTTTATGGTTCTAAAATTGATGATGCTTACGAACGTGAAGTAAATGATTTTAAATCAATAGTATTAATAAATAATCCAAGCGGATTTGAAATAAAACCGTTACCCATAGAAGCCCAAGAATTTCCGATTCTTACTTCAACAGAAATGGATGTTAACCAAGATGGTGTAAAAGATATTTTAATAGCTGGAAATATTTATCAGACAGAAGTAGAGACACCCAGACTTGACAGTGGAAGTGGTCTTGTTTTATTAGCAAATGCAACAGGTAATTATCAAGCAATGTCCTTAAATAAATCTGGTTTAAATGTTACGGGAGATGTAAAATCTTTAGTAAGGATAACGCTCGAGAATGATACTCAAATTTTAATTGCAGGAAAAAACCAAGGTTTATTACAAATCATTAAATTTCAACAATGACAAAACTTAGCGTTAACATAAACAAGGTTGCATTAATTCGAAATGCTCGAGGAGAAAACCTTCCAGATCTTGTTCAATTTGCTGTTGATTGCGAAGAATATGGTGCAGAAGGGATTACCGTTCATCCAAGACCAGATGAAAGGCACGTGCGCTATGACGATCTACCAAAATTGAAAGAAGTCGTCAAAACAGAACTCAATATAGAAGGCTATCCGAATGAAAGATTTCTTTCTTTAGTGGAGAATACCATGCCGCACCAATGCACACTTGTTCCAGACCCTCCAGGAGTTTTAACGTCAAATGAAGGCTGGAATACCATGGAGCACGCTGACTTTTTAAAAGAAATTATAGCAAGATTGCACTCCAAAGGCATTCGTGTCAGTCTGTTTCTCAACCCAGATGCAGATTTAGTCAGTTATGCAAAGGAAACTGGTACAGATAGGATAGAATTTTACACTGGGACCTTTGCGAGGACATATATCCAAGATTCTAACGCTTCTATAGCGGATCATATAACTGCTAGTAAAAAAGCCAACGAATTAGGCTTGGGCATTAATGCTGGGCATGATTTGAATCTCAATAACCTGAAATTTTATGCAAGCTCAATTAGTGGACTATTGGAAGTTTCAATAGGACATGCATTAATATCAGATGCGCTATATTATGGTATAAAGAATACAATTCAGTTGTATAAGCGACTCTTAACATAATCTTGGTGCAGTTTTACTCATTATATCAAACAAACTGCTTCAATTTTGAGTTAAATAACCACAAATCCAGTGTTAATGATCCGGTTCCTCCAAATTTTTATTTTCATTTTTCTTTTCACACAGCTATCGGCACAAAAATTTCGTGTCTGGGAGTCGACTGAAGATGATATTATTTCATGTCCGCATTCTGGAGAGAAATCCCATGCACCCCATAACCCGATACCTTTTAAGAATAAAAAGGGTGTAGCTACTGCAGAATTTATTCCCAACTACATTGATGTTCCTGATGCTTTTATCACGACAGTTGAATTTGTTTTTGACCAGCTAACTCGGTTTATATCGTCTGAAATACCAATTCATGTCAGTATTCAGTATACTGATTTAGGCACATCTGAAGGTGGAGGAGTAACATTAGCCGATGCGAGACCAGGGTCTTTTGCGGTCAACTTTGCAGGTGCTGAATTTTTAAACACTGTATATCCCATATCTCTCGCAGAAAAACTAGCAGAGAGTGACCTGAATCAAGTAGGTGAACCAGATATAATTATAAGGATAAATAGTAATCAAGCCGTAAATTTCAGCATAGAACCAAATAATCCAAATATTGGTAGTAGATCAGACTTGGCAACAGTCCTATTGCACGAAGTCATACATGGGTTAGGTTTCTCTACTGCTGCATTTGTGGATGATTCAGGAATTGGATTCTTACAGCAAGATATTTATGGAATGTTTTTACAAAATATTGAAGGCAATAGTTTACTAGAAGATTTTCCAAATAATTCGATCGAATTAGGAGATCAGTTAACAAGTAATAGACTTCGGTTCAGAAGTCCTAGACTCATAGAACCTGATGCAATCATACATGCACCTACTATATATAATCCTGGATCAAGTATATCACATTTGGATTTAGGCACATACAGAAACACCCCAAGTCGATTAATGTCGCCTGCCATAAATGGAGGAGATATAAATTATGAACCAGGAATTGTGTCAGATATGTTAGCAGATATGGGCTGGGAGACAACAAATATCATTCATAGTCCAGAAGAATTTTTTAACGAGGACGCCTCAGAAGATTATGAACTTAGTGGTAAGTTTCGATCAGATTCAGATGTTGTTCCAACTGAAATAATCTTTCATTTTTCACGAGACACTTTTCAAACAGAAGACAATACAGATGTTGTAGCTTTTGATGCAGCAACAGATGACTATTTGTTTTCAATTGCAGCTGCTAATGAATTTGCGACGTTTCAATATTATTTTGAGGTTGTTGGCGCAGATGGCACCATTACAACAACACCTAAAACGGCACCTGATCAATTTTATGAATTCATTATGGGACCTGATACAGAGGCACCTGTGTTATCAGGCCATATACCACTGACAACCATTAGAGAATCAGACAGCCAATTCACCTTAGAAATCAACGAGTTCCAAGACTTCTTTACTGGCGTAGATCTATCCACGTTATCAGTAGTTGTTAGCCAAAACGGGCAATTGGATACAACTGCATTTGTATTGATGGAGGATGACTTTGGTGAATTTTACCAAGTCACTGTCACTGGCAACTTTTCTAGCGCGGATGAGTTGCTTTATAAAATCATCATACTTGATAATAGCAATAACCGCAATGAAGGTCAATTGCCTTTGGAAGATGACTTTTACACTATAGATGTTCAAGCTGTTGGAGGCGCAATCGGTCAATATATAAATACCTTTGATGAAGCTACCTCCGACTTTACTGGTGTTGGTTTTGACATCATCCAAGTAGACGGTTTTGAGTCTCCCGCTATACATAGCGAACATCCATATCAAAACGCGGGACAAGGCAATACACTAAACTTTACATACCAGTTATCACAGTTGATACGAATCAGTAATACCGACCCTACAATAGTCTTTGACGAAATTGTCATTGTAGAACCAGGAGAAACTGGAACTAGCTGCGATGGTTCTAATTGCGATACCCAATTTTGGGACTATGTCATTGTAGAAGCCCAAAAACCAGGCGATGAAAACTGGACTGCACTATTAGATGGTTATGACGCAAATGATCAGAACGTGTGGAGATTCGTTTATGATCGGGAAGACAGTGGACGTCCTACACAATTCAGATCTAGACGTATTGATATGACCGAAACCGGTGATTTCTTTCCCGGTGATGAAGTGTTTATCAGATTCCGACTCTTTTCTGATCCTTTCGCTACAGGATGGGGATGGGCAATAGATAACTTAGAAATCCAAACAGGATCCTCTGTGTTAGAAGAAGAATTGTTGGAAGAATTTAAAATTTATCCAAATCCGTCTTACGCAGATCAGTCAGTTTCTATAAATGTGGACATTAAAGAACCAATTAAAGGTCAATTAAACTTTTTATCCTCTGACGGAAGATTGATTTGGCAAGATGCGATTAATGGACTGTCGTCATTCCAAAGGAGTTACAATACTGGATCTTTACCATCAGGTGTGTATATTATACAAATTGCCTCTACTGAAGGTAATTCCTCTAGAAAACTCATTATATCCAGATAGTTACCCTTCAATTAAACAAACAGTAAGAGAGTTGAGAAGATCTTATGAAGTTAAGCTTAGAACGGTAAGCGCTCATTAAAATTCAGAAATAATGGTCTTAGATAGAGTGATTTTATCAAATTTCTACTAGTATAGAATGTTAATTCTCTAATTCTTCCCTTCTATTTCGGTGATTATCAATAAATCAAAGCAACATTCATGACTTAACGGTCTCTTAATGTGGGCATTAGGTCTTCTTTAGGATAATTTCCAAATAACTTTACAATTGTAAATTTTTCTTAATGAATTCCATCGACTTGTGTAAAATATTAAGAAAATAGTAACAAATAGGCAGCGAAACGGTCAATCGATGAGTTTTTAAGCTGTTTTTAGTGCTGGTCTGTATTATTGATCAGTTAAAAATCTATTAATAACTTCACTAAAAATGCATAACAATTAATTACCTTCGCGCACTGGCGAATAGTTTTTTAAGAAATTAAACCAAATTGTATGAAAAAACTCTCATTACTTTTATTCATGTTTCTTTTTGTTGTTGGAGCCACAATAGCACAAAGAACAGTAACTGGTGTCATTACCGACACAAGTGGCGAAGCACTTATTGGTGCTAACGTACTTGTTAGTGGAACGACTGCAGGAACAATTACTGACATTGACGGTAGCTTCTCATTAGAAGTGCCTAACGATGCTCAGACTTTATCTGTGACTTACACAGGTTTTACCGATCAGGATGTCAATATCTTTGGTCTTAACAATGTTACAATAGCTATGTCAGAAGGTGAGCTTCTTGACGAGATTGTTGTAACTGGTCTTGGTATCAAGAAAGAAAAGAAAGCACTTGGTTATGGTGTTTCTACAATTGCTACCGAACAAATAGCAAACAGACCCGAGTCTGATGTTGCCCGTGTACTTAGAGGAAAAACCACTGGTGTGGATATCACATCAACTTCAGGTTTAGCCGGTTCTGGTACAAGTATTGTCATTCGTGGATTTTCATCCATCTCTGGCTCTAATCAACCACTTTTTGTTGTTGATGGAGTTCCATTGAATACGAGTACAAACACAAACGAAGGCTTTGTTAATGGATCAAGTTCTGCTTCAAGTAGATTCTTAGATTTAGATCCTAATAACATTGCTGAAATAAGCATCCTTAAAGGATTAAGCGCAACTGTACTATACGGTGAGCAAGGTCGTAATGGTGTTGTATTAGTAACAACTAAAACTGGAGACATTGACCTTGACAGAGACAAAGGCTTTGAAGTAAGTGTCAACCAAAGTGTTAGTTCAACATCTGTTGCAAATTTACCTGATTACCAAAATACTTACGGTAATGGTTTCTCAGGAAGTTTCGGCTGGTTCTTTTCGAACTGGGGTCCTGCTTTTGATAACCTTGATCCTAACTTCTATGGAAGTAGTTTCAGAGGTGTTGAAAATGGTATTGTGCAATTAGCTCACCCTTACACAACAGGTCAAAACTTCCAAGATCAACACCCAAGTCAATCATTTGATACGTATGAATATAGACCTTTCCAAAGTGCCGAAAACTTCTTCGAGTCTGGGATCAATACCAATACGAATATCAATGTTTCTAAGACTTTAGGTAATGGAGCTTCATTTAAAGCTTCATATTCATATTTAGATGAAGAAGGTTTTACTCCAGATTTAGCTGATGGCTCAAGTAGTAATAATTACACTAAGCACAATCTTTCATTAGGTGCTGGTACTGAGTTAGCTAACGGCATCAGAATCAATGGTGTATTTAACTACATTACTTCTGATAGATTATCTCCACCTGCAGCTCCTGGATTTGGTTCAGGTACATTTGGTGGTGACGCTGTATCAATTTTCTCTGATGTACTTTATACACCAAGAAGTATTGATGTGTTTGGACTTCCTTTCCAGAGTGAGCTAGATGGTTCACAAACGTATTACAGACAAACAAGTCAAATTACACACCCGCTTTGGACGTTAAATAACACAGAGCAAAGAGAAGGCATTAATCGATTTATTGGTTCTGCAAACGTATCATTCGACTTAACTGATGGTCTTAGTGTAAACACGAGATTTAGTGCAGATCAATATTCTCAGGATAATTCATCTTTGATTAATAAAGGTGGACAACAAAGACCTGATGGTAGTTATACTACAGTATCTTATATTAATAAGATTACTGATTTATTAGCTACGTTGAACTATGACTATGATTTAACTGAATCACTTAACTTAAGTGGTTTTGTTGGTGCTAACGCAAGAAGAGAGATACAAAGAAGCGATGGTGTAGTTAGTTCACAGCAGTTTGTTTTTGATCTTGCTACACACCAAAATTTCATAGAAAGTAACCCTTTCTCATTTGATATTTTTGAAAATCTATTGGGTGTATTGGGTTCTGTAACATTAGGTTACAACAATTACTTATACGTTCAATTGCAAGCTAGAAATGACTGGACGTCAACTCTAGAGCAAGAGAACAGATCAGTTTTCTATCCTAGTTTGAATGTGTCTTTCATACCTACTGATGCACTTCCATCATTGACTGATGGTGGTATCCTTAATTACTTGAAGATCAGAGCAGGTATTGGTACTTCAGCTGGTTATCCTGATCCATACCAAACAAGAACTGTATTAGGTACGAACACAAGAACGTTTACTACAGCTGATGGTACAATTGCAAATACAAACTTTGTATCTAACAGACTTGGTAACGCAAATCTTATGAACGAAAGTCATACGGAGATTGAGTTGGGTATAGAGTCAAGATTCTGGGATAACAGATTTGGTATTGATTTATCATTATACAGAAAAGAATCTAGTGATTTGATTGTTGATTTAGATACAGATCCAGCAATTGGATTTAGAAATACAACAATTAATGCAGCAGAGGTAACTAACGAAGGTGTTGAATTAGGTTTGACATTAACTCCAATTGCAAAAGCTGTACAATGGGATTTAGCATTGAACTTTACTGCTAATGAAAATACAGTAAACAAAATTGCTGATGGTGTCGATCAAGTACCTATTGCAGGTTTTACTGATTTAGGAAACTTTGCTATCGAAGGAGAGCCTTTCTCAGCAATTCAAGGAAGTCAATTTGAAAGAGTAGGAGGAGTACCTTTAGTAAATGGTCAAGGTTTTTATGTTGAAAGTCAAGACATTGGAATCATTGGTGATCCAAATCCTGATTACAACATTTCTTACTTAAGTACATTAAGTTTCAAAGGATTATCATTATTTGTGAATTGGAACTACACCAAAGGTGGCGACATCCTATCAATTAGTGCGGCTCAAAACTTAGCTCGTGGAAATACGATAGATACAGAATTTGATAGATTCTTACCGTTTATTCTTCCAGGTTCATTTGCTGATGGTTCAGCTAACAACATTCAAATTTTTGCAGGTGATGCATTCTTTGAAGGTTTCTTCGGACCAAGAGAAGGTCAAATATTTGATGGTACTAATGTAAGATTGAGAGAAGTATCATTAAGTTATAAATTACCTTCTTCATTATTGACTAACGTTCCAATAGGAAGTGCGTCGATTACCTTGATCGGAGAAAACTTATGGTTCAATGCAATCAATTTCCCTACAGGAATAAATTTTGATCCAGAAGTACTTAGTGTTGGTGTAGGTAATGGCCGTGGTATCGATTTCGTTACAGGTCCTACTGCTAAAAGAGTAGGTGTAAACCTTTCATTAACATTCTAAAAACTTATTAATTAATTAAAACGAATTTCATAATATGAAAAAGTTACTATCGATAGTAATTTTAGGATTCTGTGTGATGTTTTATTCTTGCGAAGAAGTATTAGAATTAGACTTATTAGATAGTCCAAATGCTATTGCTCCTGAGAATGCGGATTTAGAGTCCTTATATAATAGCGTACAATTCGAATTTGCAGAATTTGTATCTGCTCCTCAGTTTTTCACAATGCAATTGTCAAGACAGAGAGCGTTCACTGCTGGTAATGTGTACGAAACAGCATTTAGTCCTATAAATTTTGACAACATTTGGAATCAAGCCTATTCAGACTTTTTACCAGATGCAAATGCAGTCATTGATATTGCAACACCTACAGCGCAGTTACAGCATGTTGGTACATCAAAAATCATGATTTCATATGTCTTAACCACATTAGTAGATTTATTTGGTAATGTACCATTTTCTTCTGCTGGAATGGGTATTGACAATTTGAGTCCGGCAGCACAGTCAGGTGAAGAAGTTTACGCAATTGCGAGAGACCTTTTGACATCAGGTATTGCAGATCTTGAAGCTAATACCGCTGCTGCTCCTACCATTGATGTTTTTTACGGTGGTAATTCAGGAAACTGGATAAGAGCTGCCAATTCTCTCTTATTGAGAATTGCTGCTGCAACAAATGATGTCGCAGGATTCAATGCGATTATTGCTGCTGATAATTTTATTAGTGATGCAAGCAGTGATTTCCAAATAGAATATGGTGCAAGTAGAGCAAATCCAGATTCACGTCACCCATTGTATGCAGATCATTATGAAGCTTCAGATGGAGCTTATTTATCTAATTGGTTTATGTGGGCCATGAATGACTCAAAGGAGACTGTTGATCCTAGAATTAGAGGATATTTTTACAGACAAGTACCGTCTATTCCATTGGATAATATCAACAGATTTGATTGTATTAATTCTGTTTTACCAGATCCTGAACAAACTCCTCAGCACTATCTAAATTGTAATCCAGAAATGCCTTACTGTGTTGGTAGTTTAACTGATGGATATTACGGTAGAGATCATGCTAATGGTAATGGTATACCGCCAGATGGTGATATCCGTACTAGATATGGTGTTTACCCTGTAGGTGGAAAATTTGATAATGAATCATTTATTCAAACTCAGAATCTGGGTATTGACGGTGCATTAGGTCAAGGAATACACCCATTGATGCCTTCTTCATTTGTTAATTTCTACAGAGCAGAAATGGCAGCAAAATCAGGTGATGATGCTGTTGCAAGAGAGCAATTGTTAGCAGGTGTTGAGGCTTCTATCAGTAAAGTGGTCAATTTCATCCAAAGAGATACACGATCTCTCGAAGAAGTTGTTGCTGAAGATTTAGAGACAGGAGAAGTGATTTTAGGAGCTGCATTTTTACCAGCTGATGAGAGTGTCCAAGCATACGTAACTGAGGTAGGTGAGATTTTTGATGCTGCAAGTGATAAGCTTGATGTCATTGCTACAGAATTTTTACTAGCATCTTTCGGTAATGGTCTAGAAGGTTACAATCTAATTAGAAGAACTGCACGTCCTTCTAATTTACAGCCAGCAATTTTAACTTCTGCAGGTACATTTATCAGATCTGCATTGTTACCAGCTACGCACGTAAACTTAAATCAGTCTGCGACGCAAAAGAGCGTTTTTGATCAAGTATTCTGGGATACTAACCCAGCTAACTTAGGTCCTTGTTTTAACTAATATTCAATAAATAATTAATAATGAGAAAATATTATTTTTATATACTAGGATTAATATTTCTGGCTTCTTGTTCAGCAGATCCAGAATTAGCGCCTATTATCACAATAGATAATGCAGAGATAGGAGCATTCCCTAGGACGGTAAATTTAACATCTGGTGAATATGATTTGAATAATTTATCGACGTCATCTTATATGCACGATATAGATTTCAGATCTGAAGATGGAGGGCAAAATGTTTCTTCCTACAGAGTTTTTGTTGCTTTTGATGACAATAACCCAGACAATGGTGACGACAGTTCAGCAGAGCAATTAGTTCAAGATTTCGGACAGTCTGATTTTGGTGATAGTGGTAACGGAACTAGATCTTTAACATTAGATTTTCCTTTTTCAGAAATGGCTTCTATCACTGGTGTTCCTTTAGAGAACGTATCACCAGGAGATAGATTTCAATTCAGAACTGAATTAGAACTTACTGATGGACGTGTCTTTACTGCAGAAAATACAGAGTCAACAATTTTTGGCCCTGCGTTTAGAGCGTTTTTTGATTGGAATGTAAATGCGACATGCCCACTAGATGACAATTTATTTGTTGGGACATATGCTATTTCGCACATCCAAGGTCCAGGTAACCCGTGGGCTACTGGAGTTAGAGAAGCAAATGTAGAATTAGCATTAGTTCCAGGTTCATCTACCTTGAGAGCAATTAACGGTCTTGTTGTGATCGATGCTTTCGGTGGTTTTGATATGGCTGTACAGCTTGATTTTGTTTGTGATATCGTTGTCTGGAATGATTCAGGTCCTGGAGTAGGATGTGGACCACCGAATATTGCTTACAATGGTGGTACACCACAACCAATTGATATTACTAATGATGCAGAGATCATTGTAGAAATTGAAGAAGAAGGCGGTGGATGCGGATACAGTAATGTTGATATCATTCGATTAACTAAGATATAAGCCTTTTGGTTAAATCTTAAGAATATAAAAGACTGTTGCTGTTTGGCAGCAGTCTTTTTTTATGCCCTGTTGAATGTTGTTATATAATTGATTAGTTCCATATTAAATCAACGAATAACAACTCCTTAAACTTGATTTGAAATGGATTATTTTTATTTTACATAACCATAACTTGATATGAATAAACGTAAATATTCGTTACTAATTTGTGGGATTTTTCTTGCACTTAGTACAACTAGTTTTTCACAAACTTTCTTCAACGTAAAACTAGGTACGTCAATTGCTAATCAAACAAATTCGACAGGTTCATTTAGGTTTGGATATAATCTTGGTATTTCTTACGAACAACAGTTCAGCAAAGTCTTGTGGCTTGAATTTGGGATGGATTATGTTCAAAAAGGTACACATGTAGGTGTTTTCCAAAATGTCACTCAATTCTCAAGAAGGATACAATATCTTGAGGTGCCTATTTTTGCAAAATACAGATATCCTGTCAGTGAGACTTTTGTGTGGTCTTTATATGCAGGACCGTCCTTTGGATTTGCTACATCTGCTTCAAGTCGATTTTTTAGAATAGCACAACCAATCGTTCAACCAATTGCCATTGATTCTGACGCTGGGATAAATCCATTCGATCTTGGTTTAAATCTTGGTGGAGAATTAAGCTTTGCTTCGGAATACGGATATATAGGACTTTTTGTAACAGCCCAGCAATCTGTCTCATCAGTACTAAATGTTAATGGCGTAGCGTTGAGGAATTATGGGATAACAACCGGTCTTAAATTCCAATTTGGAAAACCAGTCGAGTTAGAAGAATATGATTGGAATAAATACTAGCGTGAATCAGTTGTAGCCTCTTTATGAGTTATAAGTGTAGTATATCTTTTGTTTGTCTGATGATGCTAATCAGCTTTTCCAAAGCGCATAGCCAATACTTAGACATTACAGAAAAACTGGACATCAAGCATACCTATATAAATGGTGATCACATAGGAGGTGGAGTTGCAGTAATTGATCTTAATGGTGATGGTTGGTTAGATATGGTGTTTACGGGAGGTGAGATAGAGGACAAATTATTCATAAATGATGGAGATGGTTCCTTTGTAGATCAGTCAGAAAGACTTATAAAGCCACTGTCATCGGACATCACTTCATCGGTAGTCTATGGTGATTTTAATAATGATGGATGTACAGATTTATATTTCTCAGTTTACAATAGAGACCGTTCTGATTTTATATTATCCAACGATTGTGCTGGGAATTTTGAATTAGAAGAAATTCCTTGTTTGGGAAATAGTATCGGAGCAACATTATTTGATTTCAATAAAGATGGATTCTTAGATGTATACAGCATAGCTTACGTAGAAGAACCAAATGTTGTTCGCGATGAAGATGGACGTATCATTGAGTACGAACATCTATGTGGGACTAATACGATGCTTTATGGTAATGGTGATTTTACCTTTGACGACGTTACTGAAGAGAAACAACTTGGTGGTAATGGATGCAGCCTAGCTGTAACTGTGGTGCCAATTCCTGAAAGGGAAACTCATGGTATCTACATTGCAAATGATTTTGGAGAATTTCTGTTTCCCAATCAGTTCTTAGTACAATCAGAAGAGGCTTTTTTGGACGAAGCGCCATTGTATGGTGTTGACAAGCGAATGTATGGAATGGGGATAGCTGTGGGCGATTATGACAACGACATGGATCTTGACCTATATGTGAGCAACTTAGGTGAAAATATATTTTATGAAAATGAAGGAGAGCAGTTTATAGAAAAACAAACAGAGCTTCAAGTCGAAGATACATTCACACCAGATGGTAGATTTTCAACTTCTTGGGGGACATTCTTCATGGATGTAGATAACGATACGGATTTAGACTTATTTGTTTCAAATGGATTGGTGTTTACACCAGAGTTTATTGGGACATCTTTTATCAACCCTAATCAATTATTCATAAATGATAATGGAGGCTTCAATCAAACGACAGAAGCTTTTGGGATTGTGAAAACTGGGCCTACCATTAATAGGGGGGCAGCTATGGGTGATTTAGATAATGATGGAGATCTAGATATAATCGTTTCTTATGTGAATTTTGATCCAACTGATGATCAAGCACTATCATATCGCGTCTATGAAAATATTGCTGACAATTCGAATAACTACCTTGATGTCAGATTAGAAGCGGTGACTAGTGCTAAAGATGCTTTTGGTAGCCAAATCATCGTGTATGCAGGAGATGATTCCTATTTAGGCTATAATTATAGTTCTGGAATACATTGTTCTCAAAACACCCCTTATGTTCATTTTGGATTGAACCAAATAGAAACGATTGATTCAATAAAAGTTGTTTGGCCTAATTATAATGAAAACCTGTATTACAATATTCCAGTAAATAGCACAATATTGCTAAAAGAAAATGCAGGAGTAGATATTTTTGGTTGCTCTAATGAAAATTCTAATTTTTATAAGCCAGATGCAACGGTATCTGCATTTTGTGAAGCTGATTTAAATACATCGACCTTCGAAGTACTTGAAGCAGACCTTAAAATTTGGACAAACTACAATCAAATTCTGTTACAAGGTGACGCTTTGCCTCTCTTTAGTACTGCTGCTATATTTGATGTTAGTGGTAGATTAATCCATACATCCAGACTAAATGCCGACAAAATGCAAACACTTGATACAAATTTGAATGTTACTGGTATTTATGTGTTGCAACTTGTAGGAGAACAGCATAAGATTACAGACAAACTATTTATCTCAGATTAAAAACATATTACATATATTTGTAATATGAAAATTGAGTCATTTATTAACTATCTGACATATGAGAGAAGATACTCAAAACACACGATTAAGTCTTATCGTATTGATCTTATTCAATTTCATTCTTATCTAAACAGGCAATATGAGTTGACGGAAATTGAATCTGCTTCACACATTCACATCAGATCATGGATAGTAAAAATGGTTCAAGAGGGCATATCCAACAGATCGGTAAATAGAAAAATATCCACACTGAAGAGCTTTTTCAAATATCAAAAGAGAAAAGGACTGATCACATCCAATCCGATGCAAAAAATTGTAAGCCCAAAACAAAGCAAACGACTGCCATCTTTTGTGCAAGAAAAGCACATAGACAGACTTCTAGATGATGTCATTCAAGTAAATGATTTTCCAGGGATACGGGATTTACTAATGTTAGAGTTATTATACCAAACAGGAGTCCGAAGATCAGAACTTATTAATCTCAAAGAATCAGATTTTAATAGAGCAAATTCGACATTAAAAGTATTTGGAAAAGGTCAAAAGGAGCGATTGATTCCTATTAGCAACCAATTGTTGGTATTGTTGGACAAGTATCTTTCTTTTAGAAGTGAAGAATTTCCTGATATCGAATTCTCTTTATTAGTAATAACAGATAGAGGTAAGCCGATGTATCCCAAATTTGTATACAATAAGGTAAAGCAGTATTTATCCTTGGTTACAACGCTCACCCAACGAAGCCCTCACGTACTTCGACACAGTTTTGCCACCCATTTATCTAATGGAGGGGCAGAATTGAATGCTATCAAAAGTCTTTTAGGGCATTCAAGTCTTGCTGCAACTCAAGTTTACATGCACAATACCATAGAAAAACTCAAAAAAGCGCATAAAACTGCTCATCCAAAGGGTTAGAAAATTTTATTTGTACGGATAATTCCAGATCAAACAAAGCTGACGGATATATAATAAGCTATAATCCAACGCTTTAGCTTCAAGAGTTCAGCTTATAATAATCTTTTTATAAATATTCGTCATTTCGGGTTTTCAATTTAGTTTAAAAACACTATTTTTGCAGTCTTTTGGGAAAAGTCTCCGAAAATAATTCAAGAGTAATCTTGACAAGCCGATGTAGCTCAGTTGGCCAGAGCAGCTGATTTGTAATCAGCGGGTCGGGG
>CAYVFU010000011.1:0-71868 GCA_964450495.1 uncultured Saprospiraceae bacterium | reverse complement strand
CCTTCAGGGCCAGTAGCACCTGTTGCACCCGTATCGCCTTGTGGACCAGTTGGTCCAGGGTCACCCTGAGGTCCTTGCGCACCGACAGCACCGGTAGCGCCAGTGGCTCCAGTTGGCCCTTGAGCACCAGCTATTCCTTGAGCACCTTGCGGTCCAGTTGCACCAGTTTCACCTTGGATTCCTTGAGGTCCTGGCGCCCCTTGGGAGCCAGTAGCCCCTTGTGGTCCAGCGGGTCCTGCAGGACCCGCAACGCCGTCTTTACCTTGAATACCAGCAGGACCTATTGGGCCTTGCGCACCAGGGGAACCTTGTGCTCCTTGTGGTCCAGCTGGACCTTGTATTCCTTGTGGACCTTGTGGTCCAGTTATTCCTTCTATACATTCCCAGATAGGGACTTCATCAGTTCCCTTATTTATTTCAAGACATTCAGTCTCTATATTAAATATGATAGCTCCTCTTAAAGGAGTGGGAATGGCATCCCTCTGAGCAGTTGTCATTCTAGGAGGGATGAAAGCGGAAGTCGTTGACTCCAATTCTAGTATTGACCCATCGTCAATTGTTTCTGGATCTCCACCAATCTTTATCTGAGCGTAACTAATCATAGTCATACTCAGCATAAAGACAAAGGCTAAAGACAGTTTCTGTAAGCTTACGTTAAAAAGACGTTGATGGTTTAAACCATACTTCATCGTGCAAGGATTTAGTTAATGAATAAAATTCTTAGTTAATTAATAGTTCAGTGAAATTTCTAGATGCAGCAAGCAAGATCGGTTATAAGGAACACGATCTACAGAGCCAAAATAGGAATTATTGTCATACTTTAAGTCCTGTGATCTTTTAAATAACACCTTAAAGAAAGTGATAAGATGTAGCTAATTGATTATTAGGAAATTATAAAGAGAAGAGTAAGAATTAGTTTTGTGCTATTTCTTCTAAAGCGTCTAATATTTGTTGACCGTGTTCTTTTGTTTTCACCTTAGAAATTATTTTTTGAATTTTACTAGATTCATTAACGATTAAAGTTGTTCTGTAAACGCCTGTAATTTCTCTGCCCATGAATTTTTTTGGGCCCCAAAGTCCAAAGGATTGAATTACTTCTTTATCTGGATCAGATAAAAGTGAAAATTGAAATTCATATTTTTCTTTGAATTTTGAATGTTTTTTTTCAGTATCAGGGCTGATACCGTAAACTTCATAACCTTGCTTATTGATGCGTTTAAAATTATCTCTTATGCTACAAGCTTCTTTTGTGCATCCAGGAGAGTCATCTTTCGGATAAAAGAAAAGTATATATTTTTGGCCAAGTAAGGACTGCTTAGAGATTTCTTCTCCTAATTCATTAGTAGTTACAAAATTCGGGATCTCATTACCTTCAGATAGACTCATCATTTATATTTTGATTTATAACAAAACATAATAACGATTGTTGAAACAATGAATTAAAATTTATTTAATTTCTATCTGAAAGTTTGAACAATTCTCATTTCCAGCAGAGTCAGTAACAACAACTGAGAGGTTGTTTAGCCCTTTGACTAAATAATTGTTATTAGCTGAAACAATCATGTCATTTTTCAAATCATAATTAAATAAACACCATTTATTATTAATGATTACTTCGTAATTAAGGTATAGATTTTTGTTATCTGGTTTGAAATTGTCAGTAATTTGGAATTTGATTGGCTTACCTAATGTGTGTTGTTGCCTAAGTAAGGTGATTGTTGGTGGGATTGAATCTATTTCCAAGCTCAAGTTTTTTAATTCAGTCATCGCGATTTGGCATACATTACTTTTGTGGCATGTGTCTATGACTACTCTTTCACCTTTGTCATTAGAAGACAACCAACTTAGTATTTTATCTTGATTTATATTCAGATTGCATCGAATTTCTACTTTATTGGAAAATGGGACATTATTAGGCGCTAAAACTAGTGCAACAGATTTGTTATTGGTGATTTCATCAATGTAGATTCCTTGCTGTTTTGCATTTTGTTGATTTGGAATGAATATATCAAAGTTCTTAGTTTGAATTAAAGCTTGTTTATTTGCAGGAAGTATGTAGTTTGGTTTAAAAGTGGGGCTAAGTTGAATAGTTGAGTTTGATATCTTTTTCAGTTGATACGTGACAGAAGTTTGGTTTCCCTCAAAATCAGAAAAAATGATTTTATAATTTTCTATTTCCTTTTTGGAATTGATTGAGCTCTTATCATTTTCGACAAATGAAAATGAATGAAGTCTATTGAGATTGAATAGATAGTTTATTTCATTTGATCCAAGCTTCTTCTGAAGGTCCATAATCTCATAAATATTGTCAGAATCTTCAAACTCCATTTTATTTAAGCAAATTTCTTGTATGGTAGAATCATGTTGCATCCATTCTATAGAATAAATGCCATTTTTATTAGAGGATCCATTCATTTGATCGAATAAGGCGATAGATAAGTCATATTGATTTTGGGAATTTACTTCAATCTTACCTAAATCAAATTTTTTATCAGATTTAGAGTTAGACGTATTTTTAAGTGTAAGCAAATTGTTTTTGTATGGTAAGTTGTTAGCATCTGCGACTTTCAGTTCTACGTATTTTATTATAGGGGAGCGATTATCTGCTGGCTTTATTCCCATTAAAAATGGGTTGATCAATTTGTCTGTAGTTGTTTCTCTTATTTCGAAATGAAGATGGGGACCGAAAGATCTTCCTGTATTGCCCATAATTGCAATGAATTCCCCATTTTCTACCGTAATTGGATTTTTGAATGTGGTTATATCAACTGTAAAAGAGTTTTGTGCATATTGGTGCTCCGTAATTAATGAGTCAATTATGGGGTTGAAAGAATCTAAGTGTGCATAAACGGATGTGTAACCTTCTGGGTGTTTAATGTATATTGAATTGCCATATCCACCAGGCTCGACTTTCAATCTGCTAATGGTGCCATTTTGTATTGAAAAAATAGTATCCCCTTTGATTCCTTTAGAGGATTTGATGTCAATTCCACCATGAAAATGACCTGTTCTTAATTCTGCAAAACTACCAGATAATCTTATGGTATGCTTTACTGGATTTTCATATTGGGGATAAAATTGACTTATCGATATAGAATAGTTTAATAGCCAAAGTATTGTAATGTATAAGTACCTGATTTTTATTTGTTTAGTAAGTTTTCGAAAAGAAATTTTGCTTGCTCATTCGGTGATGCATCAGAGTCTGAAGAAGTCCAATATGCACTTTTAGTTATTAGCGTTTTGTAGTGGTGAAGAATCAATTGCTCCACAAGTTTTTCTATGTATAATGATGTTTGATTTTGTCTATTTAGAGTGTATGAATTATTAATTTTGATTAATCTAAAATAATTTTCAATATTACTGAAAAAGTCACCAATACCTTCTTCTTTTATACTTGAAACCTGAGAAATAATGTCATCCCATTTTATAGTTTTATTATTGACCAGATGTAAAGCATTCGATAGGCTTTTCTGTGCTTCTGAAAGTTGGTTAGATGACACACTATCTGATTTGTGTAAAATAAATAAATCTGCCACCTCCATAATTCCTTTTTTGATCCCTTGAAGTTCGTCTCCACCATTTGGGAGTAGTAGAAGGACTAAACAATCCACTACATCACTGACAGAAAATTCAGATTGACCTACACCTACAGTTTCTATAATGACTGTATCATAACCTGCAGACTCACAAAGGATTATAGATTCAAAAGTGCGTTCCTGTATGCCGCCCATTTTATTGCTATTTGGACTTGGTCTTACGAATGCATCTGGTAAGTTGGATAATTTGTTCATTCTTGTTTTATCTCCTAGAATACTCCCACTATGTATGCTGCTACTTGGATCAGTCGCAAGCACTGCCACTTTATGTCCTTTGTCTATTAAGTAACTTCCAAAATTATCAATAAAGGTACTTTTACCTACACCTGGAGAACCTGTTATTCCGATTCGTTTTGTATCATCTCTCTTTTGCCAACAAGCGTTAAAAATATCGGACGATTTTTGTCTATCATCAGGATGTGTACTTTCAATAATTGTTAATCCTTTTGCGAGCGCAAATCGATTACCTTCATGTATACCATTTATGATTTCTTTTACTGTCAATGAGATGGATATTTTCGTAAATATACTACGATTTGCCTTTTAAGCTTTTATTAACGTTCCTTAAAATAGACCCATTTTATAGGATTTATCTGTTAATATGACCTTGATTTTGTTAACACTTGCTAAAATCAGGTTATGGTCAAGATTCCATTCGCATTACGCAGAAACATCATATAAATTAACCGAAAATAACACAATGAGAATATCATTATTCATACTAAGTCTTCTTCTATTTATCTCTTGTGAAGAGTACAACGATCACTTGACTGAGATGGTAGGAATTTATGATGGTAAACTCGTCGGTGATAATCAATTTTTTGATGTCGTTATTTCTCTAGATAGGGGAGATGACCTACGAATAGAAGCCCCTTTTGATGGTGAAATCATTGATTTGGCTATCGTGGATGTCGATTGTGTAGATTGCGACGTAAAGGAGCTTAGTATTGATGATCAATTTTTGGATCAAGATGTTTCAATTGTTGGTAGTGGATTCTATTCATTTGGCTCAATTCAACTTGATTATACTATGTATATTTTTGGCGATACATATGATTTCAGCTTAGTCGCTGAACGGTAAAATAAAGGCCAGCAGAGGTATTTTACGTAACGTAAATTATTGACTTTCTCTCCTTTGCTGGCCCCTTTTAGTCCGAAAAAAAAAGATTGTTTTCTTTTGTTTGCATATCTTCCTAAACAATGAAGAATAGTATATTTTCTTAGTTAGAAATTTAGAACCATACTTCTAAGAACCATTTTCATTCGAATACGTTATATTTACGTCTAAATTCACAAAAATAAATTAAAACTCATTTAATGAGCGTAAGGCAAATTTACTTAGATAATAATTCGACTACCCCAGTAGACCCTAGGGTGGTGGATACGATGGTTCCATATTTCTATGAAATACCAGGAAATGCAGCGTCTAGAAGTCATCCATTTGGATGGAAAGCAGAAGAAGCTGTTGACTATGGGAGGGAACAAATAGCAAATTTGATAAATGCTGATCCTCGTGAAATAATATTTACTTCTGGTGCGACTGAAGGAGATAACCTTGCATTGAAAGGTGCTTTCGAAATGTACAGAAGAAAAGGTGATCACATTATTACCTTAGAAACGGAGCACAAAGCAGTTCTTGATACGTGTAAGAAGATCGAGAAAATGGGTGGTAATGTCACATATTTAAAAGTTGAGCGAGATGGTATTCTCGATCTCGATAAGTTACGTGAGGCAATTACAGATAAGACAATTTTAATTTCGATCATGTGGGCTAACAATGAAACAGGTGTTATCCAGCCAATGAAAGAGATTGGAGACATATGTGCAGAGAAAGGTATACTGTTTATGAGTGATGCTACTCAAGCAGTTGGCAAAATTCCTGTAGATCCAAAAGAAGTTGGAGTGCATTTAATGGCATTTACTTCACACAAAATGTATGGTCCTAAAGGAGTAGGAGCTCTATACGTAAATAGAAAAAATCCAAGAGTAAAAGTCACTGCCCAATTAGATGGCGGTGGTCATGAAAGAGGGATGCGATCAGGTACGCTCAATGTGCCAGGTATTGTTGGTTTTGGTAAAGCTGCCGAAATTGCAAAAAATGAAATGCACGAAGATGCTGCTCGTCTTTCAGTTTTGAGAGATAAGCTGCAAACGGGGTTGATGAATAATCTTGAGGAGGTATACATCAATGGATCAGTTGATCATAGAATGCCTCATGTCACTAATTTGTCTTTTAAACATGTAGAAGGAGAAGGTCTAATGATGACCTTTAATCAGAATATAGCTGTATCTTCTGGTTCTGCATGTACTTCAGCTTCATTGGAACCATCATACGTTCTTATGGCGTTAGGTTTAGGAGATGACTTAGCACATTCTTCCATTAGATTTAGCTTAGGTAGATTTAACAATGAAGAAGATGTAGATTATGCAGTGGAGGCTTTAACCAAAGGTGTAACACACATGAGGGATTTAAGTCCAATTTGGGAGATGTACAAAGAAGGAGTAGATTTAGATGCCGTTGAATGGTCGGCTCATTAAACATATTTGATAAAAATTTAAAATAAAATATATGGCTTATTCTAAAAAAGTTTTAGATCATTTTCAGCATCCAAAAAATGTTGGTACCCTAGATAAAAGCAAACAGAATGTAGGGACTGGTCTAGTTGGCGCACCTGAGTGTGGAGATGTTATGAGGCTTCAAATAGAAGTTGATGAAGAGAGTAATGTTATAAAAGATGCAAAGTTCAAGACCTTTGGATGTGGATCAGCAATCGCTTCATCATCATTAGCTACAGAGTGGTTAAAAGGTAAAAGTATTGATGAAGCACTTAGTATAGATAATATGGATATTGTTGAGGAATTAGCTTTACCTCCGGTAAAGATACATTGCTCAGTTTTAGCTGAAGATGCCATAAAGAGTGCTATCTCAGACTACAAGAAAAAAAATAATATACCAACAGAATCTACAGCTGTTGAAACACATTAGTTGTTATGGTATTTGTAGCTGATAGCGCAAAAAATAAAATATTAGAGCTGTGGGAGAAAGAAAGTCTTTCTCCTCAGCATTTTGTTAGAGTATCTGTAACCAGTGGTGGATGCTCTGGTCTCAGTTATACGATGGATTTTGATAATGAAGAGAGAGAGAACGATCAGATTTTTGAAGATAATGGAGTTAAAGTAGTCACAGACTTGAAAAGCTTCCTTTATCTGTGTAACACAACTTTAGAATTCAGCGGTGGTTTAAATGGAACAGGTTTTTCATTTAATAACCCAAATGCTAGTAGAACATGCGGCTGTGGAGAGAGTTTCTCAGTATAAACTAGACATCTCAAGCTTGTACTAAGCTCTACAATTGTAAGCACTTAAAATGAGTTCAAAAAATTATTTAGGGTTATGCATACAACATAATAACCCTACAATTTTTCACCATAGATTTCATCAAAGATTATTTGTGAATTTTTCAAAAAGCGTTCATATGAATGACGACATATTTTATACATTCACAAAAAAATGACTAGAAAACTCAAATTACACCTTAAACTTTAAAAATTTCAAATGGGGTTAAAGATAGCAGATATCCGAGGCGAAGTATGGCAACAAATTGAATTTAAAGGGACAACAAAAGGAAAAAAATATTACATATCCAATTTAGGACGGACAAAATCAGTTGATAAGGTTAGTGGGAAAGAAAGCCTTATGAAGGCAACTATGCTTAAAACTGGCTTTCCAAAAATTACCTACAGATTAAATGAAGGCTGCGAATCAGTATATCCACATAAAGTGATCGCAGAATATTTTATTCCTAAACCTTCTAATGATCATTCTCACGTGATTCATGTCGATATGAATAGGAGTAATAACCGCATTACTAATCTTAAATGGGTCACAGAAGAAGAAAGAAAACAACACAATAAGAAGCGCGCAAAAGCCTTTGGTTACAACAAGAAGGAACATGTAAGAGGAGTTGGCAACTATAAACTGACTGAAGCTAAAGTTGCCATAATCAAAAAGCAACTGGAAACTGGGAAAACGAGGAGAACCATGATTGCCAAACGATTTGGAATTACATTAACACAGATCAAGAGGATAGAAAAAGGAGAAAACTGGTCACATGTGAAACCCGCTCGATAGCAAAGTGTGCGTCAACACTATCCAATTGTATGCCTATTATTACACCTAGATACAGCTTTCAAGAAGCTCAATAACTTAATATTCAAAGAATAACTGAGCAGACATTTTGCCTCATCTATGGGATTAATGCTGATTATAATGATCAGATTAACTATATTTAATTTGTAATAGATGTAGATAAGTGCTTGATTTTCTTGTGCTTATAACATTATTCAGAGAGCATATGTGTAGCAATATCATAATCAACTACTTGTATAGAGGCATTTTCTTTAATGCTTTTTTATTGCTTTGTCTTGGTACAGTTCATACCCAAAGTTCTCTACAGATTGACGCTCCAAATAACCTTGATCTAAACTGTTTGAATCTTGATTTCACTATAGTTACAAGCTGGTTAAATGATTATAGTGTCACAACTGATTGTCCAGGAAGTATTCGTGTTACCAATGATTATGACGGCACCTTACCAGATTTATGTGGAGATCCTCAATTCGTAAAATGGATTGTTACAGATGAGTGCGGTGGTATTGATTCTGCAGGAGCAATTTTGTCAATAGATACTGATTTAGTAGAATTTGGATTTACTGTTTGCCCTAGTCAAATGTCTGTTTTTACAAGTACTGATTGTGGAGACGAAGTCGTCTTTCCAACACCATATGCTAGGAATTGCTTTGGAGAAATGGACGTACAACAAATTCCTAATGCACAAGGAGTAATAGTCCGATCTGGCGACCAATTACCAATAGGAGATTCAGAATTGATATTTACAGCTACTGATGAATGCAATAATCAAGACACTTGTCGATTTGACATAATTGTGATCCAGTCGGCGTCTTTGATTAACTTATTTTGTCCAAGTGATGAGTCGATTCGCATATGTTCTAATGTAGATGATTGTGGCTGGGATTCAAGTGATAGCGAATTAATAAGGCCTGGGACATCGTTTTTGGATTGTTCCGAAACAGCGGTGGTCACTTATAGAATAACTCTTCCTTCTGGTCAAGGAATAACATCTAGTTCTCTGGAAGATGAAGACGGAGACGCGACAGGATTTACTTTTCCGTTGGGCGAATCGGAGATATGCTATACTATAGATGATCCATCAGGCTCAGCAATATGTTGTTTTAATCTTATTGTAGAAGACTGTGCTAACCCAACGCTTATTTGTCCAAGTGCTGCTAATTTTTCATGTGATCAAGCTGTTAATCAAGAAAATTTATCAGAATGGCTAGGTTTGGCAATAGCCAATGATAATTGTGATCCAAATCCTAGTATCAGATCAGTAGTCTTAGATACACTTGGTACTTGCGGTTCGGATGAACAAATTGAGCTATTGGTTATTTCTTCAGATGCATCTGGAAATGAATCTGCGTGTATAGGGAGGATAAATATAACAGATGATATTGGGCCTCAAATCAATATAGCCCGATTGCCAGATGAAATTATTGAGTGTCAAGGGGTAGTCCGAAATCAAGAATTATTTTTGGAATGGTTAGCTCGAGATGGAGGCTTTAATGATACTCATGTCACCAATAATTGTGAATCTGATGTGAGCTGGTCTTTTGATCCCACGTCTACGACTTTTCAAACAATGGATGGTAGTTGTTCACCTAATGTTGGCTTTTATGATGTTGCTTTTACCGCAGTGGATCGATGTGGAAATACAAGTAATACCGCAAGAGCTCGATTATTGATTGAGGATACAACACCTCCAGAAGTCTTTGTTCCAGATAGTTTGGTCTTAGATTGTGATGTTACAAATTTGGAAGCTGCCATTGAGAGCCTATTGGCAGATATAGTTGTCGCAGACAGTTGTAGTGCTTTTACAGCACAATCAAGCGTGGACATTGAATTTTTGGACTGTGAAATAGGAGAAAACTTATTTCAAGTAAATATCATGGCTTCAGATGCTTGCGGAAATGAAACAATAGTTTTAGACACATTAAACCTTATCAGAATAGAAAGATCAACCATTCAACCACCACCAGATCTTAGATTGAGGTGTGGAGAACCAATTGATTCTTTGATTCCATTGTGGCTTGAAGCTTACACACTGGACTTGTTGTGCGATAGTTTTACAGTGTTCAATAATTTTGATCCAGAAATGGTTGATATCTGTGGTTCTTCGCAGCAAGTGATATGGGTATTGAGGGATACTTGTGGTGGAGTAAGCACTGCTTCAAGCTTGTTGACAATCAATACAGATGACCTCGCACCTGTTTTTTTGAATTGTCCTGTTGATGTTGTTTTAGATGTTACTAATTCTGACTGTACTGCGAATTTTTTATTTGATATTCCAATGGCAGAAGATTGCAATGGAGACATTCGGATTAGACAAGACTTTGATCCTACAGAGGAAGTTCTGACAAGCGGTTCCGACTTTCCAATTGGCGTAACTGAACTACGATTTTTTGCTACGGATATTTGTGGTAACGAATCTGAATGTGAGTTCACTGTAACAGTGAGAGATGATCCTGTTTGTGATCAAGGAAGCCTTTCTATTTCAGGAAATGTCTCTAACCCAGTTGGTGTTCCACTAAGTAATGTTCTCTTGACGTTGAATGCACCGTTATCAGAGTTTCCAATACAACAGTTGAGTGATGATTCAGGTCGTTTTGATTTTGATCCGTTAGATAGCCGTGTGGACTATTCACTGAATCTTGATATTAATGATTCTGTGACAAACGGATTATCTACAGCTGACTTGGTTAGGTTGAGGAATCATATTATAGGTTTACAAGTATTTGAAAACCAGATACAAGTGCTTGCTTCAGATGCCAATAATGATGAGGCTTTAAGCGCTGCAGATTTGGTTTTATTACAGAATGTTATTATTGGATTTTCAGATACCTTACCTACAAATGATGTGTGGAGATTTATTACGGCAGATGAATTAGAAAATACCACACTGCTGCCATGGCCCTCTTTGAATACATTTGAGTACTCTAACTTGTTAAATTCAATTGAAGAAGATATAGTGGCTTATAAAATAGGTGATGTCAACTATTCTGCTTCAATTAATAATTTACACGAATCAGAAATTAGATCAACACTCTCTCTTAAGTATATGGATAAAACGGTTGTGAAAGGGGAGAAACTCACTGTTGTTTTTAAAGCTGATGGGCATCTGAGCTTTACTGGAATGCAACTGGAATTTGATCTTGCACATCTTTCTATTAATGATGTGAATTCAAACTACTTTAATCTGTCTTACCAGAATGTAATTTTAAAAAATGATAAATTAGTCCTAAGCGCATTTGAACAAAAGGATACAAACAATGATCTACTAGAAATTGAATTTGAAGTGTTGACTAATGGTAAGCTGAGTGATTTGTTAAAGCTGTCTAATACGCAATTGGATTCTGAGCTATATGTTGGTATGAAAGCAATAGAATATGCCGTTGAATTAGTTCCTGTAAATGAAGATTTAGAATCCTTGTTCATCCATGTATATCCAAATCCTGTGAATTCAGAATTAGAATTTGATGTTTCTTCAGCAGTTGATGAAGTTGTGAAAATCGAATTGTATAGTTTGACTGGCGAAAAATTGTACAGTGAAGAGATGATTGGAATAGGGGAGATACAACATGTTAGAATAGACATAGAACTTGAACCAGGGCTATATTTTTTAAACGCCACACATAAACAGAAATCAAGCAGTATTAAAGTCGTCGTATTGTAGATAATTGTTTATCATACTCTTCGATCAATTCAGTCCAATAATACTTTTTCACCCAGCTGTTATCAAAAGTTAAATCATCTGACAGTAAAAGATTTTTTAATTTATTATACGCGTCTTCGAAATTTTCATAGATATGTTTTCCCTTGTACTCTAATGGGATATGCTCAGGATACACGACTCTATTTGGCAGTAATGGGAACACGCCATAAGCTACTGCTTCGAGTATGCTAATACCAAAGAAATCTTGAATCGAAGTCACTGGAAGAATGTCCGCTTGACTTAATAATTCCTTGTATTGTTCTACACTTTTGGCATATCCGAAATGAATGATGTGAGGAGCTAAGTCTTTTTTTATCTGATCAAACACCTTTGGGTATTTAGTCGTAGATTCTCCTGCAACGATAAGCTTAAATGGTATTTTTTCTTCAGACAATTGCTTTAGCAGTGTGTAGAAATCTTCAGGGTTTTTATCATATTCCCACCGATGATTCCAAAGAATTGTTTTTGTTTTGGTAGCGCACGTATTTTTTTTTGTAAGCTTTTTAAGATCCAAGCCAACATACAACACTGTTGATTTATTGTTTATAGAAGTTGCAGTTGATGCATTCTTATAATCAGGAAACTGATTGAGAAATGTATTTAGCGAGTTTATGAATTCTGATTTATGGAATTCGGAATTAAAAAGAACAGCATCAGAGATTAATGCAGAGCTGTAATTAATAAAACCATAATGATTGTCTCTTTTTAATCTGACATCTGGATCAATTTTTGACCAAGGATAAGTCAATTGATTTTCGTGAAAATAAATTGCGATTGGAGTGTTGGGGAATTTATCTGATATAAGGGATTTAAATAAAGAACCATCTATCATGTCAGTTAATAAGAACAAGTCGGCTTCAATATTTGAATCGAGTATTTCTTGCGCTAATGTGATAGCTCCTCCATGCATTCGCCATTTCCAATGCCTACCTGGTAAAGAAAATATATGAATGTTATGCGTACTATACTTAACAAGATTCTCAGCCCATTTTTTATGAGAGCCTGTCATAAATGGCTCAACTAATATGATTGTTTTTTTATCCAGTGTTTTTATTGTAAATGTAACTAAGTATTAGGAGTACGGATTAAATTGTTTTTTAAATGTGTATTTTGATTCAGTTTTATAAACATACAAGATTCAAATGTTCATGTCAAATCCTGTTCAGAAATCCCGCTTATGTAGTTGGTGTCTATATGCAATAGTTGTTTTACTATTGTTTTCTTGTGCAAGCTCTAAAGCTGTATTTGAAAACCGTTCCGAAATAGAAGAATGGAAGCAATTGTATAATGGCAAAAATCTTTATGGTTGGGATATAAAATTTGCTGGCGAAATAATGAATGCCAATTATAAGAATACTTTTTTGGCGATGGACAGCTTCATTCGTATTCAATACAATGAATATACAAGCTTCGATAATAAATATGCACATATGTATTATTTCGAACCATTCTCTCATTATAAATTGAAATTTGATTATAGGTTTTATGGAGAGCAAACTCCAGGAGGAGCGTCTTGGAATGTAAGAAATAGTGGTGTTATGTTTCACTCCCAGTCTGCAAATACTAACGAATTTGATCAGCATTTTCCAGTCTCTATTGAGTTGCAATTGCTAGGAGGTCTTAGCAATGGTAAGGAACGTCATACTGGGAACATGTGTTCGCCAGGAACAAATATTGTTATGAATGGAGAATTGAACGAAATACACTGTATTCCATCAAGCTCGAAGACATATGATGGCGACGACTGGGTATCTGCAGAATTAATTGTCCTAGGTAGTGAGCAGATATTTCACATCATCGAAGGGGATACTGTGCTTAGTTATTCTGACCCACAATTGGATGATAATTTTGTAAATCAAAATAAGGACGATTGGTCTGACTTCGGTGTTTATACAAATAGTTGGAAAAATCAAAAAGGAATGCTCTTAGAAAGCGGTTACATCGCCTTACAAGCCGAAAGCCATCCTATTGATTTTAGAGGTCTTCAACTGCTGAATCTAAAGGGCTGTATGGATAAGTCTGCCGTAAATTATAAATCATATTTTGTGGAAGAAGATAATTCAACTTGTTTGTATAAGTAGGATAAAAAAAAGGGAACTCGCGTAACGAATTCCCTTTCATTTTATAACACTGAATTTACTAGTTCACGACACGTAATTCCACTCTTCTATTAAGTCTGCGTCCTTCAGCTGTATTGTTGTCGGCTATTGGAGAAGTTTCACCAAAACCTACTGAGGATAGTCTGGTTTGAGATATGCCTTTACCAACCAAATAGTTTACAACTGCAGCAGCTCTTCGTTCGGAGAGACTTTGGTTAGACTCTGAGTTTCCAACTGAGTCAGTATGGCCTGAAATTCTAACATTGTATGATGGATTTGCTTTCATGATATCAACTACTTCATTAAGCACAGCTTGAGAAGACTGTTTTAGCCTGTTTGAGCTGGTTTCGAAACGAACATCATTCATTGCTCTAGAGAAAACTTCAAGTGTTTTAGCATCTACTTTAGGGCAACCATTCGCATCAATATTGCCTCCTTTAGTAGGGCATCTATCATCTTTATCTGCTATTCCATCCTTATCTGTATCTGGACATCCTCTGAGTGTACCAGCTATTCTTGGACAAGAGTCGTCTTTATCGGCTACACCATCACCATCAGAATCAGGATTAGGACAACCTTTATTATCGGCAGGACCTGCTTTATTCGGGCAAGCATCATTAGCATCGACAACACCATCTCCATCAGAATCAGGATTCGGGCATCCCTTGTTAGTCTTTAGTCCTTTTTCTGTAGGACAATCATCATCCTTGTCTGGGACACCATCTCTATCTGTATCTGGACAGCCAGCCATGTTTTTGCGACCTTTAACGCTAGGACAATTATCGTCAGAATCTTTTACGCCATCACCATCAGAATCAGGGCAACCGCGCATGTTTGCCAGACCAGCTGTGTTTGGACAACTATCGTCTTTATCGATTATGCCATCACCATCGCTATCCGGACAGCCCATATTTTCTGCTGTTCCAGAAGCATTTGGACAGTTGTCTGCACTATCAATAATGCCATCAGAATCTGTATCAGGACAACCATTAAATAATTTGAGACCAAATGTATTAGGGCACTCATCTCTTTTATCACTAACGCCATCACCATCAGTATCAACGCCACCAATTGGAAATCCGACAACAAGTCCTAAAGTTCCTCCCCAATCATTATTGTCAGGGTCACCAGCATTAGAGATGCCATCTAAGAGATCCATACTTGTTGGTCTTAAACTGTATTCGATTCCTACACTTGTCAAATTATCTTTAATCGGGTGAAAGTTAAGTCCGACTCCAAGTGGTATCACAAGACCTGCTTTATCAGCACCTAGTGCTCTGTCTGCACTGATGCGATCTCTTATAGAGCTAACAGCATTTGAAAATTCTGGCCGTGCGTAAGCTTGTAAAAAACCTAAACCTCCAAAAACGTAAGGAGAAAATCTACGCTCTCTGCCAAGAAGATGATATTCCAGTTGAGCAGATAGTTCTACAGAATTTGACTTAAATGACAAACCTCTTGTAGCGACTGCATCAGTATTTATATCGTTACCAGCGTACTCTGCTATGTTGCCATTGAATCTGACACCCAAAGCATTACCGAAATAGCCTCGAACAAATAAACCACCATAAGGGTTTCTACTTTCACCAAGTAAAGAAATTTCATTATTAGTGACATCACCATAATATTGGGATAAACCACCTTGTAATCCAACTTCCCAGTCTTGAGCGTTAATAAATAATCCCGTACAAAGGAAGTAGAGTAAGAATGTATACTTATTCATATTGAATATGTTAGTTAGATAAATTAATTCTAGCAGTGAGGTGTTCTGAAATTTAGACGCTCAACTCTTTAATGAGTTACATATCATGCGAAAAATAACTACAAATCAACCTGAATGGCCTTGTCAAAATCCTGTAAGTTGCTATCGATGCTGTTAATTCTTGATTCAAGGTTGTCTATGGATTGTTTTTCTTCAGCTAAATGTTGGTCTAATTCGCTAAAGTTTGAATCAATCCTATCCCTGATATTGCCTATATAGTCTTTAAGTTTTTCACTGACTTCCCCTTTGAGTAACGTTCGACCTCTATCTATTTCTTGTTCAAAGCCTTTTAAAATTTTGCGTTTTTTCAAACCTACTCCGACGCCAGCTATTAAAAGACCAACAGTAGTTACTAAGCCGCCTGTCACATCGAAGACAGCTCCATTTGTGACTGTTGCTAATATAACGCCAACAATAGCTAACCCACCTCCAGCTGCTAAATTTGGTGTTATGTTTTCAGAGTCGGTTGCCAAAGAGTCGTCATAGAAATTCTCTGAAGTTTTTAAGAATTGAGTAAACGCATCTTGTAAATCCTTTAGAACATTTGATCTGCGTTCTGCAATTTCACTAAAAATCTCATTGTCCCGTTGGAGTATGGTTTCGGAATTCCTGATCTTTAAGTCTACAATGTTGCCCATTTGCTGAATGCTTTCTGCAATATCAATTACACCTTCATTTAACTTTTCTTTCAGTTCAATGTTAAGGTCATTTTCTAAATCCTTTGCCAATTCTGCCAACCATATTTTTGGACTAGCTTTTTTGTCCATGATGGACTTAAATGATCGCCTTATCATGGGCATAAAGCCCAAACCAGACTTCATCTCATTGTATTTCTCACCAGTGATTCGGTCATACGTGTGTATTAGGTTTTCGATCAGAATATCTACTTGCTTTTCAGATTTTTTCTTTTGATTTTCTAAAGTCTCTCTTATATCATTTCTAAAACGATCATCAGCTTCATACTGTTCTTTTCTTGTGATGAGACCTTTAAAAATTTTATCGTTAATTGTTAATGCTGTAGAAATGTTGTTTTTCAATTTTAACTTGCCAGCTTGACCACTTGTTATTTTTTCTTCAATGAAAGCACGCAGCGGTAAAAATCCACTATTGCCTAAATCTCCAGCCTGTTCCATTTTGGCAGAAACTGCATATACATTTGGTTTCAAAATTCCTTTTTGTTTGGCATAGTCTCTTACTCCATTTATGTTAGTGACGAGGTCTTCAGGTTCCATCAAATCTTTTTGCTGCAAAACAAAAATGATTTTCTTTCGCCATTCATCTTGTATGTAATCGAAGAAGTCCCAAGCAGATTGTCTGTAAGGGTTTTTTGATTCAAACACAAAGACAATTAAGTCTGATGCAGGGATAAATCGTTCTGTAATTTCTTGATGATGATCTACAATAGTATTCGTACCAGGTGTGTCGACGATTGCTATTTCTTTCAGAATATCAAAAGGCTGATAAATCTTCTTGAGATAGGGGTTGACATCTTCGATTCGCTGTTCTTCGCCATACGTTATTTGTTGAATCGTATCTGTCATAGGGTGTGCAGCAACCTTGCAAATCTCTTCTTTAGATTTCAAAAGGGCGTTGATAAAACTACTTTTACCAGCTTTTACTTCACCGACTATGACGAACATATACGGTTCGGTTATTCTTTCTTTAAGATCGCCAACAGTCTCAGCAAGAGTCTGATGTTTGATCTCAGTTGTTATTTGATGTAGATCAGTAATTATCTGTTCGACATCAGTTTTAATACTCTCTATATTCTTATCCTTACGAAATAGCATCAAGTAGGTTTATGGAGTTATGACGAAGTAATCTTGTTTAGTCATCATTCAACGTCAAAATTACAAATATAATATTGCCTCCTTGCCACAACAAAACAGCAAGTCCAATATGCTTAAGCCTGGAACAAAGCCATTCTTGTCTTCAAATACTTGTGGGTAGAACATATTCTGGAGTTGTTGTTTTGGAAGCCAATGTTGTCGACAGTCAGTGAATTCATTGTTGTATTGAGCCTGATAACCGACCGTTTCTCTAAGTTCAAATTCTAGTTCCAGAAAATTTTTAACCCAAATGAGCAATGCACTATTGAGTTCGTATAGGTATTTGTGATTTGTATCTAGGATTGCAGAAATGTCATTAAAAATGTGTTCTAAAAATGCACTGCGACTATAATTACTTTGACATAATTGCTTGAATTGTCGAATCCAGTTTTCATCATAAGCGATTTCTACATCAGTAATCAGTTGTTGTTCATGTTTGCCTTTCTTTAATGGTATTGAAAATGAGATTTTACCTTGCGGGCCTGCGAGATAGCATTTGTTGCGATAGGACCTCTTTTGATAAGATTCGTGGGTCTCGATATACAATTGTTCGCATTCTTTTGCCAAACTCAATACAGGTATTGGTGCTAAAAATTGGGTTTCTATGATCGCCTTCATGAATTATATTGATCCAATTCTTTTAATTTGAATTAATAATTGCCAAATGTACACTTACTAAATTAGCTAAACGATTCGCTACATTTGTTCTTTATGCCCATATTCGATTATCAAGATTGTTCTGGAAAATTGCTTTCAAATAAAGTGAGTCCTTCTTTAGGGATGGTTGTCTGCATTCCATGCTATAATGAGCCGAATGTTGAAGAAGCTGTCTTGTCCTTGACTGCATGTGAACAACCAAAATGTGATATCGAAATATTGGTGCTTATTAATGAAAGTGAAAATGTTAGTCCCCATATCAGACAACAAAATGAACAATCTTTTCATCATGTGTCTCAGTTGGAAACGCCAACTTGGGTGACCGTGTTGCCAATCTATATAAAATCGATTCCGAAAAAAATAGCAGGAGTTGGGATTGCTAGGAAATTAGTGTTGGATGAAGCTGCTTTACGTTTGGAAATGTCGAGTACTAGTCTTAGTGTTTTAGCTTGTTTTGATGCAGATTCAACCTGTACGTCTAATTATTTAATAGGTTTAGAAGCTTTCTTCAGCAACACTTCTAAAGAGGCGGTTAGTATTCACTTTGAACACTTAGAAGCTGATTTATTAGGTGATGAAGAGCAACAAGCCATCTATCTTTATGAATTGCACCTTCGTTATTTTGTACAAATGCAAGCTTTAGCGAAGTTACCTTTTGCATACCATACAGTTGGAAGTAGTATGGCATGTACTGTAGCAGGATATCGTCGAATAGGAGGAATGAATAAGCGCAAGGCAGGGGAGGACTTTTATTTCTTGCAAAAGTTTATAAAAAATGATGCTTGTGATAGCTTACATACTATCAAGGTTTTTCCCTCTTCGAGATCATCAGATCGAGTGCCTTTTGGTACAGGTAGGGCAGTGCTCAAAATGAAAGAAGAAGGCGTCAGTTTAAACAGTTACCATTACCAATCTTTTATAGATCTGCGTTCATTTGTTGAGTTGGCTGCTTCTTTATATGACTCTACTGACTTAGATGATCTTTTAAGTTCGTTACCGGAGCCAGTTGTTAGCTTTCTGAATGAGAGTAAGCTCAATATTAAAATAAGTAAACTCATCAACAATACTTCTAATCAACATACATTTATAAAAGCGCTTTACCAGTTGTTTGATGCTTTTCAATTGATGAAGTACTTGCATTTTACAAGAGAGCACTATTATGCAGATGATAATGTCTTGACACTTGCTTCTGAGGCTTTACAACTGTTTAATTATCCAGAAGTAGAAGGGCATCAATTATTGTCGGTTTATAAAAGCTTGAATTTATCATTAGGGTGAATGTGAATACGCATTTTTATTTATTTCGTTATTCACTTTAATTAAGTGAGTCGATCAATTTAATTTAGCTTAATAGCATTATTTCGAGATTTGCCAATTCGATATAGCAGTCCTAAAGATACGTAACGACCAAGCGTATTAAATCTGTTTTCACCGATAACATTAATGCCACCAAACCGACTTATGCCTTGATTTTCACCAAGTAAATCAAAAGCGGAAATATATATTGAAAAGTTATTGTTCTTAAATGAGTTTTCAAGAGTTGCATTCCAAAGAGCATAATCTTCAGCAATAGAAAAATCTTCTCCTGAATATTTGATTAAATCCAAAGTTGTACTAAAAGTTAGGCCTTCTGTAATATTCCAATGGCCGTCTAAAAAGAATGTATAACTGAAATATTTCTGGTTAAAAGATTCATTTATTGCATAGGATCTCGTGCTGTAATCTACTTTTATTCCTGTTGCAATATCACGCGTATTCTTATTTCTATTTTCTAAAGTAACTGATAAATATGTATTTGACTCGGATACTTGACTTTCAAGATCGTTTAAAAAGGAGACATACTTTGAAAAGTAAGATTGTCCACTAATTTCATACTTTAATTTTAAAGCTCGAATTGGCTCCGAGTATGAAATGTAGCTTGTAGTATTGATAAAATTATTTGTATTTATAGGAGTGATTCTACGTAATAAGTCACTGTCAATTTTGATGCTATTGACTATTTTATCTTTAATAATATTCAACCGAACATTAGCAAACAAATTTCTAAAATTAAAATTATCAAACAGATTAAGGTTTACCTGAGCTGTATGTGTGAAAGAGGGGCGTAGGTTTGCATTGCCGTTGATAATTACATTTGCATTGGTATTATTTGGAAAAGGAATCAATTGGTTTAAAAGAGGTGTTGTTACAGAAGTATAATAACTTGTGCTTAATGACGTATTGTTAGATATGTCTAAGTCGTAATTAAGTGATGGCAAAAAGTGATTTGAGAAATTAGTTATTTCATCGTCCGAGTTTATTTTTCCTACCAATCTGGTGCTTTGATAGTTTAAATGTAATGTCAGTTTAGATTTTTTTCTATTTCGTTTTATAGATAATCTTCCAGTTTGAATATCAAGGTTTTTAATGAAATCTGCACTTAATTCTTCATTTAATAATCGATTCTCGTCCGCAATATCGAAGAAATTTTTCAATGGAGATTCTTCATTCTGTTGCAAAGAGTACGCGATACCTAAGTAATACCCACTGCCTAATGGTTCTGTATATCTTGTCTTGAATGAAATGTTTTGTTCCCTGCTTGTATATTCTTGATCTTGATTTAGCACTATAGAGCCAGTTTGCAAATTAAAGTGATTTAATACATTTTCTTGTTCTTCTTCATCTTTAATTGAATATGTAATGGTATTAATCCAATTTCTTCCTTTTTTGCCGAATTTTTTCCTTAGTTGAAAAGAACCGTCATAAGCAATACTTATTCCATTTGATATATTGAATGTGTTGGTTTGGTTCCGTTGATTTATTGATTCGAAGATTGAATTTCCATTTAACATTTCATCAGTCTTGCTTATCCCTAAATTATTTTTCATTACAAGTTGAGTAAATGGATTCTGTTTATAGACTAATTTTGATCTAATCCTGTGTTGTTGTTTTTTACTGTTGCTATTTAGTGTATCTACAGAATTTATGGATTGTTGATTTACAAACTGCTCTGAATTGCTCGTTCGATTTATACTCCTGTCACTTTGCAGATAAAAATAATTACTTGTTAAAGCCAATTTTTCACTAAAATCATAATTAAAATTTAGACCGGAAGTATAATTGTCTGTTATACCTTCGGGTGCTCGTGATGATCCAAATTCACTGAAGTTAAAGTCTGTGAAATTTCTAGATAAACCTTCGTTCAATCCTCCCATTAAAGAAATATACTCATTGAATGAAAAGGCTTGTTTGTTCACATTGTTCGCAGATACAATTACAGATGCTTGCATAGCTGTATTAAATCTATTGTAATTTAACTTGCCTTGATACCTGTCATCTGTCCCTTTTTCCACATTTATATTACCAAACCCTCCTGATTTATATTCTTCTTTAAGTTTTAGATTTATTGTTTTTTCATCTTCACCATCTTCGATTCCAGTGAATTCTGCCATGTCAGATTGTTTGTCGAAAACCTGTACTTTTTCAACTGCTTCTGCTTCTAGATTTTTTGTAGCAATAGTGGGGTCATTGCCAAAGAATTCCTTCCCATCGACCAATACTTTCTCCACATTTTCACCTTGTGCTTTTATTGATCCATCACGTTGAACTTCTATTCCTGGGAGTCTTTTTAAGAGATCCTCTACATTTGCACCGGGCCTTGTTTTAAAGGCTGTAGCATTATATGTGATGGTGTCACCTTGGATTCCCATCGGAATGTGTTCAGATTTTATAGTTACTTCCTGTAAGAGTTCACTAGATTCGAATAAGGTGATGTTTCCAATATCTATTAGTTGGCTATCTCCATTTACAGTGTAATTCTCACTAAAGTTTGAATAGGAAACATAGGATACTTGTAGGATGTAGTCACCTTTTTTTAAGTTCTCAAGTTCAAACTTGCCGTATTCACTTGTGATGTTGAATGAAACAATAATCGAGTCTGAATCAAGCAATACGACAGTTGCACCTTGCAGTTTGACTAACTCTTCATCTGAAACACTTCCAATCAAGCTATATTGAGAGTAGGTAGTAACAATAGAAAGCGATAAAATGACTATTGCTTGAAGAAATTGTCTAATATTCATTTTGGAACTTTTTTGTCTTTAGTTTCTGATTATTATGCTATTACCACCTGACAATTGTTTTAGTTCTTTCTCTTTCTCTTCGATGATTTTTTCAAATTCGAGTGGAGATACTGATTTTCCCTTCTTTGGTTTTTTAATTTTTTCTGAGACATCTATATCCATATTTATTTCTGTAGCCTGATATGTGACTTTGTCAACATTTTCTGACAACATTAAAATGGCTCCAGGTAGAGAGTGATAGTTCTGTGGGCCTACTTGAAAGGGAATGGAAGGAGCAAACCAAGCAACGATGTGTTTGTCTTTGTCTTTCCCTGATTTAGGTATGAATAATTCTGCTTTATGGCATTCGTAACCTAAGTAATTTATCTTCTCTCCAGTTAGTTTCCATTTGGGCACAGCTAATTCTTGTTCTATAAGAAACTGTTTTCCCATAAAAGAAGTCTGGTGAATTGTATTGGCACTACTTAGATTTGTATAGAAAATTTCGTCATCTTCATTCATCTGGATAACAATTTTTACACTGCCATCATCACTTTCCATTTCTTGATCTTGACTTTCATTATTCTTGGCGTCAATAAATGAGAACTCAGAATCGGTAAAATACAACTCCTTGGATTGCGTCATAGATTCGGGCATTAGACCTGAGATATCTATGCCTTGGGCACTTGCTTCATCAGGAGTTTCTATTTCGAAATCCATTTTTATGGTTTCAGTATATTTAATCATTCCTGTTTGAGCTATTATTGAATAATAGAAAAGTAAAAGAAGTAGACTTGCTAATGATTTCATTATTAAAAATTTTGTTGATACAAATGTAGAGTTGATTCGAAGCAAAGCAGGTTAATCAACATTGAAACAAGGTTAATTAAGGTTAATCGACTTGTGTACTATTGATTACTTAAGCTATTTTTGTTTTAAATGGATAAGAAGGTTTTCGATTTGTCTAGTTTAATGATGTGGCTTAGTTTGTTGTTGCTCGCAACATTCCTTATATACTGGAATGTCAATCAATACAAGCAAGAAAGTGCAGAATTAAAAAGGGATCTAGATGTCCAAATGGCTCTTGCCTATAGTAGCTACAATGATTCATTAGTCAGTTCTATTTTTAGTTTTGAACTCGACAGTTTAATGGATGTGACCACGGAAATTAAAAGTGCTTATGCTGCTTCCGATTCTGTTAAAGTTTATGTAGAAGGTGAAGAGACGTCTATTAATTTAAGTATTCATATGGATAACGAAAATAGAGGACGTCATGACTTTGATTCTTTAATTGTTAATGATACAGTTCAACTTATCATAAGTGATGAAGCAAATATGCATAATACCTTTGGTACAAGTACTGAACAATCTGCGAAAAGAGACATTAAGGTTATTATTGATCATCTGTCAGGTACGGCGGACATCGTTGAAGAGGTTAAGGTCATATTTGTAAATCAATTATTGAAGGAAAATTTGCCTTCAGAATTTTACATTGATACCTTCCCAAAAAAATCGAAAGTTGCACAAACACTAATGGCTTTACCATTTAAAGTACCAATGGATGTGTCAGTACAGAAATTTGCAGTCTTTGAGAATTTCAATAGCTATTTAATTAAAAAGATTTTTCCTTCTTTATTAATGAGTAGTATCTTATTCGGTTTTGTTTCACTTGCATTTTATATGATAGCACGGGCTAGGAAAAATCAAGAAAACCTGATACAGATGAAATCCGAATTTATCAGCAATATGACTCATGAACTCAAAACTCCAATTGCTACCGTGGGCGTGGCATTAGAATCATTGAGTAATTTCGGGCTTATTGAGAATGCTGCTAAGCGACAGGAGTATTTTAATATTTCTAAACATGAAATCAATAGATTAAATATTCTGGTTGATAAGGTCATGAAAATGTCGGCTTTCAATTCAGGTGAAGTGACTATGAAATTTGAAAGAGTGGATATACGAGAGCTTTTAGAAGAAATGTTGAAATCAATGTCCCTTCATTTTGATAAACACATGGTTGACATTCAATATGATGCTACGGGTGAAAATTTTAATGTTCTTGGTGATCAAGTCCACTTGACCAACATGCTTTATAATTTACTAGATAATGCCATTAAATATTCGAAGAATAAACCTGAAGTAGATATATCGATTATAGAGGAAAGTGAGGTAGTGTTATTATCTATAGAAGATAAAGGCATAGGCATACCTAAAGAGTATCAATCTATAGTTTTTGATCGATTTTTTCGAGTGCCAAGTCAAGATATTCATGAAGTGAAAGGTCATGGTATCGGACTTAATTATTCGGCAGATGTTGTGAGGAAGCATAACGGAACAATACAACTTGAAAGTATATTTGGAAAGGGGACTACTTTTATCATTAAAATTCCGAAAGTTAAATGAGCAGGATATTATATGTAGAGGATGAGCCTTTTCTAGCCAAAGTGGTCCGAGAAACACTAGAACTGAAGGATTTTACTGTCACTCATATTTCCAATGGAAGTGAAGTAATCCCTTCGTTTCAGACAAATAATTTTGAGTTGTGTGTCTTAGATATTATGCTACCTGGCCGGAATGGTTTTGACATTGCCAAAGATATTCGTGCCATTGATAATCAAATCCCGATACTAATTCTTAGTGCGAAAGATCAAACGGCTGACGTCATAAAAGGATTTGAACTTGGTGCTAATGATTATATGCGGAAGCCCTTTAGCATAGAAGAGTTAATTGTACGCATCCAATATCTCTTAAAGTCTAAACCCGCACCAGTTAGTGAAAAAGAAGAGTTGGTTGAATATTCAATTGGTTCTATGTATAGATTTTATCCAAAACGATTTGAATTGGCCTTTGATTCTTCCTCGAAAAAATTATCACATAAAGAGACGCAGATTTTAGAATTGTTGTGCCAAAACAAAAATGAAGTCACTGAACGCAAGGACATTCTTCTTAAAGCATGGGGAGACGATTCCTTTTATAACTCTCGAAATTTAGATGTTTACATTACGAAATTGCGTGGTTATTTGGCGAAAGACCCTAATGTAGCAATAGTCACACTAAAAGGTGTCGGATATCAATTTAGGGATGGTTAAGTTTTTGTTTGTAGGAATTGACTATACGATACTTGTTACTGTACCATAGGTTTATTTGGTTATATTGGCAAGACATTATAAATTAGGGTAAATAGTTTTATCATGGCACAATCTAAGAGAAAAAGAAAAGCAGAATTGCGGGAGAAAGCACAGGAAAAAGCTTTTTTCATGTGGACAGCAATCATAACCATTATATGCGTAGTTCTTGCATTTGCCTATTTTTTAAATAGCTAAACTTTTCAACCATCAAGTTAAATTTAGATATAGCCGTTCCTAGTAGTCAGGAATGGATTGACGCAGTATTGGCTGACTTCGACTCCTTTTTGCAAGATCATGCTGATTGTGAACGTAAAGCTTCTTCCATGGCAATGAGCCTAGTTGCCAAATATCCAGACAGGTTAGAAATAATCCCTGAATTAATCGAGACAGGAGTAGAGGAGTTGGAGCACTTTCAAATGGTGTATAAGATAATGGAAGCTCGAGGCGTACAGTTGCGGCATAAGATACCTGAGGACTTATACGTAAAACAGCTTGTCAAAAAGTGTCATGACGGTAGGCTTGAACGATTCATGGATAGATTACTAATCGCAAGTGTAGTCGAAACAAGAGGGGCTGAGCGATTCAGACTAGTGGCTGAGAATCTACAAGAAGAAGAAATGAGAAAATTCTATAAAATGCTGTGGGTTTCAGAAGCTAAACATGGACATATTTTTGTTAAAATGGCATTACATTATTTTCCAGAACAACAAGTCTATGACCGTTTGCAGTGGTGGGTAGATCAAGAAGGTCAAATCATATCTGGCCTAGAGATTAAAGCAGCTTTACACTAGTAAAACTATCTTCTTCGTTGATAAAATTCAGTCACGCGTTCGTCTACCATAACATCAGTTGGTTTTATGGGTCGTTTTAATATAACTCCATCAAGTGTGCGGCAGCGACTTAGTGCCACATAGGTTTGGCCATATTCGAATGCGCCTTTACCAATATCTATGATTGCACGATCAAAAGTTTGCCCTTGAGATTTGTGTACAGTGATGGCCCATGCTAGTTTTAATGGGTATTGTGTAAATGAGCCAATGGTTTCGGATATGACTTTATTGTTCTTTTCATCCAGCGCATACTTTGTCATTTCCCATTCTAGTCTTACGACATCTATGTATTTGATTTCTTCCTCTTTTGTTTGGATTGCTACCTTGATGCTGTCTTGATCCAGTTGAACTATTTTACCAATGGTGCCATTGACAAAGTTCTTTTCTGGATCATTTTTTATAAATATAACTTGAGAACCTACCTTAAATTCCAATATTGAGCCTGTTGGATAGATTTTAGGATTGAAGACACCGGTTGTTTTTGCTTCATAGTAAAAGGATGGCATATCTATTTCTGACAAACGTTTTTTATTTAAAGCGTTGACCGTATCATTTCGCGTTGTAATGGTGATGTAAAAATCTTGATCCGCTGCCTCTGGTAGATGTCTTTTGTTGAGGTCTTCCATATCATCATAATCAAATTGTCTCATTCGAATATTGTCTAGTAAGCGAATGAAATGTTTCTCTTCTTGACGAAAGACTTTCTGTAATTCTATGATGTCGAATGAATCTCTATCTGACAAGACATGCGCAGAAAAAAAATAGGGACTTTCGTATCGAGTTGTGATGATCTCTCTTTCTACTGGATTAGCGATTATGGGGGGAAGTTGATACAGGTCACCAAAAAAAATCATCTGTACACCTCCAAATGGCTTTGCTACTTCTCTGTTTACTTGAAGAAAATAATCTATGAGATCAAGCATATCTGCACGTACCATGGATATCTCATCTATGATAATGGTATCAACTTTTTTATAAATCCGGTGATTCTTCCGTTTGGTTATTTCTGATTTGTCCAGCATTTTAGGCGGCAACCTGAAGAACGAATGTATCGTTTGTCCTTTAACATTTAGAGCAGCTATTCCAGTTGGTGCTAGTACAACAGCTCTCTTTTTTGTCGTTGAGGTAAATAGATTGAGTAGGGTAGACTTTCCAGTACCAGCTCTGCCCGTGACAAATAAGTGCCGGTTGCTTTGTTCCATCTCAGTAATGGCTTCATTGAACTCAGGACTAAGGGATATTGGAGATAAAAGACTCAATCTGGCAATGTTTTAGATATATAATTACTTTTGTATCACTAAAGATCAAAAGATTGGAAGATATATTTAAATTTAAAACATTCAGCATCCTGCAGAAGGATAATACCATAAAAGTCAATCAAGATGGGATTCTTCTTGGAACTTGGGTGGATGTGGAGTCTGATGAGTCAATACTCGATATAGGAACAGGTACAGGAGTAATTGCGATTATCGTTGCCAAAAGAAACAGTGAAGCAAAGATTGATGCTATCGAAATAGATGAACTATCGTGTTTAGAAGCAGCACATAATGTAGAGCAGGCAGAAATAAAAGACAAGATCAACATCATTCAAAAGTCAATACAGAATTTTGCTCGGGAGTCTACAAAAACTTATGATCACATAATTTGTAATCCACCATTTTTTTCTGGTGGTGCGATTTCAGAAAACGCAAGTTCTGGATTTAGGCAAACGGTCAAACTAGGCCATGGCGAATTACTTTTGGCTGTTACTGGTTTGCTAAAGGAAGGAGGGAAATTTTCAATTATACTTCCATTTGTAGACTCTTTGCGCTTTACAGAGTTAGCTTCTGGCTATAAATTAAACATTCTCAAAAAGTGTCAAATCAGAAAATCTGAAGATGCACCAATACAAAGAGTGTTACTTAGCTTTGATTATAAAACTGAATCAAATACTAATTCGGATGTATCCGATCTAGTCATGGAAGACTCAGTTGGATGCCATTCAAAAGGCTATGAAAAATTGTTAAAAGGTTTTCTTTAAAAAAAAAGGAGCGCATCTCTGCACTCCTTATTTTTGTTAATTCATATCAACACTTTGAGAAGAACTAGACTCAACAATGAGTTTTTTAGCTACTTCTAAAATAGTGTTGTTTTCGAGAGAAACAATCCCACCGTTTGGACCTGGCTGTATATGCTGTCCAACGATTTGACCATCTTCATACTTTTTCGCTCCAAAATAATTACGTACAGTTTGTTCTTCAACTTGTAACATGTCAGCAATTTTACTAATACTACCTGTAGGAAGGCTGTGTTTGATGCGACGAAGCTCTTCGAAAGTTATATTCATATGAAATTGGTTTTATAAATGAAAAGAACATTTGAATCAGGATTAATTTACGAATTATATTCTTAAAATTCACGTAGTTGTTAGTAAAAAGTAGGGGACTTGTGAAGTTGAACTAGTATTTATTCTTGGAATACTTCAAAATCGAACAATTAGAGAAGTCCGATCTTATAATAAAGAGCAATGCCCATAAATTAAATTTTACGGGCATTACTCGATTTAATAACCAAAACTCATATGTACTTATAAATATGCAACTACCATGCCAGATATGTAAATATTTTTTAATATGTGTGCTGACTTATCCTTATTGTCATAAAACTTGCTCTTAATGTAAACACTTTAATACCTTTGCGGCATTGAATAAAAAAGATAAGCTAAATGTTTCAAGAGATTTCTGAAGAAGAACAACAGTCCTTGCTAAAGGCAATTTCACAAATAACTGTATTGATAGCAGGTGCGGATGGCAATATAGATACTGCAGAGGTAGAATGGGCAACCAAATTAACGACAATACGGTCATACGCTTATGCTGAAGAATTAAAACCATATTATGCTGCAGTTGGTGAAACCTTTGACGCTGACGTTAAAGAACTCATTGCTCAATTGCCTGACTCAATAGAAGAACGATCTACTATTTTAACAACAAGACTAAAGGAACTCAATTCAATCTTACCAAAGCTGAATAATCAAACTGCTTTTAGATTATATGAGAGTTACTTGTCTTTCGCAGAGCATGTAGCCAAAGCTTCTGGTGGTTTTTTGAGGTTTGCATCTATTAGCAAAGAAGAAAAGTCATTGATGACATTGCCTATGATAACTCCTATTATTCTTGAAATTGAGGAAGAAGAAAGTTAATTGTGCGTTAATACTTTATTACTAGCTAAACCATATTTGCTGACATCAGTTTACTCTTTAAAAATCGAAAGCTATGAAATTTCTTTGGATATTAATGTTCGTGTCAATTTTCTCTTGTGTTCAAGCTGGAGAGATTAAACCTTCTACAACTGAAAAGTCAATTCTTTTGGAAGAAGTTGAGGTTACAATAGATAAGCCAGATACCTTTCTAAGAGTAGAAGATAAAACGCTTAAACAGAATGTGGACGAAGTCGCTCTTGATGCTTCATCAGATGTGGCTGCCAAATCAGAATCAACTGCTAAGATTGTTGTTTCAGATAACAAATCTGCAAAAACTGAGTCTAAAGCTACTGACGAAGAAAAGCCAATTCCATCATCAGAATTTGATGCAAATGCAGTGATAGAAAAACATGTAGATACCAAACCTAAAGTGTCAGCAGTCGAAACAAGTGCGACAACATCAACTGTAGATGAAAAGCCCTCTCCAGCTCTTATACAGACAGAAGTAAAAGCACCTACACCAGTTGTGGAGGAAGTTGTTGAAAACAAAGCAGTAGAAGTCGCAGAGACAGAGATTCTTGGTAAACCAGACCACAGTACATTCAATACTCTTCTTACTAACTACGTAGCTAACGGCAAGGTCAATTATAAAGGGTTTAAAGGTGAGCAATCGAAACTGCAGGCTTACATTTCAGACTTGACATCTAATGCTCCTGCAGATGATTGGAATAGGAATGAGAAATTAGCCTATTGGATGAATTTGTACAATGCTGCGACCATTAATCTGATTTTAGATAATTATCCTGTGGCAAGTATCATGGATTTAGATGGGGGTAAGCCATGGGATGTGAAAAGAGTAACAATAGATGGTCAACAATATTCTTTAAATGATATTGAACATACAATTATACGTCCGAGGTTTAAAGATGCACGTATACATTTTGCTGTTAATTGTGCTGCAAAATCTTGTCCACCGATTTCTTCTACAGCATTTACAGGTGATAATGTAAATGCAGAATTAGATAGGATCACTAAAAAGTTTATCAACTCATCTGCAAATAAGATATCAGCTAACTCAATATCCATCTCCAAAATATTTGAATGGTATGCAGAGGATTTTGGAGATATTGTAGAATACATCAATAGCTTTTCATCTACAAAAGTTTCTGCTGGCGCAAATGTCAACTACATAGATTACGATTGGTCGTTAAATGGCAATTGATAACTAGAAAAGTCAACGGAAACACTTACTTTGCGCTCTAATTTTAGCAGTATGAAGAAGATAGTTTTTTTGACTTTAGCAATCGTGATGTTGTATTCCTGTGGATCTTCTCAGCAGGTTAAGGAACGTGCAGATGTCGAACGCGTTCTTCCACAGTTAGACTTAGATCGCTTCGAAGAAGAAATTGTCGCTTTTGAGAAAAAAGACATGACCAGTCGTTATGCAGGTAACATGGCTCTATTTGTCGGGAGTTCTTCTATTCGATTTTGGAATTCACTTGGGGTTGATTTAGCTCCTCATAATGTGCTTAACAGAGGTTTCGGTGGCTCTACAATTCCAGAAGTAAATCATTATTTCGAACGTATTGTCAGCAAGTATAAGCCTGCTCAAATATTCCTATACTGTGGCGAGAATGACTTGGCAATGACCTTCACTGTGAGAGAAACTTTTGATGCTTTTGTGGAATTCTTAGCTCTGTGTAAGAAGCATGTACCTGATGCGGAGATAGTCTATTTATCAATGAAGCCTTCACCATCTAGATGGCATTTGTGGCCTAAGTACGAAGAAGCGAATACATTAATTAAGAATGTATGTTCATTGTCCAAACAGATGCATTATGTCGATATATCAGAGACAATGATGACTGAAGATGGAGTGCCAGACGAATCCATTTTTATAGAAGATATGTTGCACATGAATACGAGTGGTTACGAGCGATGGACTGCAGTGGTGAAGCCTGTAATAGATAAAATAAGAGAGTAAATTGTAAAAACTATTTGCTGTTATTTATAGCAAAGAATAGGCGTGCCCCCTCATATTGTAGCTTGACGATTTACTTTGAAGTCCTTATCCAAATGTCGTTTTCTCTATCTTTTCTATTTCTTTTATCCAATCTATTGGAATGGTACTTTTCTGTAAATTTTCATAATCATATGGAATGAATTCTTGTTTACTCAATGCTGATATGCGTTTCTGTTTTTTAGAGAATACAGCAGCTTCCATTACGATTCTGTCTTTCTTCAATTCTGTGACTCGAATGCCAATTTGAGCAATATCGGGAAAAGTCATCGGGAAAATATATTTACAATCTTGCCAAGATAGAATTGGTGCTATGCTAGACCCATTGAACTCAGTCGAAATACCTGCTTTCATGAAGTAGTTAATTCTTGCAGCTTCTGTCCACTTCAAGTAGTTCACGTTATTGACGTGGTTGGCAGCATCCATGTCTCCCCAATAAACCTCTATGTCTATAAGAGTATTGTAGCCGCTTAAATCAGTTATTTTCACAATGCTAATTTACATTAACAAACCTAAACACAATCAAATTGCACTTATTGTACAATGCTAGTTAAAACGTAGAAGTTGTTACACTTCTAAATGCGTAACATTTCTTCTAAAGCTTTTTTATTATGGATGTAACCATCTTTTATAACCGTATGAATAGATTTAGTATTCCTAATATTATCCAACGGGTTTTTATCCAATATTACCAGATCAGCAATTTTACCATTTTCGATTGTTCCCAATTCATCTTCCATATTAAAATACAATGCTGGATTATAAGTGGCCGTTTTTAACGCAGCAAGTGGATCCATACTTGCTTTCTCCACAAAGGTTTGTAGTTCTCTATGTAAACTAAATCCAGGTGTCAAAAAGAATATCGGACAATCCGTGCCAGCCATGATGGGAATATCATTATCCTGTAAATCTTGTAACATACCACTTGCCCAATTCATGTAGGATTTCTGATTGTCACTGACTGGCATAGTTGCCATTTGCTTACAATCTTTCAACCATGTCTGCTTCGTTTTAGCAGGTAGGTAGTCGAAGGTTTTTATCCATTCATCATCAGACCAGGGAAGTAGTTCCGAACTCATGACCAACGCTAAAGTCGGAATTTGCCAAGTCTGATTTCTATTTAGGGTATTGAGCACCCTTATTTTTTCTTGAGGATCAATTTCTTTTAACGAAGAAAATCGATACGCACTATGCAATCTAGAACGTACACCATATCCAAGACTATCTTGTGACATTGACACTATTTTTACTCGTTCTGCAACTTTCTCTTCTGATCTTGACACCATTGACATTTCTAAATTGCGCATATGCTCAACACTTGACATACCAAGATCTGACGCTTGATGTACTGTCATCTGTAATGGGATGTGTCCAGTCACTTTTAGCTTATGTTTTTTTGCTTCTTCAACAACTGCTTCAAACAATTCCGGAGTCAACATCTCATAGGCTTTTACTAAGTCAACACCAGCTTCTGCTAATTCAGCAACAAATGCCTTTGCTTCTTCAGGAGTAGAAATGCCTTTTGAAATATCAGGCACTCCTGGCGAAGAACCATCATAGACTCTTGGCATTCCATCAATCAATGGTCCCGCTATTTTTACTCTTGGACGATGCGTCACTTTATCTAATGCCAGCTCTTTAAGTTTGACCATGCGATCAATCTGTCCACCAGTGTCTCGAATACTTGTAATCCCATTTGCAATAAAGAGATCAAACATATGTTTCTCTATTTCATCTTCAAATGTAAGGTGGACGTGGGCATCCCATAACCCAGGGATCATGTATTTTCCTGTCCCGTCGATTACTTCAGTGGCAGTCATCTTGTCGCTTGAATCACTAACGCTGATAATTCGATTTTCTTTTATCAAAATGGACTGATTTTTACGTTGTCCATTTATAGCATCTATTGTAGTAATATTTTGAATAAGTACATCCCCCTTTTCATGCCCACAACTTTGTAGAAAGGAAATTATTATAAGGCTACTAAGAGATATAAGTAGGTGTTTCATGCTATCACTATTTGAAGTAAAATACGTAAAATGCACTAAAAGCCAGCAGTAGAAAAAAAGTGTGCACCTCGTCGTGAGACCATAGCTATTCAAAACCTTATATTTGCAGCCGTTAAGTAATGAGCATAAGCAATGAGAGAAATAGACAATCAAAAAGAATTCAAAGAGTGGATAGATAGAAAAGTGATCGAACCAGCTGCAATCCAAAACTTAGATATATCAAAGCTAAAAACTCAACTTCTAAAGCTGACTTTTGCAGACAGCATTTTTTTTGGCTGTAAAGTGAGTAATGAGACTGCTGGTCATATTGTTAAAACAGGAGGGTTTGTGATCCCTCGAAACAAGAAGTACAGCTTCGAAGTACACAGGAGTAAATTGTATTCTGTAAGGGAGCTTTTCAAGGGATTTAAACTATCGGATAAAAAGGGATATAAGGCAACGTATGACTACAAGATATATGAAGAATATGTCAGACAAGGAAAGGACAAACCAGATAGTATACTTACTAGTTTGCTTAGAAGACTTCATGATCATAGTATTACTGATGCAATAGACGAACTGATTGCTGGAAGGAAAGTTGTTGCCATTATGGGGGGACACGGTATGGAACGAAAAGATCCTTTTTATGCAAAAGTTGCAAGACTTTCTCGAATACTCACTATTGAAGGTTATTTCATGGTTAGCGGGGGAGGTCCCGGTGCAATGGAGGCTACTCATTTAGGAGCCTATTTTGCGGGTCGATCTGAGAAAGAACTACAGAAAGCAATCAACGAATTGAAAGTTAGGCCTAAAGGAGCAACCGCCAACAAAGAGTATAATGATCAAGATTGGTTACACAGAGCTTGGCGGATTATGAAGAAGTATCCTATTAAAAAAGGCAAAGAAGAATTGTCTATGAGTCTTGGTATTCCTACATGGTTATATGGCCATGAACCACCAGCGCCATTTGCCACCCACATCGCTAAATACTTCGCAAATAGTGTGCGTGAAGAAGGCCTCCTTGCTATTGCAAAACACGGGGTAGTCTTTGCTCCGGGAAGTGCTGGCACTACTCAAGAAATATTTCAAGACGCGACACAGAATCATTATGGTTCTATGGATGTCATTTCACCAATGATTTTATTTGGAACAAAGCGATGGACAGAAGAAAGACCGGTATGGGACCTACTCCAGAAAGTGTCGAAGGGAAAAATGTACGGTGAATTGCTTGCATTGACTGATGATGAAAATGAAATCATTCGTAGAATACTTTCATTTAACCCAGAGATATATAGTGTGTAAAAAAGTTCTTTTAAAGTAATTGAATAACAGTCCAACGATATAGCAAAAAGTAGCGTCTGTATAATAAAAACTGTTCATGTCTTACAAGTTATTAACCTCTGCTTTAGCAGCATTTCTTCTCTTTACTTTGGTGTCCTGCGATAAGAGTGGGGGAGCTATCAACCATCCTTATGGATTTGCTGATTATATCATCCACAATCAGACATCAGGAGAATTGACAGTAAAGTTTGTTACTTCCCTTGAGTTAGGCTTAGAGACTATTGATACAATACCCAATATTCAATCAGGGATCGCCGTGAAAGTTTTTAATGATGGAATTATTGGCACGAATCCTAGACCTACAAATTCTTTCAGTGAGATAAACTTCATTTTAGATAATGATGAAGATGTAACGTATGCCATCTCACCAATTGAGGATGATCAGTGGATTATTTTGAATCAGGATATTGATGATACGGGATATGGACTCACTCAATATGAACTGATTATTACAGATGATGATTTCTAACCTTGTTTCTTTAAAAAAAGCTCAACTACATTAGGATCAAATAAAAAGGGTGACACACAAGAGCTAATCCTATGTGCCACACTGTTTGTTTTTATATTATGCAGTCCCTTGGTGAGTATCTGCTACATTATGTTTAACCCATTCTATGCAACTGTTGTAGTCATCGAATATTTGCTCTTCTGGCAATAAATCAGGAATGATGTCAATGCGCTCAAGCATATATCTAGCTTGTTCCTGCACTTTGACCAATAAGACTTTTACTTCATTTTGAGATAATTCTTGTAACGCATCTTCCATGGCATATAAACCTGATTGGTCGATATACGTGCATTTATCCATACGTATAATAGCAGTAGATGCAGTTTCAGGTATCTGCCTGATCAACTGTTGGAAATCACTTGTAGAGCCAAAAAATAGTGGGCCATTTATGTGTTTGATAAATACTTCTTCTTTAAATTTTGTCGGGAAATTAGCCTCGTCTGGCCAAGATTCTTCAGACATTGGTTCAACTTCAGATTGTTCAGCTGTTAGATCACCAATCTTTTTCATAAACATGAGAGACGCAATCACCAAACCAATACCGACGGCATAAACCAAATTCCACACTGAGGATAATATCAATACTATGAGCATAATCGCAACCTCAGGTCTTGGCATGTATGGTATAGCTTTAAGGCCTTTGTAATCCATCACACCTATGCCGACTGTGATTAAAATTCCCGCTAAAACAGCAGCAGGTATTTTAGACGCTGTAGGTCCAAACGCAAGTAATATGATCATAAGTAAAAGACCTGCTATCATACCAGAAAGTCTAGTCTTACCACCAGAATTAATGTTAACGACCGTCCTGATCGTTGCGCCTGCTCCTGGGATACCACCAAAAACTGCTGCAATACTATTACCTATTCCTTGGCCAACTAGCTCTTTGTTAGGATTGTGTTTTGTTTTAGTCAGATTATCAGCAACCACAGAGGTCAATAAAGAATCTATTGCTCCCAATAAGGCTAACGTTATGGCTGTAAATATAAAGGGTGATATATAGCTGAAATTAAACTCTGTAATTATATTAAGATTTGGTAATGGAAGTCCACTCGGGATTTCTTCAATGGGTCTATACGGCAATCCCAATACGATTGCTCCAACCGAGACCACCAGCAAAGCAACAAGGGTACTAGGCACTGCGGTAGTGATTCGCTTGAATCCATATATAATGAATATGGTAATTAGAGCAAGCATTAATTCCAAATAATTAATGCTCTTCAAAGCATTAGGTAAGACCTTTAAGGTGCCAATTATACCAGATGCTTCTTTACCAGCTAGTGTTTTTGATTCTTTGTCTATTTGAACTGGTGTAATTTGCTTTGCCCGTTTAATAGTTTCTTCAAAATCTTCTAGCACAAGAATTCCTTCACCCGCTTCCTCTATAAGTATGTTTTCTAATATTATCTCTTCTGCTTCAGGTTTGAATTTGTTGACATATGCTAAATCTTCCTTTGGGTAATAACCTATTGCAGGCAGTATTTGCGTGATTAAAATGATGACACCAATTGCGGTCATAAATCCTGATACAACGGGATATGGTATGTATTTAATGTATTTACCCAATCCTAAAAAGCCAAGCAAAATCTGTATCAACCCTGAAAGTAAGAATATCGTAAGAATAGCTGGTAAGGCTTTTGAAACCTCTCCATCAAATGCTGCAACAATACTGGCAATCACGACCATACTAACGGCTGTCATAGGTGCGGTAGGACCAGATATTTGAGTATCTGTTCCACCAAAGAGAGCTGCAAAAAAGCTAATAAATATCGCACCGTATAATCCTGCGCTTGGGCCTAAACCTGAACTAACTCCAAAAGCTAGTGCTAAAGGAAGTGCCACTATACCCGCTGTTAGGCCACCAAAGAGATCTCCTTTAATGTGCTTAAAATCAAAATAATTCTTCATTGTAAATTTTCAAAGTTTTTTGTCTTTGCAATTCTATAAAACTGCATCAGAAATAATTAAAAAGTGACGAAACAGAGAGTTGTGTTGTGAATATTATTTATCGCTCGGGGGGCGGTACAAAAAGCAAAGTAGGTATATCACTATAATGATCTGATGCATATGTTTCTGACTCAGAAAGCCAAAATGCATCCATAAAATAAGCACAGTCTAATTTGTAATCATCTTCACTAGTCCGTTCTTCTTCTCCTGAGTCTTCATTGTAATCATTCATCTCTTCAAGTTCGAACAATTCAACGATTACATCAGAATTTTGGAGACCATTCGATCCTAGCACCAAAGTAGAGCTAAGACTGGCACAAAAGATAAGAAGAAGTACAATTGATATGGTTTTTTGTCTTAACATTTAAATCTAAGATAATCACAGTGTTTCATAGAAAGTCCTTTTTATCTAGACTTTTACAAAAAAATCCGCCTTATCTGTTATGACAAATAAGACGGTTCTTTTCTTTAGCCTTCTTTTGATTATCTTATAACGCTGGAATTCGGAGCATTTGACCAGGATAAATCATATTCGGATCTTTTAGTAACGGTTGATTGGCTTCGAAAATCGCCATGTATTTCATAGGATCTCCATAATGAGCCTTTGCTATTTTAGACAACGAATCTCCACTTTGTACTTCATAGAATGTTGCTTGTGGAGCAGCAGGTGCTTCAGGAGCAGCCAATACTGAAATTCTATCGTCAACTGAGGCGATACCATCCACATTTCCAATGGCAAGAATCGCCTTTTCTTTATCCGCTTGATTATCTGCAGTTCCGTATACAATCACTTTGTCATCATCTACATCTACTGAAAAGTCATTGATAGGTAATTTATGCTCATAAAATACTTCTATTAGCTTTTTCTCTACCAGTCTGTCTTTGGCTTCAGCAGCTTCTTCTGAATTGTCTTCTCTCAAACTTCGACCTGCATTTTTTAGGAATGAAAATAGTCCCATAACGATGTTTTACTTTTTATTTATTTTGAATAAATGATAAAATGCTGTTTTTTCAACAACATACATCAAGGAAACGGTGAATCAAGTTGAATAATTCCATTTCAGATCAGTTTTTTGTCCTTACTTTTGCACCTATTTAGCATATGAAAGTTTTTAAATTTGGCGGAGCCTCTGTTAGAGATGCAAATAACATTAAGAATGTTTGTTCGATCATACATACTTATGGCAATAATAAGTTGCTAGTCGTCATATCTGCAATGGGTAAAATGACCAATGCATTAGAAAAAGTCATTAAAAACTATTACGAAAAAGGAAAAGAAGAAGGGGAGTCCTCTTTAGACCAAGTCAAGCATTATCATACCAAAGAAGTCATAGCATTGTTTGATTCTGAAAAGGAAATTTTGGCTGAATTAATGACAATATTTGATTCAGCCTCTTCTCACTTACAACAATCGGACAAATCCAATTTTGATTTGGATTATGATCAAGTCGTTTCTTGCGGAGAACTTGCTTCAACAAAAATCGTGTTTCATTATCTGCAACAACAGGGGATTAAAGCGAGTTGGCTTGATGCTAGAGATGTGATTCAAACAGACAGCACACATAGAGAAGGAGATGTAGATTGGAAGCAAACACAAAGCAATATCCAACAAACGGTCAATGATTTGTTTGAGAACAGTGACGTTGTGATTACACAAGGCTTCATCGGCAGATCTACAGCAGGTATGACCACCACTCTCGGAAGAGAAGGTTCGGATTATACAGCTTCTATTTTCTCCTTTTGCTTGGATGCAGAATCAATGAGTATATGGAAAGATGTACCGGGCATTCTTACAGGCGACCCAAGACGATTTGAAAATCTAACTAAAATTGATCGTCTCTCATACAAAGAAGCTATTGAGATGACCTACTATGGAGCAAAGGTTATACATCCTAAAACAATAAAGCCAATTCAAAACAAAAGTATTCCTCTTCATGTACGGTCATTCATCCATCCAGAAGGTGATGGGACTATGATTTCGGATGAGGTCGAATTAAATTATCCTCCTGTTATTGTCGTAGAAGATAATCAAGCGCTTATTCATTTCTCCACAAAAGATTTTTCCTTTGTGGCAGAGCATCACCTAAGTCGATTATTTGATTTGTTTACCAAACATAGAATCAAAGTAAACATGATGAGGAATACGGCCATCAGTTTTACAATATGTACACACGAGAATCTTCAAAAATTGAATGCATTAAAAGAAGATCTGGCAAGCGAATTTAAAGTGGTGGTTGATCGTGGTCAGGAGTTGATTACTGTCCGGCACTTTAATCAGCAAGTCGTTGATGAACTCAAAAAGGGAAAAATCGTGTTGTTTGAAGAGAGATTGAGTAATACTATTCAAATGGTGGTCAAAAATGTACCTGTAGTCAAAAGAAAATAAATGGCGAAAATAGCAGACATAGATCTTGGAGATTTTCCGTTGTTACTTGCGCCCATGGAAGATGTGAGTGACCCTCCCTTTAGAGCACTTTGCAAAGCAAATGGCTGTGACATGATGTATACTGAATTCATCTCAGTAGAAGGCCTCATTCGAGATGCAACTAAAAGTGTGCAAAAGCTAGACATTTACGAAGAAGAAAGACCCATAGGGATCCAGATTTTTGGAGCCAATATAGAATCTATGAAACGGGCAGCTGAGATCGTGGAGGAAGCACAACCAGAAGTGTTAGACATCAATTATGGATGCCCTGTCAAAAAAGTAGTTTGTAAAATGGCTGGAGCTGGCATATTGCAAGACATTGATCGCATGGTCAAGCTGACAGATGAGATTGTTAAATCCACTTCTTTGCCAGTCACGGTTAAGACCAGATTAGGTTGGGACAGCAACACACAATACATTGAAGAAGTAGCCGAGCGATTACAGGATATTGGTATTAAGGCGCTAAGCATTCACGGTAGGACAAGAAAGCAGATGTATAAAGGCGAAGCAGATTGGAGCCTTATCGGTAAAATAAAGGAAAACCCTAGAGTACACATTCCTATTTTTGGAAATGGAGATATTGATTCTCCCCAGAAAGCAGTAGAATATAAAAACAGATATGGCGTAGATGGCATTATGATTGGTCGAGCTAGTATCGGCTATCCTTGGATATTTAGAGAAATAAAAGCTTACGTTGAAACAGGCGAGATCATTGCCCCTCCTACATTGCAAGAAAGAGTAGCTGCTGCCAAGCAACATTTGACACACAGCATTGAGTGGAAAGGAGAAAGGTTAGGGATATTAGAAATGAGAAGGCACTACACCAATTATTTTAAAGGACTTCGAAACATCAAGTATTATAGAAGTAAGCTTGTTACAGAACTTGATCCTACTATACTGTTTGAAATTTTAGATCAAATAGAAGAAATCTATTCTAAAGAAGTAAGTTTGATCTGAATGGTATTTAACATTAAACCATACGAAAGGAAAATCTTTGAACTCATTTCAATTACAGCTGAGGAGTTAGGCTATCCAGCTTATGTCGTAGGTGGTTATGTCAGAGATCGTATTCTTGCTCGTGAATCTAAAGACATTGATATTGTCTGTGTAGGGAGTGGAATAAGACTTGCAGAAGCATTGGCTGCTAAGTTAAGGCCTATACCAAGAATTGCAGTGTATCGCCGATTTGGTACTGCAATGATCAAACACAAGGATCTGGAAATAGAATTTGTGGGTGCTCGTAAAGAATCATATAATCACGATTCCCGTAAACCGGTAGTCGAAGAGGGGAGCTTGGAGGATGACCAGAACAGAAGAGATTTTACCATTAACGCAATGGCAGTCTCACTAAACAAACAAGATTTTGGACACATCATAGATCCATTTGGAGGCATATACGATATCGAAAAGAAAAACATTCAAACTCCATTGGAACCAGGTAAAACCTTTTCGGATGATCCATTGCGTATGATGAGAGCAATTCGGTTTGCCTCACAATTGGGTTTTGTAGTTCATCCAGAAACATTAGAGGCGATTGAAAAATATCGATTTCGTATAGGCATTGTTTCGAATGAAAGAATCACCACAGAGTTTAATAAAATACTGTTATCTGATCAACCGTCTATTGGATTGAAGTTGTTGCATGAAACTAAACTTCTCGATTTAGTTCTCCCTGAACTTGCAGCATTACATGGTGTGGAATATAGGGATGGTAAAGGACATAAAGATAACTTTTACCACACCTTGCAAGTGGTGGATAATGTGGCAAAAGCCACAAAGACAAATAAAAACATTTGGCTTCTTTGGGCTACACTTCTTCATGATATAGCAAAACCTCCGACAAAGCGATTTGATCCCAACCACGGATGGACATTTCATGGACATGAAGTCGTCGGTGCACGATGGGTGCCAAAAATATTCAAACGAATGAGCTTGCCACTTGACGTGAAAATGAAGTATGTACAAAAGTTGGTAAGGCTGCACCTACGACCAATTAGTCTAACACATGAAGACATTACGGATTCAGCAATTAGGAGACTCTTGTTTGATGCAGGTGAAGATATTGACGACTTGTTGACATTGTGCAATGCTGACGTTACCTCAAAGAACGAAAAGAAAGTAGCTCGAATCAAAAAGAACTACGAGACAGTCAAGAAAAAACTTATTGAAGTAGAAGAGAAGGATAAAATCAGAAATTGGCAACCGCCTATTACCGGTGAGTTTATCATGAAAACCTTCAATATGCAACCTTGCCGAGAAGTGGGAATCATCAAAGATTCAATCCGAGAAGCAATTCTCGATGGCCACATCAAAAATTCTTTTGAAGAAGCAAAAAGCTATATGCTTCAAAAAGGTGAGGAGTTGGGATTTTCAGTAGCCCGTCAGTAAACCATCTCACATCACACGAAACTGAAGGCGTCTCGCCCGTCTCTGAAGGCGTCTCTCCTCAGTGATATACCAAAAAAGTAGAAAGAGAAAACCGACCCCAATTCATTTTGATTGGGATCGGCTTATAATAATTTTTAGTGCTGTACTATTATTTGCGTTGTTTTAGTACCCTCGTTCGTAGCGACTCTTAATAAGTATGTACCATTTGGTATAATCGATACATCCAGTTGAACATCTCTCTTTGTTACTGAATTTTCATTTTGAACAGAAAGGATACGCCCTTCAATATTGGCGATGATCAAACTTACATCTGTAGGCTCTTGAAAATCAAGTTGTGCGTTAATGAAGTCATGTGCTGGATTTGGAAATGCTTTGAACACTTCATCAGGAAGCGCCACTTCATCTACAGGAGAAGTAAGTGCGATTCCTAAAGAGATCAAAGGAGCTGGCGTGAATCCAGTGAATCCTGTAAACCATGATGGGCTTCTGTCTGGTAAGTACAACAGAGTTCCCGACATAGGAGTACTATCATCTGCAAGCAAGAATAAGTCATTGTTAGGGCTACCTATCGAACTTGTATTGTTGTCATCAAAGAAAACCATCACTACATATCTAGTGCCTGCTTCTAACGGATCTATGCCTTGACCAGATAGATCAATTGTTACATTTTCTATATTATCATTTGCCGAGAATACATGAGTAGTCTGAAAAACAACTTCTAAGTTTGGATGACTTAAGTAGGAATTGTTTTGTCTGTCAAAATCATTTGGTAAGGGGCCAAGGTCAGTAGCCACCATTTTTAATAGGGCAACTTCAGCTATGAAATTCTGTAAAGTAGCCCCGTCTGGAGTAAAAACAGAAAAGTTTATTTCTTCAGCTGCAAATCTGCCAACGCCATTTGCGGTAGGAAAGACAGCTCCAAGACCCCATTGATCATCTTCTGATGCTCTATATGGAAGTGCAGTTACATCAATGCCTAAAGCCTTTCCAAATTCACCTTCAGAAATGGCGAAAAAGAATGATTCACTGTTGTCGCCAGTGTCAGCTTCATTGCCATTTAAGACGGTTAAATCATAATCAATCCTGTATGCTCCAGTGTCGATTTCATTTGGAACCCAAAGATCTTCTACTGTTACTGTAACAGTATCACCCGCTGGAATTCCAGTTTCTGTCGCTTCATCAGTATGTACAACTAAACTAGAAAGTACTTTCACAACTTCAATATCCAAACGTACATCTATTGGTTCGGCACCATTATTAATGACATCTGTAGAGAAAGCAAAGGTATCTGCGTCTGCGTGAGTGATTGGCACAATAGCTGAAAGTGGCGTGTAAAAGGTATTTTCTATTTGCGCATTGATACCTACAAATTTTATAAGTTCAACATCATCAATGCCCCATGTGTAATAGTCTTGGAAGAATCTGAATCTAAGAATTAAATTATCACTGCTTGTTACGCCTGACAATGGGAATCTTTGAATATTTCCAAACACATCATTTGCTTCAACTTCGTTATTGACTTCTCTTTCGTCCCATGTCGTACCACCATCCGTACTCCATTCCACTAAAAATGTGGATAAAAATTGACGTCCTGTCTGAGAAAATTTCAACCCTATAAAATCACCCGCTGCTGCTCCCGTAGCCGATAAATCTATCGATGGAGAAGTTATAATTCCTTCATGAGGTGTGGTACAATCACCTGCTCCAACAATACCTGCATCTGCATCGGTGAACATATCCGTTCCTGCATTATCTAGAAAGTCTGAGTCAAAAACTATAAATCCATCACAGGCACTTTTTGAAATCATTTCTGTTGCAGGATTTGTAAATCTTCCTTCACCCAGTCTTCCTCCAGATCTCCATTGCCATAAGGCACCTCCGGGATCTTGTCCATTGCCACAAAAAAGACCTTCTGGAGTCCACCCATTAAAACCACCTGCAAAGTCTTCGCTCCAAAACACCTCATCATCACTGTTATCATCAATAAATCCTACAGGAAGACGTTCTGCTACCGCTGTAATTCCTCCAGCAATTTCAGTTTTTAAGGTAGTACAATCTCTGAGTCTCATTGAAAATGTGGGTATAGTTATGTTTATGGCTGCGAGACTTTCCTCACTGGCGCCAAATGTAAATAAAGTATCATTTTCTACATTATTACAGATAATTGCAGCTATCGCACCAAATTGCTGAACGACATTTACTTTTTCAATAAAATCACAACTACCACGATCGATCAGTGCTATTTTACCATCAACATCTAATCCTAGAGCTACTACATTTTCACAGGCTTCGGTATCTTCTCCTGCTGCTGCCAATACAACTTCACCTGAGACTGTTCCAATTGCACAAGGACCAGGACCAAACACATGAGTGGCGTTCATGTCGTATGAACCTGCAATTCCAGCTGGTTCACTAACGATTAATGAAAAATTTTCACTCAATGCCTGTGAGAATAAAGAGCTAGCAGATATTGTAAATAAAAATATAAGTAGTAAACTATTTAGCTTCATAAAAAATAATTTCTGTTCAATAATAGATAACTCAAAATATAATAAATCCTGAGGAATCACGACCAATTCTACAAAATAGAATTAAGTTTTTAACATGTACGACATCTTAATTATAAACGCATAGATTCCCAAATCTGCTTGCTTGCCCCTTGGTTTGTACTAATGTACTGAGATAGAGTCGTTGATAGATGTTGATTGTTTTGATCGTTCAAGGTGTTTATCGCCTTTATTAATGCTTCTTTGTTCTCTACAATGGTTAAGCAGTTTAGATCTTGTAATTCTACTGCACTCTTAAATTTTCGAATATTAGGGCCGGAGATTAGTGGAATGTTGAATACAGCAGGCTCAAGTACACTATGGACACCAGCGTCAAAACCACCGCCCACGTATGCCATTTTTGCATAGCGGTATACATATTTCAAATCACCAAGTGTGTCTAACAGTATAATCCGAATGTCAGGAGGACAAATTTTTTCAATTTCTGAATATCTAATCCATGCAAACTTACTTAGTTGGTTATCATCAAATGTAAATGGTTCGTGAGGTACAATTAGAATATTTACATGTTCCAACTTTTCAATAGCTTCTAGTATGATGGTGTCATCTTTTGCTAGTGTACTCCCGCAAACCATTAGTGTTTTCCGTTTAGAATATTCTTCTAAAATTGGATAAGCTTTATTTTCTTCTGCGTTTTGGATGACCTGATCAATCCTAGGATTTCCAGTTACTTTGCAGTTTACAAATCCAGCATTAGTTAGTAAGTCATAAGACTCTTTATCTTGTAAATATATGCCAGAAACATCCTTTAAGATTGAGGTTAATGGTCTACCATAAGTCTTTAACCACCAGTGGTTTGACCGTAGATATGTTCCTACAAAATATACTGGAATTTGCTTGTTGATGCACGAACGGATCATTTGAGGCCAAAAGTCGTTTTGCGAAACAATCAGACTGGCAGGCGCAAACTCTTGTAAAAAGTGATCCACATCTTTTTTTACATCAAAAGGCGCATATACAACTTGATCTAACAAGTGATCATCTTTTAGTGGTTCATACCCAGAAGGTGAAAAAAAACTACATAATATAAAGTGATTTCCTTCTTGTTTTGCTTCAATAATAATTGGCAGTATACCTTCAAATTCTCCATAGGAAGAGGCATGAAACCAAAGGGTAGGAAGTAGACTAGTCTTTTTTTTATATGTTGATCTCTGCTCAACCAATTCCTTCTTTTTAGAGGAGAATATTCCCCAAAACTTGATGAAAGCTCGTATAGAATTAGCAAATAGTTGATACAACAATAACATTCAAAAAAAGTATTACAACAATCAAATTATAAATGATTCTACAAACTTGAACTTAATCATAAGGAATCCGTTACTTTTGCCATGATTTTATTGTGATTTCAAATAATTTCTATTGACTTTGAAATCAAGAATTTTAATTACAGATCATATTTATGGGTTACAAAAAAGTGGAGTCTTACGATGTGGAAACGACTGCTAAATTGAAAACGAATTTTTCAGATGTTCTGGATTTATTGGGCGAAAACAAAAGCAGAGAGGGGTTAGTCAAGACTCCAGAAAGGGCAGCAAAAGCAATGCAATTCCTTACCCAAGGCTATGAAATTGATCCTACTCAGATCCTTAAAAGTGCTTTATTTAAAGAGGATTATAGTGAAATGGTGATTGTTAAAGATATTGAAGTTTACTCTTTATGTGAACATCATATATTACCATTTTTTGGGAAAGCCCACGTCGCATATATTCCGAATGGTTACATCGTAGGATTGAGTAAAATACCTCGAATAGTTGATGCTTACGCAAGACGTCTTCAAGTCCAAGAGAGATTGACACATGAGGTGTTGAATGCTATCCAAGATACGCTCAATCCACATGGAGTAGCTGTTGTCATGGAAGCTGCTCACATGTGTATGATGATGAGAGGTGTTCAAAAGCAAAATTCTGTGACAACGACATCTGCATTCACTGGAGAATTTAAAAATGTGGAAACAAGAAATGAGTTTCTTAATTTGATAGGTGCTAATCTCCGTTAAGCGTATTTTATATGAAAAAGGCAGTATTATTTCCAGGGCAAGGTTCTCAATTTGTAGGAATGGGAAAAGAATTGTTCGATATCTCAATAACGGCTAAAGGCTTGGCAGAACAGGCAAATGACGTACTAGGATACGATATTTTAAAGATGATGTTAGAAGGTCCTGAAGAGGCATTGAAGCAAACAAATGTGACACAGCCTGCTGTATTTATTCACTCACTTTCTGCTTTAAAGGCCAATGAAGAACGTATTGATTTTCAGGCAGTTGCAGGTCATTCTTTAGGAGAAATTACGGCATTGGTCGCAGCAGATTGTATTTCTTTCGAACAAGGCCTATTGCTCGTAAAAGAAAGAGCAGAATCCATGCAGGCAGCCTGTGAACAAACCGAAGGGACGATGGCTGCAATTTTAGGTTTAGATGATGCCGTTGTGGAATCAGTCTGTTCTTCAATTGAAGATGTTGTTGTAGCGGCTAATTATAATTGTCCAGGACAATTGGTTATAAGTGGTTCAATTGCTGGTATAAATGCAGCTGTGGACCAATTAAAAGAGAAAGGAGCAAGACGAGCACTAATTTTGAATGTTGGAGGAGCATTTCATTCACCATTGATGAAACCCGCAGCAGATAGACTAGCTGCTCAAATTGAAAAAACCACATTTAGTATTCCAAATGTTCCAGTTTATCAGAATGTCTCTGCACAAGCCCATATTGATCCAACTACTATAAAAGATAATGTGCTTGCGCAATTGACAGCTCCAGTAAAATGGACACAGATTATGGAACAGATGATAGCTGACGATTTCGCAGAATTTGTAGAGCTTGGAGGCAATGGTAAAACACTCGCAGGCTTTTTGAAAAGAATTGATAGAAAGCTACCTGTAGAATCCTTTGTTTAACTTAACACCATTCTTAAAATAAAAAAGCAAATTGAATGTTCAAGTATTGCATGAGTTTGATACTTTGTACATACAGTAATTGAGTAAAATGGCTCTAAAAAACAAAAAGTTAGAACGAGGTACGATTCTGGTTGCAGAGCCATTCATGCTAGACCCTAATTTTAGGCGAGCTGTAGTGATTCTTTGTGACTATACTCTTGATGATGGCTCAGTTGGTTTTATATTAAACAAGCCAATAGACATGAAAGTGAATGACTTGATTGCTGATTTTCCTGAATTTGATGCCAATGTACATTATGGTGGTCCTGTTGCTACAGACACCATACATTACATTCACAGAAATGGAGAAATTGTGGATGAAAGTATTAAAATAGGAGAAGGAATGTATTGGGGTGGTAGTTTTGAAAAACTAAAATTCCTAATCAGATCTGAATTAATAAAACCAAGTGATATCCGTTTTTATATTGGCTATTCTGGTTGGTCTCCTGGTCAACTTGAAGACGAAATGGAAATAGGCTCTTGGGTACTCAATGATTCTCACCCCAACTATGTTTTCAAGTCAAAACACGATGAATTGTGGAGTCAAACATTAATTAATAAGGGCAACACATTCAGTGTGATTTCTCAAATGCCTGATAGCTTCAATTTGAACTAATGATTCTTCTTAAGAATGTGACCTTTGGTTTTGGTGACCGAATAATATTTGACAACCTTAATTTTGCCATTAAAGGCAAAGACAAAATTGGTCTCATCGGGCGCAATGGCGCTGGTAAATCCACATTATTTAAACTCATCACCAAGGACTACGAATTAAGAGAAGGTAGTATCGATATTCCGAAAGGATACTCAATCGCTCATTTGAAGCAAGAAAGAACTCAGAAAGAAGATAATCCCATCATTGATATCGTTGTGTCATCACAAGCACATCTTTTTGAAATCGAAGATAAAATTCAACAATTACAAAAAGAACTTAGCGAAAGAACGGATTATGAAACTGACGCATACATGGATTTGGTCAATCAAATGACTGAATTAAATGAGCAAGTAATGTATGTGAATCCGAATGAGATTAAAGCGAAAGCAGAACAATTGCTTAAAGGACTAGGCTTCAAACAAGAAGAATTAACGCAGTCCATAAATACTTTCTCAGGAGGATGGCAAATGAGAGTCGAACTAGCGAGTATACTTTTGGAGACTCCAGATTTACTTTTGTTGGATGAGCCTACCAATTACCTTGATATTGAATCTATTATTTGGTTTGAAAATTATCTGAAAGATTATCCAGGCTCATTTGTCATAATATCTCACGATAGAGATTTTCTAGATCACACGACTAAGAAGACTATTGAGCTTATTCAATCAAAGCTACATGTATACAACCATCCTTTTTCAAAAGCACAGGTAGAAAGGGTAGAGCGACATGAAATGATGAAGGCCGCCTATCAAAATCAGCAAAAAGTAATCGTACAAAAGCAGAGAACAATTGACAGATTTAAAGCCAAAGCTACAAAGACATCAATGGCTCAGTCAATGGAAAAGCAGCTTGCCAAAATGGAAAAAATTGAGTGGCAAGAAGAGTCAACTGCTGAAATGAAAATCAGATTTTTAGACCCACCACGATCTGCAGGTGTTGTTTTCAAAGGAGAAAATGTCTCCAAAGCTTACGACGAAAAACAAGTATTCCAAGACATTGATTTAGAGATTTTGAGGGGAGAAAAGGTTGCCCTTGTTGGTCAAAACGGACAAGGGAAATCTACGATGGTTAAAATCATTACAGATAAAATAAAAGCTACTTCAGGTAACGTAGACATAGGCACCAATGTGGCACAAGGAATTTTTTATCAAGATCAGACATCTTTTATGGATGGCGAAATGACTGTAGAAGAGACCTTGCAAGACGGTTGTCCACCGGAGCTAAGAACAAAAATTAGAAGCATTCTAGGTGCGTTTTTATTCTCAGGTGAGGATGTAGATAAAAAAGTAAGAGTGTTGTCTGGAGGCGAAAAGACAAGATTGTGTCTAGCTAAATTATTATTGAATCCTTATAACTTTATCCTCCTTGATGAGCCAACTAATCATTTGGATATGGCTTCAAAAACAGTTCTTCAACAAGCTTTAAAGAATTTTAAAGGGACCTTGCTTGTTGTTTCTCACGATCGTTTTTTCTTAAGAAATCTTACAGAAAAGACATTAGAAATGCGCGACGGAAAATTGAATACATTTCTTGGGGACATTGATTATTTCCTAGATAAAAGGCAAGCGGAAAACTTCCGAGAAGTTGAAAAGCGACAAGAGGAGAAAAAGAAAGTTTCTGCTACACACAAAGTCATCGATGAAGATCATCTCAAAGATTTGAAGAAGAAATTAACATATGCAGAGCGAGATATCGAAAAAACCGAAAATCAATTAAAGGAGATAGAAATTCAAATGGGAGACCCTGATTTTTATTCAAGTGATAATAAAAACAAGGTTATAAACCATCATAATGATCTAAAAGAGAATTTGGGTAAACTAAATGAGAAATGGGAGGTTATAGCAGAAGAGATCATGAAAATAGAAGAATAAGCGTGCTTGAAAAACGTTCAATTACAATATATTTGCAATATGAGTGTATTTGATTTTGCTCGGGTTGTTATCTATCGATTTCACGAAAAGGGCCTAGAGGTCTTTTTGGTCAATTCGGATACTAAAAATGACCCCGATGTTTGGAAAATCCCCAAAACAGAAATGCATAAACTTAAGCAGTGTCAAGACTGCATAGAGTTGGATACTGTCACTGATAAAGAAGGTCAAGAGCATGTAACTTTAGCAGTCGAAGGCGATTGGCATGACATTCCATCCATCAGAGGCTTGATCAAGCACGATATTAAATTGGCTAAGGAGACGATCAAAGAAGTCGTTCCTGGCATAGAAAAAGGTGGGTTCTTTGCAATCAAGGAGGCAATCAAACATACAATGCCAGATGAATACCAAGCACTCAAAGAGTTGAAAGACATTTTATTTGATCGCAATACGGTTAAAAATATGTAGTCTTGAGTTCAGATAACCTTCAACAATTTTCGCTTCCAGATTCTGACTTTACATTTCCGAAACAACTTTCAGTCTATAATGGTAAAGTAAGAGATGTCTACGATTTTGGGGATCAGTTGGTCGTTGTCGTCACAGACAGGATATCCGCCTTTGATCACATTTTACCTAGAGCTATACCTTACAAGGGACAAGTACTTAATGGAGTAGCAGCTCATTTTTTGGAAGCCACCAAAGATATATGTCCGAATTGGCTTTTAGCAACTCCTGATCCAAATGTTAGTGCAGGCATCAAATGCGAGCCCATCCGTTTAGAAATGGTTGTAAGAGGGTATTTAGCAGGCCATGCTTGGAGAGAATACCAGTTAGGCAAGCGTACACTTTGCGGGGTACATATGCCAGAAGGTATGATAGAATCAGACCGGTTTCCGATGCCTATAATAACTCCAGCTACTAAAGCTGAGGAAGGGCACGATGAGGATATTTCTAGGGAAGACATTCTCAATCAAAAAATCGTAAGTGAAGAGGTCTATCAAAAGCTTGAGCGTTATTCTTTAGCCTTATTTGAAAGAGGTACAAGTATGGCCAAAGACCAAGGATTGATTCTAGTTGATACAAAATATGAATTTGGAATGCACAATGGCGAAATCTATTTGATCGATGAAATACACACACCTGATAGTTCTCGATATTATATTCTAGATGGTTATACAGAAAGGCAACAATCCGGAGAAAAGCAAAAACAATTATCAAAAGAGTTTGTGCGTGAATGGTTGATGTCACATGGCTTTCAAGGTAAAGAAGGACAACTGATGCCGATGATGCCTGATGCATTTGTAGAAGTTGTCAGCGAACGATATATAGAGTTGTATGAGAAGGTTACTGGCAAGTCATTTGATCGTTCTAATACTGTTCCAATTAGGCAGCGGATAGAGCAGAACGTATTAGACTATCTTGAAGGATAATAATACTTGATTTTCTCATTAAGCAGTGCTTCAATGTGTATGTCCCCTTGGTTTAAAATTTTTCTCATTTTATTTAATGTTTCATAATATTATTTTGCATCCATCAATGGGTCATGCCCCATTACTAAAACCTTCATTTCAAAGTCAAACCATTTATAAAAGTATTTTCGTAAAATTGTTATTATCTAAATGGATACACATTTAGATCCATCAAACTAACACATTTTGCCCAAAAACTTCACTATAAAAGCTGGTAAAACAGCATTAGCCCATATCAAAAAACGCGGCCTTTCACCAGATGACATTTCTGTTATCCCTGCTGCAGCTGGTGGTCCTAAGTGGATCGCTCTTCATGCATTTGACAAGTACTTGATGACCGAATGGTTTCATGATAGAAAGACGCCACTACACCTTGTCGGTGCTTCAGCAGGAGCATGGAGAATGTTGTGCTATTGTTTGCCTGACCCCACAGAAGCACTTGATCGATTTTTACAATCGTATATCGAACAGAGTTATAAGGAGTGGCCAACACCTGATGAAGTTCTTGCTGAATTAGAATCTATTGTTGTTCATACATTGGGTGACAAAGGGATCGAACATTTACTGGAAGACTCTGTCAAGAAGTTGTATGTCATCAGCACTCAGACAACGTTCCCTGAAAAGAAGAATAGTAAATACAGATATCCATTCGGGAAAATAGCCATCAAAAACCTTATTTCTAGAAGCCTGATCAAACACGATGTCAATCGCCTGATTTTTACGAATGCATCCTCTACTCACATCATAAAGGGTGATGGGTTTAAAACAGTTCAAGTCCCATTCGACAAAAACAATATCAAAAATGCACTGAGATCGACTGGCACAATCCCCATGTTAATGAACCCTGTTAATAATATTTCAGGTATTGATGGTCTTATTTGGGATGGAGCTTTAATCGATTACCACATTGGCTTAGATTATAATACAGATAAACTCGTTTTTTACCCACATTTTTCAGGTAGTATTATAGAAGGGTGGTTTGATAAATTTGTGAAGTGGAGAAAATTTAATGGTGCTGTCCTTGATAAAATGATTTTGATATCACCTACAGACAACTACATCAACAGTTTGCCTAATTCCAAAATACCAGATAGAAAAGATTTTGAAATACACTTTGATAATGAAGAGTTGCGAATAAAAAATTGGTACGAAGTAGCTCGACGAGGAGAGGAGATGGTCCAAGAGTTTGATGATTTATGGCGCCGTGGGAATTTGATTAATGAGATAATCAGTTTCTAGCACTTTGTATCGTTCATAATTCAATCTTTATCAGAAAGGAATAAATCTACATTACTTAGTACTGTGTATCTCCGTTAAATTTTTATTAAAAACCTCAAATAACAACGAACAATAGGGTACGGACAACATGACTTCAGCTTAAGATAATAAATGGAGTATCTCTTTGAGAGAATCTCATGCTTTGTTCATCTAGAAAAAGTCTTGTTATGAAGTTCAATATTTTAATTTGTATCAGTTTGTTTAGTTTGGCTTTTATAAGTTGTTCTGATGATACAACTGTCTCATTAGAAGAGATGGAAGGAGTGATGCCAATAGGGATGGAAGTGGAAGATGACATAGATAACATAGAAAATCCAGGTAATATTCAAGAAGTCACCACATTACCTCGAACAGTTAATTATCCATTTGATAATCCGTATTCACAGGCTAAAGAAGATCTTGGACGTTTACTTTTTTGGGATCCTGTGCTCTCTGGTAATCTTGAGATTTCATGCGCTAGCTGTCATCACCCTGACCATGCCTATGCTGATGGACTAGAAAGATCTGTTGGGGTTAATGGTAATCTGATAGATAGGAATTCGCCAACAATAATTAACACAGCATATAATGGTATCGAACTAACAAATAACTATGATCCTGAAAGAGCACCAATGTTCTGGGATAACAGAACATTGAGTTTAGAGGGGCAAAGTATTGAACCTATTTTAAGTGCTGTGGAGATGCGTGGTAATCAAATTAGTGAAGATGATATTGTTGATGTCGTTATAGAAAGATTAGAGGCCATCCCTGAATATGTATCGATGTTTGACATTGCATTTGGTACTACAAACATATCAGAACAACGAATAGCTGATGCACTAGCTACATTTGAAAGAAGTATTGTCGCTAACAACAGCAGATTTGACCAATACATGAGAGGCGATGAGGGTGCGCTTACACAGAGAGAGATTGCTGGTTTGAATAATTTTATAGATGTTGGTTGCGCAGATTGTCATAGTGGTGCTATGTTTTCTGATTTTGAATTGCACACATTGAGTACGCCTAATAACGGAGTGAATGACAATGGAGCAACTGGAGATTTTGACTTCAGAACGCCAAGTCTAAGAAATGTAGCTCTGACTGCACCTTACATGCACAATGGTGTCTTTGATTCATTAGAGGATGTTTTGGATTTCTATGATGATATCTCAAGAGGTAATGGCAACAGTCAAAACAATAATATTGCTGACAATCAGATAGCAAATGATGCACGAAACTTAAATTTAAATAATAATCAGATTAATAACATCATCCAATTTTTAGAAACCTTAACTGATACTAATTTTGATCGTACAATTCCAACTTCGGTACCTAGTGATTTAGAAGTAGGAGGTAACCTTTAAACTGGAAATCCAATGTGAATTGGTTTTAGTGGTTTTTTAAAATAAATCAATATATCTAGTGTTGAAATCTATAATAGACATTTAATCAAGCCTAACTTTTTCTAACCCAAAAACATATTTCGTACACCAGCTCTAAATGCTTCGTCACCTACCTCTTTCCGTTGAGCGTACATAGCTTTTGCATCATCACCTGCCACATAGCGTAAAGTTGATTTCCCACCAGTGGCTGCTTCGAAGACAACTTGAGCTATTTTCTCAGCTGAAGAATAATTTTTACGTCTTTCGGGATCCGTCATCACAGTAGTTAATTTTTGTAAATCCTCCGCATAGTCTGGATGCATAGACATATCCAATGAGCGACCTCCAAAGTCTGATTGGTGAGTTACAGAAATTCTCAATTTGCAAAGGTCAAAAGCTTGATATTTTTAAGCTATTGCTATTAGCACATTGTGATTTAAGCAATGTCTGTCAAAGTCGTATCTTCAATCTTAATCAAGCCATTATTGATTGGATTTATAGAAGTTGCAAATGAGTTTTACTTACCAAAATCAAAGGAGAATTAACAAAACCTATTTCTACTGCTGCATTAGTATATTTCAGAGTAGCTTTTGCAGGTTTGCTGCTGCTTGAAGGTATCCGTTATTGGTTTAAAGGGGCATTTCATAATTTTTGGGTTGATCCAGAAATGCATTTTCGATACGAATTATTTTCTTGGCTTCCTGATTTTAGCCCTGCTATCACGACCGGACTCTATGCCTTGATGGGTCTATTACTTGTCTGCATAATTTTAGGCTTTTACTTTAGGCAGACCAGTATTCTATTTTGTGTCATTTTCTCTTATTTCTTTTTCATTGATAAGACACCTATATGAATCACTTTTATTTGTTTGTTTTATTGAGTTTTTTAATGTGTTTCCTTCCGGTAAATAAATTATGGTCTTTAGATGTCAGGCAGGGTCGTCAAAAGAAAGGGAGTTTTGTACCTGGATGGACAGTGTGGTTATTGCGATTTCAATTAGCAGTGGTATTCTTTTATGGCGGCATTGCTAAATTGAATATGGACTGGCTCAGAGGACAACCAATGGGTGTATGGTTAAGTAAAAAAAGTTCTTATGCAGTTATTGGTCCATATGTAGATGAAAAATGGTTGGCTTACTTTTTTTCTTATGGAGGGTTGGCCTTGGATTTATTTGTTGTCCCTTTTTTATTGTTTAAAAAAACGAGGTGGTTTGCGATTGCATTTACTTTCTTGTTTCATTTTATGAATTCTAAATTGTTCGCTATCGGCATTTTTCCATACGTGATGTTTTTTCTTACCTTTTTATTTTTTTCTCCAGAAAAGTTTAGAGCAATCGGAGAGAAGTATTTTTCTGGTTTCAAATTGCCAAAGAAAGTTAGAACAAATTCATTTAAACTATCAAGTCTTACGCAATCACTGTTGATTAGCTATGTGGCAATCCAACTACTGTTACCATTTAGACAATTTTTATATACTGGTGACCCGAGCTGGACTGAAGAAGGCCACTTTTTTAATTGGCGTATGATGTTACGAGATAAGACCACAAGTGGTAGTATAGATATCTTAGATGCTTAAACTAAACGAATTGTTGGTTCAATCAAGTTTACTGACTACTTGACAAAAAGCCAAAACAATATGATGCTACGTCGACCAGATATGATCCGCCAATTCAATCATTATCTCAGGGGTGTATTTGAATCTCAAGGAACATATAAAGATTTCACAATGAGTTCTACCTTTATGGCAAGTCTAAATGGAAGAGAACGTCAATTGCTGATTGACCCAGAAGTTGATCTGTCGAAAGAATCGTTTAGTTGGGGGACAACACCTTGGATTATGCCATTGAAAACTCCTTTTCAGGGGCCAGCACCTCTGGAAGTGTTGCCTAAAGCAAGACCCAAGTCAATTGAAGATGTGTTAAAGCAAGCAACGACAAAGCCGACGATTATACAGAATTGAAATATTGAAGAATGTCATTTTGTAAAAGTTGACCTTCCGAATCTTTTAATCTATTGTGTATTCAATCCAAATTTACCTCCATCGTCCTCTGATTCATTATTTGCACATCTATATTCTCCTTTGCCGTTGTTGCTAATGACAAGCCTACATAATCTGGTCTCACAGGAAAGGACTTATGCTTGCGGTTAACCAATACCGCTAATTCCACCTTCTTAGGCAAAATCGTTAAAAAGGGTTTGAATGCATAGAAAATGGTTCGTCCAGTATTGGCAACATCGTCTACGATGATGATAACTTTATTATGCAGTTCCTCATCTGAGAGGCTTAGCGTTATAGGGGCGGATAGAGGATCAGCAGGATTGAGACGAATTTGACAAAATATAAAGCTAATGTCTGATTTGGCAGTAAGCGCTTTGTGAAGTTTTTTGGCAAAGCCCATACCGTTATTGTTAATACCAGCCAGAATGATTTCGGATTCGTCAAAATTATTTTCCAGAATCTCTATCGCTATACGCGTAATTTTTTGCTGAATTTGTTTGGAATCAAGTATTTTCATATTCGTACAAGGAAAAATTTGACCTAACGTGAAATTACATCAGATTATATCTAATATTGAACAAATTTATAAGCCTTTATGAGCTTTTCACAAATAGCTTTCATTTTCTTACTGGTTATCAGCATTTACTTTGCTGTAAAGCAGTTTTCATTTATTATCCGAAACATCAAACTCGGGAAGGACTATGACACCTCAGGTAATGTAGCTACGAGGTGGGCAAATGTCATTTTGGTTGCCTTTGGACAGAAGAAGATGTTCAAACGGATCGTGCCTGCAGTCATGCATGGCTTCATCTATGTCGCTTTTTTGTTTACTCAGATAGAACTGATAGAGATATTGGTCGACGGACTGTTTGGCGTACATCGCTTCTTTGCCCCTTATCTGGGTTGGTTGTATACTGCGATTATTGGGACTATAGAACTGTTGTCTATACTTGCTTTTATCGGGACGGTTGTGTTCATTATCCGTAGGAATTTGATTAAAGTACCAAGACTACATAATCCAGAAATGAAAGGTTGGCCCACAATGGACGCCAACATTATTTTGGGTTTAGAAATACTATTGCTGATTGGTATTTTTACTATGAATGGAGCAGATATTATGTTGCAAAAGCTAGATCCTGTACATTACCCGAGTACTGGTTTTCTGCCTGTAAGCAGCATTATGGGGCCATTATTTTTAGGCGGATTCAACGAAGGCGTATTGGTCGTATTAGAACGAGCAGGATGGTGGCTACACTTTTTAGTTGTCCTTGGCTTTTTGTATTACATTCCACGATCAAAACACCTACATATTTTCTTCGCCTTTCCTAATGTGTACTTCGCACCACAGCAAAGTAGAGGAGAAATGGACAATATGCCCGCGGTTATGACTGAGGTCAAATCAATGATGGGTTTAATTCCAGAAAGCGAAATGCCCGCTATGGATGCTGAGTTACCAGAATTTGGTGCCAAAGACGTCTTTGATCTCCCTTGGAAGACATTGTTAGATGCGTACACTTGTACGGAGTGCGGAAGGTGTACTTCAGTTTGTCCGGCCAATATCACAGGTAAAAAATTATCTCCAAGAAAAGTATTGATGGATATCCGGGATCGTGCTGAAGAGGTTGGTAGAAATATCGATTCTGGTTTATCCAAATACGTTTCCGAAGCAGACAAGACAGCTGGTGTGGCAGTATCGGCACAGACTTATGACGACGGTAAGAATTTATTTGATTACATCACTAGAGAAGAATTGCATGCTTGCACGACTTGTAACGCTTGCGTAGAAGCATGTCCAGTGATGATTAATCCACTTAATCCAATACTTGCATTAAGACGATATGAAATATTGACAGAATCTGCAGGCCCTTCTGAATGGGTGCCAATGTTTACAAGTATAGAAAATGGAGGCGCCGTTTGGCAAATCCCAGATGACAGAGACAAATGGGCCAAAGAATTCGCAGCAAATGAATAAGCTGAAATCAACAATGCAAACAGTCCTGCAACGAGCAGGCGGGATAAACATGTTTACAAAAAGCCCTGTGATTTGCAGGCTGGATAAGTCTGCCGAATGGCAGACCACACTTCCGCCAACAGGCGGATTCATAACTTTTGCCAACCGGCAATTTCATAACTCAACACTTCTGCAAGAAGCGGATATAAAACTTCCGCAAGAAGCGGATATAACACTTCCGCAGTAAGCGGATTCAACACTAATAAACCATGGGTTTTAAAATTTTCACAATGGCCGAAATGGCCGCTCAAAGCGAAGAGCCTGAAATTTTATTTTGGGTAGGATGTGCTGGTAGTTTTGACGCCCGAGCTCAGAAGGTGACAATTGCATTTTCCAAAATACTTCATCATGCAGACATAAAATTTGCGATTCTCGGCAATGAAGAAAACTGTACTGGTGATCCAGCCAGACGAGCAGGGAATGAGTTTGTCTTCCAGATGAGCGCTTTGCAAAACATCGAGATCTTAAACATGTACAATGTCAAAAAGATTGTCACAACATGCCCTCATTGTTTGAATACACTCAAGAATGAATATCCTGCATTAGGTGGTACTTACGATGTGATACACCACACCGAATTGATACAGCAGCTAATTGATGAAGGCAAGCTTAAAATAGAAGGAGGCGAATTTGCCGGGCAGAAAATCACTTATCACGATTCCTGCTATCTCGGTAGAGTGAATGGCGTTTATGAAGCTCCCAGAGCTGTGCTAGCTGGTCTAGAAAGCAGTCTGGTCGAAATGCCTAGAGCCAAAGAAAAAGGCTTGTGCTGTGGCGCTGGCGGTGCCCAGATGTTTAAAGAAGACGAACCAGGCGATAAGCGTATCAACATCGAAAGAATAGAAGAAGCCTTAGAAACTGGTGCGACATCTATTGCAGTCAATTGTCCTTTCTGCTTAACCATGATGTCAGATGGTGTCAAAGCCAAAGAGAAGCAAGAAGATGTCATGGTTTATGATATTTCTGAAATGATTGTCAAATCAAACAACTGGTAATGGTTGCAGATCTTATCGCATTAGACAATAAAGCCCGTGTTTGGATATATCCTGCAGATGGTGTTTTTACGGATGACCAGCGCACCGAAATGCAAGGGTATTTATATAAATTTTTAGGGGATTGGACAGCGCACAATCAAGCATTGAAATCTTATGGCAATTTATTCCACAACCAGTTTTTGACCTTATTTGTTGATGAGACGATGGCTCACGCCAGTGGTTGTTCTATAGACAGTTCTGTTCATTTTGTCCAAGAGCTCGGCAAACACTTTAACGCTGATTTCTTTAATAGAATGCTATTCAGTTATATGGATGCCGAAGAAAATGTCCACACCTTAAATGCTGCTGAGTTTAAAGCAGCTTATGCGAATGGTACTATTAATGATAAAACCTTAGTCTTTGATCACCTTGTCAAGACAAAAGAAGAATTTCTCAATGAGTGGCTGAAGCCATTGCAGGATAGTTGGCACAAGCGATTTGTGTAAATTCATTATTTGCAAGCTTGCATAGAGAATCCCACTTTATTGCCGCAGGCATAATTCACTACATCTGCAGACAGGCAGATTCATCACCAATCCCTATACTTATTCGTAGAATTTCCTCACTGTTCGCAGATTTTCATCACTTGTTAGTCGATTTCGACTAACATTATTAAACTTCTTTTCCCTATTTTGATGTTCTATACATACTATGTTAGGTAAACTAAAAAATATACTTGGGATCGAAGGTGTAAAAGCAAAACTTCTACTGCCTGTCGTTGTACTAAAACAATCAAAAGTCATTAAAGGGAAAGTCCAGCTAGAATCACTGTCCGAGCAGAAGGTGAATGGTATTTCTCTTAAGCTGATTGAAAAATATGCACGTGGGCGTAAAGACAATCGCTTGATCGATGAGTACACTCTAGGAGAGCATTACATATCTGGCCCCATTATCATTAAGAAAGACGAACAGCAACTAGTAGATTTTGAATTCGACTTTTCCCTACTGAAGTCTGAGATGGACGAGATTGGAGATTCAAATATACTTTCCAAAGGTTTGGTCAAATTAGCCAAATATCTCAAGAAGGTAGATTCCAGTTTTCGAGTGGAAGCTTCTGTTGAAGTCGCAGGCACCAAGTTAAATCCTACTGTAGTTCAAGAAGTTGAGTTTAAATAAATATTGGCAAGTAGACACTATCGTTTAAAATTTGATGAATAAATACATTTTTATAATGACTCCAATTCGGAAATTATACCTCACAACTTTTCTGGAAACGGGTGTGCCGTATGGACTTATAATGATCATGTTTGATTTATTATCAGGCGAAGGATTTTCCATTTGGAAATTGTTGTTTCTGACCATTTTTTTTGGTCTATTTATGTCTTTGTTTTTAGTAGGTAGAGTTAAGAGGAAATTCAAGAAACTTGGTGTTGTAGACATCAGTAGTGAGAATTTGCAGAGTATTCAACACAGAACAATGACATCCAGTAAATCCCCAGAATCTTTACTCAATAGTGTGATGGAAAACACTGATTTCAAGAATATAAAGTTTACGCTCAATGGAGAAGAAAAGGACTTAAAAATGGGCCTAAGCTGGTGGACATGGGGAGAAAGAATTAATGTGAATTCAAAGGCTGTTTCAGATACGGACTTTGAGTACGAAATCACGAGTATGCCAAGGACTAAAAATTTAAGATTAGACTATGGTAAAAATTATGAAAACGTGACTAAAGTTCAACAGCTTTTAAAAAGTTAGGTTTTAAGAAGAATGTAATAGTTTTTTGCGAACAAGCAGTTCGATGTACTTAGGACCTTCCATTTTAAAAGATCCTTTCTCAATAGTTAAAAAACTTACGACGGTGCATTTCTCAATCATACTCGAATTATTCTTAGATTTGACAACATGGATTTTTCAGACATATTGAGAGATTACAGGATTGATGTTTTGGATCACGGACAATTTGTCATCAATGCTCTTCTTGCAGCTTTACTGAGTTGGCTTCTTTCCAAGTACTACATTCGTTTTGGAAGGGTCGTAGGCAATCGATCTAGATTTTCTGGCAATTTTATGTTACTGGCTTTGACGACAATGTTGATTATTTACATTGTTAAGTCCAGTATAGCTTTGTCTCTTGGGCTTGTAGGCGCCTTATCTATTGTGCGCTTTAGAGCAGCCATTAAAGAACCAGAAGAATTGGTGTATTTGTTTTTAGTGATTGGCATTGGATTGGGTATGGGAGCTAATCAACCAGGTATTACCATCTTAGCTTTTGTGCTTATCATGGCATTGTTGATATTGACAAATGTGTCAAAGGCTAATTCAATCATCTCTGCAGACAAACAAATGGTCTTGCATTTGGCGAGCCGATCTCTAATTGAAGATGACATAAATGCTATTTTATTGGATAAAGTACCGGCATTAAATTTAAAGCGATTAAGCACGGATAATGGCATAACTCATCTGGTTTACGATATAGAATTCGATTCTATGGATCAGATTAGTCACGTAAAAAAGGCTTTACTTGATAAAGATTCAGAGTTGTCTTTTTCGTTGATTGATCAAGGGCAACTGAGTGCTTAAGTCGATGAAGCTTTTTCTGCACATACTCTGTTGTTGCTTAGTTGCGATATCTTCTAATGCTCAACAGCGATTAGAAAAAGAAAGCAAATACCTTATTGAGGATGTTGATAAGGAGACCCTTACGGGAATGTTAGATACGCTATTTGCAGAGGGTAGTTTGTTTATTAAAAAAACAGGGATCAATTCTCGAGCAAGTACAGAACGATTTGTAGACGAATACTTTGAATCAACTAACAATGCATTGCGCAATCAAAGTCTAAGTCTCCGTTACAGACAAAGACAAGTGTCAAAAAATCAAGAGAAAAAACTCGTTCAATTTAAAGGACTTGTTACAGGTTTAAGCAATGTTCAATTTGAATATAAATTTGATGTACCTGAATTTGTCGATAGAAACAATATCTATGCTCGACATCCATTATTGGGTTACGTGGATAAAGATGATCGCGAACGATTGACCTACGAATTAGCACGCTTTGACATCGTAGCTGAGGAATTAAATTCGGCCTTGAGCCTTAGTCAAAAAAGACAGCGTTGGTATCTATCTGATGCTAAAGGCGATTTGTTGACAGTGTCACTTGATTATGTAAGATTACGGAGTATTCCATTTCATGAATTTACCGAGCTGGAAATAGAAATAAATGAAAATAGGTACACAAATGGTGATAAAGCAGAACGAGCATACTTGGACGCTAAACAATCCCAAGTTATCGAGTTGATCAATAAAGAGCTGCCTTTAATGACAGTGGATCAGCGATCGAAGTATGAGAAGATGGTTGCACTAGTTGAAAACAGTTTGGTATCCAAGGTTAAAAGTAAATTCGTTTGGGTCATGTATGCTGTGATTGTTTTTTTGGCTGCAATAAAATTTAAGGGTTTATGAAACTGAAAGAACGACAACGCAGCTCAGGGATTTTAGTGAAACTGTTTATTGCTGTAATTCTCATTGGTTTACTCGCGAGTATAGTGTTATTTAGTAAATCTTCTTCATCTGCAGTGACATCCATTACTAAAGACATAGCTGCTGATTTTACACCAGACAAATTAGAGTTGCAGATTCCTGAAGCCAATTTTAGACAGATAAAGAAGAAACGAAAAGAAGCTCTAGAAAGGGGACTATTGTTTAGTTCGGCAGAAGATATGGTCGACGGAACATTGCGTGCAAACAACGAAACAAAACCAATACGTTTAAGATTAAAAGGTGATTTATTGGACCACATTCAAGGAGAAAAATGGTCATATCGCATTCAGCTCAAAAATGATCAGCAATGGAATCAGATGCAAACTTTCTCCATCCACAACAGCGGTGCAAGGTCCCATTTGGCTGAATGGTTGATGCTTCAATTGTTCAGACAAGAAGGCATCATAACACCAAACTATGACTTTATTCAATTAGAAGAAAATGGTGTGGATAAAGGCGTCTATGCCTACGAGCAATTTTTTGACAACAATCTTCTCATACAAAATAAAAGGCCTATAGGTCCTATTCTCAAACACGCTGACGATGCCTATTGGGAAAATGTGCAGAAAGGAATCACACCTTTTTACTGGACTCATATGGCAGAGATAGAATTGATGAATACAGAGAATAAGAATAATCCATCCTTCATAAAATCTTTCCAACAAGCTAAGTCAAAATTGCAAGCATATTTAGATGGTCAAGCTAAATTGAGTGACGTGTTTGATGTCGAAAAGTTAGCTAAGTATTACGCATTGATGGAAATCAGTCATGCGTATCATGCACAGCAGATGACCAACATCAGATTTTATTTCAATCCATTAACTGCAAAGCTAGAACCAATTGGCTTTGATTGTTTTGGAACCACTTTGCCTAATGTTACAAAAGATTGGTCAGCAGCAGGAGAAGGTCAAATTCAATTCAATAAACCACCGAATGATTATCCAAACGGTGGTGTATATATGTACAAGTTATTCCTTGATAACGAGATGACAGCAAGTTATTTAAAGCACTTGCAAGACTATACATCAGAACACTTTTTGAATAAAATAAAACATGATTGGAGTGCTGCTCTAGAGCAAAGGCTTGCGTTTATACAATCTGACGAAGCATATGCTGACTATTCATTTGCTGTTGATGACTTATTCAAAAAGGCTAAATGGACGCGAGAAAAAATATTGCCCTTACCAGAATACTCCTTAAATGTACAAGTCCAAGAGGGTAGCAGGAAACAGCTAGTTTGTTCATCTTACCACTACTTTCCAATGGAGGTTATCGGCTTAGGAAACGAAGAAGTATTGCAAACCTTAGAAACTCCAGTTTTCTTAGATGCGTATCATCCAGACCACAATCCTGATTCTGAAGTCATTCAAAATCCAAACAATTATCGACGAGTTTATTTTAAAACAATTGGTATAGATTCCATTTTCTCAGAAGAAATCAATCGCTTGTCCTTGGTCCCAATAAAACCGAAAATTCAACAAGGAGATTTGTCTTTTGTAGATGAGCATGAGTGTATTAATATAAATGGCTCTGCTATTAAGTTTGGTCCATGCCCAATTAGTTTAGAACAGACAGTTATTATCCCTAAAGGATATCTAATTTCGGTTGAACCAGGTACAGTGATTGAGCTGATGTCAAACGCAAATTTCATTTCATTTTCACCAATTATGGCTACTGGTACGGAGACCGAAAATATCCAAATAAGTGGAACAAAAAACAATGGTTTGATGCTTAGTCAAATTAAAGGTAAATCTCAGTTCAACCACACCATCTTAACAGGCTTAGGGCAAATTAATGAAGCGGAATACCAAACCAGTGCAGCAATAACCATCTACGATAGTGAAGTTGAATTTACTAAAAGCAAAGTGTTTAATTGTGAATCTAATAATGCACTGACATTTCAGAATGCTGATTTTAACATCAATGATCTAAGTATTGAAGATTCTCCAGGAAATGGAATCACACTTGAATACAGCTACGGAGAAATTGATCAGTTGGCTATTGCAGATGTCAATAAGGATGGTCTTCTATTAAATAACAGTTCCTTACAATTGAAAAATGCGACATTTGATTTTATTAAAGGAACTGCTTTTCATTCTAATGGTTCAGGATCTACTGATTTGACATCCATAGAGATTAAAGACTGCTATCGAGCATTTAAATTGTCAAATTCTAGTGTAAGCGTTGATGGAGTTAATATTCAAGATGTCGAAGAAGGTGTCTTTGCCAGTCAACAAAATGAATCAGCCGAGATAGTATTTACCAATGGAAATATGTCAGATGTACAATTTCCGTATTTAATTGGAAGCGATGATTTTCTCTATTGGAATGGTCGTAAAAAGAAGGCCCAATGAGATACGAAAGAAAAGCAGTTGTGAGTGGAAATGATATTGGACTAATACATGCTTCCGTTTTAAAACATCCCCTTGTATTCCAGAAGCAATTTCCTGATCGAAGGGTCAATAGTATTTATCTAGATACTGCTGATTTTGAGTCTTTACAAATGAACCTTCAAGGAGTATCGACCAGAGAAAAATGGAGAATGCGCTGGTACGGTAAAGAAGAAAGACAAGTGTCATTAACTCTGGAGCGAAAATGGAAACAAAATATGCTTGGCGGTAAGGAATTGACTTCGCTTGGAAAGTTTGCACAATCAGATTGGTTATCAGCATTTGAAAAGTCAAAAAGTAAAGTCAGTCATGTCTTTCCGATTGTAAAGGTGAGTTACGACAGACAGTATTATATATCAGTTGATAGACAACTTCGATTAACGATTGATACAGCAATCCATTATCAAAAAATTCAAGATCAAGAATTAGTATATCCAACCATTAATGATCCTAAAATTGTTGTAGAGTTTAAGTACAACCAACAGTACGATTCCGAGTCAGCAATTGAAGCTATTTCTAAATTTCCGTTTCGAATAACAAAAAACTCAAAGTATGTCAATGCAATGAAAACTCATTGGTTTTGATCAGCCTTTTCTTTTTGTTTTTGTTCCAGTAACTCTAAAATTTGTTCGTCAGTTTTATCCAAGTTGTCCACCAGGAAACGAACGTCATCAGCCATTTCGTGGTTTGGATATTTTGTTAAAAAGTCGGAGTAAATTTCTCTAGCTCCTTCCTTATCCTCCACATTATTCTCTAGCATAAACCCTTTGAGAAAATAGACAGTTGGAGTTTTCTCATAATCAGGATACTCTTCAAGTAACCAATCATAAATGCTCATTGCTTTCGGCAAAGTCCGAATACTTCTTGCAATTTCGCCAGCTCTATATAAAAAGTCCGGAGATTTTGGGTTGCAAGGATCACTCAATGCCTGTGCTTCAGCGACATCCACGAATTGTAGAGCAGCTTCTCTATTTAAACCAAATTGATCTGGTTCTCTAAATACCTTTTCAAAGAGCGTATCGATATATCTTGTCGGGTTAACGTTGAGATCTGTCAGTAATCTCTCCAAAGACTCATCTGTAGGCGAAGAAGAAAACTTAGATTTATAATTAGCATAAACAATCGATGCAGCATGTCCTTTGTTGAGAGCCCTCATACTTTTAGCTAGTGTCAATACATCAGTCTGATTTAATGAACAGTCGACATGGTTTTTAAGTATAGGCATCAAATAACCAACAGCTTTGCTATGCTGTCCTTGACTAACTGCAAATTGACTCGCTTCTTCCAACATTGGTTTAATGAGCTCTTTATTGTCTTTATTATCACTCAAAAACTCATTGACTTTAGCAAAATACTTGTCAAGTGTCTCTTTTGTTGGATTTGCCTTGGCTTCAGTGAGAAGCGCTCTTATACCCTCAAATGCTGGATCTTCATTAGACGCACAAGCTGAAAAAATAACAATCAATAAAGTAAGTATCAATAAATATCGCATAGTAGTCTACATATGATAATAAATCATAAAGTTACAAATTACAAAAACAGATAGCACTATGAACTGTTATGATTTGTATGAGCAAGACGAATTTCTTTTGGTTTAGACGCGATTTGCGTTTGAATGATAATGCTGGTCTATACCATGCTTTGAGGCAAGGAAAAGCAGTACAGTGTGTCTTTATCTTTGACAGACATATTTTGGATGAATTGAAAGACAAGGATGATGCAAGAGTGACATTTATTTACGACACACTGAAAAGTCTTGACGAAGAATTAAAGACTTTTGGGTCTCGCCTGCATGTCTATTATGGTAAGCCTTTACAAGTTTGGAAAGACATTGCGAATGAGAATAAGATTGATACTGTATTCTTAAATAGAGATTATGAACCATATGCCTTGGACAGAGATGGTAAAGTAAAGGCCTTATTGGCTAAGGAAAACATTGCCTTAAGAACGTTCAAAGATCATGTGATTTTTGAGTCTGATGAGGTGCTTAAAGGGGATGGCGGTCCTTATACTGTTTTCACACCATACAAAAGACGATGGTTGGAAAGGGTAGATAGCAAGGTAGAAGATGGATTGAGCTACTATTACAAGTCTTATCCGACATTAGCTTACGCTGCAAATTTCAAACAAACAAAGAAATCGACATGGGTCAAATTAAATGACATGGGTTTTGAGCGAAGTGGTCTTGATTTTCCCAAAGCTAAAGTCTCCCAGAAAATAATTAAACTGTACGATAAACAACGAAATTTTCCAGGCGTCAGAGGCACAAGTCAATTGGGAGTCCATTTTCGGTTTGGCACAATTAGTATTCGCGAAAAAGCTAGAAAGGCTGCAAAGATTAATGAGACTTATTTAAGTGAATTGGTGTGGCGAGATTTTTATTCCCAAATATTGTCACATTTTCCACATGTTGTAACTGATGCCTTTCGAGCAAAGTATGACCGACTAGAGTGGAGAAGTGATTCTACAGAATTCGAGGCATGGTGTGAAGGCAAAACTGGTTATCCAATTGTCGATGCAGGTATGCGTGAATTAAATGCGACAGGTTATATGCATAATCGTGTCCGCATGGTTGTCGCCAGTTTTTTGACCAAACATTTGTTGATGGATTGGCGATTGGGTGAAGCATATTTTGCTCGCAAGTTATTGGACTTTGACTTAGCCAGTAACAATGGAGGTTGGCAGTGGGCGAGTGGTAGCGGCACTGATGCTGCCCCATACTTCCGGATTTTTAATCCTACGAGCCAGATGACAAAGTTTGACAAAGAACAGACCTATATCAAAAAGTGGGTGCCCGAATACGGAACACCAGATTATCCAGACCCAATTGTTGATCACAAGATAGCTAGAGAGCGTTGTTTGGAGATGTATAAGCGTTGTTTGAATTAGCGTGTAACTGGAAGTGGATTACCTTGGAGTTCTGCTATTTTTTCTAACAGCCAAGTTTTGTCAGCAAAGTTTTCTGATTCATCAATTTCATTCTTTAATTTTTGAATTTCTGTTTTCATTCTCGGAGTGAGTCGAATTAGTTTTCGTGTGAAATAAATAAGTCTTTGATAATTGTTTTTGCGTCGTGCTGGGATTTTAGTGTTTCTTCGTAGTAATGCCGCGAAGCTTGATAAGAAAGAGGAGAGCACTTCAAATTCATCGAGTTCGTAATACGCTTCAATTTGAATTGCTTTAGAACTTAACTCATAAAAAATATCATCAAACGTCACTTCACGCAATAAACCAATAACCTCATCATAATTCTTTTTGTAGAATTCTAGTCGAGCAGAATTAAATATAATTGCATTAGACCTGTACTTTTCATCAAGAAATACTCCATATTCATTTATAAAATTTTCAGTCCAATCAAATTTATTGAGCTTTAAAGACGTGACGCAAATATTTCTAAAAATTGAAGGCTCAATTTTATTATCGGGTAATAAAATTTTTGAATCTAAACCATATTCCCAAAGTTCAAACATCTCTAGAAAATATTCTTGTATTCCTTGATTTACCTTTGAAACACAATAATTTAAGGTCGATTGATATATGTCATATGCTTCTCCTAATGGAAAAATCTCTAGATATTCATTTATGAGTTGTTTTAGTTTTAGGAATTTTGATTCGTCATTTTGATTTTTATTCACTAGGTATATTTGATAATAAACAGCTAAGGGTGGATATTTAGAGTATTCTAACTTTTCGATTTCATCTGTAATATTTTCAATCGGGAAAACTTCCTTTTCCATTGATGTAATATTCCTCCATGACATGAATGTATTATAGTAGCGCATTTTCTCAGTCAAATAAAAGATATCTAGGTTATTCCCAATATGGCTTAATGTTTCTAAAATGGCCTCCGGTTTGATTTTAGTCTTTTTTTCAAATTCTGTGGTGAGGGAAAATAAATTCTTTTCAATCTGGTACTGATAATAATAGTAAGATGCTGTTCTTTCTAACTGTTGATCAGATAGTCTTCTTGCGCTAGAAATCGATGACTTATACAATTTTTCTAATTTTCGAGCACTGAGGGCTTTTAGCAAGTAATTTGCTTTATGGAGCGGATTGTTGTCAAATTGGTGCTGAACTAAGAACTCTTCCAACAGTTTAAGAAAATCAGAATTTAGTTTTCGGAGATTCGTATCATTATAAGGTTTCTCAGGAAAGACCTCTTTCCAAATGGCTTCTTTTGAAATTTCAGTTTCGGGATTATTCCTGATAAAGTCTTCGAATAATTCAAATAGTCGGATGATCCTCTTATTTACGTTGAAATAAGGTGAATGCACGAACTTTTTGAATCGGTTAAGTTCATACACATTTAGCGATGATAAGGCAATGAAAGATTTTGAGTCACGCATCTATATCAAAACTAATGATAATACATATCTTATTGTATGATCGTATGTTATAAATGTAGGTATCTTATATAATTTGAATGGTCATATTTTAAATACTTATATGCGCATTTTAGTTGTTAAATAACTCATTATGAGTTATTTATGTATTTATTAAAAATATTATGTTGTCGTGTTGAACACATTAGCGTAAAACCTAGTGAAAACCCTTAGACAAATCGAGTCTTTCTAGTTATATTTACATTGAATTTTACTTGTTACTTTATTGTAATACTTATTAATGACTAATCCTTTTGCAAAATTTGTGTTGTTTTGCTTGTATAGCTTATTGCCTGTACTTGGGTTTACTCAATTATACAATCCGCCAAGTTTAGAATTTACGACAACGCCCGGAGGTACAATAACATTAAATGTTAGCGCGTGGTCAACTCCAGAATTTACAGAAAACCCCAATCCTACTATTTTTGATGTTGATTTAGGTATACTTGATGGTTCTTCTTATCCTATATCAGTTAGTGTCAAAGATGATGCTGAAGAAGGGGTGTCTTCATTCAATGTGTTTTATGAAGGTGGCGAAAAGAGAAGAACAAAAAGCTTATACATTAATGTTATAGTCAACATTGTTGATTCACATGTTGAAGCTATACATGATTATCAATCTGTCGATTTAGATGACCAATCTGTATTGGTCGATGTTTTAAACAATGATATCAACTCAGGCGACGAATTGTTTATTGAGTCTATTGACTTAGTACAGCATGGTGTTGCTCAGATTATAAATAATGAAATTGAATTTACTGCAGAGGATGGTTTTGCAGGAATGGCATTTGTGCACTATACGGCTGTCAATGAAGATGGTATTACAGATTCAGGTACAGCTACGATTTGTGTGCTTGATGAAGCCAATCTATCATCTGATGGTAATATTTATATATCGACTTCTCAATTCAAACCAGTAACCATTTTATTGCCCGCCAGGAATATGGCGTTGGGTAATGGCTCAAGTCCTAAAGGTTCAGTTGAATTTATTGGCGATGATGTTATAGAGTACACACCTTTTGGTTCATTTACTGGCATAGAGGAGTTTGTTGTTCGAAAATCTGATGGATCTATTGAAAGAACTATTCATGTTGAAGTATTAGAAAATACTGATCAAAAAGGGCCAATCAGAGACGACAAGGTTTTTACCTCTCTAAATATTCCAGTACTCTTTGATATTTTTGAGAATGACCTAGAAGAGGTTGAAATAACCCGAATGCCTAAGGCTATTTCTATCATGGCAGATGGGAGATTCAGATACATACCTGAAGAAGGTTTTGTAGGCACCAAGACTTTTACCTACCTCGCTGAAAGAGAAGGTGAATACTACACTGGCAATATTGAAATCGTGGTAGATAACTTTTACCCTGAAAAAATATCACAATTTGATTTTGTCACTCGAAGCGAGACACCGCTTGTGATGAACTATACAGTACCGATCCAAGGATACTTTTTTTCTATTTTGGATCGTCCTGCAAATGGTGAATTGTTGAGCTTTCCTCACTATTACAATTACAAATTAGGCGATGAAGCTTGTGGTTGGACAGAAGAAGGTGTTCAAATAATGGTGTATCAGCCTAATGATGGATTCACTGGCACTGATGAATTTTTAATGAGGTATTGTGCTCCTGCTGGAGAATGCGAAGAAATTGCGGTTCAGGTGGAAGTGATAGAAAACGCTTCGGATTGTAACTGTGTCGGAACTGACTGCGTATGGCCAGGTGATTTTAATGCTGATGGCAAGGTGTCAATGGAAGATATACTTCCATTAGGATATCATTTTGGTAGTCAGGGTGCAGAACGAAATCAAGAAGGCCTGTTATGGATTGGAGATAAAGCGGATGACTGGGGTGCAATTCAAAACAATGGTAAAGATCAAAAATTCTTGGATGGTAATGGAGATGGAAAAATTAATCTAGAAGACTTAGAATTGATGGCTGATAATTACAATAAGTATAACAATCTTGTTGCTTCTCAAACCTTAGTCAATAAAGAATTTCCGATCGAGTTAGTCTTGAGTCAAGAAACTGCTGAAGTAGGAGATCTAGTATACTTAGATATTATTGTTGGAAGTCAAGAATTTCCTGCATTGGATGTGCATGGGTTAACATACACATTGCCTTTGTCTCCTGATGTGGTTGATACTGAAACAATTACAGTGGAAAGAACACCATTAAATTGGTTGTCTAATAATTCCCCAATGCTTGACTTAAGTAGACAGACAAGTGCTGGCCGACTAGATATAGGATCTACCCGTACAACAGGAAGATCTGTTTCTGGTTATGGTTCTGTGCATCGAGTTGGCTTTATTGTTATTGACGAAATAGATGGAGTTCGTGAGAGCAATCAAAATAAAACTGTTGATATAGTATTAGAAGGATTGACTATCACTGATGGCAATGGTAATCAATATACCTCCGATGGAGCATCTGTAAGCTTTGAGTTGATTAGAGAGAAAAGTGAGGAAGAAATCGGCAGTAATGAGCCAAACATAATCGCTTATCCCAATCCAGCAACTACCGAGTTAAATATTCATGCCAATGGCAATGATATACTAGAACAAATTGATATATTTAACTCAGCAGGACAGAAGATGTCCTCTACTAAAGTGAAAAACGAAAACCAAACACAAATCTCTTTAAATCAATTTTCAGAAGGTTTGTACTTCGCTAAAGTAGTCTCCTTTAAAGGAGCAAGCACAATCAAGTTTAAGGTTATAAAGTAACAAAGTAATAAAGGAGTAAATCCCAAACTTTTCGTATTACTACGGATTAGTTCATTACTAAGTCCCGTCTTTTTATTCGGGACTTTTTTGTATGCCCAGTGCTTTATAGGGCAAGAGGTACGGAGACCT
>CAYVFU010000010.1:65309-75351 GCA_964450495.1 uncultured Saprospiraceae bacterium | reverse complement strand
CCAGACCGGTCACAATAAAGAGTTCATTCGACAGAATGAGCTCTTTTTTAATTTAATACCATAGTGACCAGAGGCATAATACCTGTTTCGCAGAATTATAAATATTTTTTATCTGACAGTATAATTCTCCTCCTTGAGGAGTGGTTCCACTGTCCAGTGGGAACGAGGTGGTTCAATGACCAATTGAAAAAGTGGCAGCCACTAACGGTGAATGACGAGGAAGTTCAGTGATCAATTGGAGAACTATCAGTATTCTAAGGAGGATTAAATATAGGCCTTACTAAAAGTGCTACCTCTTCTTTAATAACAGAGGTTACCTATCAAGTGCATTTAGTTACTTTTTGTAAATTTATCCGCAACAACCCGCTTTAAGCAATGAATAATTTCCAAAATAGACAATTAAGTCAAGTGGGCATCTTTTATAGTATCCTGATAAGTCTTTGTCTTTTCTGCTTTTTTTCTTTTCCAAAATTAGCTTATTCACAAGATTCCGATCCTGATCAAATTATAGAAAATCTGCCTTTATTGACCAACGACAAAGATCGAGGAGATGCAATTATTGATTTATTAAAAATGATTGCCTTTAGAAAACCAGAATTAGCTAAACCATATCTGGATAGTCTAAAACAACTATCACTCTATGAAAAGAATACAGTGTGGCAAGCTTGGGCTCTCAACTTTGAAGGGGACATACTTTTAGTCGACCGCAAAACAGATGAAGGCGAACAAAAAATAAGAGAAGCTCTTTCCTTGTTTGAGTCCGAAAATAATCATGAAGGAATCGGTGCTGCTTGGTATAATATCGGAAAGAAAGCCTGGCTAAGTTCAGACTGGGTACTTGCCTTAAAAGCTTTCAGTGAGTCTCGAAAAGCATATAAAAAAACAGGAATAACAGAACGTATTGCAGCTGCAGTTAACGGTCTTGGAATTGCTTACTATGAATCCAAACTCACCGACAAAGCAATTGAGACATACGAAGAAGCTTACCAATTAAATGAACAGTTAGACAATCCAAGAGGAATGGCTAGTAATCTTGTCAATATAGGAATAGTATATAATGAAGCAAAGCAATACCGGAAGTCGGCTGATACATACCAAAAAGCATTAAAAATCAGCCAAACATTCCCTGATAATGGTTTGCTTGTCGCAAGTATTCATAACAACCTCTCTGTTAATTACATCAAATTAAAAGAATTTCAAAAAGCCAAACGAGCGGCTCAACAATCATATGACTATCATATCAAAACAGGTGACAAAGTATATGCAGCTCAAGCATTATCAAATATTGCGAATAGTAATAACAGATTAGGTTTGGTCAAATTAGCAAGCAATCAATATGAAGAGTTATTTGTTTTAATGAAAGATTATAAGGATTTCACTGTCCTTAGTGACGCCACACGCCAGGCGGCACTCATGCATGAAGAAGCTGGCAATCATCAAAAAGCCAACAAATTCTTCATAGAACATCTGGCATATAAAGACAGCTTACTTAGCTCCACTGTAGCCAAAGAAGTTGCTGCTTTAGATGCAAAATATGAAGCTGAAAGAAAAGCGCAGGAGATCGCACTTTTAAATACAAAAAATGAATTGGCACAGGCTCGACTTAGCGCTAGTAAAAAACAGATAATTGGTCTAGGGTTAAGTTTGGGACTATTTGCAATTTTATCAGGCTTTCTATTTTCAGCTTTTAGGAAAATTAGAGAACAAAAAAATGTTGTCAGCAAAGCTTTAGGGGATAAAGAAGTGCTATTGAAAGAGATTCATCATCGAGTGAAGAACAACCTTCAAGTAGTCTCTAGTCTGTTAAGTCTCCAATCAAATTCATTAACAGATCAACATGCGAAGGAAGCACTGCAAGAAGGACGGAATCGAGTTAAAAGCATGGCCCTAATTCATCGTAATTTATATCAAGACGAAGAATTGACTTCAGTCGAAGCAAAAGAATATTTTATTGAACTCACAAAAAATTTATTTTACTCCTATAATATAAATCCAGAAAGAATAAAACTTGAGCAACACATTCAAGATTTAAGACTAGATGTTGACACATTAATCCCTCTTGGTCTTATAGTGAATGAATTAATTTCTAATGCACTAAAATATGCTTTTCCAGATAATAGGAATGGTATTATCACAATATCAATGCATGAAAAAAACGATCAACTCCACCTACAGGTGAAGGATAATGGCGTAGGGTTTAAAACTGATTTCAATATGACTAATTCGAAAACTATGGGAATGAATTTGATTAATGCCTTTAAAAAGAAGCTGAAAGCAGATATAAACATAAAATCTGATAATGGTAGTGTTATTGATTTAACAATCGGGCAGTGGAAAAAAGTTGGATGATTATAAAATATAACTTTTCCATTCCAAGTCATTAAACGTCAACTATTGCTTCTCAATTTTTTGGTGATCACCTTCATCAATTCCATATTATTCATCCAATCATACTCAGTGGATGTAGGAATATCAGAAGTTGTAAATTTCACAATTACTGTTTCTGAACTTGGGTCCACATAGATCCATTGACCAAATAAACCTTTGGCAAAATAAGCTTCTTTATCAGTATGCCACCATTGATTTTTATAATGAAAATTCTTGAATTGCTGTCCACGCTTAGATTGAGCAAATTTCTCTATCTGGCCTCCCCTCGCAATTGTTTCGACTACGGATTCTGGGACAACTTGTTTGCCATCACAAACACCATTGTCCAACATTAATTGGCCAAGTCTTGCTGCATCTCTCAGCGTCGAATTGATAGCCCCGCTAACCAATTCATAACCATTTGGTGATCTCGCTACATAGGCGTCATGCTCAGCACCTATATGGGACCATATTTTCTCACTCATCACTTCAGAGGGTTGTTTGCCAGTTACTTTTTTAATGAGCATGCCTAGCACTTCTGTATTTAAACTGATGTAATGGAATAACTCTTCTGTATTATTCCCAGGCCGGACTGATTTAAAATAATCTAAAACATTATCAAATTCTGGAGGTATCGAAGGCATTTCTACTAAATGAGTAACCCGAGCAAATACGTAAGCATCAGACCGTGGATCTAAATAGATTTCATCATACTTAATGTTGACAGTCATGTCCATTAATTGCTGAATTGGAATACCGTCCCAAGCACTCCCTTTTAATTCTGGGATATAATCTGTTACTGGATGCTGCAAATCAATCTTCCCTTCTTCTGCTAAAACTGCAACTGTTAATCCGATCAAAGACTTTGATACAGAAAACCAATTGTGAGAGCTTTGCTCCGTCATATTATCGAAGTATTTTTCGTATACTATTTTCCCGTGATGTAGAATGATAAATCCATCTGTTCGATTGGAGTCCAGATGCTCTTCAAATCTATAAAGTTTACCATCGAATTGTTCGATCATTAAATCATCAAAAGACATAGGTGCTTTCTCGAGTATATTTGGCTTTGCAGCTTTGGCGATTTTACCTATTGGAAATAGTTTATCCACATTCTTAATTGCCCAATGCTTATATGGCGGTTGAAGCCAATTGGTTTTATTAGTCGCAGCAGGAATGGAATCATGAATTATTGAAGTTGTTTCTGCAGGAGCAATTGCTGTTGTTTTCTCAATTCTATTTTCCGCTTGACGGCAAGCAGTAAAACAAATGATAATGGCCAAGGTAGTGAAATAAAAATTAAACTTCATGTGTGCTAAATTGATCGTGATTTATTAGCTGGATTGAACAGCGAATATAATTCCTTTCAAGACACAGTCCAGAAAATACTTGATTATGTTTAATCATTTGATAAATCTTAAATCAAAACGCTAACTTGCCACGCCACCTAGCGAATTTATTACTCAACACTTTTCTTAGAAAATCATCACTGTAAACTGTTCCACAGTCTACTTAATCGGTGCTTTATATTCCTTAGTATCTATCATCATTTTTGCAATAATTTCACATAATATCTCTGATGTGCCACCACCTATAGTACCCAACTGGCTGTCTCGCAGCAATCGCGCCATTGGATAACTTTCCATATAACCATAGCCACCAAAGAACCGCATACATTCGTATGTTACTTTATCACTCAGTTGGGTTGCAATCAGTTTAGCCATGGCAGCTTCTTTTATGATATACTCTTTTTGTTCGTATTGTTTATAGAGCGTGTAAACAAACGCTCGTGCAGAAGTGACCTCTGCCATCATTTGTGCTAAGCGGTGACGCAAAACTTGAAATTTATTTATAGGCCTCCCAAATGCTTCGCGTTGTCCCATATATTCCATCGCCAAGTCAATGGCTAATTGAGCTTGTGCAACCGCAATAAGAGCCATCCCCAATCTCTCTGAAGCAAAGTGTTGCATAATGTAAAAGAAGCCTTGATTCTCCACCCCCAGAAGATTATCAGTTGGAACGCGAACATTATCAAAAGCAATCTCTCCAGTGTCTGAAGCATGCCAACCTAGTTTGTCTAATTTCCTAGCACTTACACCCTCTCTGTCTCGTTCTATTATCATCATACTAACTCCCTTTGCACCTTTATCACCAGTCCTTACTGCTGCAATAATATAATCACTCAGCACTCCATTTGAGATAAATGTTTTGGAACCATTGATGATATAGTGGTCGCCATCTCTCACAGCGGAGGTTCTAAGAGAGGCAACATCTGAACCACCACCTGGTTCTGTGATCGCAAGGCACCCTATGAGTTCACCTTTTATACCTGGGATTAAGTACTTTTCCTTTTGTGCCTCCGAGCCTTCGCCGTTTATATGCACCAATGCCAAACCTGCATGCGCACCAATAGACGTATTAAACCCACTTGAATTCAATCGAATCATTTCCTCTGTAAACACCACAGAATAGAAGGTATCTAAATCTGTCCCTCCATATTTTTCAGGGAAGGCAATTCCGATAAATCCCATTTCTCCGAATCGTTTATAAACATCACGTGGGATTTCACCATCTTCCTCCCATTGGTCAATGTGAGGTCTCATCTCTTTATCCAAAAAATCTCTAAGACTTTGACGAAATAAGTTGTGCTCTTCAGTGAAAAAAAAATTATTCATAAGTGTTTAAAATTCTACTTATTAAATTCTAGGTTTCTCAATTTAATAAATTGAATTTGTAATAAACTAAATAACTCTGTTGAATGGAATTTATAGACTTATATCAATAATTCAATTCTTTAGATGGATAATATATAATGAACTATTTACTCCTTCTTCAGTAGTGAGATACTGACGGTAGCTAAATCCGAGTTTGGATATCTTTTAAAATGCGCTTCATCACATGACAAACCTACTTCAGCAGCTATCTCTTTAAAGAAGTCTATTTCAACGATATATTGGTCTGAAAATCCATGGGTTGCATTGTATGCAGTGGCTGCAGTTCTACCCAAATTATTTGCAATTAATTCAGGAGCTATGGTATGCAATTCAATAATGAGAAGTCCAAATTTTTCTACATATGGTGACCATTGTTCAAGATGCTCTTTTAAATTATTTGCAAGCTCTTGACTAGTAATTCGCCGGCCTCTAAATGCATAAGCACCTGTTGAAATATTGCTGCTGATAAAAGTACTATCAGCAGGTACAGCCCAAATTCTATTGTGATCTAGAAACGTCCGTACGTTCAATAAATCTTCTAACTTAATGTTGTAGTTTTCTGCCAAATCTGATGCAAGTAGATCTGGCTTACCGATGTCTCCCCACATTAATTTTGCCCATATATTTGCTTGAACAATATTAGCACGTGTCACATTTAGAGCTGCCTTATTATAATCTACTCCAACTAAAAATAAAGGGTGATCTTCCAGATGTTGCCCCCTTAAGGTTTGCTGTTCAATGACATCATACAAGTGAATTAAAAATGCACCATTCCCACACCCCATATCTAAAATACCTTTGGGCTGCTGATCTAAAGGCTGATTAAAAATATCAATGATAATTTTATCTACGACCTTAAAGTAATTGGAATGAGCTCCTCCACTTCCCCATACATTCATTGTTCTATCTACATGTATTTCCGTTGCTCCTTTCGGCAAATTCCAAAATATAGTAGGATCTCCAAATATCAATTCTTCCAATTTTCTAAACATAGGTATGTAAGAAACAGTAACACCATACGCACTAGCTCGACGGGCAAAGAACATACCTTTATCCGTAAACCTATACGTTTCACTTTTCTTTTCAAACCACTCTAAGCCAACAAAAATATCTAGAAGTCTACCAAACAATTCTCCGTCTGCATGAAATTCTTCTGGACGGAAACAGGCTTCTGTAAAGTAATTATGAAACATACCACTCATACCCAAAGCAACAACTGTAGGTCCGACAATATGTCCTTCAATGTGTTTTAAAAATTGAGTTTGTACTTTTCTTATTTTCTCGTCAGATGAAAGTTCAATACCATATTGCTGATTAAATTGATGTGCTATTTTCTCTAATTTTAAAAAGGGTTCCTTTTCAAATTTTCGATGATGAAATTTTGCTGATAAATGCATAAGATCTACAACATCCTTATATAACGGAATCAACTTTGTAGCAATTTCTGTAAAATCATTAACACCATATTCTATGTCCTCATCAGTCCTTTTGATTTCCAGCCATCCTTGTGACACAAGCGTATGCAGTGCCACATTCAAGTATCCTTCATTTGCATTTAATGCAGATTCAATTTCTTTAAGCGTACATCTTTTCTTTTCAAGTATATAGTCTAATACACCTCTTTTATGCAAGACATAAGCGGTAGGACCAGTGACAATACCATCTAAATGCTGGAACAAATCCGACCGAAGTTTATTTTTAAGCTCCTTATTCAATTCTAATTCTTTATAAGACGAAGACTCAATTTAGGAAATAGAAATTATAATAAATCAATCTCAGAGATCTATTGGACTAATTATTTAGATTAAAGACTAGAGTATTTCTTCTAATTCTGTTAGTAATTAATATTCGTCCTCCTAGACTAATTTTCATTTACCCTAGAGATATAAAATATACAGCTAGTTAGATTGAAGTTCATCTCTACTGACGACACAAGGTATATTTAGCGCTTCGGTATAACGTTGGTTGGAAATCCATGCAACATCATGTTGAGGCCAATTATGCCAGGCATTCATATAAATCACTTCAGGGTAATTAGACAATACATTATTGGTGTAAGCTTCATAATCTTTTGATCCATCCATTTCAGCAGCAGTATGAGTAGGACCAAATTCAGTGAAAGAAAATGGTTTATTTAAGGCTACCATTTTATTGTATTGATCCATTGGCAATGCAAGATCATTTGTATATACATCCAGACCTGTGAGATCTACATAGTTAGTTCCAGGATAATAATGATCCACATCAGGTATCCCGAAATAACTCATATTGGCTGAGTAAATCCAAATCAGATTATTGAGCCCTTTTACATTGGTAAAATAATCGTGCATATGCCTGTACAGATTTATGTATTGCTGTGGATTGGGTGCAGGATTTTCGCTCCCTCCATTTCCCATATATCCATACCAGAAAAAATCGCCATTCATTTCCATAAGAGGACGAAACAGTATGGGGACTCCAGCACTTTGCATATCTAGTAAAACATCAGCATAAAAATCTAATTGTTGAATCCATGACGCATAGCCGTTTTGACCAGGTGTCGTCAGTTGATTTAAATTTTGGACTCCTGACCTATCCCAGCAGTCTCCGCCTGTCCAGGGATTGTCTGGCAACATACTTAGTTCACACAGACCGCCAGCTGTGTGCCATGCAGCATACGTATTCACTAAAGCAGCATAGTCTGTGTTAGGGCTGGTTGCCCCATTATTATATCTCATTTGACCTGCAATCAAACCTACCCACTCTCCTGTTTGGCTATGTAATTGATCAACTGTTTCTGTTTTTGTTTCGAAAGACCAACCGATATTTTGCCCAAGTATGATGCATTGGTTAGGGTCATCCTGAAAGGTATTCAAATAGGTATAAGTTGATTGAGTCTGAAGATCGGCATTTGTATTCGATAATGGAAATTCAATGTTTTGGCAAGTACCTATTTGGGCTGCAAATTCGCTTCCTTGACTTAACTCAAAACCTGGGTAAATCACTATTTCGTTTCCTGCTTTTATAGACAATTCTGCATTAGCTGCTACTATTCCATGACAATGGGCCCATTCCCCGACAACCAGATCGTGTGAGTCATTGGGTTGCAATCCTTCATTCCAAGTGTGACTATCTGGACACTCATCCAAAGGAATCAAATTCCATCGTTGAAGCAAATTATTTGTATTCAATGCAGATTGAATGACATCTCCGTTAGTTTGTTGTGTGAGGTATAAGTTTGACCACCGATTTCTCAGGCGATACTCGTTAGCTGTCACTTGTTCCATAAACCACATCATACTCCACCAATTAGAATTAAATGCATAAGAATTAGCAGAGGCGCCAGATAGTTCGCTAGGTACATTGAGATATTGATCAACTGCTTTACTAATAACATTAACTGTACCAACAGGCCCAAAAGAGACTTCCCATTGCTGCGTTAAATCAGTAACACTATAAGCTGATACCTGGACATTCGCTTGGTTACTCACTGATGACAAACTCAACATTGAGCCAGATGAAGCATTTTGAAATTGATAGGAACTTTCAAAAGCAACTTGTGCGTGTATAGAGAGTGTACACAGACAGAACAAAAAAACAATAGGACGGCGCATAGTAGAAGTATTTATGGGGTATACTTAAAATACGTTTCTAGTGCAAAACACCCTACCATGTTGCGAATAATTGAAATCAGTTTATACTGAAGAATTTATCTTATTTTAATTGGGACAATCCACAACTTCAGAAACAAAGTTACCTTCATTATTAATCTTCACTTTATGACAAGAACCGTTGGGTGAAATCATGATAATTCCGCTAGTGAGTTTGTTGATAAAAACATCGCCATTAGTTTCTAACAACATCATAGTATCTGGGTCAGGATCAGGTTCTGGATCAGGGTCAGAAACCACAGAACCAAATATTTCTATTTCACGAATGCTTAACCAATCACCGTCATAAACAGCTGCTCCAGTAAAGGTAAACTTAACAACATCCGCTTCGACATTGCTCAATGTATTAGAAATGGCTGCACCTCCTGTAGTGCTATTCGTTCTATTTATGATCTGTTGATAACTACCCCCATTACTTTTCACTTCGACAGAATACTGGTAAGCTCGATTGGACAAAGGAAAAACATCAATCCTATTCAGACTATATAATCCCTGAAGGTTTATCTCTATGGTCTGCGGAAAAAACTCAGCCGACCATCTGTCTAAATCAGCCCTACTTCCATCAACAGCTTTAGATCCTTCATTGCCTACTTGCTGTGCGGATACAGTAACCGGTTTATTCAACGCAATATTGTCACCATTAACCGGAGGCAGTGGCTCTTGATTTGAATCATCAGAATACCAGGTTTGAGGAGAATACGGGCTTAAACCTGGATTTGTAGTGTAGACAACCGCATTAGTTGAAATGGAAACTGGGGTGCCATTGTTAGACAATATATTGCCAAAATTCCAGCAAGGGTGATCAGAGATATAGTCATTAAACAAAATCCCATTATCATCACAGTTTCGAATAGTATTGCCAACGACTCTGGTATCTGATTGCATAGTCATAACACCTGTGTTACTGGTTTGCCCTCCATAAATATTTTCTATCAAATTGTCTTCAATCCAAATCAGTCGATCTGTATTAGTAAAATGATGACTTACTCCGATGGCTCCACCATTCCATTGTGCATTTGGAGATGTTGACTTTCCTGGATGGATGTCATGAACGTGATTATTTTTTACCGTTACTTTCTCTGTATCGCTGGATTTGATATTGATTCCCTCTCCTAAACCACATTCATAGATTTCGTTTCCTTCTATATAAATGTAACTATTCACAAGTTGGGGGTCTGATCCTCCGCCAATATAAATACCTTCGCCCCAGCCTTCGTGGTCTACTCTTCTGCCAGTGTGGTGAATGTGATTTCCAATAATGTCAATGTAATCCGAATCTTCGTTAGCATGAATCCCCTCTTGACCTGTATT
>CAYVFU010000010.1:0-65209 GCA_964450495.1 uncultured Saprospiraceae bacterium | reverse complement strand
TAATGTCAATGTAATCCGAATCTTCGTTAGCATGAATCCCCTCTTGACCTGTATTAGTCACTTCACAGTTGGTAATGATAATGTGGTCACTAGATATTATATAACAGCCATATAGTGAATTTGAAAATTTGAACCCATCTACTGCTATATAACTGCAGTTAGTAATTCTAAACGTAGTCCCTCCATTGTATCCCCCAAATCCAGTAATGTGTGGCGTACCATTTCCGCTTTTAATAATTAGAGGATTGGCTTCTGTGAAGCTGCGATTCTGAATATGAATTGTCCCTCCATAGTTGCCACCATTGACAATAAGCACATCGCCTCCTTGTGCATTGTTGATTGCACTTTGTAGATTATCTCCAGGGTTGACAATAATATCAGCTGCTGTGGCAGTCTGTAAACAAAAAAATAAATAGATGAAAGTAGTTAAGTGCTTAAGGATAGTATTCATGTTAAAAGGTAGAGTTAATTAAAAAAGCATACCGACACTTTACCAACACTTAATAATACTAAAAAAAGTGAATAGGTCTTTGTTGTGCTAAACATCTTAAGACTGTCTAAAGACAACAATCTAAAGGGTGTATACATCGCCATCTCTGACAATATGAGCATTTTCAAACTCAATTTTAGCCTCATTTTCTAATGGTTGTAAGTCATCATATCGACTAGAATAATGGCCAATAATTAATCTGCCAACATTTGCCTTTTGTGCAATGACACCTGCTTCTTTAGCTGTGGCATGTTTTCTTTTTAATGCTATTTTCTGCAATTCATGCAAATATGTAGCTTCATGATATAAAAGGTCTACGCCATGAATCAATGGTATCAAATCTTCATCATAGACTGTATCAGAACAGTAGGCATAACTCATCATTTTTGGTTGCTCCTTTGTCAGGTCTTTATTGGGAATTACATTCCCTTCACTACTTACTATATCGTCGCCAGCTTTTATGGCTTTAATTTGAGTAATACTAAGGTCATACTTTTTAATGACTTCTGACTTAATATTCAACTGTCGCTCTTTTTCTGTGATCTTATATCCATAGGTAGGTATACGGTGCTTCATAGGAAAGGCTTCAATGATGACCTCATTTAATTCTATGACTTTTAGCAGGCCGTTGTGACCAAGTTCATGGAAAAGAAGTTCAAAATTTAAGGTAACATAGGTGGTTTCAAATACTCCAGATAAATACGCTTGTATTCCGACAGGGCCAACTACTGTCAGAGGTTCTTGCCGACCAGCGAGATTAAACGAACCAATAAGACCTGGCAATCCATACACATGATCCCCATGCAAATGACTGATCAATATGGTTTTGATTCTAGAAGGCTTTAATTTGTATTTAGACAAATTGATCTGAGCTCCTTCACCACAATCGATAAGGATGGACTCTTTTTCTAGCTTGATGTACTGTGAAGTTGGAAACCTATTCTTATTGGGTACTGCAGAGTTAGCACCCAATATATGCACAGTAATGGACATTGTTTACTCCGAATCAGACTGTAATTCCTCTTCAATGGATTCCATTGTTAGAAATTCTATTGATTCTTTCACTGTAGGAATGATGGTAAGTATAGATTCTAATCTAGATATCTCGATTAGCTTTTGTACAGACGGATGTTCAACACCTGTTAAGATGAATGTTCCGAAATCTTTCCACAAACGATTAGCTGTCAATATGGCGCTTAAACCAGACGAATCAACGTACTTAACTGCCGTTAAGTCAAAGATTAGATTTTGCACGCCTTCATTTCTTAAAAAAACAAATTCGCTTTTAAGGTTAGGTGCAATTAACGAGTTAAGGTTTTCTTCCTCTAACTGGAGGACAGAATAATTGTCATTTTTATCGACAGAATACTTCATTCTTTATCAAAATTAACTGAGCGCAAATTTATTGAATTATTAGCTGAAATGCCTAATTTCTTTTTCACAGATATAACTATTTGATTACCAATATATTACATCCTTCATTATCAACTATCCTGTTAATATAGCTTGCTGAGATCGTCGGGACAAATAATAATCCATGATCGGTTTAAAGATGTCGTAGAATTGTCGATAAAGTGAGTGAAATAATTGTTAATTTGCTGTCTGATAAATCTATAACTCCTTTTTTGTTGTTGGGAAGTGTAAATGAGCCATTTTATTGACTGCAATTGGCATACTTTTTAACACTATTAGGAGAGTATGCTTATATCAGCAACATGTGGATGTAAATTTAGATTGAATGAATAGAAAGTTTTCACCAAAAGTAAAGAAGATAATCTCTCTTAGCCGAACTGAAGCGCTAAGATTGGGTCACGACTATATTGGGACTGAGCACCTATTGTTAGGCATGATTCAAGAAAGAGATAGTTTAGCAGTTAAAGTATTGGATTCACTTGATGTGGATTTGACCGAATTGAAATTCAAAATTGAAGAAGTCATCCAGCAGGTGAAAGTAGAAAGCACAAATCTGAATGTTGGTAATATTCCATTAAACAAACAAGCAGAAAAGGTATTGAAAGTCACCTTCTTAGAGGCAAAGCTTTTTAAGAATGATGAAATCAATCCTGAGCATTTGTTATTGTCGATTTTGAAGCATAATGAAAACACTGCTTCTGATATACTTTCTCAGTTTGAAATAGACTATGAAGGTTTTAAATCAGAATTAGAATACGTAAGACAAGAACAAGAATCAAACTATGATATATACGGTGCATCGTCTCCTGAAGGCGATATACCAATGGACGACGAGGAGCCTATGGAGTCCTTTGGCCGAAGAAGCTCTGGCAAATCCAAAACACCCGTATTAGATAATTTCGGTAGAGATGTGACTCGACTTGCTGAAGAAAACAAACTCGATCCAATCATTGGCCGAGAAACAGAAATCGAAAGAGTCTCTCAAATTCTAAGTAGAAGAAAGAAAAACAATCCTATCCTTATTGGAGAACCTGGTGTTGGTAAAACCGCCATTGTAGAAGGGCTTGCTTTAAGGATCATTCAAAAGAAGGTATCTAGAACATTATTTAACAAACGAATTGTTATGCTTGACCTTGCGGCTTTAGTTGCAGGTACAAAGTATCGTGGTCAGTTTGAAGAACGGATGAAAGCCATCATGAATGAGCTAGAAAAAACAAGAGACGTCATCTTATTTATCGATGAAATTCATACAATAGTCGGAGCAGGTGGAGCTACGGGTTCACTAGATGCGTCAAACATTTTCAAACCAGCACTTGCAAGAGGCGAATTGCAGTGTATCGGTGCTTCTACACTAGATGAATACAGACAGCATATTGAAAAAGATGGTGCCCTAGACAGACGTTTTCAAAAAGTGATTGTTGATCCACCATCAGCAGAGGAAGCTGTCCACATTCTAGAAAACATAAAACCGAAGTACGAAGAATTCCACAATGTAAATTACTCTGACGCTGCTATAAAGGCTTGTGTGGCTCTAAGTGAAAGATACATCAGTGACCGATTCTTACCGGACAAAGCTATTGATGTATTGGATGAAGTGGGTGCAAGAACACATTTAAAAAACATTCATGTCCCTAAGCATATAGAGGAGTTAGAAGAGAGTATAGAGGAAATTAAGGAATTAAAAAATCAAGCTGTCAAAAATCAACAATACGAAAGGGCAGCAGATTTGCGTGATAATGAATCCAAATTACTGAAACAGCTCGAAAATGCGAAGACAGAATGGGAAGAAGAATCCAAGACTAAACGCTACCCTGTTGATGAAGAAGATATAGCAGAAGTTGTAGCGATGATGACGGGTATTCCTGTGAAGCGTGTTGCTCAAAGTGAGAGTAATAAGCTGGTGAAGATGAATGAAGATTTACAAGAAGTTGTGATCGGTCAAGATGAAGCAATTTTAAAAATCACGAAAGCTATCCAAAGAAATAGAGTTGGTTTAAAAGATCCTTCAAAGCCAATTGGTTCATTTATCTTCCTCGGCCCCACTGGTGTAGGTAAAACTGAATTAGCAAAAGCACTAGCAAGATATTTGTTCGACACAGAAGATGCACTCATTAGAATTGATATGAGTGAATATATGGAGAAATTTTCTGTCAGTAGATTGATAGGAGCTCCTCCAGGATACGTTGGTTATGAAGAAGGTGGACAGTTGACCGAGAGAGTCAGAAGAAAACCCTATTCAGTTATCCTTCTTGATGAGATTGAGAAAGCGCACCCAGATGTCTATAACATCTTGTTGCAAGTACTAGACGATGGACAGTTAACCGACGGCCTAGGTCGTAAAGTTGATTTTAGAAATACTCTAATTATCATGACATCTAACATTGGTGTCAGACAGTTGAAAGATTTTGGTCAAGGAGTAGGTTTTGCTACTAAAGCTCGCCAAGAGTCTACAGAAGAGTATTCAAAATCCATCATACAAGGTGCATTGAAGAAAACCTTCTCACCTGAATTCTTAAACAGAATTGATGATGTGGTCATCTTTAACAGTTTGACTCAAGATCATATTTTCGAAATTATCGACATCACTTTACAGAGTGTGTACAAGAGATTAGAAAAGCTGACATATACTTTAGAACTTTCAAAAGATGCAAAAACGTTTGTAGCAGAGAAAGGCTTTGATCCACAGTTTGGTGCAAGACCGCTGCATCGTGCTATTCAGAAATATCTTGAAGATCCTTTAGCAGAATTCATTCTCAATGAAAATCCTGCAGAAGAAAGTAAACTGAAAGCAGTGATGAATAAGGAGAAGGATAGTATCATCGTTACATTTGCGAAAAAGCAAAAAGCGCAAAACGTTAACGACTAAGTCAGAGATTTACACTAAGTTTATATTAAATAACATAACGAAAAGTAGGTTCGGCAATTTGTGGACCTACCTATTTACTAACTAAACAAATTCATTTGGCAAAAAGAAGAAAGAAAATTGTCCGAAAACCGGAACCTAAATTCAACACAAATAGAGACATCAGAGTATCTCAAATCAGATTGGTAGGAGATAACTTAACAGAATTAAGTGAAATAGCGGGAAGAACCGTTTCACCTGATATTTACCCTACATCACAAGCATTAAAGTGGGCTCAAGACATGGAGCTTGACCTTGTAGAAATAAGTCCTAATGCGGATCCACCTGTTTGTAAAATTGTCGACTTCAAAAAGTTTCTCTACGAGAAGAAGAAGAAAGACAAGCAAATAAAAAATAAGACAGCTAAAACAGTCATCAAAGAAATCAGGTTCGGTCCGAATACCGATGAACATGATTTTAATTTCAAGCTTAAGCACGCAAAAAAGTTCTTAACCGATGGAGCGAAGGTAAAAGCCTACGTCTTCTTTAAAGGACGAACCATCGTTTTTAAAGATAGAGGTGAATTGCTTCTATTGAGACTTTTGAAAGAATTAGAAGATTTCGGTGCTGCTGAGGAATTGCCAAAATTAGAAGGTAGACGAATGATTGTTATCATTTCCCCGAAAAAGAAGAAAAAGAAATAATTAAATTAAATCGCCTTGCGATTTAATAGTTATGAATCAGCTGCTGGCTGAAGTTATGAATGCCTAGCTAGCGCCGGGGGAAGTGTTGAGTCGTGAATTTGCCTTCCGGCAAAAGTAGGGCACTTCCTTAAAACGATAATTTTCATTGTTTGAAACACAATCTTTGAAAGAGATTTGAAGTATTCTCCTTCCAGTAAGCAGATAAGATATAAGCTCACTTCTCGCATACTTTTCAGGAAACCTGGCAAGCTTTAATGACTTCTCACACAACGTGAAGGTCTCCCCTATTTTTAAGGTATAATAGACAAAAATGGTTGGTAAAACCTTTGTAAGGTAAAGAAGATCAAATAGTTATGGTGGGTTTAATGAAACGTGTTTCATTAAACCCATTTTTGTAAATGAAAAAGACTGCAAAAAATTTAAAATCAATGGTAAAAAATGGAGTTGAATATCATATCAACTTCCAGCCCATCCTATACGGCCTGCTTACAAACTGATTCGCATCAGCAAAATTGGTAATTTCCATATTATCGCCATCCCACATCAGACGTTGACGTCCATAGAAATTTCTTCTACCTGTTTCGCTTTTTGTCAACGAATAACTTCTGATGGCAAGATTCCCCATCAGTACAGTTTCTGTCAATGGCCCTGCATAATCGAACGATGATGTCAATGCTTTGTGTTCATCACTATCGAATCCAGCTTTGCAAGCATTGGTCCAATAGATTTGATGTCCTTGATCAGATTTATCTGAATGCTCATAACCGCCTGTGTAACCTTCGGGCATGGTCAAAATTTCACCGCTCTTTAAATAGACTTTTGGATTGATGCCATAAGTCGCACATGTCATTATACCTTTCTCCCCCATCATGATAACACCATTAGAACTGTCATTCTCTCCTATTGAATGATCAGCAGGAATTAAGTCAGGATGGAATGGACGAATACCTCCATCATACCAAGTCATGGTAACAGGCGTTGGGTTATGATCTGATGCTGGAAATTTGATTTGTGTCTGAGATGTTGGAGGGCAACCTTCTGGGATATGCTCTGGCGTCCAATCTCTTGTGAAGACTTGACCAACACTACATTCTACTTCTGTAGGATAACCAAGCTTTAGGACTCTAAATGGCGGATCCATCAAGTGACAACCCATATCTCCTAACGCGCCTGTTCCGAAATTCCACCAACCTCTCCATTTAAAGGTGTGGTATAATGGATGATAATCGACATATTCTGCGGGGCCCACCCAAAGATCCCAATCAGCTTCAGTCATATGATCAGGTAACGGTTGAGCTTCGGGTACAGGGATACCTTGTGGCCATACTGGCCTATTCGTCCAAACATGTACCTCATCGACATTTCCAATAATGCCTGATTTAAACCATTCCATCATTTGCACTTGGCCTGGATGACTAGCACCTTGGTTACCCATTTGTGTCACCACCTTATTCTTCCGAGCAGCTAATGTCAACTGCCTTGCTTCATATATATTATGTGTAAGTGGCTTTTGAACATACACATGCATGCCCATATCCATCGCCATTTTAGCAGCAACACCATGTAAGTGATCAGGTGTAGATACTGTAACTGCATCTATATCATTCTTCATTTCCGATAGCATAAAGCGGAAATCTTTATACACTTTGGCGTCTGGAAAAGCTTGAATAGAACGAGAAGCATTCTTTGAATCTGGGTCCGCCAAGGCAACGACCCTATTCTCTCCACCATTATAGGCATTCCTTAAATCTGAGGTTCCTTTACCCCCTGCACCTATAGCAGCCAAATTAAGCTGGTCACTTGGCGGTGTAAACCCTCTGCCAAGTACGTGTCTCGGGACTATATAAAATCCAGCCAAAGCTGTGGAACCTTGCTTAACAAATGTTCGTCTAGAATTTTTATTAGATTTTTTCATGAATACTTTTTAATGGATCTGTTTATAGAAACCTTATCTAATATACCAATAGATGAGAAAATGATGAAGTGAAATTAAATATTTGATGAATGATTAAGTAATTTAGTTAAACATGAAATCAAAAAAGCTGTACATATTCTCCGTTCACTTCTTTATAGCATTAACCTTTTGGCAATGCACTCCAACTTCCAATACGTCAAATCAATCTGCTCCAAACATTATCTATATTTTGGCTGATGACCTTGGTTATGGAGAACTCGGATGCTATGGTCAAAAAAAAATAGAGACTCCACATATTGATGTGCTAGCAAAAGGAGGAATGATGTTTACAAATCATTATTCAGGAGCACCTGTTTGCGCACCTGCACGTTGTATTCTTTTAACTGGTAAGCATGCTGGACATTCATTTGTACGAGGCAATCACGAATGGGGAACTCGAGGAAATGTTTGGGATTTTAATGAAATGTATCGGGATTCTTCATTGGAAGGACAGTATCCTATACCTGATAGTCTCTATACTATCGGTGAGTTTTTACAAGAAAATAATTACGTTACTGGTTTGGTTGGAAAATGGGGATTAGGTGCACCGGGCACTGAAGGGACTCCAAACAGTCAAGGCTTTGATTTCTTCTATGGGTACAATTGTCAACGACAAGCACATACCTTATTCCCAACCCATCTTTGGAAAAACCATGAACGTCATTTCTTAGATAACGAATTGGTTATCCCTCATAAAGAATATCCAGCTGGTCTCGATCCCAATGATTCAAATAGTTATGCTCCTTATCATCAAAATGATTATGCACCAACTGCAATGCAAGACGAGGCCTTAGCATTTATTAAACGGCAAAAAGATAATCAGCCCTTCTTTTTGTATTACGCCACTCCTATCCCTCATGTCCCTTTACAAGCACCAAAGCGATGGGTAAAGCACTACCGCGAAAAATTTGGTGAAGAAGAACCCTATACTGGAAAAAGCTATTTCCCAAATCAATATCCTCGTGCCACCTATGCTGCGATGATCTCTTATCTAGATGAGCAAGTCGGTGAATTAATTCAAACCTTAAAAGATTACGGCCGATATGAAAACACATTAATCATTTTCACAAGTGATAATGGACCTACTTATGCAGGTGGAGCGGATACGCCATTTTTTGACAGTGCCGCGCCATTCGAGACAGTAAGAGAAAAAATTAAAGGGCAATTGAATGAAGGTGGCATTAGAGTTCCGATGATTGCACATTGGCATGGACATATAAAAGAAGGCAGTAAATCTGACCATATTTCCAGTTTTTATGATGTCTTCGCAACAGTGGCTGATCTTATTGACAAACCCACCCCATTGACAGATGGCATCAGCTTTATGCCAACTCTTCTAAACAAAGAACAGAAGTCACATGACCATTTGTATTGGGAGTTTCCTTCTTACGGAGGCCAACAAGCCGTTAGAAAAGGAAAATGGAAAGGCATCCGCAAAAACATTTTGGAAGAATCAAATACAGAGATTGCACTTTATAATCTTGATAATGATCCGCAAGAAAAAATCGATGTCTCTGCGGACTATCCAGAAATTGTAAAAGAGATCGCATTGATTATGAATGATGAACACGACACTTCACCAATAGAACGTTTTCGGATGGCTGCTATAGGAGATTGAGAAGCCATAGTCGTCGCTCATTTTAAAATTTATTATTGGATTTCTTATAAATGCACTTTTAATATACTCCTATTCTCAAATAATCGTTTATTAGTTAGTATGAAATACTATAGCCTCCTCTTCCTAACTATATGGCTACAACTGCCACTAATAGCACAATCCCTTACAGATAGACCAAACTTGTTTATAGATTGCAACACCAGATGTGACATGGTATACATTAAACAGGAAATGACTTTTGTCAATTACGTTCAAGACAGACAGGCAGCAGATGTTTTTGTCCTAGCCACAGATCAATCTGCTAGTGGAGGATCAAGAGAAATTCAATTTATTATAACTGGTCAGGATAGATTTGAAGGTACTATTGACACGATACAATTTTATAGACAGGCTAATGTCTCAGACTCAGATGCTCGAGAACAATTTTTAAAAAATTTAAAAAAAGGAATTTTACCCTTTGTCATTCAAACTGATTTAATTGATCAACTTGATTACAGCGTTAAAACAAGTAACACGGAAGAAGACAATCAAGAAGTAGCTAAAGATCCATGGAAAAATTGGTCTATTAGCATAAGAGGTAATGCCTATATAAATGGAGAATCAAGTTTTCAAACTTCAGATGTAACAGGATTTGTATCTGCTTCAAAAATAACTAATCAAACAAAACTAAGAATCAGATCATGGCATAATTATGAACGATCTAGTTTTACGTTGAGTGACGGTGAAAAAGTAAGTACCACAATAACACGCAACAACAATAGTGTACTTTACGTGAAAAGCGTAAATGATCACATATCGATAGGTGCTGAAGTAGAAGCTGGTTCTTCGACTTTTGGAAATACTGACTTTGAATTAGAACTAAAGCCTGCTATTGAGTATAATATTTATCCTTATTCTGAAAATAGCACACGACGATTTAGTATCCTATATTCGGTTGGACCAGAATACTTTGACTATACAGAACAAACCATTTATGAAAAATTGAAAGAAACAGTTATTCGTCATGGAATTGATGTCGAATTTAACCAAACTCAGAAATGGGGAAACATTAACATATTTGCAAGAGCAGAACAATTCTTGCATAACCTGTCACAATTTAGTCTTGAACTGAACCCTGATATTGAGCTCAACTTAGTTAAAGGATTGAGACTTAACTTTGGTGGTTATTTTGCTTTTGTAAAAGATAGAATCAATATAGCCAAAACTGAATTTAGTGATGAAGACATTTTACTGCAGGCGATACAATTAGATACTGATTATACCTATTATACCTACCTAGGATTTAGCTACAGGTTTGGCACGCAAAACAACAGTGTGGTAAATCCAAGATTCTGAAATATTTTTTTTTAGTTTTTCTCTGAGGAGATACACCTACTGACTAGTTATCTTGCTTGGCGAATACTTCTTGTAATAAAGGACTTGTTCGCAAACCAACATCACTTCTAATGCCTTCTTCTTTTTCTTTTACTAAGCCGAACATTCCATCTAGTGCTTTACTGTTTACATGATCGTCTAAATCTGGATTTAATTTCTTTTGGAATGGAACCTTGTTGTACGCAGATACTGCTTTTGTCCAAAGAGATCGTGCATCAACCTCATCCAAAGCGTTTTGAATGACGGGCATAAACTCTGCATACAAAGCTTCTCGAGAAGTCCCTTCTAGATATTTTGTTGCTGCATCTTGTTCTCCCATCAGGATGTTTGTTGCGTCCTTGATTGTCATTTGTTTTATAGCATCAAGAAATATTGGTCCGGCCTTCTTAGCTGCCAATTCAGCTGCCTCATTCATTTTATTGATAAGATCAGTTTCTACATTTGTAAACCCCGGAATTTTGGAAACTGTTGACACAACTTTCTGTGCATCTTCAGGAATTAACACCTTGAATGGGCTATTCAAATATCCATTTTCTTGAGAAAGAGAAGTGACAGCATCATTAACTCCAACTTGAAGCGCCTCTTTGAGACCACCACCAATGTCCAAACCACCTTCATCAGTATTAAGTACAGACTTAGCTTTATCTAATAATTTTCCAAATTGACTATAACTAGGTGAAATGCTTATGCTTAATGCAAGTGAAAGTAGGAGTATAATTCTCATAAACGACTATTTAGTACTATAACTGTAGAAGAGCTGTCATGGTTGCTTTGTGAGAGATTTTAACTGAATTTTAAAAACAGTTGTGAGACTTAAATACCCAATCAATAGAATTGATATCACCGTAAAAGCTACAACTTAGTACGAGCAAAGTCCATATCAGATTTAAGCGTAATTATATACCTTTCCCATCGTTGCATTGTTATTGCATCTCCGTGCAATTCACTAGCTTCTTTTGTCGCTTCTCGAATTTGGTCAGACCACTTGTCAATCCAACCATTAATGATTGACTCTGAAAAATAACTTTGCTTAAATTCAGAAGCTATTCTATTGTAGTCATCTTCGAAGAATGTCCATGATCTCATTAATTTATCGCAAGAAGCAGATCGTTGAGGGAACAAAAAAATACCATAACCAAAGGGTTGACATTCATTCCTTATTTGATTCCAATCATCTGCAACGGGTGTTACAGGATTAGAATCGTATGATATATTTTCAAACGCATTGTCCAAATCCCATGGGATAAGGTGCATCGTTTCATCAATAGGATTTTCATACCAATAAAAATTATGATTGGTACATTCATTAGCATTACAATACCAATGGTAAATACCATCGTCATTTCTGATTGCCCTGTCAACTACAATGTATGACATTATCTCTTCTATATCCATCCATTTTTCGACAACACTTTTCAAGTCTTCTTCGCCTGCTTCAGCTAATTCCTGTGCAAAATTCATCATTTGTTCCACTGAAGGATTTTCATCTTCATTTGTTTTGAGTGCATCAGTGTATTCACCTGACAGGTAAGGCTGACCATTATCTCTTAGGGGCCATATTTCTTTATATAAATTACCATTGCCGTCTTCAAAATTTTGCTTTGTAAATCTGCCATCAATTTGTTCTGTCAAAGCAAACAAACCAACATATTTTCCATTGATGAACAGTCTAGCATGAACACTTCTCGGAGCAGGAACACCCATTTCTCTAAACAACCTATACCCTAATCGCTCTCTTAATTGGGAATCGTCATTATTCATGGAATGGAACTGTAATTTTTTTAGACCAAAAAATGTATCGTCACTGTTTTGCCAATTCATTTTTATTTTCATGGAAAGCTTCGTACAAGTTTTAAATCCAGAGGGATTGGCCCAGTCTCTATTTGATAAACAACCTACGAAAGAACCGATGGAACCTTTATATCTAATACCGACTTTCTGTACCGTCTCTCCTTCGAAGGTCAAACTACCTTCTACATATTCCTCTGCCGCAGGATTTGAATCTATTTTTGATAATGCGGTGGAAGATAAGTTTAGATTAAATGTCAATAGCTTATCATCATCAAATATGTAATCTGACTTTTCATTTAGGTAATTTGCGTTTTCGTCTATCTCTATTTGTTCTACTTCTGTTTCCTGCTCGACAATAGGCGTATCGATGAGATCATTTTTACCACAAGAGATCAACACAGTTAGAAAACAGCAAAAAATAAAGAGTAGTGATTTTAGATGATTCATTGTGTGACATTAACGAATTAGCAGAGCTCGTTAAAGCATCTGTATTGTCTTAATTTAGCTACTAAATATACTAGAATAACTTGAGTATAGCTATAGAAAAGTATCACACAGCAGACGAATCAACAGGATAAAGCAATAAATAAAATAAGCCCATTTTTTGGTTTAAGATTCCTCCATAAACGGATATCTATAGTTTGAAGGCGGGTTAAAATTTTCCTTGATTGTTCTTGGGCTTACCCATCTAAACAAGTTTAAAATCGAACCAGCCTTATCATTTGTTCCCGAAGCTCTAGCGCCACCAAATGGTTGTTGTCCAACCACGGCACCTGTAGGTTTGTCGTTGACATAAAAATTACCAGCTGCATGTCGGAGTTTGATATGAGCTATTTCTACTGCTAGTCTATCTGTAGCAAAGACAGCTCCAGTTAGAGCATAAGGTGACGTTTCATTAACGACATCAAGTATTTCCGCATATTGGTCATCTTTATATACATAGACGGTCAAGACTGGGCCAAAAATTTCTTCACACATGGTGAGATACTGCGGATTTTTTGTTTCTATAACTGTTGGTTCAATGAAATAGCCTTTTGACTTATCGTATTTACCACCAAAGATAATCTTAGCTTCTTTTGCTTTACTGGCTTTTTTGATATAGCCACTTATCTTATCAAACGCTTTTTCATCAATAACAGCATTTATAAAATTTTGGAAATCTTCTGGAGATCCCATTTTTATGTCTTTTAAGCACTGACGCATCTTAGCCTTGACATCAGTCCATAAAGATTTTGGTACATATGCTCTTGATGCTGCAGAACACTTTTGACCTTGATATTCAAATGCGCCTCTGACTAATGCTACAGCTAGTTCATCCGCTTTCGCTGATTTGTGAGCCACAACAAAATCCTTCCCTCCAGTCTCTCCCACGATTCTTGGATAGCTTTTATACACATTTATATTATTACCGATAGTTTTCCATAGATGCTTAAACACACCTGTACTACCAGTAAAATGAAGGCCAGCAAATTCAGGATGCGAAAATATAACATCACCAGTCTCTGGTCCGTCGGTAAAAATTAAATTAATCACGCCAGGTGGCAATCCTGCTGCTTCAAACAATTCAACTATAACAGCTGCAGAATAAATCTGAGAATCCGCTGGTTTCCAAACAACTGTGTTTCCCAGCATTGCTGGTGCAGCACACAGATTAGCTGCTATCGATGTAAAATTAAATGGTGTCAACGCAAAGATAAATCCTTCGAGTGGCCTATACTCTAATCTATTCCATATCCCTTTTGCACTTTCTGGCTGAATCTTAAACATGTCAGTCATGTACTGTGCATTAAATCTGAAAAAATCTGCCATTTCAGCTACCGCATCAATCTCAGCCTGGTAGACATTTTTACTTTGACAGAGCATTGTTGCAGCATTCATTTTAGCTCTAAACGGCCCACACAATAAATCAGCAGCTCTTAAAAATACCGCTGCTCGTTCTTCCCATGGTGTAGCTTCCCAATTGGCTTTAGCATCTAATGCCGCTTGTATTGCGTCTTTTACATGTTTTTTTGACCCTTGAGAAAATGTCCCAATAATGTATTTGTGGTCATGCGGTGGAGAGATAGGCATTTTCTTTCGAGTGAACACTTTCCTGCCACCTATAGTCATTGGAATATCCAATTGCTTGTTTTTTAACTCATCATAAGCCGCTTTGACGTCTTCTCTTTCTTTGCTTCCTGGCTTATAAGATAAGACTGTTTCATTTTTTGGAATCGGCACACTTGGATTTGTATTATTCATAGATTTATTTCAATATTATTAGGAACAAATTGTTTATAATCACCTTTACCTTTTATGATTTCTCTTACGATTGTCGAACTAAAATGAGAATACTCAGGCCGACTTATAAAAAATACAGTTTCTACATTTTTACCGATAATGTTGTTAAGCTGAGAGATTGTTTTTTCGTAGTCAAAATCAGACGCATTTCTCAATCCTCTTAATAAATACTGTGCGCCAACTTCCATACAATAATTGACTGTTAACCCAACAAACTGTCCTACCTCAACTTTTTCATAATCTTTAAACACTTCTTCTAACCATTCCATACGCTGCTCTAAAGAAAACAAACTATTCTTTACAGAGTTCTGACCAACGGCTACAAATATTTTATCAAAAAGGGGGTACGCTCTGTCAATCAAATCTACATGCCCTTTAGTTATTGGGTCAAAGGATCCCGGAAAAACACAATTCTTCATATCATTATATTAGCTAAAGCCGAATATAGGTATTTTGAGTAATGGTATTGCAAATTTCATTACAGAGTATACAAACTTGCACAAACTATTGGTTACATCATTATATTCAAGAATAACATAATGTCTGATTGAGTTTGAAATTGCTATTTTCTACAGAGCATTATCAAAGCAATAAAATATAGCGCACAATTACAGGAGAGCATTTTACGACATCGTAAATGGAATTATAAAACAATCAGAATGTCTCCAATGGGTTTCAATTAGTATAATTTCGTCTTGTGTTTACGTTAAATAAATGATTCCTTTGCAGGATGAAAAGCCACATGAGGTTTTACTTATTTTTTCTGCTTATATCCATCGTTAAACCCAGTATTTCGCAGGCCATTTCCATCCATAACAATAGTGATTGTGTTGTTGCTATTTTTTCTTTCAATGGAAGCACTCTTTTGGTTGAATGCACCATTCCACCAAGCGAAACTTGTCAAATAAACAATGGTCAAGAGAATAAATTGGTAGCTGTAGATGCATATGCTCTTGGTAATCCTAGATTCAAAACAGAACTGATATTAGATCAAGTAGGCAACGCAGAAGTAGTAATCAATGAAAATGCACGTTGTCAAGAACAACATACATGTGATGAAATTTGTCCTCTGTCATATTCTGAGCAATTCTCAAATGTCTTAGATGGAATAGCGCAATCTGACACTTATCAGGCATTCCTTTCTATAGACAGTAAACATATAATCAATACCAATAGTAGTGTAAGCTATTCAGCTGGAGATCATATATATTTAAAACATCCTTTCGATTTAAGTATTGGGAGTGAATTTTACATTGAAATTAATCAATGCGATGATCTGGTGATAGACAATGAAAAAACAAATCAACTTGTGTTGTTAGGTAACGTACCGAGAGATCTTGGGTTTCAACAAAAAGAAAGGAACATTTGGGATTTGCAGCTATTTGAAAATCGCATCTTTTTAGGTTTTGGAAATACGACAACCAATCCAGGTCCTATTCCTTTAGTCTCTTGGGATAATGAATTAGACAGTTTCATTGCTTATGGCTCTATTAAAAGTGAAGCTATTGAAAAGTTTAGAATTATTACCGATAGCCTTTTCATACCAAATAGCGACCCAAGAGGTGGAGATACCCGAAAATACAACGTGGTTAAAAATGGACAAGTGTCTGAGATAGTTCTTGACTACAAAATGGCACATGTCAGAGACATCATACCATTCAATAATAAATATTATCTTTTGGGTAATACCAGATGTCCCGGAGAGTTTAGCTCTGAATGCAGTGGCCTACTTCAATTGACTGGCTCGGTATACCAAACCGATATGTTGACATCCGAGTTTGCTTTTGCTGATCCGTATATCAATGCAAGATGGAATTGGTTTTTCGGTGGATGGACATATCAAGATCAATTAATCATACCAAATGCGATGTTTAATGAAATATATTCACCAAATCTCGTCATACAAGATGCTCAGTTTTTCACTATAACGAATAACGAAATAACTTGGAGTGCACACGCAAATGAATTTGAGCAATTGAAACACCACCACTTTTTTCCAGCCGATACAATGACAACTAGTCTAGAAGACACGATAAAATTCCATACTATCTTACGGCCCCAGACTTCCGTGGAGGTATCAGGAAAATTAGTCTATACCTTGCGCAGTTATTCTGTAAATCAAAACTATAACAATTTATACATCAAGCAATATAACAACAGTAGAGGCATGTACTTAAAAGAAGCTCTTTACGATCAAGCAAAGGAAGTTGTGTTTCCAGAACCAGATGCTGTTGGTGAAGATCTTTTATTGATTGGCAGCAAACTCTATGCACTTGCCCATAAGAAATTAATTAATGGAGACTATAAAAATTATGTCTATAGTTCAGATGCGCCAACAATTAACCCTGAATGTTGGAAAGAAGAATTCAATTTTAAAAGCACTAATCTTGCAAGGTCATTTGAGTATTTTAACAATGACTTTTACTTTGGACTAGGTATGAATGAAGGTGATGACATTGAATCAGCTGGCGATTTGTACAAACTAAATTGGGTCATCCCGCATACAAAGTGAACGAATCTAAAAACTTATCTATGTCTTTGTTAAGACTGTGTGGTTTTGTCGTAAACACTTGTAGGAAATAAAATTTATTCTCGTGAACAAGCATTTTGGCTTTTACCACATTAAACCCGTTATCGTATTCTACTCTAAAAATTGAATTCGGGGGTGAGTCATCTAAAAATGGTGTTTGGTAAATCACCTTACCACTAACAGAGATATTGAATTCTTCAAATGATTTAGCAAATAAATCTTCTACTATGGCAAGACTGTCATGATGCAATGCACCTTCTGGATATTCAATGTAATTGATGAGATATAAAAAATTCTTTGCGTCTTCGCTATCAGGTTGGTGGTAGTATGTAAACACTTCCATGATGCCAATTTCTGTACTAATTTGCTGAAATTTTTCTAAAAATTCACCTGGTGCTTGAATGCGAAAACCAGCTTCTTTATTGACAAAATATTCATTTTGAGAAAACAAACTGATTGAACTAGCAAATAAGATGAGACAGTATATATATTTGTCCATACTCCATAAACGATTATAAGTCATTTATCGTTTTGTATTGATAGAAGAATATGGTTAACAATATGTTACAGAAGCTCAAGTTTCTATGTATCCTCACTTTACTTTTAAGTTCTTGCTTACCTGATAGTCAGCCTGAGGTAGATGTGATGTCGGCCGATGTTTCAGAAGAAGAAGCTTTCTATGCCGATTACGCCGGACCTGATATGAAATTTGGATACATCAACACTAACGGTCAATTGGTGATAGAGGACTTGTACGACGGTGTTCGCGAATTTTCAGAAAATCTCGCAGCAACCAATCTTGATGGGAAATGGGGTTATATTGACCAATTAGGACAAACAGTCATCAAGCATGAATATAGATCCGCCTATGCATTCAAAAAAGGCATTGCGAGAGTGCAAGATTTTGATAAAAAATATTGGTTTATTGATAAGCAAGGAAAAAAGTTAAATTCGGTGGGATTTGACACAGCTTACGATTGCTTAGATAATTTAATCCGAGTCAGAACTGGTCAAGGCTATAACTTTATCAACATCAATGGTGACACTTTATTGAATGATTATCTTGACGGAGCCAAAGACTTCAAACGTGAATTATCAATTATCCAACGAGAAAAGCGATATGGCATGATTGATAAAAATGGTGAGAGAGTCATGGAGATGGAGTATGATAAAATTTATATTGACGATAGTTATATCCGTGCGAAAAAGGATGGCAAGTACTTTATATTTGACACCAAAGGGAATAAAATTGTAGACACCGGATTTGAAAAATTAACTGAATTCCAAGACTCTTTTGCTGCGGCAAAAAACAACCAACAATGGCAACTCATTACTGAAGATGGACAAGCTACACATACATTTAATTCAGATACGAAACGAGTCGAAGCTGCTGGTGAGAGTAAATGGCGAGTAACTACAGAAAAAGGAATTTCCATAGTAGATAATAAAGGATCATTATTAACCAATGAAGCATATGAACAAATTTTCAATTTTTCAGAAGGCTTTGCTGTGTTTTCGAAAAACAACAAATGGGGATATTTGAACACTGAAGGTAAAGAACAAATTCCTGCGATATTCGATCTTAACTGGGATTTCAAAGACGGTAGGGCAAGAGTCGTGACTCAAGGAGGAATTGGCTTTATTGATTACTCAGGAAATATTGTCATCAGACCTATCTTTTTTGAAGTAAAGGACTTTGAGCAAGGTAGAGCTCGTGTTCAAATTTATCGTGGCTAAAACTAAATTTATCGTAAAGTAAAGGCTGGTAGTGACCTTGATAGGGTTTTAAATAAATTGGAAATATTGGCAAAAACGACAAATCATATTTCGAGAAATGTCAGGTAAATATCTATGTGTTTTGCTCATACCACTTTGTGTGGAATTAAATATCATGCAAAGTTTATAAGTGTGCATTCCTTATCTTTGTATGACACAAACCTATTATTATGAACTTCGATCTCATTGTTATTGGAAGTGGACCTGGTGGATATGTTGCAGCTATTAGAGCTTCGCAACTTGGTCTAAATACCGCTATTATAGAAAAAGAATCTCTTGGAGGTATTTGTCTCAATTGGGGATGCATTCCAACAAAAGCTCTTTTGAAAAGCGCACAAGTATACGAATACATCAATCATGCTTCTGACTATGGGATTACTATCGGAGAGGCTAAAGCTGATTTTGATGCAATGGTAAACAGAAGCAGAGAAGTCGCAAACGGGATGAGTAAAGGGGTTCAATTTTTAATGAAAAAAAATAAAATTACAGTCATCAATGGACATGGTGAAGTAGGAAGAGGAAAGAAAGTTATTGTTACGGATGACAAAGGAGCAAAAACAGAACACCAAGCCAAAAACATTATACTAGCTACAGGAGCAAAAGCAAGAGCATTGCCTGGCATGGAGATAGATGGGGAAAAAGTGATTGGCTACAGACAAGCAATGTCTTTAAAGAAACAACCCAAGAAAATGGTAGTCATAGGTGCTGGTGCAATAGGTGTAGAATTCGCTTACTTCTACAATACAATCGGAACAGAAGTCACTGTAGTCGAATTCCTAGAGCAAGGACTCCTACCTAGAGAAGACAAAGATGTATCTAAAGAACTCACCAAAATATATAAGAAAGCAGGTATGACCGTATTGGGAAATACTGCTGTAGAATCTGTGGAGACCAGTGCAAAAGGTTGTAAAGTAACAGTAAAAGATCGCAAGTCAAATGAGACTTCAGTTATCGAGTGTGATGTAGTCTTATCTGCAGTAGGTGTGTCTACTAATCTAGATAACTTAGGGTTGGAAGCACTTGGCATCAAAACAGAAAAAGGACTTATCGAAGTTGATGAATACGGACAAACATCTGTACCTGGTATTTACGCCATTGGAGACATCACACGTGGCCCGGCTTTAGCACACGTGGCTTCTGCAGAAGGTATTCTTGCTGTAGAGAAAATTGCAGATCACCACCCTACTCCAATAGACTATAATAATATCCCTTCATGCACTTACTGTTATCCAGAAGTTGCAAGTGTTGGATATACTGAAGCCCAAGCTAAAGAAGCAGGATACAAATTGAAAGTTGGCAAATTTCCATTTTCAGCTTCAGGAAAGGCAAAAGCAAGTGGTGCATCCAGTGGATTTGTGAAAGTTATCTTTGATGAACAATATGGTGAATTTTTGGGTGCTCACTTTATAGGTGCCAATGTCACTGAGATGATAGCTGAAGTTGTTGCAGCTAGAAAATTAGAAACGACAGGTATGGAGATCATCAAAACAATTCATCCTCATCCGACAATGAGTGAAGCAGTTATGGAGGCAGCAGCAGCGGCGTATGATGAGGTGATTCATTTGTAATGTTGAGGTTCGATCTTAAAAGGCTAATGGACTCATATACCAATCACACTTTTGCTAACTAGCAAATAAAATTCCCCTCTTTTGGAGGGATGGACGCCACTAGGCGGACGGGGGTTCTTAAATGATTATCTACTATGTGTTATAAAACATAGTTCGACATTTTGAGCAGCTTAAAATTTCAATCAAACCTTTTTGGATCATAAGCTCTGAAAAATAGTAATCACTAAAACAATTCTTCAAGGAATTTTGATTTCTAACAACAAATTCAAATGTCAGATCGGAGAAGAATGTCAGGTCTGTTTACGAAAGTTTTAAAGTCTTCTACTGAGGCATGCCCTACAAAAGGAACATACCAGTGCACTGCTTCATCATTGCGCCAAAGCATGACAAATGATGCACCAGTATTTTGCAAAACAGGATATAATTTAGTTGTCCACCAATCACTTTCAACAACATTTTCTAAGCCTGTTTCTGTAAATGCAAAAGGCTTATTTCTGAGTGCACCAAGACGAGAAATGGTCTCTAAACTTTGGGTTGCTATCTCTACAAAATTATTATCTGTAAAATCATACACGTCTACGCCAAATAAGTCTACCCACTCATCCCCAGGATAAAAATCCAAATATTCTTCTTCGGTTAATGCACAATTTGGGGAATAGGCAAACAACACATTATGTACATCGTGTGTATTGACAAGCATATCTACTGTAGTCGAATACAGATCTTTAAATTCTTCATTAGTCAATATACTATTACCCCACCAAAACCAGTCACCATTCATCTCATGCCAAGGGCGGAAAATAACCGGAATAGGTCTACCTTCATCGTCAGTAAGATCAAGCATAAAATCAGCAACACGAGAAATGTAAGTCTCAAATATCTCATGTCGATCACCTGATGGTAATACTCGGTTGATAGCGCCTGTTACAGACCACGGGCTTCGTCTATTGATTGGATTAGCAGCATGCCAAGACAATGTGATGATACTCCCTGCTGCATGTGCTTCTTGGATGAGCTCTTTCATCAATGTAAAGTTGATTCCATTAATATTATCTCTCCTGCCGAGTTCTATCCTTCCCAAATCAAAACCAATTACAGCCGGAAAATCGCCAGCAACTTGATACACGTCACTTGTACTAGGAAACCCTGAGTGATCCCAATTAACACCATACGCCGTCGCATCTTGATGTCCAAAAGCACATCCCTTGTAACTTACTTCTACGAGTTTATTCCTTAAATAAAATACTTCTTCTGTTGCATTTGGGTCTGCAAGTGTAGCTGTTCCAAATTCAACTGGTGATATCATAGCATCTATAGGCTCAAAATCATCTGCACAGCCTACTAATAGTAGTGTAGTTAAAGCTAATATGAATATCAGTTTGGCAGACATACCTGTAAATTATAAAATAAACATACAGTGTCCACACTAGTTGTTCAATTATTGTCATTTGTACGTCAATTAATTTGACTTTAATAAAAAAGAAGGCGAAATACTTACATTTAACTTAAGGCGTATATGCCTTTTTAGTTTAGGAACGTGCAGACAAAATCCTTTAAGCGAATAGATTTGTTGTAATAACATGCGCTCGTTCTAAAATTCCTTTATACTTTTAGTCTGAATCAATGAAAGTACAAGACACACCACAAGTTCTATGTCTGAGCGAATCTCTTTTAGGTATACTTGGACTAATAATCCTGCTTAGTTCTTGCACATTACTGAAGCCAAAATCAATAGGCTATGATGCTGCCGCGAGAATTGAGTCAAGAATAGATTCTTTAAGCAACGCAGAGACAATTGAACGGTTAACAAAGCACGCAGTTGAAGGTGCAATTCAAGGGCTTGCAACTGATGCATCTGAAGGTGAAATATCTAAATTCAGTATTGCACTATCTGAAACACTTGGGAAAGAATTAAATAAAGTGTTTAGTTCATTGGATACACGCACTCCTGGCATAAAATTTTCCAAAGGCATAACCGATTCACTGCTCAATAAAACCTTGGAACTGAGATTAAAAGCTTTTGTCAATAGTGCCGTAAGCAGTGCTGATGGTGATCTGAAAGTAGCAATATCCAATATAGAATCGAATCTTACACACAGTTTGGATGAAGTGTTTTCCACGTTGCGTTATAACATTAGCAGCCTGGAGAAAACACTAATGGATGCCATGTCACAAAAACTAAAAGATAGTCTGAGTTATTTTCTGACAGATGCCATCAGCGGAATTGAGTTTGATTCTGTTTCTTCGCATTTAAGTACAGAATTACTTAGTCGAGAATTGCGAGACACGCTAGGCAATATGGTTCTTGAGATTAGTAAAAAAATAACCATTAACGATCAAGTCGAATCTTGGGGTCAATGGGTTAAAGAGAATTTCATTTATGGTGCTTTATTCATCTCCCTTTTGGTTCTTTTAGTAAGTTATCTAAGATCACAGATTAAAAAACGAGATGAGTATGAAACCAAGCTTACCTTAATCATGGAAGAAATGGCTGGTGATGATGATGAGTTGCGGCAGAAATTTAAAAGACTGTTGGAGGGGAAAAAGAGCTAGGATTAGTAGAATCTATAGGATTGGCAAAATTAGTAGGTTAAATAGGATTGGCCGGATTTATGAGGAGTTCTCATATCGATGTAGCAAGGATTGCAGACTGATACTTTATAACATTATGACTGCCCTAATTAGTCTAAAGAAACATAAATCAGAATGGACAAATCGCTTCTTTGATTTCAAGAATGCATCTTTTCATTTTTATTGTCGTTATTATAAGTATACTCTGCTAATCAATACTTAAATAATACTATATTGAAATATTCGAGCTTCTGTATTGCTATTCTTCTACTCCTTGGATTTTCCATTTACACACATGCCCAAACTGTAACAGAAAAAATTCTACAAGTAGAAACTGGATTATCTAATTATAATTATATCAAAGGAGAACCAACATGGACCATTGAAGAAAGAATGGTTCACTATGGAGTTCCAGGTATGAGCATAGCTGTCGTACACGATTATAAAATTGCATGGACCAAAAACTATGGTTATGTAGATAAAGAACAATCATCGCCAGTTACAGATAATACCCTTTTTCAAGCGGCCTCTATCAGCAAACCTGTATCTGCCTATGCAGCATTAAAAATGGTTGAAGATGGACAGTTGGCCTTGGATAAAAATGTCAACGATTATCTAACATCTTGGCAAATACCTGAAAATGAATTTACGGAAATAGAAAAGGTAACCTTGGAGCGATTGGTTAGCCATAAAGCAGGAATGACTGTACATGGCTTTTGGGGCTATTCATCAGATCTAGAAGTACCTAACCTCATAGATTTATTAAATGGTAAAGGGGCGGCTAATTCTGACCCTATCCTTGTCGACAAAACTCCTGGTGGTGACATGCGTTATTCTGGTGGAGGCTATTGTGTGATGCAGCAAATGATGATAGATGTCGCAAAGCAAGATTACAAAAGTATCATGCAAGAATCCGTGTTAGGCCCAATTGGCATGACTAAAAGTACATTTGCACAACCTTTGCCTCCCGACCAATTAAAGTTGGCTGCTACTGGCTATCTCTCTGATGGCTCCATGACTAAAGGAAAGCGACACACCTATCCTGAAATGGCAGCAGCAGGCCTCTGGACAAATGCTGGTGAATTGGCAAAATTCGTCATTGATTTACAACAGACTTTAAAAGGCAATTCAGAGAAAGTGTTGTCATCAGAAATGGCTCGTCAAATGGTAACTCCCGTAGAGGGTGATTTCGTGGGATTAGGTATCTTTTTAAGAGATGGACGATTTGGACATGGAGGTTGGAATGAAGGTTTTTCAAGTAATATGGCAGGTCATATAGAAGATGGATATGGTGCTGTGGTCATGTTAAATGCCAATCATCCAGATCTGATCAATGAAATCATGAATTCTATAATGAGATCCTATGAATGGGACAAAGCTCCTCCCATACACATAAAACATGCCTACACAAAGGAAGAATTAGATCGCATAGTTGGTAAATATGATTATGGTTTTGATGACAACATAACTGTGTACGAAAAAGAGGGAACTGTATACTTAAAGTATCTAAACGGCAATCCAGAAGAGCTTTTAAAAATTGGAGAGAATACTTTTGTTAGAAGAGAGCGAAAAGCAAGTATCCAGTTCTTAAGTAACCCACAAACAGGTAAACCCTCATTAGTCTTTTTGCCTGAACAAGAAAATGGAGAATTGGAGTATAAAAAGAAAATAACAACTGATGAAAAACTGCCAATAGAATTTCTGATAGATGGAGATTTTAACAAAGCACTCCTTATGTATAAATCAAAGCAAAAAGAAGAACCAGACTATTACGCTGTTCAAGAATATCGCATCAACAATCTTGGCTACCAGCAATTGGAGAAAGATAATGTAGATGAGGCTATAGCCATATTTAAATTGAATGTAGCCTTACATCCAGAAGCCTATGATCCATACGACAGCTTGGCTGAAGGGTATATGGCTAAAGGTGAAAAAGAATTAGCCATACAATTTTATAAGAAATCATTAGAATTGAATCCAAATAATAGCAATGCTGTAGAGATGTTGAAAAAGTTAAATAACTGAGTTCAACTATTAGCTGAGATCTTATTTGACTCTTAGAATTTTAAAATTTTCTGAATATGTAGTGCACCAGTTACTTGGTTAATTGCTCTTACTAAGAAAGTACCTATTGGCAAATCACTCATATCTATCAGGACTGTTGTTCCAGAATTATCTAAAGTAGTATGCACAATTCCATTTGCGTCTATAATCTCAATGTCATACGCTGATAATGTTCCTGTAATTGTAAAAATAGAATGTATAGGATCAGGATATATCTCAATGCAGTCATCACTCAATCCAACATTTGTGGTATCTGTATATTTAATTTTGACTAATCCAGTACCATTTTGGGCGATGTAAACATGTCCATCATTAGATACATCCATACCACTAGGCTGGATAGCTAAATTGCGATAATCGTTATTAGAGACTTTTGTAAACAGCAAATCATTTTTTGGATCTTCCATGACAAAGAGCTCTGCATACACTGAGTTTTTTGAATCTTGTTGTTGCGTAAGCCATAGCTTACCGTCCGGACCCATGTCAATGGGACCTGGTCTTTTAATATCTAGATCTCCAGTGTAATGAGATATATCTACTATGTTAGTGTCAATTCCTGGTTCGCCAAAGATGCCTTGGTTTGCTCCTTCCATCCTGAACACTCGAAAACCTGTACCTATTGCTGACCCTGTTTTACCTTGTATGGATACGTACAATGTTGTTGGATCTTTATCATCAGCTGTAATATATCCGGTATTAAAGAAATCTCTGTTATTAAAACTCATATCTGGCCATATGTTGGTCCAGTTTTTACCGCCATCTTGTGATCGATACAATCCTTCTAATAGGTCTAATAAATAAACGACTCCAGAATTTCCATTGTCAGGCCATATAAAATTACTCCGTTTTGTAGCACGTATATCTACCCCATTACTTTTTGACCAGCTTTCATCCTCATGACTGTACACACCATCTCCCTCTACTGCTGCCAAAATAATTGCCTCATCCAATGCTTCAACACCATCGTGATAACCATAGCTTACTGCTCTAACTTTTCCCTCATCCTCAGTGGCATTTATGAGTTGTGTGTTCAACCAAGCCTCAGAGCTATCTCCTAAGTCATCCGCCGACTTGAGAAAAACTTCTCCCCCTTCATTTCTGTCTCTATCGCCTACTCCTACGATGATATTATTAGAAGTCGCATCAAAAATAACATCGTGTCCTCGAGATTCAGCTCCGGCTGGTTTATCCTTTGATATATGATTACCACTAAAGTAATTACTTGTTTCTAGTACCACATAATCAGTATTGCCAATTACCACTTGAGCTGGATTGTTTGGGTTGACAGCTACATCATTATTCGCTGTCGCTTGCATATTATAAACAGCAGGATTCCAATTAGAACCTCCGTCCTCAGACTTCCAAATCCCTCCTCTACCTGATACATAAATAATGTCGTCTGTAACAAAGTCTGGAAATACTCCTCGCGCAACCTCTATAGAGCTGATGACATTATTGCCACGACCAAGTGATGCCGCAGGAAACCCTTCTCTACTATACCACCAGTCATATGTTTGTCCGAAAATCTGATGTGAAATATTCGTATTATAATCAACTAAAGGCTCCCACAAACTACCTCCATTTTTGCTTCTCCACACACTAGAAAAATTTGGACCGGCATTAGACCCTAGTCTATTATTGACAGTGGCATATACAATATCTGTATTACCATTTTTAACGTAGCCTGTTACAGCTGTCCATTGATTTAGTGTATCATTTGGCGGAAAAGTCCCTAGGTTATTGTTTACAGATTTCCAGCTTATTCCATTATATTTCACTATTCCTTCCGAACCTATTGCTCCATACACATGGCCACTACCCAACACTACCAAGCCTTCAGGTCTGAAAGCCTGGTAAACAAATTCTGAGGTTATTGAGTCAGTATTAGAAAAGTCTATTTTATATATCCCACTCTGCAATGTATCTATAAACTGAATAGCCGCAAATGCTGTATTAGGTATTGATGGATCGTAAGCGACTGACCGGACAAAACCTTCTGTATCAATAATCTCTTGAGCAGCAAAGGTTGCTAGCTGATCACCCCCATCTGTAAATATCTTTACACCACTTTTGTATGTACCTGCAATTACAATATCATCGGTGAATGTATCTAATATTGGACCATGTACTATTGCTATAAGGTCTCCATTAGAGCGAGGATGGTTACCATATGGCAGTGAATCTGAATCAGCTGAATGGTTGCCTGCAAAGAATGCACTATCACCTTTATTGGTTATCTCCCAAGTATCTCCGCCATCAATTGATCTGAATAATCCGCCATTGTTTCCTTTATCTCCTGTACCTGCATAAAGTATTTGTTCGTTATCTGCCGTGATGGCTAAGGTTGCAACTTTGGGACTATGCAATCCTTGATTGATGTTTACATAAGACAAGCCTCCATTTGTTGATTTAAATATACCTGAAACATCAGCTGCTGAGTATACTGTCATTCCATCTTCTGTAATCGTTACATCGCTTTGAAAACCTCCACCACTAACATTGTTATCATCAACAATAATTGACGTTACAATTGCAGCGTTCTGTGCGCTTACAATTGTTATCATTAAACAAAAACAATACGTAAAATATGCTAGTCTATACATACTATGAAAATGATGTTACAAATCAACTAGTATTGAATAAAGAGAAGGGTAAGTTAGAAAAATAGGATTATAAATAAATTAGATTTAGCCTAATTCAATTTGATCTTAATGATCTCAGATGTTAAACCAGCAAAAATACCAAGGCCTCCATCGACATTTGAGTGTATGTCTATTGGTTGAGTGATACTAGAATTAACTTCTCCTCTTAGCCTGTAGATTTCAATGCTTTTAAAGTATTCGTATAAATCTTTGCTAACAGTCATTGCCCGTACTTTTAGAAGTACATCTGCATCTTCGTCAGTATTGTCACCAAATTGGAAGGCAATTACTGGGTCAGTTTCTACAACAAATTCTGTTTGAATTGGACCTTGAGAACCATTATCTGTAAGGAATACTCTTGTTTGGAATGATTCATCTGCTAATACTGATTCAGTTCTGCTGTCCTGAGAATTCAATAAAACAGGACCATCAGAAACATCATTAAAATCAAAATCATTATTAGGTCGACGTTCATCGTTTATAACTTCCCAAACGTAATATTGTGTTTCAGTTGATTCGCTGTAAAATTCGAGATTGACGAATAATTCTCTTTTATTGCCATCTTCTGTGAAATCACCTTGATATACATCCGTTTGGCTAACAAATGCCTGAACAGGGACTTTACTTGAAGCTTGGACAGTTTCAAATCCTTCTGCATGAGCTGTTACGGTATAACTTCCACCAAATGTCGGTCTAAACTCTTCAGATTGATAGTTACCGTCTCCAATATGAGCTAAGCGATACACCTCCGATGTCAAATTATTCGTGACTTCTACGTCAGCAGTCTTTATATTTCTGAATGTTGAATTAGAATCTAGGATTTGTCTGGTTGTAGCTAAATGCACAGTCATGAGCTCTCCAGGAGTAAACACAGAGTTTAGCACTATTCTAGAAAGATCATTATCTGACTGGGAATCAAAGTCGTTGCTGCACGAAATACATAGCAAGGTCAGTAAAGAGAAAATTGCTGTTTTGTAAATCGTTTTATGCATGTTTTGATAGTTAATTTTAACCTACTCTAATTTAGACTGTATAAGTCACAAAAGTCTCTATTTTAAAAGAAATTAACATTAATTAAAGATTATATGTGTATTACTTGACGAATTCACATCAATTCATTGTAAAACATGTGGTTAACACCAACTATCAGATCAGGATTTGTGTCAAAATTCATAATTCAAACTAAAATGTGGTAGAATAGGAAATAAGCTAACTTCCTCTAATTTAAACCTAGAATTTGCATCATTTGCCGTAGTGTCTTCAAATAAATAGACGTAGTAGTCATTTTTACGATTGTAGACATTAAATACACTCAAGCCTAAGGTCAATAAAGACTCGTTTTTGATTTGCTTGTTTAATTGTAATCCTACATCTAGGCGGTGATAATCATTTAGTCGCTTATTGTTTCGTTTACTCGCATCTAAACGCTCAATGCCATCAATATCTATGAAAGATTCGTCTGCTAGGGTAAATGCGTCACCTGTCCCATACACCCAACTGGCATGTATGTTAATGGCATCAGAGAAATGATGTCTCCCAGAAATCGAAAAATCATGTGTTCGGTCGTATTTATATGGGAATGAGTTTCCTCTATTCAACCCTTCAAATATTCTATCAGTGTCGGACCATGCATAAGATAGTTCAAACAGTAGTGGACCTTTTATGTTTTGCAAAGAAAATTCCGCTCCTTTTGAATGACTGTCGCCAGTCTCAACAAAATTCTCCCAATCTCTATTTGCATCAAATTTCACTTCAATATCTTGAAAATTGACGAATGTGAAAAAGAGATCAAAAGGCGACGTATACTCTACCACATTCTGCATTCTTTTCACATATCCAGCTATTTCAAATCTAACATTCTCACCTAAATTCCCGCCATAAGCCGCAGCAAGTTGATACGCATGTTCTGGTGGCAATCTGTCGGTGGAAGGGATCCACAAACTTGTGGGTAGACCAATACCTGGATTCACCAACAAGTGCACAAATTGTGTCATCTTGGTAGCACTTATAGTCAATTTATGCTTATTAGGAAATTCTTGGATGAGGGACAATCGCGGCTGCAAAGACGTATGCTCAATACCTCGTACATTGTAATTATTGTATCTGAGTCCTGTGTTCAATTGTGTCGATGGTCCCAATTTCCACTTTGAATCTACATATGCGGTGACTTCATCAGCTGTAATAAATATGGGATTATTATCGAATTGATTTGAATCACCATCTAATATAATTGTACTCTGCTTTATCGTTGGATTGTATCTGTGATGAAGAATTCCTGTTCCAAAATTCAACTCCCAATCATTATTCATAAACACTTGAAAATCCGCATTTAAACCCAGATCTATAATTCTGCTCGTGGCTATAATGTCTAGCTCCGTTTCTGAGGTAACACTGCCATCAAACTGACTAAAGTTAAAAGCTGAACGACTTCTATTTGTGTAATCAGAATAAGACAATTGCAATTTACTTATGACTCGATCACTGACACTGTTGTGCCATTGCAAACTGTAGATTTGATTTTCCCATTTTAGATTATCAAAGTTTTGTCTTTCTAATGTTTCAGTTTCTGATGATATCGACTCAGAATTAACTATTTCAAATTGATCGTTACCTCGATACAGGGTAAAGAAGAGTTTGTTACCTTCAGCAAATTCGTGGCTTAACTTTAAGTTGACATCAAAAAACGAAAAATCAGATTCATCAAACCCTAACAATTGTTCTATTGGCTCATTATAGAATAAGTTTATTGTTGATTTTCTGGCAGATAAATTATACGTACTTTTCCCTTTTATCATTGGCCCCTCAGTGTTGAAGTGGATGCTCAAAGGATCAAAACCAATGGAAGTTTTTCGTTCATAACTGTTGCCTTCATTCATTTTGAAATCAATTACTGACGACAGTCTACCCCCAAATTTAGCAGGATAGGCTTGCTTGTATACTTGTACATTTTTGATAGCATCAGAGTTGAATATAGACGACAGACCGAAGACATGACTTGTTTCGTACAAAGGCACACCGTCCATCAGGACTATATTCTGATCTGGGCTACCTCCTCTGACATAAATATTTATTTGACCTTCTCTACCAGATTGTACGCCAGATAATTGCATGACTTTATTGAGTGGATCACTACCGACAAAGCCAAAACCTTCTGACAATTGTTTCTTATTAATGTAATAATTGAAGGTAGATTCTGTTTCTAACTTTCTTGCTATTGGCGTTTGAATGAGTACTTCATCAAACTGGACACTCGGTCTTAGATTTACTTTTTTAGATTCTTCCTTTAAATCACTAATGGCTATTGTCGCCGTATTGAATCCAATATATGAGATAACCAAGCTGTCCTCATGGCTTGATGCTTTGTAGGTGAACAGTCCTATTTCATTTGAGTTGATGCCTTTATCTCTTTTTGTATTTGTAATGGTCGCTCCGAACAATGGCTCTCCTGTCAATTCGTCAATAACTAGACCCGAGACATATCTAAACTGTTCTGTTGGAGCAATAGCTTTTTCACCAAGTAGAAGAATTCGTTTGTTATTTTTAATCTTATAATCCAGTGACAAATGAGTGGCTACTTCTTGCATCAATTCCTTTATGGAATAGCTTTCATTATCAAGAGATAATTGTTTGTTCAGTGGGACCCTATCTTCAGAGTAAACAAATTTGACGTTTGTTTGAGCTTCTACAAAGCTGATGATTTCCTGCAAGTTGAGCTTAACCTCATCGAAAACAATAGGTTTTTGCTCAGATTGTGCAGTTACCACAGTCTGCAAAAAGAAGCAGAGTAGCAACAGAGTAATCTGTTTCATAATTTGATATCGGGAACTACTAGTTACAGCTGATATTGCTGATCGTAATTTCTTTATCGGTGATTGTATAGGCTGCGCCTCTTGTTTCGCTGAGCTCATTCAGTACTTCTTCTAACGAATCATTCGTGAATTTAGCTCTCCAAGTACAAGATAAATCTACATCATTAGTAACGATTGGCTTGTTGAAGTGGTTTTCGAGATCTTCTATAACTTTATCCATTGTGACACTTTCAAAGGCGATTTCTCCTGTAAACCAACTTTTAATGTTCGGTGAAGAATGCGTGTCTTTGACTATTTTGCCATTTTCAATATGAACACTTTCATTGGCAACTAAGATCATTGACTCAGTTGCTGTAGTCACTTTAACCTTACCTTCAGTAACGATAACAGAAGGCTGATCAGCAATGGTATTTATTTCGAATTCTGTTCCAAGAATCTCAACAGTTAAGTCTTCACTTTCGATGACAAAGTTTTTGCCTTCTTTGGATTTAGCTATATCAAAATATGCTCTTCCTTCGAAAGCTAACATTCTATTATCATTAAAAGCATCCTTATTGTATTCAACAGAAGACCCTTTATCGACAAGGAGCAAAGATCCATCTGGTAGATTGAGCTGACCTTTATCAGCATATGCCATTGTCTCCATGCCTGATATTGCATCACCAGTTAACATTGGCTTGATAGCGAATAAAGAGAACAACAATACAGCTCCTACTGCAGCGACTTTCAAGATTAGTGAAAATTGCTTCGTGACAGGTTTTGTATCCTCTTGTATTTGTGATTCAATAGAGTTCCACGCAGCAGGAGTGTCAAATTGTTGATAATCTTTAAGGAAGCTAAAATCAGCTTCTTCAGTGATTATTTCATTCAACACTTCGCTATTATCGTTGTAGTCTTGCAACCACGCATCGATTTTGTGCTCTTCTTGTGAACTGATGATATTTCTTAAAGACTTAACGATGCTCATAATGCTCGCTTATTTAGTGATTCCAAATTTCTCTCGCAAAAGCTTAAATGCTCTACGCATCTGATTATCAACGGTTTTTGGGGATATATTAAGCTCTTCGGATATTTCATTGTAAGTTAAACCATTTACTTTGTTCATGACAAAAATCTCCTGACATTTAGGAGGTAACTGTCGTATCGAATTATATAGTTTCTCCTTTAAGATGGTCGAATCTACTTCCTCCCCTACTGGTTCTTCAAAATTTTTCTCCGGTTTTAGAGTATCTAGTATTTCTCCCTTCCGTTTTCTAGATCTGATCAGTTCTATAGCTTTATTCTTAACCGATGTAAACAAGTAAAATTTAACATCTTTCTGCAAATGAATCTTCTCCTTATTCTGCCAAAGTTTGACCAAAACCTCCTGCACGACGTCTTCTACGTCTCCTCTATCCTGCAGATATTTGCAACAAAAGTTACAAAGGGGGTTGTAATAGGTATCAAAAATCGTTTTGAACTGTGCTTTAGTGAGCTCCAAGGCTTGAAAATTAATTTGTTTTGATCATTTAGCGCATAAATTGCTAAAGTAAGCTTTCATCTTGCATTATTCTACTCATTTAGGGACGATGATGCAACTTGTTCTCTGTTAAAGTGATTAGATCTAAGATATAAAATTTATATTTCTCAAATTTTGATAAAACTTCTTCTCAGTGATCAAAAATGACAACTACTTTTCAGGATCAGAGCTTACTTTCTTCCCTGTCCTGCGCAATGGTCTTAGAAACATACATAAGTATAAAGCCTGCTACGATCATTCCTACTTTGATCATCATTGCCACTAAAGGGCCTCCAAAATCTAAAAACTTCAAGAAACTTAGTCTTAGACCAATCATAGATAGAACAAGGCTCAAAAAGCCAAAAAGAAGTAGTAAGTAGCCGATAACAGTTATGATTGGACGATCCATAATGGAAAAACACTTTAATTGGCTACAAAGATGAAAAAAGTGCCTCTTATTATATGATAAAATGGTAAAATCTTAACTAATACTACAATTTGAAATCAATCTGTAGTGTCATGAGGTGTATCTGTAGGGCTCACCCAGCTATATTCTACTTTACTTTTGCATCGTGATTATAAATAATAAACAACAAATCACTTATCACCTTAAAGTAACACGCCATGATTAATATGAAAAATTTCCACAGAGCAGCATTCGTTTCAACCCCAGTTCTTTTATTACTAAGTCTAGTATATATGTCAGGTGGATCTGATGCCACAACAGTAAGTACTATGCAAATGCCTAGTTCAACCATAGCTGGTTTTGGATTCTTCGAAGAGCAAATCTTTCTAATTGCCATGGTATTTCTTTTAGGTTTAATGACAATGAGTTCCTTTTCAGAAAACCGCTCAAGAGCTTGCGCAAAGAAATAAGCTCACTCATTTCTATTGAATTTGACACAAGATCTTCAAACGTGTGTAAAAGAAACTAATATAGTTACAGTACGTGATTGGTCTAATTGATGAAGGCTGACATTCCTTAAAACTTGTTTCATTCCATACATTGTAATTGTCCTCAGCTTTTCTCAAACTGGCCTATGATCTTGCCTAGCAAACCTTCTAGATCAATCCATGTTTATCTCTTATTAGCAAGTCAGTCATTTGATGAATAGTCCCATTGAAATCAAAATGTAGGGTCTTGAAGTGTATTTGTAGGGTTTACCCTCCCCCATTGTCCTGTATATTTGTATTGTAATTAATCGTAAGATGTTACACATTAAATTTTAATAATTACACACCATGCTTAAAATGAAAAATTTCCAAAAAGTAGCATTCATTTCTATACCAGTTATTCTTTTATTAAGTTTAGTACACATTTCAGGAGGATCTTCTGCATCAACGGTAACAATGATGGAGATGCCTGGTGCATCAATCGCAGGTTTTGGTTTCTTCGAAGAGCAGATTTTCTTAATTGCAATGGTATTCCTTTTAGGCCTTATGGTCATGGGCTCTTTTGCAGAAAATCGATCTAGAGCTTAAGTTAAGACATAAGTATCCTCTCGATCTCTTCGAGACTTACACCTTTTGTTTCCGGCATTTTAAACAGTACCCATAAGAGTTGGAGAAACATCATTCCAGCAAAAAAGATAAATACAGTAGCCGCTGAAAAAGCTTCTAATACTGGTAATGTGATCATTGTAATCAAGGCAGCAAAAACCCAGTGCGTGCCTGATCCCCAAGACATTCCTGAATCTCTGATGCTATTAGGAAAAATTTCAGAGATAAAAACCCAAATAACAGCTCCTTGTCCTATCGCATGAGAAGCAACAAATGCAGATACAAAAGCGACAACGATAACGCCTTCTGCTCCAGTAGCAAATGCCCAAGCGACTCCAAGTAATGTCAATATGTAACCAATAGATCCGATTATCATTAGAGTTTTTCTTCCTAATCGATCAATCAGATACATACCTAATAGTGTAAAAATCAAATTAACAAAGCCTATGGGAATGGACGCTCCAAGCACACTATCTGAAGCTATACCTGCTTGTTCGAAAATGCGAGGTGCATAGTACAAAACAAAATTTATCCCTGAAGCTTGATTAAAAAAGGCAAGTAAAAACGCTAATGAAATAGGTTTGCTGTACTTACCACTGAAAAACTTTTCCGTGGTGTTAGCCTGCAAAGAGTCAGTTATAGCTCTGAATTCTTGATCAACATCTCCGGTTGGGTTTAATTGTCGTAGCAACTCTTTTACCTTTTCCGTACTTCTTTTTTTCATAGCTAACCAGCGTGGACTATTTGGCACGCCTAAAACCAAAATTGTATAAATGATAGCTGGGATACCTTCAACACCTAACATATACCGCCATGCATTTTCACCCATATTTTGACCAATCAAATAATTTGATAAAAAGGCTATTAAGATTCCAAATACAAGACAAAATTGATACAAAGCTACAAGTCTTCCTCGTTTATGGGCAGGCGCAATTTCTGAAATATAAATAGGCGCAGCTACTGAAGACGCTCCCACACCCAATCCCCCAATAAATCTAAAGAAGGAAAACATATATGGACCTGTAGCCAAGGCTGAACCGAAAGCCGAGACAGCATATAAAATACCTATCCAAAACAAGGTCTTTTTCCTTCCGATAGCATTACAAGGAATTCCGCCAAACAGTGCTCCAATGACAGTCCCCCATAAAGCCATAGACATGATGAATGTACCATGAAAAAACGCACTTGTATCCCATAATTTTTGGATAGGTTGATCAGCTCCTGAAATGACGATGGTGTCAAATCCGAAAAGAAAACCAGCAAGGGCAACCGTAATGGCCCAGTAGATGAGGTTGTTTTTCATGCTTTGCTTTGTGTAGTAGTCTAAAATAAGAAAAATATTCTAGGAGACGATGTTCTAGGAAAAATGAAGTGGAGACCGTGAAGTAAATTGTAAACTTGTAATCTAGAGTCCTGAATAAATGTTCTAGGTATTTTACTGTGCAGCTGACTTCATAATTTTCTGAACCCAAGTCCCATGATCTTTAGACTCTAAAACCAACATGTACATTCCATTCGCCACACTTGAAAGATCTAGTGCCATTGTACTTTTATCCATAGTTTGACGTACTACATTTTTACCAGCCAAGTCATTGACATACACTATGATGTCATCTTGCAATTGAGGATCTATATTAATGGATATAACATTGTCAAATGGATTAGGACCAAGCTTGATTGATTGTTCGAATATTTCATTTGTTGAAGATGTCATATCACCAGACATGACGATTGAAGGCATTCCTCCTGTGCAACCTTCTTTTACAACCAAAGGTGCTGAAGGATTATCTGGATCGCCCTGTATGATTTCTAATCTAAGGTCATCAGAAAAGCTTATTATCTCACCTTCAGAATCGACATCTTGCAATACATCAAAACATAAGGTAGTTAACACGGTTGCAGAATCCAAGGTGGTAGGTGACGATTGTGCCTGAAACCAGACAGTCTTAATGACAGGCTCATCCGATTCTGGTTGTAAGTCACTACACGTATATCCATCTAATGCATCTGTCTCACAAGAGTTGAATGCGATTAAATCTTCTCTAAATGATAATGAAAATTGGAAGGATAAAATATCTTTAAATCCACAAGTGAAGACATCCACGCACAGTAACTCACCCACTGAGGCTGTTGCATCTGTAAAATAAATGCCAACGCAATCTGTATCATTTTCAGGACACACCTGTGCGAATAAAGTAGATGTTGCAAGAAAAAGACTTAGGATAAAGACTGCTGTAAATTTCATCTTCTGAAGTATTTGAAATAAGTGCACAAGATAAACGAAAGGACTTGTGATATCCAAAATCTGATTGTCGTTCTTAACTAGAATCTTAAATTAACACTATGGAAATTTAGGAAATTTATCAAAGTCAGGTTTTCTCTTCTCCAGAAAAGCATTTCGACCTTCTTCTGCCTCATCTGTCATGTATCCTAAACGTGTTGCTTCTCCAGCGAAGATTTGTTGGCCTACTAGCCCATCATCAATTAGATTAAAAGCGTATTTCAACATTTTAATGGCCATTGGACTTTTAGCAAGAATCTCTTGCGCCCATTGAAACGCCTGATCTTCCAGTTCATCATGAGGGTACACAGCATTCACCATTCCCATATCAAAGGCTTCTTGAGCAGAATAATTCCTTCCCAAAAAAAATATTTCTCTAGCTCTTTTCTGCCCTACTTGTCTTGCCAAATAAGCGCTACCATAGCCAGCGTCGTAACTAGCGACATCCGCATCAGTCTGCTTGAAAATGGCATGTTCTTTACTTGCCAGTGAAAGATCGCAAACTACATGAAGACTGTGTCCTCCACCTACTGCCCAACCTGGCACCACACAAATCACGACCTTATTCATGAAACGAATTAACCGCTGAACCTCCAATATATTGAGCCGACCTATTCCATCACCTCCTTCATAGCCTCGTTTGCCTCTTACACTTTGATCACCTCCAGAACAAAATGCCCATCCGCCATCTTTTGCAGATGGACCTTCACCTGAAAAAAGAATAACACCGACACTTCTGTCTTCTTTGGCATTGTGAAAAGCATCCAATAATTCAAACACTGTATTGGGTCTAAATGCATTCCTGACCTCAGGTCGATTAAACGCGATACGCGCAACTCCTCTACATTTTTTATAAGTAATGTCTTTATATTCTTTAGCGATTTGCCAATCTATTGTTTCTGACATTTTAATTTAATTTTTGAATAATAGGTGTAATAAAAATGGGCATTTATTAAAAACCGTGAAGCCTTGAAATCAATCGATCAATTTATTTTCACAATCGAATCTGAATGCCGCGTGGAGCCACTGGTTAATGTATAATAAAAAGTTCCTGTTTCTGAAACTTGATCTGATGTCAACTTAATTGCTTGTTTCCCGCTAAGGGCATGATAGGTTTCAGTATACAAAAGTTTTCCGTCAATACTAAAGAGATCAAAAGTCACCAATTGTTCTTTGTGTTGTTCAAAATGAATTGTCACATCTGAAGTAAATGGGTTTGGAGTTGCCACAATACTTGACAAGGCATCAGACAAAACGTCACTACTTAATTCTATTGAATGAATCTCTATTGAATTACCCAAGTATATTTCCGGGTTAAGGACAGTACTGTTAATACTAGGTGATGTTCTTGATTTTGTTTTAATAGAGAATAAAGGTTCTTGACTACTTATGTTTTGACCTTCAGGCTTCGTCCAACTAACTCTCAAAGTGTTATCTTCTATATGGATATTATCATCTGTAAATTCTGGTAAATTTGATTCGATTATGCTATTACCATCCACCCCATCTAGTGCAAGTTGAAAACCATATAGAAGTTCCTCTTTGGTTGGGTAAAAATCTATCAATACATGGCCATCTGACTGTGTTGTTCTAACCATGTGAATATCACTTTTTGGTATAAATCTGTTCTCTGCAGTAAAGCCATTACTTGCTTCAAAGCTGTTGTCAACATCTCCAATTCTGATGGCAACAAAATCTGCATTGCAATCACTTAGCTCTTGATCACGTTTAGATATAGCATCTGCAAATGGCCAAGGATTCTCAGCGTCAAAGAAATTGAAATCAGCATCTACAAAATTCCAAGCCAAACCAGTGTTCCATTCATCAATAACACCAAGAATCAATTGTCTCATATTGATAATATCAACAATTGACAATTCTTGGTTTCCGCTGACATCTGCTGCAATAATCTTATGAGGTGTTTCCAACAACTCAATTCTTAAGATATGTCTCTGTGTGAACAACATATCAAGTGTCGAAACACCGGGAAAAGGATCATCTTCTTTAGATGGCTGTATTTCGTAATTAAATCCTGTGGAAACAACTTCTGAAACATAAGTACCGTCTTGATCCGTAAACGTTGGATTACTAAGATTTTCTGTACTCAAGACTCGCAGGGTAACACTATCAATAGGAAAACCTATCTCTGTTTTTATTTCTCCTCCAAATGCTATCTGATCTTCTTCAAGTGTTTGGTCTAAACACGAAGAGTTGACTGGAGGCATATCAGGGTCGACTTCACAATCGTTTCCTGCAACTAATGGATTGGGATCTATGTCGTCAGTACAACCATCGTTGTCATCATCCAAATCTTCATTATCTCCGAAACCATCGCCATCAGAATCAACTGACTCAGAAGCATTTAGTGGAAAGGCATCTTCACTATCATTGATCATGTCATTGTCATCGTCATTGTCTTCATTATTTCCAATACCGTCTTCATCTGTATCTAGACTTTCTGTTGGGTCTAGAGGGAACGCATCCTGCCTATCGTCAACAGAATCATTATCGTCATCAAAATCTCCATTATCTCCGAAACCATCGCCATCAGAGTCTTGGGATTCCGTAACATCAAAAGGAAAAGCATCTTCTGCATCACTTACACCATCATTATCGTCATCTTCATCAAGGGCATCACACATTCCATCATTGTCTGTATCAATGACCGGACTTCCACATGGACCTGCTAATTCTAAGATAAAAACTGTAGGATCATCTGGTTCTCCGTCATTGCCCTCATCAGTATTTGTGTCCTCATCAGGATCATCTGACAAATCGCTTATCATGATACTGTCTTGATACATTGCTGATACAGTTGCTTGATTAAAGATAGATCCCATGGATAAATCAGCATCTGAGATTGTATAAGTACCCGAGAAAGCATCAGCATTACAGCTGTTTGGGGCAAGATCAAAAGCCATACCTTCTAAGGTGACTAACGGGTCCTCAACTGTGATTAGTCTTAGTGTATCACTGCTTGTATTGCAAACTGTTAGTATGTATTCTATTGTCTCTCCTGTTTGGGCTAAACCATCATTATTCTCATCTATAAAATTTGCCAATTTAGTTAACTGTATTGGATTATCGTTTTGCATATTTTCTCCGCAAGGTTGACACATTGATCCGCCACAATCTACACCTGTCTCATCATTATTTCTAATGCCGTCAGTACAATCACCACAAGTTTGACTAAAAGCGTTAGGTGTAATGCTTATGGTATCTGTACACTGATTCGCATCTGTAACTGTCACAGCTGGATGAGATAAAAGATTTTGTACAGTAATAAAATTCTGCCCGTTATTCCAATTGTAGGTGTACGGTCGTACACCGCCTGTCACAGATGCAGTTGCAGAACAAGAGGTTATAAAAGATAAGTCTATGTCCACATCTAATTCTGATGGTTCGTCTAGATCAACATTGCAAGTCGTGTTCACAGCACTTGAATTGGTTACTGTCACTGTATATGATCCAGCTGAAACATTATTAAGTATCTGAGTATCTGCACCCGTATTCCAAGAGAAACTAAGCATGTCATCTGCCCCGGTAACATCAACCTGCAAGACTCCTGTAGAGTCTTGAAAACAAAAGATTTCTCGTTCTACAGTAACAGAGCAAGCAAACTCCTCAACAATTGGACAATCATCAAGAAACATTTCGTTGCCATTCAGCAACCCATCTGTGCATGTATCTTCGCATTCTACATAAGTCAATTCATAAATGGCACTTGTGCTACGGATTGGCCCTACACATGCATCTTCCCTTATGTTGTCACCAATAGTTAGCCAGTCATTAGCACCTACAAAACTTACATGAAACATTTCCAGTTGATGTGAATTTGATGATAAGTCAACTTGGTCTACATACTTTCTAAAATCACTAAACGGGTTCGGAGATACATCAAGTAGTATTCCCTCCGTATCTGTAATGACCCATCTTTTATTTAGTCCGATTGCTCCAAAGACATTAAACGTTCTATTCATTGTATCAATCGTACAAATGTCCAATTGAAAGACTTGACCTGAATTGGTAACGGAATTGACACCAATACTGCCACCGAAAAGATTTAGATGATCGTCACTAACTTGATTACTAATAATCGATACCTCAACAACTCTTGAATAACTGACTGTATTGACCAAAAGAGGAGTAGACAATGCAAAACAACCAGATAAACCATCTACGGTTTGTCCAATTGCAAGGTCAGTAGCCAAGCTTTCTATACTAATCATTTGCAGTGTGTATACAGTGTTCTCCAATGGATTGGGAAAAAAGTCGTTTTCAAAAATGAACTTCTCATTACAGCCAGAATCACCAAGATTTTGCAAATTCAGAATATTGCCGTCTGAATCCATCAAGATTAAAGTATGTGTACCAGCATCTGGGGCGTCGGCATTTATGACAACTACCACATCATTTACAATGTTTATTCTATTTAAAATACTTGTGGTTAATGTATCAAAACGAGACTCTGCAAAGGTTATACTACCAGCAGTTTGAGCACAATTCTGAGCTGTTAAAGACGTTGCATTGAACGCCAGTAAGGAGAGTAGAATGACAATATAGTTGATCAGATTTTTTACCATCGACTGTTTGAATTTAATCAATTAATGGATAAATCCTCAGGTCTGTCCAGTTAAAGAATGCATAAGTCGTGCCATACAAATCCTATTATTCTGAATTAATTCATGAAATTGAAATAAATTTATAGTCTATGGAAGCTTATGCTCAGGTACTTACTTACGCTATTCCAGGATTTGTGATTCTTATAATCATAGAATCTATCGTGGCAAAATTGATGAATTTATCCGTGAATAGTCCCATGGATACCATTAGTAGTTTGTCCTCGGGCATGACAAATACGCTAAAGAGTTTGATTGGTCTTTCTATCGTAATTGTCAGTTACAACTATATGGAGTCCCACATAGGTTTATTTGATATTCAATCCACCTTGTGGTTGTACATATTGACATTTATTGGGCTTGATTTTGCAGGATACTGGTCGCATCGTTTCAATCACAGGATCAATATCATGTGGAATAGGCATGTGATACATCACAGTAGTGAGGAGTTCAATTTGTCCTGTGCGTTGCGCCAGACCATATCATCATTTGTAGGTGTTTATTTCTTTTTATATGTCCCCATGGCATTGTTAGGGATCCCAACGAAGGTTATAGCGATTGCCTCCCCTCTCCATTTGTTTGCCCAGTTTTGGTATCACACAAGAGTCATTAATAAAATGGGCTTTTTAGAACACATTATTGTAACGCCATCTCATCACAGAGTTCATCATGCGATAAATGACATTTACATAGACAAAAATTTTTCTGAGATATTTATTATCTGGGATAAATGGTTTGGTACTTTTCAACAAGAACTAAAAGAAGAGCCTCCAGTTTATGGTACGCTAAAGCAAGCAAATACTTGGAATCCTATCTTGATTAATTTCATGCATATTTGGCAACTTGTCAAAGATGCTTGGCGTACGAATAATCTGATGGACAAATTTAAAATTTGGTTTATGCCGACTGGTTGGCGACCTGCAGATCTGATTGACAAATACCCTGTATCTATAGTTGAGGACGTCCACAAGAGAGATAAATATGCAACGCATGATTCTTTTGGAATGCTTACCTGGAGTTGGTTTCAGTTGGTTGTCCATAACGTATTACTATATCATCTATTGAAGAACATTGCCAACTTGAATGTAAATTTAATTACAATCTATGTTGTCTTTCTGTCGGTTTCGATATTTTCTTATACCAGTTTAATGGATCGTCATCCTATTGCCGTTCCTTCCGAAGTGTTGAAAACACTAATAGGCTTTCTGATTCTGTTTTATTTAGGTGGATGGTTTGGGTTGGAAAATCTGTTTTCTGTTTCGACTTTAATTATGGGCTTTTATTTAGCAATATCAATGGCATTGACACTTTACTTTTCCTATTTTGAAAAAGTAAAGCAAACTAATTTAACGTAAGCTTTCTACTGAATAAGTGATGATTGTTTGTCTCTGATAAAAGAAAAGCTTGATAAGATTATTGAAAGTGTTTATGAACCGTTGCTTTAAACATTTATGGAAAAGCAGCACAGTGTTTCGTTTCTCGTCAACTTCGACTGAGACGTTCTAATATCTATTCTAATTATCGTTTGCAGATATCCTTTCTACTTCAAAAGTAGAAAACAAATTAACACTTTTTTATGTTTGGGTTACAAAGACAATTAGGCATAATTGGAACATTTATCAAGAATTATCGTTATATTAGTAATATTTATATTAAAGTATTCATTACTTACTCTTAGAAAAGTCAAGAGATAGATAAAAACAAAATAAATTACGCTAGATATAATTTCTAATCTTAAAAATTTAGATCATGGTAATTGAAAAAATTTGTTTGATAATTGCAATAGCAATAGTGATATTTGGATTAGCTTATTTACTCTACGGCTTATTGATCCTTTTGGGTAGATTTACGAAACGCTAAACGCCTAAAGTAAGTCAAAAACCGCTACGCAAATATTACTTGAGTCGTATTCTAAATACGCAAAGGTTCTATAAGTGCTATTGAACCCCACTTGGTTCATGAGCTAAGAATCTAAGACACTCATGTCATAGAATAGAAAACAATAAGACTACTAATCTTAAAATAGAGGAAGATGTTGTCTAGAATACTAGCTTCTTTACTGATCTTTCAAGTATATTTGAGCCAATCATAATCGAATCACTTATGCTAACGAGTACCTCTATTCCCAAGGCTTACGAGAAGTCATTTGACAGCTGGGTAGAACAAAAAAAAGATGCAGTTCGTTTGATTTCTGCTATTGGAAAATTACTATATGACAAAGGTGTAGAATTAGTCCTCTTTAGAAATCCACTTCTTGATGTTTCGCCTTCTGAGATCTTACATTTTCACGACTATGCAGAAAAATTTGTAAAACTTCCAATCCAAATAAAAGACACTGCAAACTTAGCAGAAGGCCTCTTGAAACTAGAACTAATACCTTCCAAAATTGATATTGGAAAATTGGCCTATGAGTGGTCTTCTGACAGACAGCACCTGTTGTCTCGTAAAGAATTTTTAAAAGATAAGTTAGAATCTTTTATCAATAAAGACGATATACCGATTGGTAGCCCTACTGATGTTGTACTATATGGGTTTGGTAGAATTGGCAGACTATGCGCTCGGGAGATAATAAAAAAAACAGGAAAAGGACAACAGCTGAGATTGAGAGCTATTGTCACGAGAGATACCAACAGAGAAGAATTAGAAAAGCGAATTGATTTATTGAGAATGGATTCAATTCACGGTGAGTTCTCCGGTGTAGTAGAATTAAATGCTGAAGACCGAACAATGATAATCAATGGACAAATCGTTCACATCATCCATGCGAATGAACCTTCCGACATAGATTACACCACATACGGAATAAAAGACGCTTTGGTCATCGACAATACAGGTGTGTATCGATCTAGAAAAATGCTCGAACAACATTTAATTGCTAGAGGAATCGACAAAATTTTATTGACTGCACCTGGCGAGGACATCCCAAACATTGTTTTTGGCGTAAACCACAATCAATTATTGCCAGAAGATGAAAAAATTTGGGCAGCGGGCTCATGTACTAATAATGCCATCGTGCCCATCATAAAAGTTCTGCAAGACGCATTCGGTATAGAAAAAGGCCACATTCAATCAGTGCATGCATACACCAATGATCAAAACCTTTTGGACAATATGCACAAGAAAAATCGAAGAGGAAGATCTGCTGCATTGAACATGGTCATTACTGAAACTGATGCTGCAAATGCAATTGAAAAAGTGATGCCGATCTTAAAAAATAAGATCACTGCCAATGCTGTAAGAGTCCCTACTCCAAACGGTTCACTTGCAATAATCACCGCTGATCTGAAAACACAAGTAACAAAAGACTCCCTTGATTATGCTATAAGACAAGCAGCTTTATCAGGTGATCTAGTTGAACAAATAAAATACAGTTTTGAGCCAGAACTAGTATCTAATGACATTAAAGGCAGTTACTGTTGTAGTGTCTACGATAGTCACTCTACAATCGTTGCTCCTAATGGCAAAAGTGTTGTTCTTTACATTTGGTATGACAATGAATATGGCTATACACAACAAGTACTGCATTTAGCAAAATACATTGCTGAAGTCCGAAGACCTGTTTACTTTTAAATAATATCAATATGCTGGCAACAGAACATAAAAAACAAGTAAAGACCGATCGATATGAGGCTCCTGATTATTATGCCCTTGATGATCTTTTATCTGAAGAACATTTGCTTGTTCGTTCAGCTGTCAGAGACTGGGTAAAAAAATCAGTTACTCCAATAATCGAATCCTATTCGGAAGAAGGAAAATGTCCATTGCACCTCTTTAAAGAAATGGCAGAGCTAGGTGCTTTAGGACCAAGCCTACCAGAAGAATATGGCTGTGGTGGAATGGATGAGATTGCTTATGGAATCATCATGCAAGAATTAGAACGAGGGGATAGCGGAATACGCTCAATGGCATCTGTCCAAGGATCATTGGTCATGTATCCTATTTATAGATTTGGTTCAGAAGAGCAAAAAAGAAAATACCTGCCCGAATTGGCAAAGGCAAATCTTATTGGTTGCTTTGGTTTGACTGAGCCAAACTCTGGCTCTGATCCTGGAAGTATGATTACTAATCTCAAGGATGACGGTGATGCATATATTCTAAATGGAGCTAAGATGTGGATTACAAATTCACCCGTTGCAGACATAGCTGTAGTATGGGCAAAAGATGAAGATGGCATCGTCCGAGGGGTTATTGTAGAAAAAGATATGCCTGGATTTTCAGCACCTGAAATCAAAGGTAAATGGTCACTAAGGGCCTCGATCACTGGAGAATTAGTTTTTGAAAATGTCCGCATACCAAAAGAAAATGTGCTTCCAAAAGTTCAAGGATTAAAAGGTCCTTTGTCTTGTTTGTCAAAAGCAAGGTATGGCATTTCTTGGGGAGCAATAGGAGCTGCGATGGACTGCTATGATGCCGCACTCCGGTATTCTAAAGAAAGATCACAGTTTGGCAAACCTCTAGGACAGTTTCAATTGACCCAAAAGAAATTGGCCGAAATGATTACGGAAATTACTAAAGCCCAACTTTTATCATGGAGACTTGGCACCCTTGCTAATGATGGCAAAGCAACTCCAGCTCAGATATCAATGGCAAAAAGAAACAATGTCTGGATGGCCCTTCAAATTGCAAGAGAAGCTAGACAGATTCATGGGGGCATGGGAATTACCAACGAGTATCCAATGATGAGACATTTGATGAATCTCGAGACTGTGCTAACTTATGAGGGAACTCATGACATCCACTTACTCATTACAGGCATGGATGTCACAGGATTAAACGCCTTCAAATAATGGCTACTGCATTGTCTTCTGTCATCCCTTTTGAGCGAGAAAAACTGGAGGATCAAACCTTAATTGCATTATATAAAGGCATGCTTCTTCCAAGGATGATTGAGGAGAAAATGCTTAAACTCTTAAGACAAGGCAAAATCAGCAAATGGTTTTCTGGCATCGGTCAAGAAGCAATATCAGTTGGTGCTACACTTGCATTACTTGATGATGAGATCATCTTTCCAATGCACAGAAACTTAGGTGTGTTTACGACACGACAAGTACCACTCACTAGGTTGTTTGCCCAATGGCAAGGCAAAGAGTCTGGCTTTACAAAAGGCAGAGATCGTTCCTTTCATTTTGGCAGCTTAGAACATCATATTGTCGGTATGATTTCACACCTAGGACCACAGCTATCCCTTTCTGCAGGTGTAGCTCTTGCCCATAAACTTAAAAACGAAAACCGCATCAGTCTAGCATTTACAGGAGAGGGAGGCACCAGCGAAGGTGAATTTCACGAAGCCTTAAATGTAGCGGCAGTCTGGCAATTACCAGTTATCTTTCTGGTAGAAAATAATGGCTACGGGTTATCAACACCAATTAACCAGCAATTTAAATGCGTAAATATTGCAGATAAAGGTATTGGTTATGGCATGAGATCAATCAGCATTGATGGCAATAACATCATTGAAGTCTTTGAAACAATTTCATCTTTAGCAGCAGAACTAAGAAAAAATCCAGAGCCAGTCTTAGTAGAATGCATGACCTTTAGACAAAGAGGCCATGAAGAAGCAAGTGGCGTAAAGTATGTACCAAAAGAGCTACTAGATTATTGGATTGAACGAGATCCTAAAGTCAATTTTGAACAATGGTTGTTGACTGAAAACATCATTAGTGAGTCAGAAATTGACACTTGGGCTGAAGAGATTAAAACTCAAATTAACCAAGCCTTGGAAGAGGTATCCAAAGAAGACGATGTCCAAGCGGACTTAAATAATGAGTTGGCAGATCTCTACAGTCCTTCTACTCACACTGTTACTTTACCAACTGGTTCAGAAACAAAAAATAGTCGATTTATAGAAGCAATAACTGATGGTCTTGATTTAGCCATGCAACGTCATGAAGATCTTGTTTTAATGGGGCAAGACATTGCTGATTATGGTGGAGTATTTAAGATAACCAATGGCTTTTTAGAAAAATACGGAGAAGCAAGAATTAGAAATACACCGTTATGTGAAAGTGCAATCATTGGAATCGGGCTTGGCTTGAGTTTAAAAGGGATAAAGTCTGTTATAGAAATGCAATTTGCAGATTTTGTCACATGCGGCTTCAATCAGATTGTTAATAACCTTGCAAAAATTCACTATCGTTGGGGTGCTACAGCAGACTTAGTCATAAGGATGCCTTGCGGCGGCGGAGTTGGTGCTGGACCATTTCACTCACAAACAAATGAAGCGTGGTTTTTCAAAACACCAGGTTTGAAAATAGTTTATCCGTCTAATCCTCAGGATGCCAAAGCGCTATTACTGGCAGCAATTGAAGATCCTAATCCAGTATTGTACTTCGAACACAAAGCGCTATATCGTAGCATGACTGCAGAAATACCTGTGGACTACTATACAGAAGAAATAGGCAAAGCTGCTGTTGTGAAAGAAGGCAATCAAGCGGTGATTATAACATATGGACTAGGTGTCAAATGGGCAATGGACATACAACAAGAAAAAAATCTAGACATTGCCATTCTAGATTTGAGATCGTTATCACCACTCGATTACAATGCTATTGATGACGTTGTAAAACAGACAAATAAAGTTTTGCTCCTACATGAGGATACGCTGATCGGAGGTATAGGAGCGGAGTTGTCTGCATATATTTCTGAGCACCTATTCGAACATCTCGATGCTCCAATTATGAGAGTTGCAAGTTTAGATACACCATTTCCTTTTGCAAAAAATCTAGAGGCTCAGTATTTAGCAAATTCGAGACTTGAAGTAACGTTAAAAAAACTCTTGAGCTATTAAATAAAATATTCATGAACCAAACTTTGAAGAAAATTCAATTAGATAATTTGCATCGTACACTAGGTGCAAAAATGGTCGAATTTGCTGGTTATGAAATGCCACTTAAATATGGTTCCTTGATTGAAGAACATTTATGCGTCAGAAATGGTGTGGGAATGTTTGATGTATCCCACATGGGTGAATTTAAAGTAGTTGGACCAGGGTCTCTTGAACTGATACAGAAAGTAAGTGCCAATGATGCGGCATCATTAAAAGCAGGACAAGCACAATACAGTTATCTACCCAACGATCAAGGGGGAATAGTTGATGACTTATTGGTTTATAAATTTGATGTAGACAAGTACATGCTTGTTGTTAATGCCTCAAATATTGAAAAGGATTTTAATTGGATTAAGAAGCACAATACATTTGGTGCTACCCTTGAAGACTATTCTGAACTCTTTTCGCTTTTTGCGGTACAAGGTCCAAAAGCAACTGAAGCTTTACAAAGCCTCACAACAATTGACTTATCTGAAATTAAATTTTATCACTTTAGTCTAGGCGAAATCGCCGGCATATCAAATGTAATTATTTCAGCGACAGGTTACACAGGTTCAGGGGGATTCGAATTGTATGTCCCCAATACACACGCAGAGTCTTTGTGGAATGCTGTGATGGAAGCAGGCAAATCATTTGGAATACAGCCAATTGGTTTGGGCGCAAGAGATACTTTAAGACTAGAAAAAGGCTATTGCCTGTATGGCAATGATATTAATGACCATACCTCCCCAATTGCTGCAGGCCTATCATGGGTGACAAAATTCAATAAAGACTTTATCAATAAAGACGGAATTCTTGCCGATAAAGAGAATAAAACAGCAGATCGTCTTGTCGCTTTCAAAATGGTAGACAAAGGCATTCCAAGGAAGGACTATAAAATTCTAGATTCTACAGGTGGGCCTATAGGGACAGTTACCTCGGGTGGACACTCACCAAGCCTTGACCAAGGGATTGGATTGGGATATGTAAAGCGTGAACATGCCAAAAAGGGGACGGATATTCTTATTCAGATTAGAAAAAAGCAATTATCTGCTACAATAGTTAAGCTTCCATTTGTGTAAATAAAGAAGCATAACTTTAAACAAATTAGAATAAAATTTCAAAATGCCTGTATTATTTTTTTTTTAAAATAATACTACTAGCAATTAAACAATACTAATGAAAATAGGCTGGGGATTTATGATAGACCTTTTGGCGCCTGTCAACCTTTGGTTGGGTATTTTTGACACAAAATGATGACAAAATATTTATTAGGTTAGATTATAAACTGATGGACAATAAATTAAAACCATTGTCACGGTTTTTGATAAAAAACGCGTGTCAATGGCGTTTTCGTTCTAATATAATTAATCCCACGGCATTGTCGCCGCGGGACTATATATATTTCGAATCTCCGAAGCTTTTAAAAAAAGATTTATTTCTTAACTAAATGACATTGGGTCATGATCCATTGGATTTTAAGGTTCTCAGGTTTGATTCAACTATTCCCACTACGCATGATTTTATGGACTTGGTTTAAGGTTAAAGAAGTTTTACTATTGTTTTATCCTTCAATAAGACATTACCTTACTGCTGGAAGACTACTTGTACGAATATGTATTGTTGGTAAACAAGAAATTAAAAACTAATTTCAACCATTGAAAACTACCTGAAGTTATAATTCAAATCATTCGCAATGAAGTACACTAATCACGTCATATATATATTTAGTCTGTTTTTCTCAATTAGCCTTTTCGGCCAAGGAAATAAAATCATGGATGAATCCGTCTATTTCGATTGGAATAGAATAACCGATACGCAGATAACACCAAACGGTGAATGGATTTTATATCAGCTAGTGCCAGGTTACGGAGACAAGATTTTGGTAGTGTACAACTCAAAATCAAAAAAGGAGATACGGATGGAGCGCGCAGAAGATCCCACTTTTGATAAATCAGGGCAGTATGTCTATTTTTTACGAACTCCAGCTAAGGAATTCGTCAAAGAACAAAAACGACTTAAAACAAAAAAAGAAGACATGCCCTCTGATACGCTTATTGTGTACAATTTGATAACTCGAAGTGAAACGGTCTTTCCAAATATCAGCAGCTATAAAATACCTAAAGAATATGGAGGCACTATAGCGGCAAAAATAAAAGGCAAAGACAATTCAAAAAAAGGAAACAATAAAAAACAAAAGGATGAAAAAATTATTTATTACCAACCAGATAGTGACATCTTAGACACATTACACAATGTGATTCAATTTACTTTCGCTGATGAAAATTCGTCACTAATTTATTCAGTAAAATCAGACAGCATTTCTACTGGCGGTATATTTATAAAAAATGAGAATGGTATTGATTCCACATTTATTGTTGACAGTAAAATATATCAACTAGCCATTAATAAAAATGGAACACAAGCAGCATTTATTCTTGATACTGACACAACTGATGTCCTGTATAGACCATATCAACTATATCATTGGAAAAAAAATAGTGACACAGTTACAGAGATAATAAACAGTGACTCCCCTTCCCTGCCAAAAAAGTGGGATTTAAGTCATGAAAAAAAGCCTAGCTTTTCTGATGACGGAACACGATTATTTTTTGGCGTTACACCACAACGACTACTTCAAGACACATCTAAACTTGATGAAGAAATAGTCAATGTAGAAATTTGGCATTATAAAGAAGCTAAACTGTACACACAACAAGAGTTGGATCAAGAAGACGATGAAATAAAATCATATGACGCCGTTTATTTCACACAATCAAACGCTGTTCACCTACTTCAGGATGAATCATTTCCTTCGTTGAGAATGGATCTAAAAAGAGAAGCAGAATTTGCACTAATTTATACAGACACTCCTTATAAGACTCATGAGACTTGGCAGGGATATGCAGAAAACGATGTATATAAAGTCAACATACAGACTGGAGAAAAAATAAAAATTGCGGAAGCTATTCATGCTAGACCTTCAATCTCTCCAGCAGGTAACTACATATTTTGGTACGATAGAAAAGATGCCACATGGGTAGCTCACAACACTGCTAATAATACGACTGTAACATTTGCTGATGACTCTATAAGTACATTTTATGATGAATTGCATGACGCTCCTTCCGACCCTAGACCATATGGTATTGAAGGATGGACAACAGATGAAAAATTTGTTATCGTCAATGATCGATATGATTTGTGGTTAATAGATCCCAATAACATTATCAAGCCACAAAGACTTACCCAAGGAAGAGAATATAAAACCAAATACACCTACATTCAATTAGATGAAGAAGAACATTTTATAAATCTAGACGAATCGCTATTATTAAAAATCTTTGATGAAAAAGATAAATCTAGTGGGTATGGTATATATGATTATCAAAACAGAAAAGTTGAGCAAAAAATTAAAGCTGATTGTCAATTTACAACAAACGTCATTAAAGCAGAAAAAAATGACAATATTATTTACACAAAACAGTCCTTTAAAACTTTCCCTAATTTGTTATTGGATAATTTAAGTTTTACTAAGCAGCAACAAATTACGAATGCAAATCCTCAACAGGAAGACTATGCTTGGGGTGATAATGAAATTTTCAGTTGGACTGCCTTCGATGGGCAAAAATTAGATGGGATTTTAGTACTCCCTCCAGGATTTGATCCAGAAAAAAAATATCCTTTGTTGGTTAATTTTTATGAGCGCAGTACAAATGGTTTGCATCGCCACAAGCCTCCATCAGCTGGTCGGTCAACAATAAATTATAGCTTTTATTCCAATAGAGGCTATATTATTTTTAATCCAGATGTACCATATACTGTCGGAGAACCAGGTGAGAGTTGTTACAACTCTGTTATTTCTGGAATTTCAGCACTCATAGCCGAAGGCTTTATTGATAAAAATAAAATAGGTGTCCAAGGCCATAGTTGGGGTGGATACCAAGTCGCACATCTTGTTACAAAAACAGACATATTTGCTTGTGCAGAATCAGGAGCGCCATTAGTAAATATGATAAGTGCTTATGGTGGCATTCGTTGGGGAACGGGAAGAAGTCGCCAATTTCAATACGAAAAGACACAAAGCAGACTAGGTGCCACCTTGTGGGAATCACCAGAACTATACATCAAAAATTCTCCTCTATTTAATGCAGATAAGATAAATACTCCAGTACTTATTATGCACAATGATGCTGATGGACATGTCCCTTGGCACTTAGGCATTGAGTTTTTTATGGCTTTACGCAGACTTCAAAAGCCATCTTGGTTGTTAAATTATAATGGAGAGCCTCACTGGCCATTAAAATGGCAAAACAGGCTGGATTTCAATATCAGAATGCAACAGTATTTTGATCATTACTTAAAGGATGCACCTATGCCTGATTGGATGAAAAGTGGAATTCCAGCAATTGAAAAAGGAATTAGAAGTGGGTATGAATTCAGCGACAGACAGTAAAAATCAATCTTGAAGAAAGTACTTATTATCACATATTATTGGCCACCTACTTCAGGATCTGGTGTTCAGCGTTGGCTTAAATTTGCTAAATACTTACCTGAGTTTGCCATAAAGCCTATAATTTTCACACCTGAAAATCCAAGTTACCCTCTGCGCGATCAAAGTCTAATTTCTGAAATACATGAGGATACGATAGTACATAAATTACCAATTAAAGAAGCATACGGTTTAATCTCTCATGGACAAGGTAAAGGCAATAACCCAGTACAATCTGCTCAAAACGACAGCTATCTTTCTAAATTTAAATCATGGATAAGAGGCAATGTGTTTATTCCAGATCCTAAAATATCTTGGGTCAAGCCAGCGGTTAAATACCTAGATAAGCTATTACAAGAAGATCAAATAAACACTGTTATCACAACAGGTCCTCCCCACAGTATGCATCTCATAGGTTTGGAATTAAAGAAAAAACATAAGATTAAGTGGATTGCTGACTTTCGGGATCCGTGGTCGCAATTCGGAGATCTAATGGACAAATATTATGTGACCTCTGGAAATAGAAAAAAATATGAGCAACTCGAACAGGCCGTAGTGAATAGTTGTGATATCGTTTTGACGACTAGTAAATACATGCATGAAAGATTGATGCCTTTTGATTTAGATAAAATGCAAGTTATTACCAACGGGTTTGATGAAAGTGATTTTGATTCTTTTACAAACAACTCTCTACTTGCTGGACTTAAGATCTACAGTGCTGGCATGTTATATGCGGAACGAGATGCGCCTAGTCTTTGGGAAGCATTAGACACACTGTCAACAAAATACGATTCATTGCAATTGCATTTAGTCGGGGTAGATTCTGGAAATGTTGTTCCCAGCATTAGAAAAATGCCTCGCCTTTCCAAACGGTTTACCTTCGAAGGATTCAAGCCTCATCCTGACGTTATTGCTGATTATCAGGAAGCCAATATTTTACTGCTGTTAGTAAATAATTCAGAAAACGCCAAAGCATGCATTCCTGGCAAAACCTTTGAATATATAGCAACTGGAAAACCAATTATATGTCTTGCTCCAGAGGGAGCTGAGGTCGCAGATGCTCTTTATGAAGGAAATAATTTGATCCTGTCTTATTCCAATTCTGCTAAAGAAAATATCAAACTATTGTCTGCATTTTTTGATAGGGTAAACACAAATGATATTATTCAATCTGATGCTGCAAAATTTACTCGTCGGAATTTAACAAAAGCTTTAGCAAACCTTATTGATTAACCGACTGTGTGATGCCACAGAAGTCTAACACAAGTGTAGATGCACCTATAGCCAAGTCTTTGAATTCATTGTGTGAGACTAAATACACAATAATATCTGCTTTCTCAGCAGCCTCTGTGTAATCTGTAAGTTCGAATTCAGTTGATGTTGAAAGATTAGGTTCAACAATCTTTATAAGGTCACTTCCATAATTTTTCAATATCTCTCTAGTTATGAATAATGCAGGACTTTCCCGAAGGTCATCAATGTTGGGTTTGTATGCTAAACCCATCATTCCAACAACCGGTTTTCTGTTATGATCATCATAGAATTTAGTGATGGCTTCATCAATCTTTTTAGTGCACCAGATCGCTTTGTAATTATTTATCTCTCTAGCTTTTCCAATAATTTTTGACTCCAATGGATATTCTGCTACTATGAAATATGGATCCACTGCAATGCAGTGCCCTCCTACCCCGCAGCCTGGATTTAGAATATTAACACGGGGATGTTTACTTGCTAAACTGATGAGTTCCCACACATTAATATCTGCTTTATCACATATAATAGAAAGTTCATTGGCGAAGGCTATCTGAACATCGCGATATGCATTTTCTACAAGTTTTGTCATTTCTGCTGTACGTGCATTTGTAGGATATAAGGCTCCTTTTACAAACTGCTTATAGAACGCAATAGCTCTCGCTGTAGATTTATCATCAATACCACCAATAACCCTGTCATTGTGAACAAGTTCGTGAATTATATTACCTGGCAACACTCGCTCAGGGCAATAGGCTATATTTAATTTTCCTTTTAGTTCAGGTCTGACTCCATAAATATTATCAGCAATTTTTTCTGTGGTTCCTTTAGGACAAGTCGATTCTATAATTACTAAATCGTGTTCTTTGAGCAATGGTGTAAGCGACTCCGCAGCATTTTCAACATAGGAGATATCTGGTTCATTATTATTTTTAAACGGAGTAGGCACAACAATCAGATAGGTATCAGCAGCTTGCACTTCTGAGTGAGCTGACAGTAGCTTGCTGTCTATTGCTTCCGTTAGAAGATCTTGCAAACCAGGCTCGTTAATGCTAAGCTGAGCTCTATTTGTTTGTTCTACAACAGACTTATTTACATCCATCCCAAAGACCTCTAAGCCATTAATGGCCATTAAGATAGAAGTAGGTAAGCCAATATATCCTAATCCTACAATACAAACCTTTTCCTTAGACATTCTCTTGTTTTAAAATAAATTCTAGAATACGTTTTGCCGCATTTCCATCACCATAAGGATTATGGAGTGCACTCATTTTTTCATATGTCTGCTCATCATTCAAAAGAGCCATAGATTCAGAAACAATCTTTTCTTCATCGGTACCTACGAGTATAACAGTTCCTGCTTCGACAGCTTCAGGCCTTTCTGTTGTATTGCGCATGACCAAAACAGGTTTACCAAGAGAAGGAGCTTCTTCTTGCACACCTCCGGAATCTGTAATGATTAAATAAGATTTATTCATAAGCCAAATGAATGCTTCATAAGGCAACGGTTCTATCAACTTAATATTGGGATGATCGCCTAGTAAGTCGTAGACTGGTCCTTTTACTTTTGGATTTAAATGTACTGGATAGACAATTTCAACATCAGCTTGATTTGCTATCCTAATTAAAGCTTTGCATATAGAGATCATACCTTCACCATGATTCTCTCTCCTATGGCCTGTGACTAAAATCACTTTTTTGGTATGGCTGATTGTAGTTTCTAATTTACTAATTATTGGGCTCGATATGCTGTCTAGTCTTTGGACACAATCTTTAAGTGCGTCGATCACAGTATTGCCAGTAACCAAAATATTGTCTTGGTCAATATTCTCTTTTAATAAATTCTCCTTAGATTTTTGAGTAGGTGCAAAGTGAATATCGGCTACTCGTCCTGTAATTTGTCTATTCACTTCTTCTGGGAATGGTGCTTTTTTATTAAACGTTCTTAGACCTGCCTCCACATGACATATAGTTGCGCCAGCATAAAACCCAGCAATACTTGTCGCCATAGTAGTTGTCGTATCTCCATGCACAAAAACATAATCAGGCTTAAACTCTTCCATGACTGGTCTCAGCGAACTGATGATTCTAGCTGTGAGGTCGTAAAGATTCTGTCCCGGTTTCATAAGGTTTAGATCGTAATCTGGCACTATATTGAATAATTCAAGTACTTGGTCCAGCATTTCTCTATGTTGTGCTGTAACACAAACTTTGGTTTCAATGTGCTTATCACTAGCTTGTAGGGCATGTACCACAGGTGCCATTTTGATGGCTTCTGGTCTAGTTCCAAAGACTATTAATGCTCTTTTCTTATTCAACATATAGCAAATTTAGGTCATATGTTGAGTATATCATTATATATTTGGATATTATTTAATTTATCTATAGTTGTAAATTCTCAATATCTCTTAAAATTAATTACATGAAAATAGGAATGCTTCTAGATAATGAGTTCACTGGAGATATGAGGGTGGAGAATGAAGTAATATCCCTAATTAATGCTGGTCATGAAGTCTTCGTTTTATGTTTTAACTATGGAGACAAAAAAGCAGAAGAGGATTTTCATGGAGCTAAAATTCTAAGGCATAAAATTAGTACGTGGAAAAAAAATAAAATGAAAGGTCTCACCAACACTTTATTTGATTTTTACTCTCACTATTGGGCTAAATTAGCCTTAAATGGCATAGAAAAATACAGTCTTGATGTTATACATGCGCATGACTTATACTTAGTAAAAGCGGGAATCTTAGCTAAGAAAAAATCTAAAAGGGAAATTAAACTAGTCGCAGACTTACATGAAAATTATCCACAAGCATTAAGACATTATAAATTTGCAAATACCTTTCCCGGCAACCTTCTCATTTCTATCCCCAAATGGGAAAGGGCTGAAAAGGAATGGTTGTCTGATTGCGATGCGATTATCACAGTAATTGAAGAAGCAAAAGGTCGATATATGGAGCTTGAAATACCCCAGTCCAAATTATGGATAGTAGCAAATTACATTAATAGAAATACTTTTTCAAAACAAATAAGCAAGAAGATAAGAATGGAACATCCTGATGCTTTTATCCTTTTATACACCGGTGGTTTTGATTACCACAGAGGCTTAGAACATGTTATAAATGCAATACCTGAAATTTCTAAAATTATTCCAAACATTAAATTAGTGCTTGTTGGGACTGGAAAAAACCTAGATGAATTAAAGCAGCTTACCATTAATCTAGAATTAGAAAAAAAGGTAATCTTTGAAGGCTGGCAATTGGCTAACGAATTACCCTCTTACATGGCTGAGGCGGACATCTGTTTGATTCCACATCTCAAGACTGTACACACAGACCATACTATTCCTCATAAACTTTTTCATTATATGTATATGAGCAAACCTATTGTGGTCACAAATTGTAACCCCATAGCAAGAATTGTAAACGATGCGTCCTCCGGCATTGTCTATGAGTCAAATAATTCAGACCAGTTAGCACATTCAATTTTTGAAGTGTATAATAACCCTAAAAAAATAGAGCAGTATTCAGTAAATGGTTATAATGCTGTAAAAGAAAAATACAATTGGGTAGAAACTTCCACAGAGCTAATTAATCTTTATTCAAAACTGTAATTAAAACATGTATGTACGAAAATAATATGCCTATAGATAGGTACAATCATACCTTGAAGTTCCTAAAAAAGAATGTAAACACAACAGAAAAAATTCTTGATCTTGGTGTCGAAAATCCGTTTGGAGAAATAATGAAGGAAAATGGATATTCAATTGTCAACACAAAAGGTGAAGACTTGGATTTAGAATATGATCTTACTCATTATGGAGAGTTTGATGTTGTAACAGGGTTTGAAATTCTCGAGCATTTATTAAATCCATTTTCCGTTTTAAAGAACATAAACGCTAAAAAAGTAGTACTGACCATACCATTAAGACTATGGTTTGCACCTGCTTACAGATCAAAGACAGACCCTTGGGATAGACATTATCACGAATTTGAAGACTGGCAATTTGATTGGCTGTTGGAAAAATCTGGATGGACAATAAAGGATAAAGTAAAATGGGTCAGTAAGTCAGATAAAATAGGCTTGCGACCATTTCTTAGAAATAGAACACCTCGATATTATGGAGTGTACGCGGAACGATAATTATTATTTTTTAGAATAATAGAGTGTAATGTAGATACAAAAACTTATCAATCAGCATTCAGTTGATATGTAATTTAAAAGTCTACACAGGAAAATCTCCTTATCAATTACAAGGAGCTATATGTGCATGAAACACTGCCCCCGTTTTCACTTCAAAACCATCCGTAAAATTAATCTCTTGTCCTGCTCGATAATCTATGTCTCCGATTAGAACTCGTCCATTTGAGTGAATGCTTATGTTGGCAGCTCTATTTTGAGAAATGAGAGAATTAGTAGTTTCAGCTATATAATCAACACATCCTTCGCAGCCATCTGGCACACCATTATTATTGGTATCTATGCTGTCGTCAAATCCTTCGCATTGATCTAATGGATCACAGACATTATCACCGTCAGTGTCAGCGTAAGCGCCTCCTGTACAGTTACAATTTGAATCCCATGTACTGCCAACAAAACAGATAATCCCATCATCACATGGCGTGCCTATTAAAGCATTATCAAAATTAGGGCATTGGTCCATTGCATCACAAACACCATCTCCATCAGAATCAGCAGAAGCAGTACCTGCGCAATCACAATCTGTATTGTACGTATCATTTGTGGTGCAAGGATCATTGTCATTACAAGATTGGCCAATGAGACTATCATCAAATCCAGGACATTGATCGAGGCCATCACAAGTACCATCAGTATCACTGTCAATGTATACTCCACCGGAACATTGGCAATTTGAGTCAAATACTTCGTTTACTGTACATGGATCTCCGTCATCGCAAGCAGTGCCGATCAAACCATCATTGATACCACTACACCGATCTTCTGCATCACACACACCGTCATTATCGGTATCTTGAAATGTACCACCAGAGCAATTACAATTTGAATCCCATTTTTCACCTGTTGTACATAAATCACCATCATCACAAGTTGTCCCTATTAATGAATCATCAAGTGTTGGACAAGAATCAATACAATCAATAATACTGTCGTTATCTGTATCAGAGAAAACATTTGGTGCTTTTGGTGTCCGATCGCTTTGCTGTACACACCAATTAGCTCCTACATTATTATCTAGATTTGGATTGATAAGCGCAAGACTTTTAACACCTTGTGTAGGTTCGCTTGTCCAAGGTGAAGAATTACCATATGAGACAATATCAATTGTATTTCCAAAAAGATCTCTTAGGACGACAGTCTCTCCATTGCTGCTTAACCCTCCAGTGAATTTACCATCAACTGAAACATTGTATGTATTCTGAAAAAGCACAGAGTCTCGAACTATAATGTAGTATTGGCCAGGCAAAAGTTGACCACCATTAAAATCATATGTAATACCAGTAGAAAAACGTAGACCCTCTAAATCGATTGGTAAAAAAGAATTATTGACTAACTCCAAGAATTCTAAAGCATTTGCACCATTGGGGATGTAATCAAGTTCATTAATCGTAAGTCCACTATAGTTAGGCCCGGTAAAGCAAGCTAAGTCGTTTTCTGCGCCAGGCGTATAAAGTAAATTACACTGAGTACTCCAATTTAAGTATGTATCATTATCTACAGTACCATCAACTAACGCAAGACTATAATCAATAACTCCTCCATCCGCTTGAAAATCCCATGGAAATATATCGTCATAAGTGACAGCATCAAGAAGGACTCCGCTGTCATTTACCAACCATAATGTTTCACCACCATTATCAAGTTGGCCATCGTATTTGTCAAATGCTTGGAAGCCGTACCTGTCATTGAATGAAGATTTATCTTCCGCAAGGACGAGAAAATCACCAGGTTGAATGATTGTTCCATTCGCAAACTCATATTCAATACCTCTGGCAAAAATGGCTCCCGACAGATCTATTGGAATTGTACTTATATTTTTCAATTCGACAAACTCAAATTTTCTTCCATTGATAGTATCACCTGTACTAGGTACTATACTGTCCATTGGATTATAGTGAATTTCATTTATCACAATTCCTGAAAACGGATGTTCACCAAAATTTGTAAAGTAGTTTTCTGCACGCGGTGTGGTAAATACTGACTGAATACTCCAACTAAGAGGATCAGCATTATCTAAGCTACATTCCGCTAATGCTAAACTGTAATAGCCTTTATCCGCTGTCGCTGGCCATGGTGATTTATCATTGTAATCTAATGAATCAATAATATTTAATTCTGGATCTACAAGCCAAAGATTCTCACCACCGTTATCAAGCTTACCCACATATTCTGCGTCTGCAGATAGACCATATTTATATTGAAACCAAGCAGCATCATCAGCAAAAACAACAAATTGATTTGGTTGAATAATTATTGGATCTTCTACTGTCAGGCTAATCCCTTTATTAAATTGCACATCTAATAAGTTGATTGGTGTGTCTCCACAATTCTTGATTTCTACAAATTCAAAATTCTTACCACTCAATGTATCATTCGTAGCAGTTATTTCATCAACAGGGTTATAATGGATCTCATTTATCACAAGATTATTATAATCCTGGTCAACATAAAAACGCTTAGGACACATCGCAGACCAAACTCCATTTATTCTAACTCTTGCTGAAACTGTATGTACACCGGGGGGTAGTGTGATTGTACCACTATAAGTAATGGCACTAGAAGACACCGCACCTCCAGGCGCTCTTGGATCAGTACCGTCTAATGTGTATCTAATTGACCCGTTTGAATTAGGATTGGTCAAATTTAATTGAAAGCCATTTGCAACAATGCCACCATTATGATTAAAATTAACAGCATCTATACTAGGGTATAAATTTTCTGCTTCATATGCATCTTTCATGTCATCCTTTCTGTCATAGAACCAACCAGTATTCAAAAGATCATCTCTATAACCTAGAAATTCATTATACAGGTCTTTATCGCCCCATCGAGCCGCTTCTGCTAAGTAAGCAAGTTTATGCTGTTGAAAAACTTCATCATAATAAGCTTCGAAATTTGTTGGATTTAATGGACCATCGGCTTCTTCACAATTACACTCCATCTGATCACCAACACGAACCCTAAAATCATCGTGAGCTTTTAAGGGTTGCCATATATCTTCATGACTCCGAGTATCTACAAGAAAGTCGGTATAATACCAATCATTATACAGTGATGGTTCTGGATCCCACATAAAAAATCGATACGGTTCTCCAGCAGTAGGATTGTCAATCGCATATGTATTCCACGTTCTCCAATCGCCATGAGGACCATAATTACACAACATCACATAATCAATAAAATGGTCTACGTCTAAGTATTGCTCAACATTTGGATAGTTCACTAATTGAGCCTTCATATTATCATAAGAAACATCGGTTCCATCTATAGGCAAAGCGACATCTGTACAACAAGTACCCTTCATTGTGTTATAGTCATCTTTGTCACCACTAAAATAAGATTCACCAAATGACTTAGTCGGTCTTTCGCTTAAGGTATAAACGCCCCAATAAACAGCATTAATGTATAAGTGAACAAACCTCCCATGCACACCACTGCCACTCAATTTTATTTGTATGTCCTTAATGATTTTCTCGTGCATATTTTGCACACCTCCTTTGTCAATTGTAGATTGGCTACCAGCTCTTAAATCTATCACATCAAATTCTTCAGCTGCATCTCCCCCAAATATGTCAAATTTAAACTTAGAAGCACCAAATTGTTCTTGGAATCGTAATCGATAATTTTTTTTGTTTGCATTGCCAGCACTAAAAGAACTATTGCCATAGGTCGATACCCCAGTAGCTCTGTCGTAACTCTCAGACTCAAGTTCATCGTAAAATTCGATGTGTGCTTGCCTCATGGTTGATTTGTTCTCATAAATAAAGTTGTAATCTGTCAAATCTAAACTTAAAGACATAAATGGAATATCCGTAAGTGCATCATCAAGCAAAGGGCCATATGTACCATCATTTTTTATAGTGCCTGAAAATCCTGTACCAGTAGGGAATCCACTTGTCGTTGCGGACTGATTGATGACATCTTGAATGTAGACATATGTATGTGCTTCAACCCTAGTCGTATCCAATGTACTGTGCGCAAGTGCTTTAACAACTGTCGTTTCGTCAATTGTTAATGGACTGGAATAAACATTTCCAAATGAAGGAGATGGGGTTTTGCCGTTCAGTGTATATCTAATTTGAGCATTAGGGTCTTCACTAGATAGAATGAGTTGAAAAGAGTTGGTATAGTAGCCTCTTTCAACTGAAAAATCAATTGAACTCTGAGCTAAACCAATGCCTAAAGAAACGCACACCAATAACAAGAGGAGAAAAGTACGGTACATAGGCATTTAAGGTAATGATGCAAATATAAGACAAAGAATATTTCAAAACCACCATATTTAAGACGAGAGAAGACCTCTTTGGTCAGTTATTTAACACATTAGTTAAAAGATAATTAACAAATGAACCATTTGATTTACAATTGTTTTTTGCAAAAAAGCACTTTAGTCTTTAAAGACTAATTATTATTACTATTTTTGTACTAAGTAACTATGAACACCAAACAACGTATTTTATCAATATCAATAGATCAATTTAATGATCTGGGTTATCATCAAGTGACCCTCGCAGATATTGCGAAGGCTTGTGAGATGAGTCGTGGGAATCTAGCTTATCACTATAAAAATAAAGTTCATATTCTCAATGACCTCGTTGTTCGCATGGTGAAAGAAGTAAGAGCCATCCAAGATCAACGCAAAGGATTCCCTGCGTTTACTAATTTGACCCTAGATGTCCGCACTTGCAGAATATTGCAAAGAAGATACAAATTCATCTTTAGAGACAGTTCTGTCTTAGAGCATAAGCACATTCGAAGAGTTATGAATATTTGGTCGGAGGTATCCATACTTCGCAACAATGAAGCATTTGCATTCGGTGTATCCATTGGCAATTTAAAACCAGAGTTGTTCAATGGTATGTATGCACAATTATCCATTAACGCTTGGATGGTTGCTTACTATTGGGTTTCTCAACAATCAGTTAGAGAAGTTAAAAAAACAGAAGAAGCTGAAAAAATGATTTGGGCTACAATCATCCCCCACTTTACTGAAAAAGGCTTATTAGCATTTGAAGAATTTTATGGTAAAGCTTATCTCACAAAAATGGGTAAACCAATCAATAAATTAGTTAAACCAAATTTACTATTCTAAATCAAATTAAAATGTACAATTCATTTTTTACAGAAGAACACAACATGTTTCGAGATGGTCTCCAAAGTTTTCTCAAAAAAGAGGTCATCCCGTATGTTGACAAATGGGAAGAAGAAGGTAAAATAGAAAGAACAATCTGGAAAAAATTTGGAGAGATGGGATACTTTGGCATTAATTATCCAGAAGCTTATGGGGGGCTAGATTTAGATATATTTTACACAGTTATTTTTTTAGAAGAGTTACAGAAAGTAAATTCTGGAGGTTTTGCAGCCGCGATGTGGGCGCACGCTTATCTTGCCATGACACATGTAAATGCTGAAGGTACAGAAGAGATAAAGCAAAGCTATTTGAAAGACAGTATCAATGGTGATAAAATTGGTTGTTTGTGTATATCTGAACCATTTGGAGGTTCTGATGTAGGAGCTATGCGGACAACTGCGGTTTTGGATGGTGATCATTATCTGATAAATGGATCAAAAACATTCATTACAAATGGTGTGTATTCTGATTATTTAATAGTCATTGCTAAAATGGATATTGAAGACGATCCAAAATCCATGGGCGTATTCTTAATTGACAGAGACACAGCTGGTGTCAGTGCTTCTAAGTTAGATAAATTAGGATGGAGAGCTTCTGACACAGGAGAGATTGCCTTTGATAATGTACGAATCCCTAAAGCACATTTAATGGGAGAATCTGGAAAAGGATTTTATTACGTCATGCAACATTTTGCTTTAGAGCGATTAATTATGGGTATTAATGCACATGCCAGAGCGGAATATGCTATTGAGTATACCAAGAAATACATGTCAGAAAGAATTGCCTTTGGAAAGTCTATAGATAAATTTCAAGCACTGAGACATCGAATCGCAGAAATGGAAAGTGATGTGGACATGATCAAAGCATACAATTATACAGTTGCTAGAGAATTACAAAAAGGCACATACGTCGTCAAAGAAGCGTGCATGTCAAAACTAAATTCAACAAAAGTAGCAGATGAAGTAATCACTAATTGTTTGCAATTTTTGGGTGGCTATGGCTATATGGAAGAGTACCCTCTTGCCCGTATGTTTAGAGATAGCAGACTCGGTCCGATCGGTGGAGGCACTTCTGAAATACTCAAAGAAATCATTGCAAAGATTGTCATAGACAAAAAAGAATACAGATCTAAAATTTAATATGGATCGCGTAAAACTTATCGAATGTCCAAGGGATGCCCTTCAGGGAATCAAAACATTTATTCCAACTGAACACAAAATTGCCTATGCGAAGGCTTTACTATCGGTTGGTTTCGATAGAATAGATATTGGCAGCTTTGTAAGTCCTAAAGCAATTCCACAAATGGCTGATACTGGGAAGCTTTTAAAAGCGCTTGACAAATCTTCTACTCAATCCCTATTCTCTGTTATTGTTGCAAATATACGTGGTGCACATGATGCTGTAGAGTTTGATGAAGTCGACATCCTTGGATATCCATTTTCTATATCAGAAACATTCCAACTACGAAACACTAATGCGACAATAGAAAAATCATTGCAACGCATTTCTGATATACAAGCAATTACAATTAAAAACAACAAACGTCTACTTGTCTATTTATCCATGGGATTTGGCAATCCTTATGGTGATGAATGGAACGTTGCAATTGTAGAAAAGTATATCAGTCAATTGTATAGCATGGGCATAAGACTGTTTTCATTATCCGATACTATCGGCGTTTCTAATCCAGAATCCATCAACTATTTATTTTCCAATTTAATTCCAAGGTTCCCAGATGTTGAGTTCAATGCCCATTTACATACAACACCTGATACATGGGAAGAAAAAATAAAGGCTGCATATGAAAGTGGCTGTCGGAGTTTTGATGGAGCGATAAACGGTTTTGGAGGATGCCCTATGGCCAAAGATGAATTGACAGGCAATATGCCTATGGAGCAGTTGGTTTCATTTTTAGATGAGTCTTTAGTTAATGTTGATAAAGAGATTTTTAAATCTGCAATGAAGCACTTCGAAGAACTAAAACAATACACACACTAGAGCCTCTA
>CAYVFU010000009.1:47625-77415 GCA_964450495.1 uncultured Saprospiraceae bacterium | reverse complement strand
TTACAGTCAACATCAGAATTGAAACCATCATTATCTGCATCTACAACTGTCATCTCTATAACATCATCACAATTTTCATCGACATCATTATTTGGAATTTCTATGGCATCTGGGTTAATTGTTTCATCCTCATCGTTACAATCCATGTCTGCCGTGAATCCATCCATATCTAAATCAACTTGTTTGATGCCATCACAATCTTCATCTATATCATTGCCAATAATTTCCATTGCATCTGGATTGACATTTGGATTAGTATCATCACAATCTTCAGTGCTATCAAAACCATCGTTGTCTTCATCTACAATTAAAACACCTGACACGGTTAATGAATTTGCGACTATTCTATCCTCATTATTATTGCCATTGCCGTTTGCGAAATTGCCTACATAATAGAAGGTAACCTCATTGTTACTGATGTCAGCAGGAGATTCCCAATCAACTGTATACAAAACAGTATCTGCGATAAATGGTGCCGCTCCATTGTCGTGCTCTACATAAACATTGCCATTAGATTCTGTGATGGTAGCTGAAGTGCCAGCATTTGAAAAGACACCCGCAGAAGAGTTATTTGAAATCGCTGTCATTTGAAACCCGCCTAATTGAGGATCTCCTCCGGTGACAACCATTTGTAAAGTCAAATTATAGGTGATGCCAGCATCTAGTACTTCAGGAAACCCAAGTAAAGAAATTTCACCGTTAATTATACCACTTTGATTTCCGTGACAACCAGTGGTGGCACATGTTTGTTCTCCAGGTGCTCCTGTTCGACCATTTGGTGGATTATTTGAATTTGCCAACCAAAAAAACGTACAAACCAATATGATAGAAATTGTATTCTTCTTGTTCAATGAAGTTTTCGATAAAAACATAGTGTTAATAGTTTTGTCTACAATACTTTAGATTGCACCTGTTATATTATAAAAATAGTACATCTTTTGTGCCAATAGATGGTTTTTAAAGACAAGAACTGAGAAAAACTATGTTGATGCGGAGATTATTTGCCTTTTACGATCAATTCCAGTTGTTGTAGATACTTTCTTTTGGTCTTTCCTGGAGCCATTACCCATGAGTCAACTAATAAGACCGTGTTCTTTGATTCATTTATAAATAGATAGCTGATAAATGGTCCTCCGATAAAGTCATTATCCAACTCCCAAATCCCTCTAAATTCTTTACCATATGACCCATCCTTATTGAATGGGTATACAAGGATAGGCATATCAATGTCATTGATTCTCATGATGGAATTTGCTTCCGTTGAATATGTGCGATCACTCCCATGTTTGTTTCTCATTGCCTTGAAACTTTCAATAGACAGTTGTTCAGTAGTTTCATAGGGATACTCGCTAAATGACATTGACATCACACCAACGCCTTCAACTTCTTTTCTCAACCAAAAGAAATTATTTTCCTCGTCATCTAAAATCACTCTGAAGTCTGCAGGAATTCTAATGTCAAATCCATATCTCGATTTAACTTCATTTGTCAATCCGATATTATCTCCTGTAGCATATGTGAGTGAAGCGAGTTGTTCTGCATCATGATTTTTTATACGAGTTGCCATAGCAGGAAAATTCTCACGGATTTGAGTAAACAAATCATCATGGCCATTACCAAAAACGTAGATTAAAATCTGATTTGTCGCCCACTTATTTTTACCAACTGATGTTGTGAATGTTGGATCAGCTTTTGCTTGGTCAAATTTAATTTCACCAAGATCCTTTTTAAGCATTTTTGTAGTCGAGCTCTCTTCATCACTTAAATCCACAACTACAATATAGGTACGCAATTCCCTTAGTGCTTCTTCGTATTCAACTTTTTCAGTAGGGAAATATCTTAAATCAAAGAGAGGTTCTGGTCTAGGCGTAACTGGAAATTCTCCACCAAAATAATAACGTATACTATCTCCAACAGCACCTTCCCAAATCGTTTTTTCTGAAAGAATGACAACATCGTTCATTTTGCCAAAAGCCTTTGGTTTGGGCTTATTTGGACCTATGACAACATCATTGCTACAGGAAAAAACTCCCAACATGGATAAGAAAAAAGCAACTTTAATAACTGTTTGGGTCATCTAATTTTTTGGTTAAACATTCAATATAGGGCTTCTATATTTATTGTAATAAAAACCTAATACAAGCTTCTACTTCTTAGATGAGAAAAAGTACACTTATGGTGGAATGAAATTTTAAAAAATGCTGAATTTCAATAGTTTACAACAATCCCTCAATTATATCATTTTCTGTGATCCCTTCAGCTTCTGCCTTGTAATTACGCACAATTCTATGGCGTAAGACATAATTTGCAATGGCTTTGACATCTTCAATATCAGGAGAATATTTGCCGGCAATTGCTGCATGACATTTTGCACCAAGTACAAGATATTGTGACGCTCTAGGACCAGCGCCCCATGAAATATAATTTTTCACTTGATCGGTAGCCCTATCCGTTCCTGGACGAGTTTTAGCAGCCAAGTTAACCGCATATTCTAGTACATTGTCAGCTATTGGAATCTTACGAATGAGCTTTTGATAATCCAAAATTTGCTCCCCGGTCAGAATATTATTCAAGGTGATATCTTTGTTCGCCGTGGTATTTTTGACAACTTCAACTTCTTCTTCATAACTAGGATAGTCCAAAGGAATATTGAACATAAATCTATCCAACTGAGCTTCTGGAAGTGGATAGGTCCCTTCTTGTTCAATAGGATTTTGAGTAGCCAATACAAAAAATGGTTTAGGCAAAATATGCTTTGTGCCAGCTATGGTAACAGAACGTTCTTGCATAGCCTCTAATAATGCTGCCTGTGTTTTTGGTGGTGTTCTATTAATCTCATCTGCTAAGACTATATTAGAAAACAATGGTCCTTGATTGAATTTGAAATTTCTATTCTCATCTAAAATTTCTGACCCTGTAATATCGGATGGCATTAAATCAGGTGTAAACTGAATTCTCTTGAAATCCAAATCCAGCACATCAGAGATTGTACTTACCAAAAGTGTTTTGGCCAATCCAGGCACACCAACCAACAGACTGTGGCCATTACTAAATAATGAAATGACAACACTTTTAACAACATCTTTCTGACCGATGATAACCTTGCCAATCTCATTGACTAATTCATTGTAAGACTTCGCCAATGCGTCTACCGCTGCAACATCTGATTTCTGCTGGTTTTCCATATTTAAAACTTCTCGTTTTCTTTACAAGTGCACAAAGATAGTTTAAACGCCAATAGTTGTTGTATTGTTATGATTTCTCTCTGAATTTATCAGTTGCAATCCCATTCCCATTGAGACACTTCAAGATGTTTGAGTTCTGCTATCGAATAATGCCACCATTCTGTGCGAATAGACGCAAATCCATATTGTTCCATCAATGATTTCAATAAAGTCCTGTTTTGTTGAATCTCCTCGGAATGCGCTGTATAGGTATGATGAGCTTCTTCGCCAAAATAATCAAATGCCGTACCCATGTCTAATTCTTTGCCATTTGCATCAATAATGGTCAGATCAACCGCTACTCCACGATTGTGTTGCGATCCTCTCCAAGGTGGTGTCACATAACTAGCATCAGGTACTTTTTCCCACAGCTTCTGTTGTACGGGACCAGGTCGGTAACAGTCAAAAAGCTTGATTTTCAAGTTCCTTTTTGTTAATTCTTTAGCTACATTATCGAGTGCTTCAGCAGCTTGATTTCTCAAAAAGCACTTTCCGCAATCATACATGACTTCTTTGACAAAGTTGTCTGTTGTGGCATATTTAATATCAGTCACATAGCCCGGTAGATCATCTGTTAATTCTTGCCAACCGTCAGGTGCTTTAGATGAGGTTGGTTTATCCTGCACTTCTATAGTTTTCAGCATACTTACTGGTTGCTCCTCCATCTGCCTAGCAGCTTCTTTAGGTTCATTTTTACAGGCAGCCAAAATAACCATCATCGCTATTATAAGTCTAATTTTATTCATTTATCAAAAGTAAAAATTCTGCTTCAGTTAATATTTGTACGGTATCAATGGCTTGGGCCTTTTTCAATTTTGACCCAGCTTTTTCGCCAGCAACAAGAATGTCTAGATTTTTACTGACAGCACTGATATTTTTAGCTCCAGACTTTGCTGCTAATTCTTGTGCCTCTTTTCTTGACATGTTTTGCAAAGATCCTGTAAACAAAATAGTTTTTCCAGCTAGTGGAGCATCTTCTGCTACGATCAATGGTTGGTCTTCAGCTGTTTGACTGAGGTTTACCCCAAGTGATTCCATTCTTTGAAGAAGTGCAATATTTTCTTCTTGACTAAAGAAAGCAACAACGTTCTCAGCAACAACGGGACCAATATCCTTTATGTCTGTAAAAGCTTCTGCATTCCATTCTTTAAGATCCAAGACATGATCTATGTGTTCTGCAATAATCTTAGATGCCTTTTTCCCTAAATGGTGAATACTGAGACTGTGCAATAATTTACTTATCGGATTTTGTTTTGCCACGTTGATAGCAGCTTCTAAATTCTGTACAGACTTTTGTCCGAAGCCTTCCAACTTTGCTATTTCGTTGTAATCTAGATCATACACATCACTCAAATCTTTGAGCCAACCTTTTTGATAAAATAATTCGACAAAGGCTTTTCCAAAACCATCAATGTCCATAGCGTTCTTGGAAACATGGAAAATAAGCCGTTGCATTTGTTGTGCTTCACATAGGGCATTCGTACATCTCCATGCAGCTTCATTTTCATTCTTAACTAAAGTGGTATCGCAAGAAGGACATGCTGTTGGAAACTCTATTTCTTTTTCAGAGCCGTCCCTATAATCCTCAAGAGATTTTACAATATAAGGAATGACGTCACCTGCACGTTCTACCAACACGGTATCCCCTATTCTAAGGTCTTTTGATTGTATGAATTCTTCATTGTGTAAGGACACCGATGAGATTGTTACCCCTGCTAACTGGACTGGCTCAAGTTTGGCAACAGGTGTGATAGAACCAATTTTACCTATTTGATAATCAATGCCTAAAAGTTTTGTTGATGCCTGTTTTGCCTTGAATTTATATGCTATTGCCCATCGTGGATGATGTTGTGTAAATCCACATTTGACTTGTAAGGCATGGCTATCTACTTTGACAACCATTCCGTCTATCTCGTAGGGATAATCTTCTCTTTTACCTTCCCAAGATGTGATCAAGTCGATAACCTCTTGGATACCTGAGCACTGCTTTTTCTCTATTGTGGGCACTTTAAATCCTAACTCTGCAAGGAGATTAATCTGATCAAAATGAGAATCTAAGCTTGGTAAAAGGTCATTCCCGTTCTGATCAACCGCATAGCCCATTTGAAATAAAAATATTTCAATGCCTCTCGCTCTGGTCTCATTCGGATTCTTCATTCGGAGACCACCAGCTGCTGCATTCCGCGGATTTGCAAATACAGATTTGCCATTTGACTCTCTTTCTTTATTTATTTTTTTGAATCTGTCCTTATGGATCACTGCCTCTCCTCTAAGCTCTGCTGTGTGAATACCGTGTTTTGAAAAATCTGCAGATAAAGGTACGGTTGGTAAAGTTTTGGCATTTGCAGTCATGTCTTCACCAAGAGTACCATTTCCTCTAGTTGCTGCTCTTGCCAACAAATCGTTTTCAAACACAATTCCAACACTGCCACCGTCAAATTTGGGTTCGACGCAATAGACTATTGTTTCTTCTGCTGGTAAGCCGGTCAATTTTTTGATGCTCTCATCAAAACTCTTTAGATCATCTGCATTATACGAATTGTCCAAAGACAGCATAGGTGATAAGTGCTTTATGGTACTTGCATTATCTACAATATCCACCGCCACTCTTTGTGTTGGTGAACTTGGTGATATCAGATTTGGAAATTCTGTCTCGATTGCTTCTAGTGCTTTGAATAGCTGATCATATTCAAAATCAGAAATTAAGGGTTCATTATTGATCGAATAGTTCCATTCATGGAAATGTAATACTTCTCGCAAATCCTCAATTTGTAATGCAGAGGCACTGGATTTTAGGAACGCTTTGGTTAATTCAAGAAGTCGCTTTTTCTCCGAGTTTTTAAACATAAACCGAAGATAGTTAAGGCTATGATTATTCTTTGAAAATCTTTCGAGTAGTTATTCTTTTTCCATTTTCATCGAATACGTTTAAGAGATAAATGCCATCATTGTATTCGCCCATCATGACTTCAGTTGCTTGGTCTTTAATTAATACACCCGTTGTCAATTGTTTTCCAATAATATTGGTCAACATATATGTACCTGAAAATGGCGTATTAGTCGCAATGTTTAAATAGTCTACTGTCGGGTTTGGATATACTGTTAATTGAAATTCCACTTCGATTTGAGTTAGCTCATCTTTGTTAGCCTCCTTCTGTTGACCGAAGAAATCAGCTTGTCCGAAGAGGCAAACGGGGATGAAAAACAATATGGTATAATAAACCAATCTCATAGTATTAAATATACGTACATCTGGCTGGTGATAGTGTTATCAAAAGTTTAAGGTTTGGTGTGGGCACAATTTATGCAGACGCGGTGGTTATATCGATACTACTAGCGAATAATAGGAATCTACTTTCCATTGACAGCTTTAACTGTCTGCCTTTCGCTTTATCCAAAACTGTGTTCAGGATATTTGCCTTGATATCCACGATAGAGATTCTCAAACGATTCGATATCTGCTTTTGGGTCATCACCTAAATGAAAAAGAGGTAAGATCCTGAGCGTCTTATGTTCAAAATCAAAAACGATGGGAAGTATAGGAATACCAGCACGCTTAGCGATATAGTAAAACCCAGATTTGAACTTATCTACTTTTTTACGAGTTCCTTCTGGGGTTATACATATATAGAGTGACTCATATTCTGAATATGTCTTAGCTACAGATTGCACAAAGTTTGTGGCTTTATCACGTTGAACAGGAATACCGCCCATCCATTTAACAAATGGACCAAGGATAGGATGATTGCCTATTTCAGCTTTGATGATAAAATTGATTTGGACACCATACCAGTTTCGGAATAAGATGCCAACAGGGAAATCATGAAATGAAGTATGAGGAGCTACAGTGATCAAAAATTTCTTAACCTCATAAGGATATTCGCCATCCACCTTCCAGCCCCAAACTTTAGTAAATAGAAATTTTGCCAATACTTTTTTCATATCATTCTGATAAACTGCTAAATAAACATGTAAATTCAAATTATACAAATCAAATTAAACCTCATCATATTTAAAGTGTCTAATAGTTAAACACCCAAGAGAAAGTGTGAAAAATCAAAGTGACAAGGAAATACTTGAACTTTTGACAAGCGATGATAGACAGGATAAAGGCTGTCGGTTATTATTGAAAACGTATGGCACTCTAATGTATAATCAAATTTTGAGGCAAGTTAAATACAAGCAAGACGCAGAAGATGTGATGCAAAATGTGCTCATCAAAGTATTGAAAGGCGTATCAAAATTTGAAGGAAAGTCTTCGCTGTACTCTTGGTTGTACCGCATAGCACACAATGAAACTATAAACCACTACAACAAGCAAACAAAATACTACCAGATAAATAGCTCTATTGAACAGAGTGAACTATCGATTCCAGCTCCTAAAAGTGGTCCAGAAGCATCATTTATTCTAAAAGCGTTGAACGAATCGGTCCAAAAGCTGCCAGAAAAACAACAATTAGTATTTGAACTAAGGTATTTTAATGGCAAAAGTTACAAAGAGATGTCCAGTCTTTTGAAAACATCTGAAGGTGCGTTGAAAGCTTCTTATCATCATGCAGTTAAAAAGATTGAACACCAGCTATCTCTAATTAAAAGTTATAGTCATGAATAAAAACAAAAACGAAATCATAAACGAACTAAAGGATATTGCACCAAAGCTTGCTGATTTGCAGCAACACATAACAGTGTCTCCATTAGATGATACTCAAATAGAAAAGTTGATTTCAAACACTAATTCCGTTAAGTCTAACTCATTTGCGAGTCGTAATAGACAAGTGGTACGGGTGATCGGGATAGCTGCTAGTATGATACTATTGACTGGTATTGTATCATTATTTAATGCACCTCGTGGGATAGACCAGGTGAATCACAGCTATGTTGAAACTTATGTGGACGAAAATTTAGATGAGTTTGGAGACTACATCATTGATGATTTGTCAGATGAAGATTTGGCAGAAGAATCTACAATATCTGATGAACTGATTATGATATACTTTGAGGAAAGCCTAGATGAACTAGACATTACATTTTTTTACGAATAAATTAGCCTAAGATGACAAAATATATAATTCTTTTTTTGTTTTGCAGTCCGACGATACTGGCAGCACAAAACGAAAGAACTGATAGAAAAGAAAACAAGGCCCAGATTGAAGCTTTACATGTAGAGCACATTACTACAGCTTTGAATCTGACAGCAGATGAATCAGCCATTTTCTGGCCAATGTATAACGAGTACAAGCAACAGTACAAATCTTTGAAAAATCGCCATTTATCGAAAAAGAAGATTTCAAGTTCATTGACTGAAGAAGAAGGTGCCGAAATACTCAATTCGATACTTGTTGATGAAGAAAAAAAATTAGCCATTAAAAAACAGTTGTACGAAAACTTGTCAAAGGAATTCTCTTCTACTCGACTGTTAACTTTAATGGAAGCTGAGCATACATTTAAGAAGAAAATGTGGGATAAAATCAAGCGAAGAAAATAATGAGAATATTCAAAAAGCAGGAAAATGACTAACCAATATGGTTACCATTTCTAATATTTTAAAAGTTGGTTTTGCGCACCATTTTAGCCTTTTTGAAATCTCAAGAACACTAAATCCAGATATTTGCGAAAATATCCTTCAAAATATTGATTTAGAGATTAAGAAATCAGCCTATATGTTTCTCTGTGACAGTTAATTCATTAGAGAAGTCAATAAAATAAATGTGTTAATTATCAATTATGTAAACATATGATTTTCAGCGTTTTAAAATAAATGCCAATAATATTTAATGCCTTCCAAATTGTGGAAAAAAAATAAAATTACTGTAGATTTTTAGATCAATTATTACATATATTAGCCTTTGATTATTGTTATCCCCTGGAAGTAATTTATCAATGGCGAATCGAACGAAACTAAAAACTACTCTGCAAAACCTGCTTGTCGAATTTGAAACCATGAAGCTGCAGGGCAACGTAGTTTTTCTAGAAGAGAAATCCTACCTCGACCTTATAGACCTATACAAGTCAGAATCTCAAATAAAAAAAGCTATAGAAGTGGTTGATTTTGCCCTCGTGCAATATCAATATAGATATGACTTTTACTTCTTGAAAGCAAAGCTTTTATTCGAACAGCAAGATTATAATGGCAGTTTGAGTTTTTTACAGAAAGCAGAAAAAATCTCTCCATTCGAATTTGAGATTCAATTGTTCAAGATTCAAATCTTCCTTCACTTAGGCAAAATTTCAAAAGCTCAAGAACACATAAAAGAAATAGAACAAACTTGTTCCAAGAGTGATCTTCCAGAAGTCTATCTTACAGAAGCTCAGATTTTCGAAAAGTTAAGCGACTTTGATACAATGTTTCAGTCTTTAAAAAAGACCTTGTTGTTAGATCCGACTCACGAAGATGCGCTTCGACAAATCTGGGAAAGTGTAGAACTTTCAAAAAATTTCGAAGAAAGTATATTTCTTCATAAACATATAATTGATCAAACCCCTTACAATAGTTTGGCTTGGTATAATTTAGGTCATGCATATTCATGTGTTGGGGAATATGAGTTTGCTATTGATGCCTTTGAATATTCTTTCATCACAGATCCAATGTTTGAAGATGGTTACTTGGATTGCGCAGAGCTTTGTTTTCAGTTGAAAAACTATGAAAAAGCGCTTAGTATTTATGAGGAGACTGATGAAAAATTTGGTTTTGATTCAGACATCATTCTAAACATTGCACACTGCCAATATCACTTAGGCTATTTTGATGACGCAGAAATTTGTCTCAAAAAAGCGCTGAAACTTGATCCATACTACGATGAAGCTTATTACTTATTAGCTAATTGTTATCTACAAGAGGAGAAATTTGCTGAAGCCATAAAAGCGCTTAACAAGGCCATTTATTTAGATGACACTAGAGAGGAGTATTACCATACACTTGCTAGGTGTTATGTCAGTATTGGCGAATTCAGAAAAGCAAAAAAATTCTATCACAACGCTGCGATTAAAGGATCAGAACAAAATTTATATTGGGAAGAATACGCTTCATTTTTAATCAAATTGAATTTGTTTGAAGAAGCTTACTTAATAATAGATGAAGCAGAACAACATACATATAGCGACAAATTGCAGTATTGTAAAGCTGCTGCCTTATATAAACTAGGTCAAAAGAAAACCTCTTTGTCAATTCTAGAAGAGGCGATTACCGAGAACCCTGATAACGTACGATTTTTTCATGATTTGATTCCTGAGATACATCATGATTTAGAAATACAAGCCGCAATCAGGTATTTCCTCGGATAACTCAATTCCATAAACTCAATTAAACAAGTTAGAGCTGTCTTCCCAAAAGGCAGCTCTTTTAATTGTTAAATATCTTCATAAGTCTAGGCTAAAAAAGTCCGTTATAATAAAAAAATAAAAGGATATTGATTCTTTACAATCAACATCCTTTAATACAAAACATAGCTTGATCTAATAAAAGCTTCAAGCTCAGATTACCCGGATATTAAACCTAATTCATCTCCAGCCATTCGAAATCTCCAAGAAAGTTTTTACCACAATACTTCATTCTATCATCTGAATCGTCATAAAACATTGCACCACGATTTTGGGTATTACTATTATCACAGGTTAATGGCTCGCTGCTAAACCTAAAAAACTTTATCACGCCTTCTGGTTCAATGGTCAATCTTGTCACTCCTGCTGCTCTTAAATGAAGGTGACCACCATTATTGTCAACATCTCCTATGACAACATCATTATTTGAACCACTTCGTCTTATGATTTCATCCATATTCCCATTACTATCTGACATCATCAAATGTGTATTGTTAGGTAAGCCGTTTGGTGGAAGAATTTGAAGATCACCTGCAATCCTCAGGATTTCGTTATCAAACTCCCCATAAATCAAGGGAGGATCCACAGAATTGTTATCAATAATCAATCTTTGATCAACACTCGTTTCATTAGCACCAGCACCATTACCAAGAAATACATTTTGTGTGCCATTATTTTTTACTCCTGATCTAGAACCTACATACGTATTGTTTGACCCGGTAGTAGATTGACTACCAGATTCAAAACCAACAAATGTATTATTTCCTACTGCACTTCCAGACGTTGAATTATAATTTCTTCCAGCTTCAGAACCTACAAAGACATTTCTGTCTCCTTGGGTGTCGCTCAGTCCAGCGTTATTTCCTATATATAAGTTGTCATTTCCAGTAGAGTTGACCTTTCCAGCATTCTGTCCTATGTATACATTGTCATCTCCATCATTACTTAGTGTCCCGGCATTAGAACCTATGATAACATTATCAGATGTCGTATTATCTAAAAGATTTCCAGCATTTTCACCAATGACTACATTGTTTCTAAAAGTAGGCAGATTAATTCTAATATCATCACTTGCCAATTTATCGATAATCATTCCGTTTGTTCCATCGATTGTAACATGGATTTCATCTATATCATTCGTTACTTCTGTTTCAATGTGTGTATCGCCATCATCATCTTTTATAATACTAGGTTCACTGATAACTAGTTTATCCACGTTTTTATACGAAGTGCCATCATGACAAAAAACTGCAAGTTGAGAAATATTGTATACACACTGGCCTCTAATACCGGGCAACTGATTTATTTCCACACTCGTATATCTTGGCAACACCAAACCCTCAGGTAAAAGCTCTAATTCAGATTGTCCATATAGAGACAGATGAATAATTAAAAATAATAATGACAGAAATAAACATTTAATAGCATTCATAATATTTTGATTTTGAGTTAAAGAGTGTTTAATTTTTCTTGACTCAAAGATCATAGCTATCTATATCTTATACCTCACTGAAAACCATGAAAAGAAAAAATCATAGTATTCTGTGAATATGTATGTACATATACAGCAATTGGTTCAAACTAATCTAATGTGAGACGTACAGCAGGGATACATACTTAATAGGTATGCTTAGTTATTCACCGGCTGATGTTTTAGATAACAATATGTAGACCTTGTATTATTCGTCTACAGAAAAATATGCTCGAATCTTTTTTGAAACAGATGGTCCAGCAACCTTTATCAATTCTTGGTCTGTTGATTCTTTTATTTTCTTTACAGAGCCAAATGCCTTCAATAGTTTTTCTACTGTCTTAGATCCAATACCTGGAATGTCTAACAATTCACTTCTCGTGAAATTTTTGGATCGTTGATCTCTATGAAAGTTAATTGCAAATCTGTGTGCTTCATTTCTAGCATGTTGGATGAGCCTGAGTGATTCTGATTTTTTATTGATGTAAATAGGAATGGGATCTGTGGGGAAATAAATTTCTTCTAACCTTTTTGCAATGCCGATGAGTGTAACTTTATTTTCAATACCTAATTCTCTAAAAATGCGATGAGCGGAGCTCAATTGGCCTTTCCCGCCATCTATAATGACCAAATCTGGTAATGGTTCTTCGTCTTTGAGCAGTCGCTTATATCGTCTACTGACTACTTCTTCCATTGATGCAAAATCATCTGGGCCGACAACTGTTTTGATATTATATTTACGGTAATCTTTTTTTGAAGGCTTGGCGTTTTTAAATACGACACAGCTTGCGACAGGATGTGTCCCTTGTATATTCGAATTATCAAAACATTCAATATGAAATGGTAGCTTTTCCATTTGCAAATCAGATTGGAGCGTTTTTAATATCCGCTCTGCTGATGTTTGTTTATTCTTCTTATTGAGTATTTCCTTTTTCTTCTGTAATGCAAAGTATGTCAAATTTTTCTGTGCCAACTCTAACAATTTCTTCTTTTCTCCACGTTGTGGTATTGTCTGTATAACAGAATCATCTAATAAATTCACTTCAAAAGGACTCACAATTTCTGGAGCTATACTGTTGAATTTGTCTCTTAAAAATTGGACACCGAAAGTCATCAAGTCTTTTTGATTATCATTCAAGTTTTTCTTTAATTCAACTGTATCCGAATTGATGAGTGCTCCATTAATGATTTTTAAATAGTTGATATATGCATAGTCTTCTTGATTCAATATTGAAAAGACATCAAGGTCTTTAATGGTGTGGCTGACTACACTTGATTTCGAATGATATTCTTCCAGATAACTTAGTCTCTCTTTTGTCATTTGAGCCGACTCAAACTGCAATGTTTCTACTTGGATTGCCATTTGCTCTTTAAGATAATCCTTAACCGGTTTTACTTGTCCTTTGAGTATATTTTTAATTTGGTCTATTTTAGAATTGTATGCCTCTTCAGTTTCCATGTCTTCGCACGGACCTTTACAATTTTTAATGTGATACTCTAGGCACACCTTGAATTTTCCAGCATCAATGTTTGCTTCAGAGAGATTAAATTTACAAGTCCTCAATTGGAATAGTTTTCTCACTACTTCCATCAATTGCTTTGCCTTAAACTTAGAGGTGTATGGTCCAAAATAAACAGAACCATCTCTAATGACTTTTCTTGTAAAAAATACTCTAGGAAATCGTTCTTTCTTAATACAGATGTATGTGTACGATTTGCCATCTTTCAGGTTTACATTGTATCGCGGTTGAAGACGTTTAATCAATGTATTCTCCAATAGCAAAGCATCGTGTTCAGTGTCTACAACGATATACTCAAAATGGTCTGCATTCTTGACCATCGTTCTTGTTTTAAATGCTTGGTTTTTTTTCTCTCCAAAATAAGAAGATAATCTCTTCTTCAGATTCTTTGCCTTTCCTACATAAATGATGGTATCAGATTTATCAATAAACTTATACACCCCTGGTTGATGAGGTATTTTTGGTGCAAGCTTTTGATACTCCTCAGTGACCATGATTACGATACGGTTTTCAATGCTTTTAGGCAAAGTTCTCCTGATGCAGGATTCGTTGCTAGAGGTATATTGTGAACGTCACATAGCCGCATAAGCATTTGAACATCAGGTTCATGAGGATGCTTATCTAATGGATCTCTAAAGAAAATAACTAGGTCAACTTCTCCTTGTGCCAACTTTGCAGCTATTTGAGCATCTCCACCAAGAGGGCCAGATAGCACTTTAGTGACTTTGAAGCCTGCTTTCTCTAGGTGGGAACCTGTTGTCCCCGTAGAAATTAAAGAGTCTTCTTCCAACAATGATTTATTTTGAAGTATAAATGAAACTAAGTCTGCTTTTTTGCCATCATGAGCAATCAGTGCTATGGAATGCATACACGTTTATTTTTCCATAAAGTTAACATTACTAATTAGGGTTAAAACGCTTAGTCAACTCTTTATAAGAAAAGTAGTGTAATAATGATGAAGTTAGCTGTGGATTGAAAACACAGTTGTAAGCAAAAGATATCTGCTATACTAAGTCTGAACTAGTTACAATAGTTTGTTTTAAATACTTAAAGACGCCCTATGCTATAGAGAAGCCATGTCTCTTATTAGTATCTTATTGGGTTTGCGCGGACTAAAATGTATGACGTTTGTTCGCTTTAGTTCGCTTAGTACTCTAGCGACTGTTTGCCTAGAAGTGTCAGTGAGTGAGGCAATTTCTTTATGTGACATTCCGTGATTGATGAGGCATTCATCCATACCAATTTTTATACCACGCCTTTCACCAGTCGTTTTTATGAAGAACATGATTCTTTCTTTTGCACTTTTAAATACAAAATTTTTGAGCCTTTCTTCTAGCTCAAACAATCGAGCGACAATGATGTCTAAGATATAGTTTGCAAATTCTTGATTTTGTTCAGCCATTTTGCGAAAGTGCTCAGCTGGAATCTGGTAGTATTCAACAGAACTCAATGCTTCTGCAAACTCCTTTCTGGTTGTGTTGCTGGCAAATATGTTTTCTCCAAAAAATGAGTTTTTATGGACGATGTTTTTTATCAGCAACTTGTCTTCACCAATTCGACTACCCGTTTTTACAGATCCACTGACTAATAGATACACATCATTTTTAGCATCACCTTCATTAAAGATCACCTGTCCTTTTTCTAAAGACATTAGAGATGAAACCCTTGCGAGGGATTCTATTTCTGAGTCACTTAAATGGTCAAGGTGTTCAAATGCGCGAAAATCGGTTTTTGTATCTACTAGCATACAGTTTAAATTGAGTCTTTTATTTTATAAGACAATTCAGAAATGAAAATCCCCTAAAAAGTCTTACAAAATTATTAATGGTTAAATTTCAGACTAAATAAGGTGAATAAACTCAGGGTAAACCTTAGTTTTTAGTGATATGAAGCAGAAATGATGAATTTAAAGAGGAAATGATAATGTGATTACCTATAAATTATGTCATTTTATAGAATTTACTTACATTTAAGGCCAACAACTTAAAAGAAGTATTAACACCCTTAGTATTTTATAAGTCCTCTTCTTATGTGCAGAGGGCTTATTTTTTTGCCTTAAAAGTTAAGTACTCCTATTTCTTTGCCTTTATAGAATTTATCTTGTAGCAATGCTGGCAATCATCAAGTTTTTCAACATCTACATCAAACTCATTTTTGAGCAATTCTATTCCTTTCGTTATCCTTTCTGGATCGCCAGATGATATGTAAAGTTTGGGAAATTCAAAAGGTAGTGACTGTATATCTTTATCAATACTTTTAAGTTTCAATTTAACATTATCACTGTAGTATTGACTCCAGCTATTTTGGATCGCTTTGAGATTATACTTGCCCATCTCCAAAGCAGGTTGTTCCTCAATCGCTTCTTCTTCCTCTTCAGTTACATCCAACATTTCGTTTCCATCAAATACAAACTCTTGTCCTTCTGCAACGGTGGCATTAATTGATTCATCTGATAATGAATAGAAATTAACTTCACCTGTAATGGTTTTGAGTGTATTAGATAAACCATCCTTGATTAATCTAAAGCTTGTGCCCAATACAGAAACACCTGCGTTATCTGTCAACACTTTGAATGGCTTATCGGGACTTTCGACAACATCAAATATAGCAGACCCAGATTTGAGATTGATAAGTCTTTCTGTAGATCCTTCAAACGTTTTAGGCACCTTAATGAGGGAAGCAGTTAGGATTTCTACAGTAGAACCGTCTTCAAGAGAAATAACTTCGTTAGCTTCTACGCTTCTGTATTCATTCTCTTCAATAGGTTCTTTTGATTCCGTCACTACAACGGTATTTTGTTCTTCAGAAACTGAGGGATGAATTGTCTGTTCTACAGGTGTTTCAACTTCTATTGGAGTTTCGACCTGTTTTATCAAATTTGGCGTTGGCTCATGGACAATCGTAGATTCTTCTTTCTGTAAATTTAAGAAAGCAATGGTTGATACGATTAGAACTAGTAATCCGGCAGCTATCGCTGAGAAATACCTAGGTAAGCTAACAACTTTAGAGGGTGAGGAATTTGATGAGTCTTTGATGGTTGCTTGATCATCAGAAGCGTCAACTTTCTTGCGGAATTGTTCCCATTCATCATCGACATTGAATACCCTAAAGTCCTTTAGGTCCTCGATTTCGTTATGTAAATTATCTTTGTTCATTTTTCTGATGAAAGGTTAATACGGGTATGTATTCATGTATATGACAGATCAACTTTAGCAAACCCACAGTTTTTATTCTATAAATGCACCACTTTTTGTTAATATTTCACGAACAGACTCCGTCGCCCTTTTGACATTATCTTCAACGGATCTGACAGAAATTTCTAAATGTGCTGCGATTTCTTTATGTGTTAAGCCTTCGATTTTGTTTAATCTGAATATTTCCCGATTCTTTGGCTTAAGGGTATCCATCGCTCGCAAAATCTCTTGTTTGATCAACATAGAGTTCAATGCTTGAGGTTCATCTTCATACTCAGAAGTAGTATTCTTTAGATCATCGACCATTGACCGATTTCTCTTGGATGACCGAATAAAATCAATCATTCCGTTTCTCGTTGCTTGGTACAAGTAGGCTTTTAAAGATGAGTCTATATCTAGTCTGTCTTTTACCTCCCAGATTTTCATGAATGTATTCTGAACAATCTCTCTGGAATCTTCCCAATTATTGATGTGGCTATTGACGAAGTTCACCAACGGGTTAAAGTACTCTTTGAATACTTGCTCGAATGTTAAATCTGAAGTAAAAACTTTGGCCATTGGGCTATGCAATCAACTGACATTCAAAATACCGCATGGGTTTTAAAAGTTGCGAAGATAATGGTTTTTGTAGTAATGTGTAGAGTTATGCAGAATACCTTTTAAGGTGATGTTTATTGATGATAATGCTTGTAATAACTGACAGAATGACATAAGAAGTGAAAAATAAAACACCTGGACCTAGCTTAGTGTAATTAAGTGTCTCTACAGCATATCCTGTTTGATTATTAGCAATGCCTCCCAGTTGGGAAGTTACCAGACCATAAAAGCCTATATAAGCCATAAAAAGAGCAATAACGAAAACATCAGCCATACTCCATTTTCCAAGATAAAAGAGGATATTTTGAACGACTTTATTGTCTTTGGCTGCGTCCCAAAACACATATAAGACTGATAGTAACAACTTTAAAAATGGAAAAGCTACACTAAACAGAAAGATCAAGATAGCTACAACTTTAAGATCAACACCTGCTCCTTCCCAAAGGGTTTTGGTTACTCCAAGTATAGATTTGCTTTCAAAGTACAGTACTTGTTCATCAAATGAGATTTCTTCACCCACCAGACTAATGCTAAATCCATTCAATCGAGCATCCAAATCAATTGTTGGAAGTGTGACACCTAAAACGAGAAGAACTACGCATATTCCTGTATAGACCAACACTACCCCTGAATAATCCACTATTTTAAATAATAGAGACACTAATAAGAAAGCAATAAGCAAACAACCGATTATATACTTGATGAGTTGGCCATTTCTACCATCAATAGATTCTATTTTACTGATAATAGAAGTTCTTGTTTCTTCAATATTATCAAAGCCATATTTTTCATAAATGACTGTGCGCTTTTCCACAAAATTTTCTTCTTCATCCACGAGAACAAGGCTCATTAATTCGTCCTGCATGATTTTGCGAAGCTGCGGTTCACTTTTTCTTACTTCTCTGGATATCTGTTTGGTGATCGCAGGTACCTGTTTGGACAAATCCATTGTTTTCATAGCTTCTTTAGCCTGTTCTTTGATGGAGTCCACGAATAATTTTGGAATTTTACTATTCGCAATAAAGCCATCAGCAATTTCATCTACGAGCTTACCCGACAACAAGTACTCATCAAACATTTGTTCTATAAATACACTTATTTGAGCATCAAGTCCATCATATGCTTTTGGACTTATTTTGAATTCACTGATACGTTTCGTGAAAATATCCAACGCCTTTTCCTTCCACAATTGAAGATTGAACAAACCGTAATTGACGCGATTGATTTCTGCATAATCGTACTGAAGCCTATTCTTTTCTTTAGAATCCTGATGCAATGCAACACCAAAATAACAAGCTGCACTTAAGGCAATAACAGAACATATGATTATCAAAATCCTCATATAATAAAGGTAAGTCTTTTGTGCAATACGCCTAAATGATCCCTGATGTTACAATGTCTGGCATATTTAGCTATCAACCCTTGAAAATTTACATCTGTAGCACTTCTTCCACATCAGAGTCCAACTTATCCTGTCTTGTGAAAAAGGAAATGGTTATGAATAAAAACAGTGCTACCAACATGGAGAGTGCACCAACATCTATACCATATGGGATAGAAATCTTCCCAATTTTGACAATAAAATTCATCAACAAACTAACAATTATCGACACATTAGCCGCTATAGCTGTTCCTCTTCGCCAATTAAACCCTAAAGTCACGACTGGTACTATAGCAGCGGCAAATGTGCCCCAACCAAAGGCTCCAAGCAATGCAACTAAATCTCCATTATTAGAAGCCCAAACGGCAAAGAACGCTGCAATGACAGTAATGATTACTGTAGTAATTCTTGCCCATTGTAACTCATTTTTTATCGTCTTGCCAATTGCTTTTGGGATATCATGCATCACAGCTGCAGTACCTATATTTAGAAAAGCATCCGCCGTTGACATAATAGCAGCGAACAAGCCAGCAAAGACAATGCCCGCTAAAACAGGATGAGCATAGTGTTGCAAAAACTGTGACGCCGCTTCATCAGCACCTGCTAACTCTGGATGGCGACCGCTTACAACGAGTGCTCGCATCACCAAACCGATACCTATCCAAAGCAATCCAGAAAACAAATACCCCAATATAGAGATTGGCAAAATATGTTTGACATCACTTACCTTTTTATTCATCATTAGCTTAGTAATCACATGAGGCTGTCCTGATCCACCTAAGCCAAACATCAGCACCCATGACATACAACCAATCATACCAAGTGTCCCCCATGGACCGATTGCAGCTGGATCATCACTTTGGATCACTTGATTCATTTCTGTAATCCCACCATCGAAGGTATACATTACGGTAAAAAAGATCAGAATGGCAGCTACAATCATCACACCACCTTGAATAAGATCTGTGTATACTGAAGCAATGATTCCACCTGTTACGCTATAAAAAACAAGTATCGAACAAGAGAATATCATACTCGTGCCTAATGTTAGTTCTGCAAACATTTCTGTCTCATTGAGTATGTCTTTTAAGACAACTGACATTGCAAGGATCTGTGTAGCCAGGTAGCCAAAAACACCTAAGATGATCGCAATAGCAATGAGTATTCTTGTATTGTTATTATTGTACCTTAGAAAAACAACATCTGGCAATGATTTGGAATCACCAAGTTCCGAAAGTAGGCGCAACTTTTTTCCGTGAAGGAAATTGGTGACACTGAATCCAAGTACAGCAATGACAACCATCCATATGGAACTCATCCCCATCCGATAGACTAATCCTGGCCCACCAACAAATCCAAAGCCACTCAGTGTTGTTGAAAACACAGCAAATGCCGTCACCATAACACCCAGATTCCTACCAGCCATAAAAAAATCATGGCTAGACTTTGTACGGCGTAATGCCCATATACCTACAGCAATGCACAAAAGCATATATAAGCCAACCGAGGTAAGAATAATGGGATTTCGAAATTCTTCCATGCTACTTGTTTTGTCTCTTTTTTCGTTCTGCAACTAAATCATAAAATCGCTCTTCATCCTCAAGTGGTAAAATCCAATCTCGAAACTTAAATACATAGATCAATACAAAAAATACTGGTGCAGCCCACATACCAAAGATCATCCAGGCTGTTGGCAATGGCCATCCACTAAAGAATTCAGTGTGTCCAGTCTGGACATAATTTGTATCCGATAGAAATGTAAAGGTGTAAACGACTATATAAACTATTGAAGACAATAACAACCAAGGTCTAATTCCTTGCAAACTGTTTTTACGAATGGCTCCCTGAATTAGAAAAAGACAGAGAGTTAAAACCGTACTTAAACCAAAAAGATACCCTAAGATGTGTGTGCTAGACGTCATACTTAAACTATCTCCCCCTGAAAGCATCGTTTTGAAATTGGGGTGTGCTTGTCCAGTCACAAAATTTGGAGGTTCTGTGAAAAAAAGAAAAAGTATAATCAAAAGGAAAATGCAAATCAATGCATAGAGATAGTGTATTGTTTTCATGCATGGTGAAAATAAGAAACCAAAAGGGTATATGAAATTTTAGTCTTATAAAAGTCTACTTTTGGAAAATATAGCTGACTGTTGCATAAAAGGACCTGCCGTCAGAAGGAATAATACCTGGCCCAGGATATCCCGTAGCACGTTGCGTATAATACTGTGCATTTAAGGCATTGTTTATTCCTGCCTCCAAAGAGAATTTGGAAAATGAGTAGCCAAAATTTACATCCAAAATTTGATAGGCTGGTATTTCACCAACAATTCCACTTCTAAAGTCCCCGTCTGAAGTTGCCAAACTATTCTGGGCATCAGTAAATTGTTTTGACACATAAGAATGCTGTACCGACCAATTGAAGTTTTTATATCGTAATGATACACCAGACTTTACATTTATTGTCGGGATGAATTCCACTCCATTACCAACAACATTGTTGGAGAGTGAATTCAAATATCGAGAATATGTAAATGCTGTATTCAAAAATGATTTTATTTCTAATACTTTTTCACCCTTTTTGACTATTCGTAACGGGATGTAATTAATTAATGACTCAGTACCTAAAATAAGTGCATCTCCAATATTGGTTCTTACTCGATTAGCGCGATCATCAAGTATGATACCAATGCGCTCATTATATAAAATCGAATAGAGATTAAAGTCATAAGAAAATTTTGACTTTATCCGTCCTGAAATTCCTGTATTAAAAGAAACTCCTCTCTCATCTGTAATGTCTTCATCAACAATAAAACTTGGACTCACGACACGGATATCACTAAATGTAACTGACCTGTAGTTTTGAGTTAAATTAATAGAATACTTTGCATAGTCAGAAAGCTTATAATCGACACCCACACCGAGCAATAAAAAACTACGGCGAAAATTTTCATTATCCTCAAATACTGTATTTGCTATTGGATTACCGGCTAGGTCAAACACAACTTCTTGAAAAGTGCCTTCACTTCGGGTTTCTATAAATTCTAATCGCAGGCCTGGGGTTATGGATAATTTATCGTTTATGAAAAATATATTCTCTAGAAATGCAGCATAATTTAAATTAGGGAAAACGAAGTCAGACTGATTGGCGTAATCTGGAAATTGTATAGTTTGCAAACTAAAATCTGCATCAGTACCAGTGGATCCAGGGCCTTGAACAGCTGTGTTGTTGGAGTCATAATATTTAGCTCCAATAACATAAGTCGCTTTTACATTTCGCAAATTATAATCACTGAGAAATTTAATCTCTGCTCCAATATTTTTAAACTGTCCATTAATGATATCTCTTGGATTAATAAAATTCCCATTGTTGTCTTGCTCATCAATGGAGGTAATTGGGTTTGCATTTAAGACACTGGGATCGCCTCTAAAGCCAACTGATCGTCTACTTGCATTTAGTCCAAATAAATTTATATCTAACTTTTGCTTCTCTGTAAAACTGTGTTGGAACTTGACACTGTATAGCTTCCAGTTTACATCAAACCAATTTCGATTTCTGGTACTCATTCTAGGATTAAGGTCAAATTGAGTATCTGTTAATCCACCTGCTTGTTTAGCTAAATAATTAAAGTATGTGAATTCGACATCCAAGTGTGTCTTATCAGAAAAAGCGTATCGCGTCGCTATAAAAAGATTATTCGAATTAAATTCACTATCCTGACGATAACCATCGCCTCTTTTGTAATTGTAAAATGCATCTATTGACCATTTTCCAGAATTATACCCAATTGAATTATAACTATTAAAAAAATTAAATGACCCATAGGTTTGCTTAGTTCGAATATCCCATTTTCGGAAAGCAGGTATTTTTCGAATTCGAAAATCAATTAGTCCACCAAATTGTGTTCCGTATTGCAATGAACTGGCACCTCTTAGTATTCTTATTTCATCCAGTGCCTCTGCAGGAGGAGTGTAATAATTCTCAGGATAACCCAGAACGTCTGCACTGATGTCGTAACCATTTTGCCGAGTATTAAAATTAGATGTTCGATTGGGGTCAAGTCCACGACCTCCTATATTTAATTGTAATCCACCATTAGAACTTTCGTAGATGTTTAATCCGCTTATCTGGGCATAAACTTGTCTACTCAAATTCGCCGCCTTATTGGCATTTATTAAATCGAGTAATACAACCTCTGTTTTTTTTCCTGCATAAATTGTTGTCCCTTCAATATCTTTTAATTTCCTTGTGGCAAATATTTCTTGTCTTTTCCGAACAAATTCGACTTCTGATAATTCAACTGATAATTTATCAAGTGCTATAATGTATTGATCTTCCACCGACCCAATAAGATATTCATAAATCTCAAAGCCCTCTTTAAATATGATGAATTGGGTCGCATCATCTTTGTTGATATCAAAATAAAAATAGCCCGTTTCATCTGTTATTGCACGTGCCCCTGAACTAAGCTCTATAACCTCTGCTTCCAATAAGCCTTCATTTGTTGATTTATCTACAACAGTACCACTTATTTGAGCAGTTGCGATGCAGCACACAATGTTAAAAATCAATATGCACCAAGACCTAATCATTCTTAAGAGGTATTATAAATGATTTAGGAAGCAAATTATTTTTCACCGTTAATAGATCAACTGATGGATCAATAAATTCTTGACTAGGTCTTCCATTTAATGATGCGTAACTTTCCACAAATATTTGCAAATTTTTGTGGCCTTGGCTCTTAAAATGTTCCCCTAAATAATGAGCATATTCTAGAATAAAATCTGGTTGTGTGGCCATTTGCTTTTGTTGGAAAGCAGTTAAGAAATCTTCATTCTGCACATAAAACCGTTTGCCTGTAACACCATCCACGACCTTAAAATTTGCATAGCCTGTTTTCTCCATCAGCATCACTCGCCACGAAAAGCGATACCCTTGTTCTGTCCAAAATACATTACCAGTATACAGATGACTTCTTAGTGGAACTAATAATTGGACCACAAAAAACAGAGGGAGAATAAATAAGGCTGTTCGATGGGAAACACTACTTGTTGTTAATCTCATCCCATTACAAAATGTCTCATGTGGAATCTTGATTATTCTTGATATTGTCGCCAATATCTTGGAATGAAAAGAGTCGCTAAAAAACAATAAACTTGCTGCAATCATGAGATAGGGAAACATCCCGATAGGAAATAAAACCTTCGTCAACAAATGAAATATTAACACTGCGATAAATGCCAACAATCTAGTTCGAGACCAGAGCAAAAAAAACACAATAAATAAATCATAACATGCTCCTCCCCAACTAAATAAATAATGCATCCATCGCTCGTCCATAAACTGACCTATAATTGGTATATCTGTTTTTTCTCGAAGCCAAATACCAAGAGGAAGTGCTTTGTACATCCAATCACTATTTAACTTAGCCAAGCCAGCAGAAATATACACGATGGAAATCATAAGACGCAGAGCATCTATATTCCATTTAGGAATAAATTCTGTGCGCATATTTTTATTCCAAAAAGCATCAACAGAAAAATGACAATGAGCAGGAAGCCACAACAAAATAAATGCCGTTATGGATACGAAGTAATAGTGATTCAGATAAGTAGTCTTATCCATTAGTTCTATATACGTAAAGCTTAGAAAGAATATCAAAATGGATATTCGGTATTTAAATCCAATGGCAAAGAAAAGAGCTGATAGTCCGCAAATAAAAAACAATGCGTACGTCCAATTGCCTGGCACTTGGACCCACTCAAACCCATAATAGTGAAAATGAAATTTTGGTAATAGATACAGTTTTTCTATCCAGCCATAATACCAAAACCGTATCATACTTACGACCAATAACAATCCAAATAAAATACGAAAGACAGCTAGAGGAGCTGCCTTTGTCTGTTTATTTAAATATGTTTGGAAAGTAAGAGGCATCAATCACCATCAGCATCTACAAAATCAACTTGAATGTTTAGAGACTGGAGCATATCTACTTTTAGAAGAACAACTGCTTTTTGGAGTTCGTCATATAAACGTAACATTTCAGAATTATCTATATTGACTTGGTCTCGAAAATTAGCGTTTATTCCGGATAATGCCGATTCTGCGCTTTGCCATTGATCATTTATTCTTACTCCTAAATCAACTTCGGTATCATTAGAAATATGTATGAATTCCAAATACTGTTTAAGACTTGTACCTTGCCTTCCGCCATTAAACGAAATACCATTAAAAAAATCTTGAGCTGCCGAAAAGCCTGCTTGAAATAATTGTTTGGAATAATTTCCTGAATATAAACCTTCGACGCGATCTGGTTCGATATTACCAGAAAACACCCCTGCAGGTATACCAACTTTTGCAGCTCTTAAAAACCGTTCATAGTAAAATAAAAAGTCATTAACCAATTTATCTGTTGAAGCTGTTGCAGAGGAACCATCATTAGACACAAACTCATCTCTGTATCCTTGATTCCAATCATCTAAAACTTCCCCAGCTAAATTGCGAAGTCTATTCACTAAAGCTTCTGTATAGTTCATGCCATTGGCTGAAGATAATACTTGAATGATTGCATCTTCATTATCTTCAATACCATATAATAGATAGTCTAATGCAGGGAATCCTTGCGCAGCAAAATTTGAAGGTAAAATCAAATTGAAATTCTGAGACTCTAAATTGCTTATGATTAATTCCTCGTTTGCTGGATAGATGTTTGTAAAATTACGTAATCCTATTTCTTCTGCTTTTCCTATTTCAAAAATAGAGACTTGTTGCCATGACTGATAAGCAAGTATATAAGCATCTCTAAATCCATTTAAAGTAGATAATGATGGATTTGCATAAAACGCATCCGTCGATTCTTGCAAAACATCTAAATCAGCAATATAGTTACTATACGCAGGTAGGATTATATCGTCAGCCCAAAATACAAGCATCTCTCCTCTATCGAAACTCTCTGTAGTTTCAGGCATATTTCCCGTACCAGTATTATCGTCTCCGCAAGCAACAGCGAAAAAAATAAACCCTAGGAGAAAGTATAGTTTTTTCATCTTTTTTAATTGGTTCTAGCTTCCAGCTTGCTCAACTGAGAAATCAAATTTTGCTGCAATGTCATTAGATAGCTGATCTAAAGTAGCAGCATCTATACCCCAAAATCCACTTCCTTGTGTCAATTGGTTAATAAACCCATCCACCTCAGATTTAGAGAAAAGAGCTTGGTCAGTATTGGAGTCTCTTAAAAATCTCAAACTGAATACAAATCCATATCCTTCAGATAAATCATGGAATGCTGCACCAAAATCATTTCTTGCTAAAGCATTTTTTCCTTGCTGTAAATAATACACTGCTCTCACACCAACTACCTCAGAAACTCTATCTGTTATTATATCGGCCTGCTCATCTCTCAAGTCATAATCTAGGGCAACTATAGCTGCTCTACCTAATTTTAGTGCCTCAAATATCTCACTGGCGATTCCAGCAAAATCATCGTCACCTTCAACTCTACTCAAATACTTATTTAAAAAACTATCACCACCGAGTGTGTTCAGTGGATCAGCATAATCAGCTCCAGGAGCACCGAATATATAACCAAATGCTTCATCCCATTTATGTTCCATATTTGTATATACCTGTCCTTCAGCCACAACGCCATTATTATTATCCTCAACATTAGTACCCTCATCCAAGACTGAAGGACTCAAATAATTATTAAGCATCTGATCCACCATTAATGCCCCTATCAATGACTTTGACACTGCTTGGTTATATTCCAAACCACCTGCGCTGACATATCTGACAGAAGAACCATCAGCAATTTGTCCAGCTGCTCCTTCTGCCGCAAGTTCATTTTGATTTGGAAATACCTCACTGACTTGTGCAATGATTAATGTCTCCAATGCCGCCTTTATTTCAGCCGATTCAACAGTATTTGATGAGAAGAAGTCTTTTGAAGCAGCAACTTTCGACTTAACACTTTTAGATGACGCATTAAGATCTGAGTCAGTATATGGATTTGCATCTCCACCTGAAGCAGTTTGATTAGCATACATTTCTAATAACTGCTCTTCTGTTGATTGGAAATTTGACATTGCATTTACCATCTCTGTTGCCATACCAATTCTTTCCGTTTGCCCAGAAAAAGAGATTGTAGATGCACCATTTCTAGTAAAATCATAGCTCACTGGATTCACCAATTCAACCACAGGGTCAATTGGATCAACAGGATCGACAATAGTCCCGTCATCTGAACAAGAAGCAAAAAAGGCGATTGAAATGGAAAATAGGAAGAGTTGTTTTATATTTACCACTGTATCTTATTTTTATTTAGATTAAATCTTAATAAGAGCAAATGTATGTAAATATTCTCTTCTTCACCACCTTGATAGAATGTTTTTTCGCGTTTGTGTACAATTGTTAAAGCATAGCTGTTGATAGTTACTTTCAATCCTTTTCAAGAGATAATTCATTTGTCATTATTGCTCATTTAGCAAAAGGGGCATCTTCACTTAATGTGCTATCTTAGTTCACACAGTAATCTGATATGCCATGACAGTCTCCTATAGAATCCAAATGCTTTTATTTACCTTCTCACTTACTTTGTTGTTTGCTTGTAAAACAAAACAATCCGCCAACTTACCTTCCGATGTCCCCTCTCCTGTTTACGAGCTAGACCATTCAGTTGAGGTCCTCGTGGATAAATATGGCATCCCTCATATCTATGCACAAACACAACACGATTTGTTTTTTGCCCAAGGGTATCACGCTGCTAAAGATCGATTATTCCAATTCGAAGTGTGGCGCAGACAGGCAACAGGTACCGTAGCAGAAATACTTGGCGAGCGAGAATTAAAAAGAGACATTGGTACAAGACTTTTTAAATTCCGTAAGGACATCAATAAAGAAATGGCACACTATCACGACGATGGTATCGAGATCATTACTGCTTATGTCGATGGTGTGAATGCCTATATTGAAGAAGTCCGAAAGTCTCCAAAAGAGTTGCCTCTTGAGTTTGGCTTATTAGGTATATTACCAGAATTATGGACTCCAGAAGTAGTTATCTCTAGACATCAAGGTCTTCTTGGTAATGTCGGCTTAGAATTAGAAGTAGCTAGAGCTGTGGCAGCGGTTGGCGAAGATAAAGTCAGACAGTTGGTGTGGTTTCATCCAAAAGATCCAGACCTGACTATAGATTCTACAATAGAACTTGAACATTTGAGTTATGACATCCTTGGCTTGTACGATGCATATCGAAAGCCAGTTGCATTTATACCTGAAGACATAGTAGATAGCTCTCTTGGCAATATTGATGGACATCCCAAAATACAAGAAGATTCTCTTGCAGATATTTTTGATTTTGATATTGGTAGCAACAATTGGGTAGTGAAAGGTGATCGTACGGAGTCGGGGATGCCTATTATGGCAAATGATCCGCATCGCACATTGGCAGTTCCGTCACTTAGATACATGGCTCATCTGGTAGCACCTGGTTGGAATGTGATTGGTGGTGGTGAACCGGAGATACCAGGCATATCCATTGGCCACAACGAACATGGCGCTTGGGGATTAACTGTTTTTAGAACGGATGCAGAAGATATCTATGTCTATAAAACCAATCCTGATAATTCGAATCAATATTGGCACAACGATAATTGGGTAGATTTTGATATCATCACTGAGCGCATAAATGTCAAAGGGAAAAGTACACCTGTTGAAGTTGAGTTAAAATATTCCATACACGGACCGGTGTCTTTTGAAAAGAGTGACGAGCATGTTGCCTTTGCGGTAAAATGCGGCTGGTTGGAATATGGTGGTTCGCCGTATCTCGCGAGTTTACGAATGGACCAAGCCACCAATTTTGATGAATTTCGTGAAGCCTGTACATACAGTAACATCCCAGGAGAAAATATGGTCTGGGCTGACAAGTCAGGAAACATAGGGTGGCAAGTTGTTGGCATCAATCCATACAGACGCACGCACAGCGGAATGGTACCAGTACCTGGAGATGGCCGTTATGAATGGGATGGTTATATTCCCATGAAGCAAAGACCCAATGAAGAGAATCCTGACAGTGGATACATCATTACTGCAAACCAATCTGTTACACCAAAAGACTATACGGAGTGGGACGCTATCGGCTACAATTGGTCAGACCCTTACAGAGGAGCTCGCGTAAAGGAAGTCTTAGAATCAAAAACAGCGCACAGTGTTTCAGAAATGGCAGCATTACAATCTGATTATTTGTCATTGCCTGCAAGAGAACTTGTCCCTTTACTTACCGAGTTAAATGGTTCTACTGAGGTGATGGAGGCGATACAGTTGCTCACTAATTGGAATTACGTGTTAAGTCCTGAGTCCGCAGCAGCTGGCTTATATGTTTCTTGGGAACAATCCCTAAAGCGAAAGCTATGGGAATTAATCGTGCCACTAGAAGCAAAAGAACACATCAGCACCATTCAATTGAAACGGGTAATTGATTGGCTTCAAGATCCCACATTGATCTTTGAAGAAGATGCTAATGAAACAAGAAACCAAATACTCATTGATGTATTAACTGAAGCAATCGATCAAATGGAAGAACGATTCGGTAAGGATAGATCGAACTGGAAATATGGCGATGAAGCATTTAAGCATGTAACGATGAAGCATCCATTGCGCAATGCTGTAAATGAAGAAACACTACAAAAATTAAAAGTCGGTCCTGCTCCTCGTGGTGGAAATGGTTATACTGTAGCTTCAACAGGCAATGCCGACAATCAACCATCTGGAGGCACATTTAGAGTCATCATTCAGACTGGTGATTGGGATAAATCAGTAGCGAATAATTCACCTGGCCAATCTGGCAATCCTGAACACAAACACTACGATAATTTATTTGATGAATGGTCAAAGAATATTTACTTCCCCTTGTATTACAGCAGAGAGAAAGTAAAAACAATTGTTGACTATTCCTATGAATTAAAGCCAAATCATCCAACGAATACTAACTAGATTGCGAGTTAAAACTATTCAAATCTTTCAATAAAATTCATGCAAACCAATCAGTGTGTTTTATGTATATCCATCAGTACACTTTATGTAAATCAATCA
>CAYVFU010000009.1:0-47525 GCA_964450495.1 uncultured Saprospiraceae bacterium | reverse complement strand
AACCAATCAGTGTGTTTTATGTATATCCATCAGTACACTTTATGTAAATCAATCAGTACACTATATGTAAATCAATCAATGAGTTTTATGTATATTTGTAGTATTCATGATAATTACAAGAAATATAGGCAGTCATTTACAAGAATTGGGACAATATTATCCCATTGTGAGCTTAACGGGGCCTCGCCAAGCAGGTAAGACAACGCTTTTGCAAGACCTATATCCTGATTATACCTATATATCTTTAGAAGACCCTGACGTACGAGATAAGGCGCAACAAGACCCAAGAAGCTTTCTCAAAAAATATAATAATCATGTGATCTTTGACGATGCTCAACGAGTCCCTGAACTCTTTTCCTATTTACAGACAATCGTTGATCGGGATAAACAAGTAGGCCAGTTCATTTTATCTGGTTCTCAAAATTTTCTTTTAAGAAAAAATATAACACAATCTCTTGCAGGCAGAGTTGGTATAGCTAGGCTATTTCCACTGGACAATCAAGAATTAAAAAACGCTGGTTTATTGCCGTTAAACTATGAGGACATCATACATAAAGGATACTACCCTGCATTATTCAATTTAAAAATACCACCTAGGTTATTTTATCCCAGTTATGAATACAGTTACATCGAACGAGATGTTACGGGCCTAATTTCTGCCAAGAATCTTGAAACATTTCGATTGTTCGTTAGATTATGCGCAAGCAAGGTTAGCCAAAACATCAATTACTCTGAAATAGCAAAAAGTGCAGGAGTCAGTGTAAACACAATAAAAAGTTGGTTCTCCATATTAGAACAAAGCTACATCATTTTCAGACTGCCTCCCTATTTTAAAAACTTTGGAAAAAGATTGGTCAAAAGTCCCAAATTATATTTCTATGATACTGGGCTGTTATGTCATTTACTAGAAATAGAAGACCCAAATTCCGTTGCCGACTACCATCAACTTGGTGCATTATTCGAAAATTTAATCATGGCAAATCGAATAAAAGAAACTCATCATAAAGGTAAAACACCACGATTTTACTTTTATCGAGACAACAATCAATTAGAAGTTGATTTATTTGAAGAAACACCGAATGGATACGTTTTGACAGAAATTAAATCCACTCGTACATTTCGATCTGACTCTCTTAAAGGACTCTATAAATTGGATAAAATCATTGATCGTCCTACTAAAAAAAGACTAATTTATGGAGGAGAAGAAAATTTTGAGATTAAAGATGTAGACATCGCTTCTTGGGCAGATGAATGATCGCACATTCACTTTCTAACTATACTATTTAATCGGAATTGTGAACGATCCAATAGGCAAAACAGGGATTACATTTGCTCCACCCCAAACACCTAAGTTTAGAGCACCTCTTCCAATGTGAATACGCAAACCTACTGAGTATATTCCAAAAACTTCTCCATCCACAAAAAACAAAAGGTTATCAGTAAAGAGACTTAGTGATTTAGAAAGTCTGTGTACTCCAGAAACATTTGCAGGGATAGTGCTACCCAGATTAGAAAACCCATCCTCACTTGTAAAACCGAAACCAGTGCTTATTGTAAAATTACTGCCACGACTACCAAATGTCACCCCTCCTTGGACTACTCCTACAACCAATTGATCATCACCAAGAAGTAAAAGGCTTGTACCACCAACAGTCCATGAACCTTTATTATTATCCATTGGAATACTATACCTAGGAGAGAAAAAAAGGCCAGGCATTCCTATACCGTTATCTATAAATGAAACGAATTCTGCTCCTATTGAAAGTTGAAATTGATCTGAAAACCCATGTGTGTATGAATTAAAAAAACCGTAAACGTTCTGATAAAAACTCTGTCCTTTTTTTAATGTATATCCAGAAGGGTTTACAAAATAGTTTGTTGAATTATAATAGTCAGTCTCTGTATTGCTGGGTTTTAATCCTACTAAGGACACCTTAGACACTTCAGATCTTTGCAAGGTGATTTTGCCATGTGTATTAGTTTCAATTGAAATTATTTCGGATGTAAAGTCTTTAACTGTACCGACATATTGATAACCATCTTTAGTCAGTAGCTCTATTTTATCACCTTGTTTTAAAGAGCTCTGAGCCAATAATGAATTGCTGGAAAAATAAATGAGAATTAAAACCAAAAAGTAAAATCGTCTCAAAGTATAGTTTATTTTCATGCTAGAAAGTCAACATAAAACTAATTATTAACGTCAATATTGCCTTTAAAATCTTAACTCTGTTAAGTAACGACATCTTCCATCTCCCCTTCATCAATGACATCAAAGACTTCCAATTCATCTTCTGTATCCAATTCGTCAATTTCAATTTTCAGATTTTCGATGATAAAGACTTGACGGTCTGGGGTGTTTTTACCCATGTAATAACTAAGTATCTCTTTTATATTGGTATTCTCTTTTAAAAACACTGGTTCCAGTCTGATGTCTTTGCCGATAAATCCGCCAAACTCATCTGGTGAGATTTCACCCAATCCTTTGAACCGAGTAATTTCTGGTTTGCCTCTCAATTTTTTCTGTGCTTCTAATTTTTCTTTTTGAGAATAACAGTAATAGGTATCCTTTTTATCTCTTACTCTAAACAGTGGTGTTTCCAAAATATACAAGTGCCCTTGTCTGACCAGATCTGGGAAAAACTGTAAGAAAAATGTCAATAGCAATAAACGAATGTGCATACCATCAACGTCTGCATCTGTTGCAATGACTACTCTATTAAATCTCAAGCCCTCTAGTCCATCCTCAATATTAAGCGCGTGTTGTAATAAATTTAATTCTTCATTTTCATACACGATTTTCTTAGTAAGCCCAAAGCAATTTAAAGGCTTACCTCTCAAACTAAAAACTGCTTCCGTCTGCACATCTCTCGCCTTAGTTATAGAGCCACTTGCAGAATCTCCCTCAGTAATAAAAATAGTCGTCAATAATTTCTTCTCTTCATCGCCTCTTTTATTATTGAAATGTACTCTGCAGTCACGCAATTTTTTGTTGTGCAAATTGGCTTTTTTTGCTCGCTGATTTGCCAACTTTTTTATACCTGCAATTTCCTTTCGCTCACGTTCTGATTGTTGAATACGTTTTAATAAAGCATCTGCAACATCCTTATTTTTATGTAAATAAGAATCCAGCTGTTTGGTCACATAGTCTGAGATAAAACTTCTAACCGTAGGACTATCAGGTCCCATTTTCAATGAGCCTAATTTCGTTTTCGTTTGTGATTCAAATACTGGTTCTTCTACTCTTACCGAAATCGCACCTATGATGGAAGTCTGCACATCTTTGGTGTCGAAACTTTTCTTATAAAATTCACGAACTGTTTTGACTATAGCTTCTCTGAATGCTTGTAAGTGTGTTCCACCTTGAGTGGTGTTTTGACCATTGACAAAAGAATAATATTCTTCTCCATATTGTTCACCATGGGTCAACGCAATTTCAATATCGTCTCCTTTTAAGTGAATGATTGGATAGCGCAGAGATTCCGGGGTAGTCTTATTGCCTAATAAATCAAGTAAGCCATTTCTAGAAAAAATAGTTTTATCATTAAACTTGAGCTTCAAGCCCGCATTCAGGTAAGCATAATTCCAAAGCTGGTTTTCTATATAGTCGTTCTTATATTTATAATTTTTGAAAATGGACTCATCTGGTACAAAGCTTACCAATGTTCCATTTGGCTCTTTTGTCTTTGCTTGATTGTGATTTTTGACAAGCTCGCCTTGATTAAATTCTGCAATTTTTGTCTTCTTGTCTCTAATTGCCTGCACTTTAAAATAGCTAGACAATGCGTTTACCGCTTTTGTTCCCACCCCGTTAAGTCCCACAGACTTTTTAAAAGCCTTAGAATCATACTTTCCTCCAGTATTGATTTTTGACACACAGTCAATGACTTTGCCTAGGGGAATTCCTCTGCCATAATCACGAATGCTTACCTCACCGTCCACTACGGAGATCTCTATTGAATTGCCATAACCCATGACAAACTCATCAATGCAGTTATCTATGACCTCTTTCAGCAGTATATAAATACCATCGTCTTGCGAGGAGCCATCTCCTAATTTACCAATGTACATCCCCGGACGCATCCGGATATGTTCCTTCCAATCTAAGGAACGAATATTGTCTTCTGTGTAGGTTACTTGAGCCATAAGTGCAAAACTATAAAACTACGGTAAAAATAAGGAAAACACATTATAAATAATTTTAATATAATATCTTCGCTTCAAATCGTGTATGTTGCACAGTATCAGTTCCTTATATTTTCATTCTTGGAGAGGTGGCGCTCTTTTGACTCAATTGGGTAAAGCACAGAATGTAAGCAATGTTCGTTTCAAGACTGACTTGACGAATACTAAAGCAACAGCCACAGATACTCAAGTCGTTCCATTTAGAGAAGCGCCAACACTAGATTTACGTTTCATTCAAGCAATTGCAGATGTCCTTACTTAGAAGTCTAGCAAATGAAACGGCCATCTATGGTATGTCTCACATCCTTCCTCGGATATTACACTACATTGTTTTTACGGTCTATCTCACCTATACGTTTGATGATACGATTGATTACGGTATTTACAATGATCTATACGCGTACAGTTCCATCATCCTTATCATTTTAATTGGTCGCATGGATACAGCGTTCTTTCGATTTTCTTCTAGAGATGACAATCCCAAACGCATCTTTTCTTCCGCTATTGCACCTGTATTTATCGGCGGGTTGATATTCCTTGCTAGTGCCTTTACATTAAAAACGGACATTGCATCTGTTCTTCAGTATCCTGATAGCTCACATTATGTTTTATGGTTTGCTATCATCCTTGCATTTGATGCTTGGGTTGCCTTACCTTTTGCCAGATTCAGGATGGAGAATCGCCCATTTCGATTTCTATTTTTTCGATTGTTGAATGTTGGCTTGACCATTTTATTTGTCTTGTTCTTTTTGGAAATATGCCCTCGGTTAATTGCAAATGGCTGGACAAGTTTAGAAGGCATGTTGTTTTTAGAAAAGCGACTTGACTATGTTTTCTTTTCTAATTTACTGGCAAGTGCGATTTTATTTATTTGCCTGATCCCAGAGATCATTAGAGATGGTTTTCACTTTGATGTTGCTTTATGGAAAAAAATGGCTTTGTATTCCATGCCATTAGTAATAGTTGGTATTGCTGGTAGTTTTAATCAAACCTTTGGTGTTCCTTTACAGAAATACTTTTTGGGCAATGACACTTTGGACAACCTGGCAGATGCAGGTGTATATGGAGCTGCTCTAAAAATTGCGTTATTACTTAATCTATTTACAGTAGCTTTTAACTACGCTGCAGAGCCATTCTTCTTTAAACAATTTGCATCTAAAGAAAATAAAACCATTTACGGATTAGTGGCCTTGGCTTTTACCATTGTTGCTTCTTTGGTTGTGCTTGGCATTCACTTTTACACAGATCTCCTTCAGTATCTAGTAGGTAACAATTATCGGGATGCCATCTACTTGGTACCCGTCTTATTATTTGCCTATTTGTTTCTTGGCTTGTATTACAATTTTTCCATTTGGTATAAGCTGGTTGATAAGACACATATTGGTTCTTTTATTTCCATCATAGGTGCACTGATTACATTTTTCATCAGCATTATTTTTCTTCCCAAGATTGGTTATGCAGCCTCCGCTTGGGCAGCGTTGGCTTGCTACGGCTTTATGGCTGTCGCAGGCTTAGTCACAGGAAAAATTTATTACCCAATTGATTATCCAATAATAAAAATTGTGCTGTATATATTGCTCACAGCAGGACTGGTTATGTTATCCAATGTTATAAAAACCAATACAGCGTCTACTATTATTTCGATGTTGATTAATACAGGTTTGCTATTGGGTTATGTGTTTTTTATTTACAAAACAGAAAAGGAATTAGTCAGTCAATTTACAAGAAGATAAAGATCTTATATCATACAATTAATGCTTAAAGTATGTATATGCTTTACCTTCATTATTACTTCCATGACTATGAGCTCCAACAACTATTTCATTTTCTAATATACACACAGAACTTCCAAAAAAACTTCCGCGTTTTCCATCACTAGCTACTAATTGAGCTGTTTCAGTAAGTGTTGATACCCAACTATTTTCTGGCATTTCGAACACATAGGCTTTGCCTTGATTATAATTTCCCTTAGTGTAAGCACCGGGGGCACCGACCGCAGCTGATGTTTCAGATATCGAGACACAAAGGCCAAAAAAAATTGGTACCATACCGATCAGTTGCCATTAACTGTGCTGATTCTGTCGGACTCCATCCCATAGTCGGTGAACGTTGGAATATATATACCCTTCCTCTATTACTATCGACTCCAATTGCTCCTACAATAAAAACATTTTCAGAAAGCGATACACTATACCCAAATCGATCTAGTTGCTCTGCATCTGACACTAGAAACTGCTGCGAATCAAACATGTTGATGGGCCAATCAGATCCTTGAGCTTTGTCGGACATATATACTTTACCCTGACTAAATTCATTGTTGAAATCCTGATCTGGAGCTCCAACGATAACTGTATTTCCGTAAATAGAAACACTTCAACCAAAGTTGTCATTATTTGATCCATCACTAGCAACTAACTGACTATTCTGTGCCATAATGATGGACCACCGTCTTCAGGTCTTTCAAATAAATAAGCTTTTCCTTTATCCTCGATATTAAAAGATGGTTCTCCTGTACTGGCTGTAAAATATAGGATGGGTATTGCTAAATCAAATTATGGAACAAAACCGGCAAAAAATCACTAGAAATGATGAGGGGAATTTCTCACTAAGAGACTGAAAACACGAAAATCACCTGTTTCAGACATTGGTTTATATCATTCAAAGTGTAGAAATTTTTCGACCTTTTCACTAACAACTTGCTGATGACACTTCAACACGTATCTTTGTACTCTTAATGAGAGGTACAGTTACAAAATCAACAGGCAGCTGGTACAACGTTCTTCTAGATGATTCTGAGGAGATCGTTGCTTGTCGGATGATTGGGAAGTTTCGGCTGGATGGTATGAAGCTGACTAATCCAGTAGCCGTAGGAGACAAGGTGATCATTGAAAAAGAATCTGAAGGTGGTATCATCAAAGAAATTCTTGATCGAGAAAATTATGTGGTCAGACAATCACCAAGAAAAAAGCATCACCTCCATTTATTAGCAAGTAATGTGGATCAAGCTTATCTCATTCTTACCATCAAAAACCCAAACTTAAAACAAGGCTTCATCGATCGCTTTATATTGATGACCGAGCCTTACAATATTCCGGTTGAAATCATTTTTAACAAGTCGGATATATTGAAAGATGAGGATATAGAATTGTACCATTATCTTGCAGGTATATATAAGAACATAGGCTATGGCGTGCATTTGATCAGTTCGCTAAATTCCGACACTTTAACCACCCTAAAAGAAAAAATGCTGGGAAAGGTCACCTTGGTAAGCGGTCAATCAGGTGTAGGCAAGTCTACATTCATCAATGCGATTGTAGGCAACGAGGATTTGCGCACAACAGAGCTCTCTGATTACACAGGTAAGGGCCAACATACCACAACCTTCGCTGAAATGTTTGTGATTGATAAGGAGACATATTTGATAGATACACCAGGCATCAAAACTCTATCCTTTAACCATTTTGAACCAATGGATGTGGCGCATAATTTCAGAGAATTTTTTGAGCTTTCCTCAGATTGTAAATTCGCAGATTGCACTCATCGCAATGAACCGAAGTGCGCCGTCAAGGATGCCTTAGAATCTGACATTGTCAGTGAACTTAGGTATTTCAATTATATACAGTTGCTCGACGAAGTAGAAGATCAAAATTATTGGGAACGTAAAAAAGATATGTAATGTCCTATTCAAGTAGACATAGATATAAAAGCAGAAGAGAGAAAAACAAACTGTTTTTTGGCAGATTAAAGATGCTCTTGTTGGCAGCGTTGTTAGCTTTTATATTTTATGTGATTTTCAATCGAGTGTGGCTCTGGGATTTGCTCAGAACCCAATTTTATGATTGAGCACATCCACTAAATGTGTTGAGTTACAGGCATAAAAAAAAGGGACAAATCTTGCTCTTTAGCGGATTTTCCCTTTAGTCACATGAAAAAATATCTACATTTTGTGGGGATTTCTCCCCTATATTTTAAACACTATTCGTGTTGTAATCTCTATAGTCTACATTGTATTTACTTCCAAATACAGTTCAAAGATACTGTTGATATATCCACTAAGCTATTCCATATTTTACCATTATTGATGCTATATTAACTCAAATGTCATATTTTTGTACTTCATATGTTAATTTCGCATAATTATCATAAATCCAATGAAAACAAATCGTAGAAAAAGCCTACAACCCAAATTAAAGAAAGTAGTCCCTTCAGCAGGTAATTCATTCTATGTCAAGCGATTTATACAGACAGAAAATAATTCTAAGCCTTACTGGCACTTTCATCCAGAGATAGAGTTGGTATACATCAACTACGGCCAAGGTAAGCGGCATATCGGTAACCACATCTCTTATTACCATGATGGTGACTTATTGTTGATTGGGTCAAATGTACCTCACTATGGTTTTGCAGGAAGGTTGACTAAGAATGAATCTGAAATCATTGTGCAATTCTTACCTGATTTCTTGGGTTCAGAATTTTTATCTTCCATAGAAATGAAGGAGATCAATCTCTTGATTCAAAAATCGGTACAAGGCTTATCTTTCTCAGGGACAACAAAAGCAAAAGTCGGCATCAAATTAATACAGCTGCTGAACCTTAAGGGCTTTGACAGATTAATCAAATTTTTAGAAATTCTCCGTACGTTGGCTTTGTCCAAAGAAGTCGAGATTCTCAATGCTGGTGGAATGTTCCTAGAAGTATATGCTAATGAACACGATCGAATGACACTTATTTATGATTATGTGGCAAGTAATTTTACAGAGATTATTGAATTAGAAAAAATTGCTTCTGCTGTATCGATGACAGTGCCCTCTTTTTGTCGGTACTTTAAAAAGGTGACTAATAAAACCTTCACGCAGTATGTCAATGAGTATAGAATAGTACACGCACAAAAATTGCTCAGCGAACAAGACATGACAATTATGGAAGTATCACTATCCAGCGGATTCAATAATATTTCTCACTTTAACAAAAAATTTAAATTGCATACACAAAAGAGTCCACGTGATTACAGAAAAGAATTGACCACTGTAATTCAATAAACTCCTTTTAATAATGGCAAGAATAAAAAAAGTAGACTCCAAAGAAGCTGGTTTAGAAATAGGCCTTCACTTTTTTAAGTTCTTTTTAAAATCCGAACACCTTCATTATGGCTATTTTAAAGATTTAGAAGCAGATATTTCAAATCTGGTCCTTGCTCAAGAAAAATATGTAGAGAATTTGATGGCTGTCATTCCAAATGATGTGACATCCATTTTAGATGTAGGGTGTGGATCTGGAAAATTTGCAGAGACATTAATTGCGGATGGATATGATGTTGATGTTGTTGCACCAGGTAACCAGTTGTCCACCTATGCAAAAGAAAAACTGGGAGACAAATGCATATTGTACAACAGCAAATTCGAAGACGTTAAAACTGATAAAAAATATGACTTAATTCTATTTAGCGAAAGCTTCCAATATATATCAATGAAAAAGGCCTTAGATGGAAGCATTCATCATTTAAATGAAAATGGATATATACTAATTGCAGATTTTTTCAAGACAGATACTGCAGGAAAAAGCTTATTGGGAGGCGGACATGACTATGCAGAATGGTTGAATATTCTTGAGTCTTATACATTTACATTTCTCACAAAAGAAGATATCACTGAGTACACTGCTCCAACAGTAGACTTGGTTGATCAACTGTCCAAAGAAGTTTTAGAACCATCTTGGAAAGTAGCATTTGATCTAGCTGCAGATCGCTTTCCTCTAGCATTAAAATTCCTTAAATGGAAATACAAAAAGAAGTTGGATAAAATGGAGAATAAACATTTTACTGGTCAAAGAACTGGTTCAAATTTTAAACTTTATAAAAAGTATATGTTGTATGTTTTGCAACAGAAATAGAACTCATTAAATTCTATGAAATAGCGAAACGTCCTCGAATGACAAATCTTTTAATTTTCTACATTTCGATATTTTACTTCTTAATACCTAACGCTAGGTACTGTATTTATTAAACGCGACAGTTATATTTGAGTACAGAGACTTCCATTTTTTATGTACAATAAGATTCAGTACTTACTGTTTTTACTCTATTTTCCTATCTGCCTGATAGCTCAAGACATTGAAATCAAAATAGATGTAAACTTTAAAAAAGTAGATGCCATCCCTTATGCTAAAGTGTATAAAGACAGCACTCTATTCGCAGACATTGAAGAACTACGATTGAAAACGGATCAATTTGTACAAATTAAGGAGACACAGTATAATGCTGCTTTTGAAAAAGTACATTATTGGTTTTACAACAGGGTAAATAATCTGACTGATGGTGAATTCAAGGTAATTTACGATGTGGCTGATCCCCACATTAATGAATTACAATTATTCATTTATAAAAATGATTCACTTTTTTTTGACTCCGGACTTCAGGGTGATTACATGCCTTATGATTCTAGAGAATATAAACTAAGAACATTCAGTTGGCCAGTTACATTAAAAACAAGCGCCACCTATGATTTCTTTTTGAAGGTCAATATGCATACAGAACCCATATTGATACCAATAGAAATATGGGAACAAAACCAACATAAATCACACCTCAGTACACAGTCTTTATATTTTGGGATTCTCATTGGTTTATTCGTTATATATATACTTTGTTCTATTGCATTATGGATAATCTATAAGGAGAAAATTCATTTATACTTTTATATTTACGTTGTTGCAAATTTCTTTCTTATACTTGGATACTCAGGTATTGGATATCAATATATTTGGACTTACTCTTCCATATTACATAATATTTCTCGTCCACTTTTTGTGGGAATCACCTGTATTGCTTTTATATTTTTCTCTAATCAAGTACTGCAATTTTTCGAATTGAAAAGAACGGGAAGATTGATAAAAACGCTGACTGCTATTATTTTTATACTGGCTTGTATCCTTCCTTTTTATCGCGAGCTGCCTAAGTCAATCCTGAGACTTTCTATTACCATTTACTACATGTCCATGCTGGTCATCTTTTTCTTGATTTTTGTAATGATGATTAAACGCTTGCTAAGTCAAAATGATTTTGATTCAAAATTTTTCTTAGCAGCTTTCCTTTGTTTGTTTATTGGCTTCGGCATCAACATACTAGTACTCCATGACATCATACCAAAGAATCATTTGACTAGTCTTATCTACTACTACACTGTTGTCTTAGAGTTATTTATATTCCTGTGCTATATGTCTATCAAAGTATTTAAAATTAAGCTAGACAATCAGCAAAAAGAATTGGCTTTAACAACGGAGCGTAATAATGCACTTAATAATTTGATTATTGGCACAGAAAGAGAAAGGAATAGAATAGCTACAGAATTACACGACAGTGTAGGCATAGACCTATCGATGGCTGACTTAAAGCTGAAACAACATCAAAATCAAAAAAACATAAATATCTCAGCTATCAGAGGTCTAATACAAAAAGTAAGTACTGAAATGCGCAACATTTCACACAATCTGTCTACTATACAACTTAAGAACATAGGACTCACTAAAGCCATTCAACAGCTAGCTCTTAATTTGAATAAAAACTCATCAACGAGATATTTCCTGACTATAGATAATTTAAATGTAGAAACCATTAGTGAAGAATTCCAGCTACATATCTATCGTATTATTCAAGAATGTTTGAATAATATAGAGAAGCATGCTCAAGCAAAAAAAACACACATTAGTCTAATTACAGAGGATGAGTCTCATTTGATTATCATCAGAGACGATGGTATAGGTATGAATGAAGCTGAATCTCAAGGCATTGGGCTAAATAATATAAAGTCGCGAGTCAAGTTGATGTCAGGACATATCTCGATATCTAGTAAGACTGATGTAGGCACACTGGTCACGATAACTATTCCACGATCGATTACAACTAAAAGTAATGTACTTTAGAACAAGTCATTTTCAAAAGCAAACCGTATAACATCCGCAATATTATTTAGCTTGAGTTTGGCTTTAATTTTCTTACGATGAGTTGATACTGTAAATGGAGATAAAAACAATTTTCTGGCAATTTCATCTGATGATAAAGAGTTTGCCATGAGGATTAATACTTCAGCTTCTCGATTAGTCAGACTATATTTTTTCAAGAAGTCATCGTTATAAATCGGCTTAGCACCTAGGTCAATCTTAAGACTGCTCAAATCATTTTCGCCTTCACATGGAAAATATTTCCGTCCTCTATAGACAGCCTTTATAGCAAGCTGAAGCTTCTTCTTGTCCGTCGTCTTAAAGATGTAGCCATCTGCTCCCGTTTCCTTCGCTTGCTGAATCATAGCATTATCCTGATAACTAGACATCACTATAATTTTAATTCTGGGCCACCTCTGTTTAGCTTGTTTTATAGCCCAGAAGCCATCCTTCTTAGGCATATTTAAATCCAGTAATAAAATATCTGGAACGTTATTTTCTAGTAACGATATTAATTCTAAGCCATTTGTCGCAGTATCAATGACATCTACCTCTTTCACAGAAGAGAGTAAGGCCTTCATCCCTTCTAAATGAATTCTGTGATCATCTGCAATGGTGATTCGGATCACTGATCTTGATTTAGTGGAAATAAAAACTGGCTCTTTGACTAATAAATAATTGGTATCCATAGACCTATAAGATTCATTACTCCAATATCACCACTTAAATAGAAATTACACCTACTCGTTTGGGTAGTTATTTAGGATTAAAATCACGGTAAATAGTGAGTCCGTCATAACAATAAAAACCGTAAGAATAGCCAAGATCAGCTTCAGGATTTAAATACTATTTTCCTTCCGTCTGCTGACTAATTAAATTATACCTAGCGCTAGGTATAGGTGCTACTATTCATTAGCCATAGTTTTGTTTCAACAATTTCTGTAATAGGAGTCACACAGCATAAATAACAATTTCAACACTCCTATAATATGTAAGACACTTCCTTACCTAACAGATATTTCAAAATATACTTGACAAAATAAGATCTGTCATAAGGGTCTTTATATGTCATTAACAAAAATTTTAACGCAATGAAAACTATTACTCATAGAGAAACTGAAGTGCTGAGCTTAATTGCTTTCGAGTCTACGATTGATGAGATCGCTCACACATTACATATCAGTCACCACACAGTTATTTCTCACAGAAAAAATTTACTGAAAAAGATGGGTGTCCGAAATACAGCAGGCTTAATCAGAAGAGCTTTTGAAGTCGGTGTATTGCAAGTCTCCCAATCATAAAAATAAATTAAAACCATATACAATTTTCCTTAACAAAATCAATTACAATGAAAACACTAAATATTTATTCTTTACTCCTCAGTACCATGATACTTCTTTTTGGATCGGTGGCACTTACAGCTCAATTTCTTGAATTGGAGATGGACTCTGACGTTACGAGTCCTCATATCAATCTCATTGAAACTACAGACAATGATTTTAGCAGAATCTTTTTTCGAAATGCCGGAGATTTATCTAAGCGTTGGGCATTGTCTGGGCGATTGGGCACTTCTAATTCTTCTGCTGACTTTGGACTTTATTACAATGGTTCTTCCAGATGGTTATTTAATGAAGCTGATAAGTTGTTTAAACTAACTTCAGTCAATCAAGAAATCGACTTCAATTCTGGAAGTGCTGGGCCTCATCTCTTGTTGAATGAACAGTCAACATCAGATTATGCAAGAATCACATTTAAAAATGAAGCAGCTGGCGTTTGGGATATTGCTGCACGTGGGGGCTCAGATGATAGGTTCAATATTTACTATAACAATGAAGAAGCTGGAGCAGATAAAATTGCAGAAAATCTTCTAACTATTGACGGCGACAACAATCTAACAGAAATTAGAACTGAAGTCCAGATTGAAGAAGAATTGGAAGTAGAAAAGCTTGCAACATTAGAGGACTTATCTGTTATTCAGCAAGCCAGCTTTTCAAGAGGATTGATCTCCAGTGATCCTATCAGACTGAGAGAGACAGGTAATGGTCCTGCTGGGCCTTCATTAGAATTCATGTCAGATAATTCTACCATTACAGTTGGCGCCAGTATAAAATTAACGAATGCGACAGGTGGAGGAAATAATAGAAACTTAATCATAGATAACCGCAGTGTAGTGGGAGATATAGTATTCCAATTAGATGGTGCTGATACTCACATGCGCATGAGTAATGGAAATATTTTTTCCTATAAAGATTTACAACCTTGGGTTTCGAATAACACAGATTTAGGTTCTCTTGGAAGAGTCTGGGACAATATGTATGTCAATCACATATTAAGTAATGTTGCTTTTGGAGAAGAAGATACCAATGGTGACGCAGTCATACAAATAAATGAAAGACTCACTGATCCTTACTCTCTTGCATTTAAAAATAATGGTAGTGGTAATGATGTGTGGTATGTTAAGAGTGGAGTCAATAGTCTCGAGTGGTGGTATGATGCTGATGGTGAAAGCTCAAGTGGTTCCACTCCAATTTACAGAGGCAAAATAGATGCAGCAGGTGGTGGGTTTCTGACCTCTTCAGATGTAAGACTCAAGAAATCTATTTCTTCACTTGAATCTACATTAAGTAAGGTTAAAAAACTAAATCCCACCTCTTATCATTACATTGACCAAACTGATAATGACCGTAGAAAAATAGGTTTTATCGCTCAAGAACTAGAGAACATTTTCCCTGAAACAGTCAGTAAGCCGCAAAATGAAACGGAGTTTTACTCAGTAAACTATGATGCATTTTCTGTGATCGCCATCAAAGCCATCCAAGAGCAGCAAGACATCATAGAAAAACAAGAGGCAAAAATTCAACACGTTGAGACCACTATATCTTCTTTGCAAAAAGAAATGGCAAAAATTAAAGCCTTAATGCAAAACAAGAAATAACCTCTCATTACAAACTTAAAATCTCTTTTCCCATGACAATGGCAACTGTTCTTATGTAACCTATTGCCGTTCCTGATATCCTGAAAAATGTAAGCCGTGATCAACCCACTTTGATCACGGCTTTTTCTGTTAGAATAATCCACTTACTGAGGACATGTTTCAATCACAGCAGTAAACGTACATCCACTTGTTGTTTCAAAACCTGATTCCAATACTATGTCAATTCCAGATTTAAAATCTACTGTCGCATCAGGTTCGACGATTGATCCAGAGATAACCAAATCACTTGCTTGATAGGAGCCTGATTCAATCAGATCAGCTTGCACTAGCATCTCTTCAGGACAAATCTGTGGTATGGTCATACAGTTGGAAAATCTAGAAGTACTGTTACCTGTAGTAGCTGTAGCTGTTACACTCTCGTTACTATCAAAACTACCACCTAGGGTCCAGTTACCAGAAGCATCTGCTATTGTAATGCCCAAAGATTCTTCTCCTTCACACAAACCGCCTGCGCATCCACCATCACTGTAATAGACTTCAATGTAATCGCCGGCTTGAGCAATGCCGCTTACCTCGGTTGAAGTTGCTAAGGTAACTGTCGGTGCTTGCACTCCATTATTCACAGAGTTTGTCGCAAATCTTATTCCCGAAGAACTGTTACAAAAGAATGCATTAGATCGTATCAGAACATCCGAAGCACCACTAGTCAAGAATATTCCAGTACCATGATTAGAAAAACTATTGTAGCTGATCTCTCCTCCAACAAAACTACCTGATATCCCTGTACCTGCTACTGCACCACATGCAACACCTTGACCGGTCTCACCAAAATGATTCCCTTCAAAAATCAGATCTGTAGAATTAAAAATCTGAATGTCCACGGACCCACTATCACAGAAATAATTCCCTCTTCCAATAGCTCCAATCTGTGCATTACTTGTTCCAGAATAGACACGAATTGCATTCTGAGAAAAACTCTGCATTTGTAATCCAAACAAGCTATTATTGTCACCAGACATTGTCATGCCGTAGCTACCTGAGGTCATCGCAGATCCATCTATGATAATCATTCCAGGATAATAGTCTGGCTGCGTCGTTGCATCTATTTCAAGATCTCCGTTTATATTTGGCAGTGTAGAGTTGAGGTTAATTGTATATGGTCCTACATTTCCTGGTATATCAAAAACAATTCTATCAAATAGTGGATTACTGTTTGCACAATCAATCGCATCTCTAAGTGAACCCGCACCAGAATCGTTGGTATTTGTCACAGTAAGACATGACGGCTGTATTGCACTGCACTCAGAAAATTCAGACGTATTTCCAAAGTCATCTGTTGACATTGCTGTAAATGTTTTGCCTTGATCAAAACTGCCATAAATAACCCATTCAGAAAATTGATCAGCAGTTGTATTGCCCAAGAAGGTTTTTCCCTGACAACCGGGTGTCCCGCAATCAGTATCCGCTTCATACAATTGTATAAAGTCAATATTATTATTTCCAATTCCTGTGATACTGTCTTCCGTAATGCTTGTTATGGTTGGGGCTTGCACGTCATCATTGGCAGTTTGGAATAATCTGATACCGCCATAACCATTACAATAGATTGAATTAAATTTCATGGTTACTCTCTCCGTATCAGTACCACCAACTTCAATTCCCCAAAAACCATTGTTCCCTATTGTATTGTTGAAGATATCTGAAAAATTATTAAGACCTGTCAGTGAAATTCCGTCCCAGTTATTTGGTGCAGATGTCCCATCAGCTTCTACTCCAATATAATTGTGCTCGATATTCACTTTATGATTAGTGCCAGCAGTAATCCCACCGCCATTGCCTACAATCACATTGCCTTTATCAAGGTCACCAATCTGACTAAAGTTACCATCTGCAAATATACCACTGCTCCAAAAATCAAATACTCGTAATCCATAAATTGCACAGTGGCTCGCTTCTATGTGAAGACCAACAGGCATGTGTTGTGCACCTCCTTCAATTGTAATGTAACCAGGCGACCAACTTGTTTGTGTGGAAGCATTGATGATTGTGTAGTCATCAGTCAATTTTGGAAGCGGGTTTTGAATATCAATCACATAAGGTCCATTGCCTGGTAAATTGAAATATATTTCATCTGGTCCCGGATTGTTATTAGCACAAATTATCGCTTCACGTAAAGAGCCTTCACCACCATCACTCGTAGAAGTAACTTCTAAGCACGTATTTTTAATTACGCAGTCTGCAAAATCTGACATCCCATTATCGGTACTATACGCGATTGCTGTCACTTTACTTACAGAGGATAAATCAGCGTTCAATGTCCAAAGACCTCCAAATGCTATGACAGATCCGAGATATGTATCACCTTGACATTCAACATCGCTGCAGCCAGTATTATCAACTGCATAGATTTCTACTCTTGCATCTGGATAAGTTGAACCACTGACTTCAAATGAAGTGAAATTTGTTATAACTATAAATGGGTCATCGCCTCCAAAATTTGGAGTATGTTCAAAGGCATCTTCATTACATGTAAATGAATTATTCGTTAATTCTACGAGAGAAGTTGAATTCGCAATAACAACTCCACTTTCATGATCATAGAAAGTATTGTTCTCAATTAAACCATCAGAGCCTGTTGTATAAATCGCATATGTATCAAATGAAGAAGGGCCTTCAAAAATATTATTCTCGACTATAAATTCCTCACCTATTATTCGAAGTTGTTTACGACCATAATCAAATTTGCAGCCATACATTTCAAAATAATCAGCATAGACCTCTAATACTTCTGAGAAGTTATTTTCACCTTGAATTATGATGTCACCTGGTGTAAAATCAGGCTGTGTAGTTGCATCAATTACTGTGTAATCATCGGTGATGTGATTATCAGTACCTGATGATGTTGGCAATTCAAAAATATGTGGGCCACTTCCCAGAACATTAAAAACAATACGATCATAACCAATATGATCATTGGCACATTCTATTGCCCAAAGCAGACTTCCTGTCCCAAATGAATTGGTGTTGGTAACCACGATTTCACTATTAGAACTGCACCAAGAGAAATCTGACGTATGTCCTCCTGTTCGTTGGGTAGCACTTATAGAATACCCTCCGCAAATATTGGCTGTTGCACTCCATATTCCGTTTGTTGGAACAGTAATATTTCCATCTACTTGGCGATTACCACCTTCTGCACATGACTCCCCACATTTATCCAAAGGCAAGCTAAATACTTCAATTATTGCACCTGGTATACCTGTGCCAGTAATTTCCCCATTTTCGAAAGAAGTAATTACAGGAGGCTCAACGGCTTGCTGGCTACCTAAAACATCAAAGATTCCATAAGCTCCAACATTACAATAAATCTTGTTCTCGGTGGTCAATAAATTTGAGGATAACAAACTGTGAATCCCATTCGCTCCATTATAAGCAATCACATTATCTTGAGTGGTGACACTTGTTACAGATGAAAGCCTAATTCCAGCAGCTCCATTACCTAAGGCATTGTCATTACTGTCTGTCCCAATTTTATTATTGTAAATAATGATATTTGATTGAGTACTGCTGTCATGTGTTACTATCCCGTATGAACCATTTTCAGTAATAGTAGTATTCTCTATTCTAAAATCATTAACTGTACCTGAAATAAAAATCCCTGCTAGAGGAAAATTTCTGATCTTAATGTTTTTTATAAATCCTCCATTTCCAGTCTTAATCAAACCATGTTGGTTGCCATTCAGATTTGACCCATCTAATTGTACAGGGATTCCAAAGTTGGTGCCAGACAAAAGCACATCTGATCCCACCGCAGGCAAAGCACTGAGCGGATATATAGTTTGGGTTCCAGATCCTGGTATTTTAAATTTGACTTGTTTGTCAGTGGGATCATTATTAACTGCAAGCAAAGCTGCTCTAAGAGATCCTGGTCCACTGTCGTTGGTATTTGTCACGCAATACCCGTTGGTAAAACAAGCTGAAAATTCAGACGTATCTCCTAATATATCAGAGATTTTTGCTACTAAGGTTGTACATCCGCTAAAGGAATCTAAATCACTCCGATCTACGGACCAATTACCAGAACCATCAATTTGCGCTGAGCCGATGTAATTATAACCATCGCAACCAATACCATTACAAGAATCGCTGATGTAAATTTCTACTGTTAAATGAGCAGTACCTGTACCCGTCACATGTGTGGTTGTAATATCAGTGATTGTTGGTGCAGCAATATTGAGATTTGCATTCCCATCCAAACGTATACTTCTATTATTACTGCATGAGACGGCGTTATCTTTTATTTTATGAAAATAAGATCCATTACCTACTGAAATACCATAATCGTAACCAGTGATTTCATTATAATACATAGAGTCTAGAAAACTATTGTTTATGGAAATCCCATAAGCTGCTGAACCTCGATTTGTAATACTGTTTGAAAACACTCTATTCTGATCCGAATTATTCAAGTAAATACCGGTGCCCCCAAAATCATTATAAATCGTATTTGCATATACACCACCTGCACCAATCCAATTTTTATTACTTGAATTGACTCGAATTCCATGTTGAGTAAAATTTTCTATTGTCAGACCATAAATTTGGCTAGCCCAATTATGCCCTGGAAAAGCTAATCCTTCAACGACAAGTCCAGTTGCAAAGCCATTAGCATCAATGACAAGATTTGCGTTTTGACCATCAATTCTTACAGGCTCTTCAATATCAGGTAGAAGTGACGATAATGTTAGTGTCCCATTCACACTTGGATCTATATTTATAAGTTGTTTACCACCTATTACGTTCGCACACTCAATTGCTGATCGCAAAGACCCACTACCAAAATCATCTAATCGATTGACTGTTAGACTCGATGAATTGAAAGTGATGTTGTAATCATTGAAATCATAAAAGGTACTATTTTTTGCTCTTAACATGACACGTAATTTAGTCGTGTTTGGAAAGCACGGATTTATATAGATACTAGCAGAGCCATCATTGGAGACGTCACCTACATAATGATTAAAATTCCTACCATCGAAAGCTAACCAGACTTCCAGGAAATTTACATTAAAGGGATGTCCATCCGTATTAGCCACATCCCAAGTGATGGTATAATTTTGAAAAGGCAACCAAGTGGATGGGCCTGCACTCGTTATTCTAAATGGTCCACCTCTATCGTCAAAATTAAATCTTTGCCATTTGATGTCCATACAACCACCAGCTGGATTATTGTCTCTGACAGTTTTAAAAATATCAACCTCCTTATTTGACGATGGCACCTCTTCATTAAAAACGGCGACATCTTCTTTTTGCCATATTTCAGGGACATATCGTTGATTTAATTTGGAAGGAGCTTTACTTGGTATAAAGCCTGCTCTGGCATCAATCTGATCCCAGCTGTAAGTAAGGTCCTCATCACCATCATTACTCCACGCTTCCGTATAGAGAATGTATGGCGTTGAAATCGGAACGTAAACTTCTTCAGATTCATAAATCAACGGTCTATCATTAACATCTACACTATTTGATTTGCAGCCACTGCCTAATGTGTAAAGAAAATAATACATCCGAGACAATGAAGAAGCATGGAAATTTAAAAATCGATTAGAACCGTAAGACATAATTGTGCTTCCACAACCAACTTCATGAGCGGTAGTAGAATTAATGTTGTCTTCATCGCATCCTAACCCAAAGGTATGTTCCGCATCAAACTGGTGTCCAAACTCATGCAACACTGTCCCATCATTTGTATTACTGACAGCTCTTGCTTTATTTTCATCATCACAAACAACGCCAAGGGCTGCACGACCTCCAGGAGCTCCTGCCAAACCAGTCCATAGAAGGTGGCCTACGTCATAATTATTTTCTCCAATAACATCATCAATGATTTCTTGATTTTCAGCTAACAGAGCTAAAGTCGGATCCGAACCAGTCTCGGTATAAGGATTATCTGATAAATCTGTGAACATCAATTGATCATTATTAGCTACCAATTGAAAATGAACACTTAACTCTCTGCCAAAATTTTCATTTAGCATTGTCACCTTATTATTTATAAGTGCCAAAGATTCATCAACTAGCCCATTTCCATTTGCATCTGTCAAGAGATTGGCTAGTCCTGGTGTAATTGCAAAAGCAAGATCAAATGTGATTAGTTCACAAGTGAAATAATAAAATTTATGATTATTTGCCAAAAGTTTTTCTGGCTCAGTAATCTCTTTTATGACACCACAGACATGATCTTCTCCTTTAATATCTGATTGATAGAAAATGATGTGTTCTTTTTCTCCTTTAAAATCACCGTGAGTAATTCTAATCACTTCATCATCAGCTTTTCGGATATAAGCGTCAATACCCACATGGTTAAAACTAACACTCACTGTAGTACTAGCATCACTTAAGGAAACCCCTTTGTAAGATTTTATTTCCGGAAATTTTGCTTGCAAATCTGGATGCATATTTGAAGACTCTGTGAGTTGGAATATTTCAATAGTACCATCAGGCAGTGGTAAAGGCAGAATGACAGACTTTGATTTTTTAGAATTAAAATTCGCTTGTAAAGCATGGAAAGATGACGTATTCAGTCTTGCCAATTTATATGACGCACCTATACTGAGATGTTGTTCCGCATAACTGTAAGCATTTGATTTCTGCGAACTGACTTGCTTTGTAGATTCAATTGTCCATAATTGCTGTGCTTGAATTCCATTTCCAAATACCAGTAAAAGTAAGATAATCAACAAAGAGATAGATGTTTGATTTTTTCGTATTGATGGAGTCATTTTCGCTATAATTTTAAGCATGATCAAAAAAATTTAGACTAATAATCTTAGTCACTACTCTAAAGTTCTTGCAATCTGTAAAAGGTAAATCGGGTGCTGGCACTTTCTAAAAATTAGAAGTTGTCCTTCAATCTAAGTAGAATTTTTTTCCAATACTTAACAAATGTGTGAACCGCCGATACAAATATGTGAATGCTCTTTTTGGAGTTGTGAACTATTCATTTGATCATAATATTTGAAACTTCACCCTAAATGGGGATTTATGACATTTAGAATGTTAGTAGATTTGTGTACAATGTTATCTAATTAAAAGGATACCAAAACGGGCTTGAAAGATAATTTAAGTTAGACGTTTTACCTTATTCGTCAATTTCCTTACAAATAAATATCCGCGAATGATCTCAATAGAAAACTATAAGCCAAAAAATCAAAAACCTAAAGTTGACATATTGCAAAAGCTAGTTACACTGATTTTCGTATTGTATTTTAGTTCATCAACTATTGCACAAGTGTACATTGTAAATACTACGGATGATGCTGTAATAGGATCTTGTGATCAAGTGCATTGCAGTCTACGAGAAGCCATCATTGAAGCCAATAACTCACCAGGTCTTATCGCGTTCAATATTGCTGGAGCTGGACAACAAACGATTAATTTGCAAAGTGAATTGCCAAACTTATTTAATAATAATATCACTATAGATGCAACCACACAACCTAATTGGTATAATGGAATCATAGAAATTGTAGGTTCTACTTTTTTTAATGGTCTTCATGTCCAAGGAAACAACATCTCAGTTTTTGGGTTAAGGTTTGTTGATTTTTCGACTGCCATTTTAATTGACACTACTAATGTACAATCCGATATTACAATAGGTGGCCCAGGAAAAGGTAATTCATTTTTTGACAATGGATTTGGAGTAAGAGGAGCAACTGATAATTTATCAGATGTAATGATACAGAGTAATGTGTTTGGAGATAGCTTTAGCAGCAACAGTGCAGGTGTTTATGTAGAAGGGCAAAATACAAGCAACATTATCATTGGTGGATCAAAAACTCAAAATCGTGGGAACACATTTAGAGGTCATACACAAATGGGAATCTGGGTAACAAATAACGTTGAAATTTATGGTAATGATATTTGGCTCAATGTAGTTGGAATCGTCCTTGACGGTTCTGACAATGTCGTTGGTGGATCTTCAGATTTTAGCAATTCGATTTCTGACAATTTCTCCTTTGGCATCACCATTTATGACCCTCCGTTCATACAAAATACCATTTCACAAAATTCGATCTTCTGTAATGTTAATGGTGCCGTATTTAATAATGGAAATAACAATATAGCTCCACCAATAATCCAATCTACAGGAAGTTCCATTAGTGGTACAGGGCCTCCAAATTCTACTGTTGAATTATTTTACGATCAGTCTAATTGTACAGTGTGCCAACCCCAAACATATCTCGGGTCTGCAGTTGTCAACAACCTTGGCATGTGGTCATTTGGTCCAACGACAATCACTGGAAATATATTAGCCTCAGTAACTGATTCGAATGGCAACACGTCTTCATTTTCAAGCTGTGTCAATCAAGATGAGTGTGCTGGTGCGTATGAGTTGCCACTAGACGCAAATGATTGTCCTACTGACTTTACTATCTTTTCGCTGGAAACAGCTACTCCGAGTGCAGAACCATATGTAGGTTGTACGCCATTTCTAGGTCAATCAGATGCACGTGATATATGGACGAAATCAACTGTTCCGGCCAGTGGAGCATTGATGCTTCAAATGATTCCTGATTATACTTTCATGAATCCGATGGTGGAAGTATATACTGGTACGTGTGGAACACTGACTTTCGAAAAATGTGATTCACTATTTGCTTATCCTCATCAATTTCCTATTGCTGAATTGACGCCAGGAGATGATATTTACTTCCGAATTTTTGACAAATTTGATCTCTTTCCTCAGAATGTTGCGCTAAATCTCATGCAACTACCTACTGATACTGCCGATTGGATTATTTGTGAAGATATTGTTGAAAACAGAACGGCGAATGAATTTATCGTTCAGTATGAAGCTGGCTTATCAGCTGCTCAGATTCAAACTATTACAAATGACTTAATAGCAGAAGGTGCTACTCTTATTGACGAATGTGAATGTACAGATCCTTCAATACAACTTTGGAGAGCATCCACACCCGTTGAGCTAGAATGTACTAAACTGACAGCACGAAATAAAGCAGACGTTGATGGAACTGATTATAATTTCTTACTGGAAGATCAAACTTGTCATTCTCAAAACATTGTCACTTCTTTGGTCTATGTACCTGGTCCGAATGGAGGATTTTTTCAAGTTATCGTTACAGAAGAATCAATCGAAGGACAGTGTGCAAATCAGGCTGGTTTTGTGCCCTTAGGTCTGCCTTATAATCCTCAAGTAAATGATCCACAAGTCAATGTGGCTATCATCGATTCAGGTTTTGATCAAAATAATCCGCACCTAAATAACGCCACTTGGAATAACCCAGCCAGTCCGGATGGTGCCAATTGCTATTTGAATGACAATTCTGGTTACGACTTTTTAAACCAAATTGGAAATGTAGTTGATGCACAAGGTCACGGGACGAGTGTCGCTGGTGTTGCTGTGAATGACTTTAATCAAAACGTAAACATGGACTTGATGAATCTTAAATTCTTTGAATCAGACAACGGTACTTTATTCAAAGCCATTTGTGCAATCTACTATGCAGCCAACAATGGGGCTGATGTCATGAATTTAAGTTGGGGTTTCCTGTTGGATGGCCCCATTCCTAAGACATTAGAAGATGCTCTAAATTATGCTAGACAACGAGATGTCTTGGTCGTCACATCTGCAGGAAACAGAGAAAAAAACATTGATGTATTTTCAAAATATCCAGCAAATGCCAACTTCGCAAATATCATTACAGTTGGATCTTTTCAGTTGGAAGGAGGAACGCCTAGCTTAAGTCCATTTTCAAATTATGGTAACTTAAATGTTGACTTATTGGCGAATGGGTCCGTAGAAGTTATGGATATTAACACCATGACTAAAATAGAATCCGGAACCTCTTTTTCTGCACCACTTGTCACAAAAACAGCTGCGGAAATCAGAGCAAAATACCCTGCTCTATCATCGACTGATGTTAAAGATTGTATTCTTAGTTCAGTTGACGTCTACTCTTCTTTAGCTTCTGTAGTAGCAAGCGGAGGTGTACTAAACCATGCTGCCGCTTTAGATTGTGCTTATAATAAAGCAATAACTCTTTGCGGAGGACCTCCAGTTGTGTACACTGATACACATACTCAGGATACGCTTATTGCAACAGATTTATCCATTAGCTCAACAGGTATTGTACCATCTCCTTTAGAATCAAATTATCATGCTGCTCAATATATAGACTTAGATGGCGGATTTGAGGTAGAGTTAGGAGCTACATTTCTTGCAACAATTGAAAATTGCTCTGCTTCAGTTCCTGCACCTTGATAAAATATGTAGTACTTTAGAATGTATACATACAATGCGTGAATAAATTTTTACTATTTATTTTATTTAATGTTTGTTTTTGTTTCCCAATGGTTGGAACAAGCCAACAGGCGGTGGTTGATTCTATTTCGATTTATGAAGGGGAAGGTGATTGGCTGAATGCTAACCGACTACTTGAACAATATTTGGATATTAATGAGCCTTCTGCGAAAACAACTGTTCGCTGGTTGCAATTATTCTCAAACTTTATTTCGTTGCGAGATCAAGGCTCAGCAAGCAAAATTTTAGATGCTGTCGAGTGGAATTTAAACCAATATCCTATAAACGATACAGCACTACAAAAGCTTGGTGAATATTACCATAAGAAAGGTGTCTACCATTATAGATTAAGCGAATATCCAAAAGCCATTGAAGCCTACACAGATGCAGTCTCAACAAGAATAGCTGCACATGGAGAATCTGATTTGAGAGTCGTCAAATCTCTAAAAAATCTGGGACTTGCACATTTTGAAGCAAATAACTTTACCGCAGCAATAGAGTCCATGAAGGAATCTGTCAGCAAGCATTTTACTGCAAAGCAGCAGGACAAAGTGATGCTGTATCAAACATATAGTTTCCTGTCTTATGCCCTTTTACAAGTTGACGACCCAGATGAAGCTTGGCTATACCTACAACCACTCGTAAAGTTAGGCGAAGAATTATTCCCTGACGATAAGGTTGCCATTGCAGAATTATATAGTGTAGACCTATTTGAATATTACACAGAAATTGAAGCATTTGATCAAGTCATACATGTAAATAAAAAAGCTGAAAATATCCTGTCTTCAATAAACCCAAAAGACAATGACGTCTATAGTGCATTGGCAAATTGCTACAATAACCTTGCAATTAATTATGAAAATATGAACATGCCAGTTGAATCAGCTACATATTATGTAAAATCAATAAAAATTAATCGAGATATTTTAGAAGACCAATTTAAGCTGTGTAGAAATTACTTAAACTTGAGTGATTTATATGTTGAGACTAATGATGTAGCCAAAGCTAGTGAATATTCTAAGTTAGCAGGTAAATTGATTCCTCAGATTAAAGACTCAACTACGATTAGCAATTTCTATTTTGTCAATGCAAAAATTCATAAGGCTAAAAAAGAGTTTACCAAAGCAGAACAAAATTTTAATACCTCCTTTACTTATCTCAATGCTAGTCAATCTATCAATCGTATCGTTGGTGGACTACCTCTGTATATTCATATGTTAAGTCCGCAAATTACTATGTATTGGGACAAATATAAAAGATCCAACAAGATTGACGAGTTATATCGCTATGAAGAATTGTTTGAAAGGTTGGAATCTGGATTATCGAGATTGCGTTTAGACATCAATAATCAAGAGTCAAAATTACTATTGTCCTCTGATAGTCGGTCCTTTTACGAACACGCGTTCACTGTATTTCATGAATTGTATAATAAGACAAACAACGAGAACTATTTGGCTAAATGTTTTGAGCTAGTCGAAAAATCAAAAGCCTTGGTTCTTTCAGAAGAATTAAATCAGCGAAGAGCAATTATTGAAGTAGAAATTGAAGAAGCTTTACTTAAAAAGATGACAGCTCTACAACAAGAAATCTTAAAGTTAAAAGAAGATACTAGTGCAGCCTCTTCAGACTTACTCATAAAGAAAGATATAGAATTACAACAACTTACTGACGATCTAAAATCTCAATTTCCGGCTTACTCTTCAATGCTAAATAATTTCGAAACCATTAGTCTTATCGATGCACAAAATAGCATAACCGACAGTAGCGAACTTATCATTAGTTATTTTTTTACCACTGATCACAGCTACCTAATAGCCATTGACAAAACAGACATCGCAATTGAAAAAACTGAGGGCAATTATGAATATGTACAAGAAAATATTATTACCCTTAGACAATTAATAGATGGGACAGTAGACAAAATTAAATACTCCTTTGAAGAAAGGAAGATAAAGGAAGACTCAATGTCCATAGTAGCACAGAAATTATATACATCACTAATTGTACCCCTCGGTAATAAATTAAAAAATAAAGAAAGGTTACTTATTGTTCCAGACAGATTACTGTCCTACTTGCCATTTGATGTACTTACTTCACCAGGTACAAACAAATACCTAATTGAATCAGTCATGATTAATTATGCCTATTCTATGACTTTACATGACTTTATGAGTCAAGACAACGAATCTAACTACTCCAAGTACCTCCTCGCTTTGGCACCATCATTTGAGCATTCCGAACAATTGTCCGACCTACCATTTAATGAAGAAGAAATTGAATCCATAGCAGAAATTACAAATACTGATTTGCTACAAAAAGAGTATGCCAATAAACAATCATTCTTAGATAAGTTTTCTGAATATCAAATTTTACATTTATCCACACATGCCATAATTGACGACTCTATACCAGGTCATTCATTCATCGCGTTTCAGGAAGATGATGTGGATAGTAAATTAAGCTCAAACGAATTATTCACACTAAAGAGTAATGCTGAGCTTATTTTTTTAAGTGCCTGTGAAACTGGAATTGGAAAAGTTTACAAAGGTGAGGGAGTCATGAGCTTAGCTCGAGCCTGGGCTGCAACAGGTGCAAAAAGCATCATATCAAGTTTATGGCGAATAGACGATCAGTTCACTAGCCAATTCTCCAAGAAGTTTTACGAAAATATCGAAGATGGCCTAGACAGAGGAGAATCACTTTGGGAAACAAAAAAGCATTTTGCTACAACTTCACAACCCTACTATTGGGCAGCCTTCACACTAATTGGGGATGGTGGCCAATTGGGGAAACAGGCTAGAACTGGATTTAAAAATGGACTTTTTTTTGGAGTAATTATTTTATCACTAAGTCTATTCACTGTTTTCTTTTTCAAGCGAAAACAGTAAATTTTTTATTTCTTGATTTTTGTAGTCGCCCTTAAAATTTTGGAGCAAACTCTTTGCTTTCGCAGAATCACCTTCTTTTAAATGACACAATGCCAAATACCAATTTACTTGAGGACTATATTCAAACTCACTCCCTTTAGAAAGTTTATCTAAAATTGTAATTGCTTCTTGAAATTGATTCGTTTCCATTAGAGCTATACCTTTGAAATACAACAACTCGTTTTTAAGATCTATAGATTCAGATGTCGAAATTAAATTATCTACTTGATTAGTAAAGGCACGATACTCCTTTTTTGAATAAGATAGCATCGTCTTTTCTATGGGAGTCATGATGTTTTCTGATCGTTCTATTCTTGTCAAATCATTTGGATAACTTGAATAATATTGACCAAATAGGTCAGTCTCAATATTGCCACTATTAAATAAGAAAAGTGCTCCAAAGAGAAGCACTAACCCAGCAGCAATTGCTGGGATCATTCTATTAAGCTTAAATACCTTTGCTGTAGGATTATTTACTAACTTCTTGGCAGTACTATCTGGCTGTTGTATAGTAGTTGGATTATCAATTATATTTTCATTTTCCAATCCTACAAGAAAGTTCTTTAAGTCTTTATTACCATCCTCTTCGAAAGAATTGATAATCTGTTTGTGCAGTTCGAAAGACTTTTTAAATTCTGAGTCTTTTTCAATTCTATATAGGAAATTTTCGTGCTCTTTCTCCGATAAAACACCTTCTAGAAATTGATCAAAAAGCTCTATGTGGTAATCTGAAGCGCTCATATCATTTAGATTTAGACACTAATAAAATTGACTTTAGCGTTTTCATACATTGATTCTTTCTTGACTTTACAACATTTGTATTTGAATAATTAAGCCGATTCATAATAGACTCCGTACTAAATTTTTGGAAATAGTACATTTTTAATATTTGTTGACATGAGTCTTTTAATTTTGCAATCGCTTGGCGCAATTCATATTTCTTATGCTCTTCATCTATCCTATCATAAATATTATAATCCAATGTACCTTCCATATAATCCGTAGTATCCTCTACTAAAACCAATCTCTTATTGGATTGTACTTTTTTCAACATCAGATTTCTAGCAATACCAAAAAGGTAAGCGCCTGGAGAGACATCAAAGGCGGTAATTTTACCTTGAACAATATTGTGGTATAAAGTAACAATTGAGTCTTGATAAACATCTGTGATGGTATCATCGTCAACATCAAACCTAGTGCGTGCCCATGAAATAAAACTATCTTTTTGCTGGGCATAAAATTGACTAAGCGCATTGCGATTATTACTTTTTATCTGCTCAAACAATTCATGTTCATTCATCATAACGATTGCTAGTAATAGAACAAGAACAATATACATAATTAGTGTTTTATAAGTACGTTCATTCAGATTCAAATAAGTAAATCATAAAGTAGTATAATGTAAAGGAACAAAGTAAAAATGCCTACTTGAAACGATATAGATGATAAAATTTAGCAGATCTTTATTGTAAACTGAATCCAAATTCTGCCAAAGGGAGTATTCGATATTTGATTGATTTCACTATCAAACCGGCTGTGTTTCTAGCGTCCATTTTAGACAATAGATTACTTCTATGTGTTTTGACTGTTTCTAAGCTGATAAATAATTGAACAGCAATTTCTTTAGCTGTAAGTTCCTTTGCAATTAAGGTTAGTATTTCTTTTTCTCTTGGCGTAATTGTTTCAATAAACATGATACTAATTTTTTGTGATCAATGATTTCATCTAAAGAGATGTACTATCATGTTTGATGATATCAGAAAAGGTAAATCGAATACTGCAATAATTTGAAATAAGGCGATTAATTAAACAAGAGCCTTTTGATTAACAAAGGGCTCTTGTAGATTTTAAGGAACATGAGCGGCTACTTTTTGGCCAAATATATTTCTGAGAAGCTTTGTTGCGCGCAAGCTTCTATGCTTGTCGAGAACGTACTGCCTATACCAACTTCTACAGCTGATCCAAGATTTATTTCCATTCCTGCTTTCAATGACACATTCGAATTTTGATTCAATTCCACAGTTGCATTGATCACTTTATCTGCATGGTAAGTTCCAGTTGGAATAGGGCCGTGTTCAAGGTTTAAGACTTCTGGACAAATTACTGATTGTTGATAATCACAGCTTACAAATAAGCCATAGTCTTGATTTGATGGATCTGTTTGCTCGACAACCAGCAGATAATTCCCTTTCCCCAATTGTGGATAAAATGTAAATTCTCCATCTTCTGCAAAAGCGATACAAGTATTTTGCTGACAATTATCTACAAGAAAAACAACCATACCAGCGCCAAATACTCCAAACGCGATGTCTTCACCTTGCTGTAAAAAGAAACTATGAATAACTTCTGGGCCTGCATATATGCCTGAAAATGAGTTATCCGATTCGTCAAAATTTTCGCACGAATAAATACTATTTCTGTTAGTTGTAAAATTACTCATGTTAAATTGAAAAAAATCATTGCAAACATAATTGACATCAGCAGTGCAAGGTAATTGAGAAGATTCACAAGTAATTTCTAATATAAATTCGCTGTCAAATCCGGTGTATTCTTCAACTGCAATATAGTATTTACCTGCAGCAAGGTTGTTGACAGTAAAACTTTGTCCACCATCTTCTATACACGACCCGATGTTGGGATTGCAGTAATTCATTAAATATGCCCATGAGCTTCCCTCATTAGTATCTACATTGGTCAGTTGAATGGTGACATCACCCGCTTGAGTTGTCTCAAATGAAAAAATTCGCTCTGCCCCTACTTCCGTAAACGTAGAACATTCGTAATCTTCCCAAAAATTCGGGAAGGCATTACTGGAGTGACTAAATGTTGTTGGCTGATTACAGCTTAACTCAACGACATTATCGCAACCATTCCCAAGATAATTAACTGTTACAGCTGAAGCCATTTGATTGTTGTCTTCATTTTCTTCAATCAATTCATTTCGGTGATCAGCAACAACAAGGACCATATAATCACCAGCAGGAATGTCAGGGTAATCATTTAAATTAACTGCAAACTGAAACCCTTGAATCTGGTCCTGTGGATTGATGGCCGGTAATTGTATCTCATCTAGGTAGTACTGTGGTATTGGATTCTCAAGAACTGGTGATAAATAGATGCCGGCGAATAATGGTGGGATTTGAAAAGCGCTCGGATTACAAACATCAAAAACAAGACCTATTGATGGTACACTGATGAAAGGATTGATAATGCATGGGAAAATATCAGGTAATGTGACGATCGGTAATATGTCACATGCTGTTGAATTCAATAATTCCTTACGTCTTGGTGCTTCATTGAGTATTGTTCCGACCCTATCAGATTGATCTGGTGTAAATGTATCAAAGCATGGAACTGAATAATCCATATAATTTGATGTCATATCTGGCAAGTCTGTACTAGCTCCAAAGGAAACATCATCGCATTGATTACTAAAATCACAAGTTCGATTAGGCCTTCTAGTTCTTGGAGTATCGTCACAGAAATCATCAACCCTACATCTGCGTGTGCTTGTAACAGGTGGATCACCCCATATGTGTCTGAGTCCAAAAAAATGTCCTAACTCATGCGTCAATACCTGCTCCCAACCACCACTCCTCGGATTTGGAATAGCCAGACTGCCAATGGCAATGGTAGTCACGACAACGCCATCTGTACTCGCAACCATAGCATCAGCTTCAGTAGAAGAACCTAAATCAGACCCTAACCCAGCTAAAGATGGGTAATCTGGAAATTGTGCAAATCCGATCAAATCACCTGAAATTGGAACTACCCAAACATTGATATATCGATTGGGATCCCATTGTGTTTCTGGTTTAATCGTATTTTGAATAAATCTATCTGAAAAGGATCCAGCAGTTGTATACCCCATATCGGCTCTAGAAATCCTATTGATGCCAGGTTCCGCTAACACGTTACCATCTGGGTCTACTCTAGCCGGACAAAAATTTATTTCAAGATCTGCTGCAATTGGCACAGTACTACCTGAACCGTTGGTAAAGTCCAAATTAATCTGAGCAATTTGTGCATCAATAAATCGTTTGGCCAGATTATCTCCAGTACCGACAACTTCGCCTCTATGCATGATATGGAAAATTATAGGTAGCTTAACCAGAGCAGCAGATTTGTAGTCTGGCCTACTTTTAAATTCTTTAATTTTGGGAGCTAACCAGTTTTCGAATTCTTCAATTGTTCCTCTATTGGGAAATTTTTCTCGAAGCTCTTTTTCAGCTTCAACAGTACCACATATATTTTGCGCATAGGGTTGATGAACACAAAAGAATAGTAGTACAATGAATGTTACATACGTTTTCATTGATTGAAAGTTTAAATTAAAAATGACTTCAAGTAGAAGTTTGGATTTATAAAATTATTTTGTGTGCATGCAGGACGCATCACCCTATTTCGCCATTTTACCTTTAGATTGGGTATTGACTATTAATGTCGAATTTTTCGAATAGTATAAATGTTGTTTTAGTCCATAAGCACAAAAAGATCATTATCTTCTAATGAGAATTTTGGCATTTCAATCATCCATCAAATCAAACATATCATCCAATTCATCGAAAGACTTGTATCCCACTTTTTCTTCATCGCCGCCTCGGCAAACAATACCGAAGAGCTTTTCTGATTCAATGATAGATTCCAATTCATCAAGTGAAAGAGATACATCTAAATAACACTGGTTCTCAAATGCAAAGTCAATAATCAGTTGTTTACTATCGCCATTGACTTGATCCCAGCTGTGATTTCTTATAATGTGACCCGACGGATCTGGCAGTGTTTCAAGGATACTTTTTGATGCCGAGACAATGGTAGAATTTGATAGGACATCATTGTTTTGAAATCCATCCTGTACGTTATAGATAATTCCATCAGCTTCATGAATCTCCAAATCAGAAAACTCCTCATCAGTCTCTAGTAGTATTGCTACCCCTTCTACCCAGTCTTTGATGGCAAAGTATTCATCTCGATTCACTTTACTCAAATCAAAACTGATTGCGTCCACTATCTTAGCAGCAAAATATCTAGCATCTGTTAAATTAGATATCGATGAAGCAATTATCTTTATATCTCTCATGTATTAATCTTATTTACTATCACAAACATACAATTTGAGTTAACTTTAACATGAAAAATTGATAAATGTCATTTAGACAGAAAGAATATTATGAACAGGTATACTTTGTAACAGAACAAATACCTGAAGGTCGAGTGAGTACTTATGGTGCTATTGCGGATTATCTATCACTTGGTTCGGCACGAATGGTCGGCTATGCATTAACACAATCCAACAAAAATGGAGTATCGGTACCAGCTCATCGTGTAGTCAACCGAAAAGGCGAGTTATCTGGTCGCATGCACTTTGGTACGCCTACAATGATGCAAGAACTATTGGAAAACGAAGGCGTAAAAGTCGAAGAGGATAAAGTTGTTGATTTTAAGGAATTGTATTGGCATCCTAAAGAATTAGATCTGTGACAAAACGAATAAATCTGATATCAGGGCCACGAAATATATCCACGGCATTAATGTATTCTTTTGCAAATAGAGAAGACACTGCTGTTGTTGATGAACCAATGTACGCATACTTTCTCAACTTGACTGGCGACAACCATCCTGGTAAAGACGAGATCATCAAATCACAACCAATAACAATGTCTGGTGTAAAAAAAGATCTTCTATTTAATCATGTAGACAAAGCAATTTACTTCATTAAAGGTATGGCTAAACATTATCTGGATGTAGACTATTCCTTCTTATTGGAATTGGATAATTTATTCTTAATACGTGATCCTGCTCAGTTACTGGTTTCTTTCCAAAAGATAATTCCAAATCCATCCATGAAGGATATTGGCCTGAAAAGAGAATGGGATATTTTTGAATACCTGCTATCGAATGGCAAACAGCCAATTGTTCTAGATTCGAATGCAGTCCTTACAAATCCAAGAGAAAGTTTAAATAAATTGTGCGATGCCTTATCCATTCCATTTTCAGATCGTATGTTGGCTTGGGAAAAAGGACCTATCGCTGAAGATGGAGTTTGGGCACCGCATTGGTATGCTAATGTGCATCAGTCAACTTGTTTTGCACAAGCAAACAATACGAGACCTGAAGTGCCAGAAAATTTAAGTGCTCTTTATGAAGAGTCTATGATATACTATAAAAAATTACTTGCCCATCATTTATTGAAATAAGAATAGAATTAAATTATGTTACAAAAAGCAGATCCAAGAAATCAGGAGATAAAAGTTTGGATAAAAGATAAACTCTATGCCAGAGATGATGCAAAAATTTCTGTATTTGATAGTGTCGTACAAGGAGGCGATGCTGTGTGGGAAGGACTTCGAGTGTATCCATCAGGCGTCATGCTTTTGGATCGACATTTAAATAGATTATACGAGTCTGCAAAGGCGCTTGCGTTTACAGACATTCCTTCAGACGAATTTATTAAAGACGCCATCAAACAAACGCTTGCTGCCAATGGCATGGATCGAGATACGCACATTCGTCTCACGCTAACTCGTGGTGAAAAAATTACTTCCGGTATGGACCCACGATTAAATCAAGCTGGTTCGTGCCTTATTATTTTGCCAGAGTGGAAACCACCAGTATATGACAATGAACATGGCATTACCATCATTACGTCAACCATAAGAAGAAACAACCCTGCATTTTTAGATTCTAAAATCCATCACAACAATTTATTAAATAACATTCAAGCAAAAATACAAGCCAATGTGGCTGGTGTGGATGCTGCCCTCATGCTTGACAAAGATGCATTTGCTGCAGAATTAAATGGAACGAATATTTTCATGGTAAAAAATGGAGTTGTGTATACTCCATATGCTACTGCTTGCTTACATGGCATCACACGAGGCTTTATTATTGATCTTTGTAAGATGACTAACATTGAAGTTCACGAAAGAAATCTTTCTTTAACAGAATTATATAATGCTGATGAAGTTTTCTGTTCTGGAACGATGGGTGAGTTGACGCCAATTACAGCCATTGATGGTAGAGTTATTGAGAATAGAAATGGGACTACTGTTATGAAACAATTGATAGGGGAATTTGAGGAATTGATTCCTAAGTATTGTGTAGCGCTTTAAACAAAGGGTCGTGAAATAATATTCATAATGCAATTCTTCAAAGTCCATTGAGTCATGACCCATTAGAGACAGTAAGATTCAAAACGAGGCTCTCTCTTCAAAAATAAATAGACGACAACAGTGGAACATGACCCATTGCAATTCACATTACAACAAACTCTTAAACCGAGGCCTTTTTGGTGTAATATCGCCTAGCCTCTCCTTCTTCGCAGCTTCAAAAGCACTAAAATTTCCTTCAAAAAACTGAACGTAACCTTCATCTTCATAGGACAAAATATGAGTAGCCAATCGATCTATAAACCATCGATCATGCGAAATCACAAGCACACAGCCAGCAAAATTCTCGATGGCCTCTTCCAGAGCTCGCAATGTATTGACATCTATATCATTTGTCGGCTCATCCAGCAACAACACATTGCCACCCTCTTTGAGTGTCATGGCAAGATGGAGTCGATTCCGTTCTCCTCCGGATAAAACACCTACCTTTTTTTGTTGGTCGCTGCCAGCAAAATTAAACTTACTCAAGTAAGCTCTTCCATTGATTTCAGTATTGCCTACTTGTAAAAAATCGTGGCCTTGACTAACGACTTCATATATCGTTTTATCTGGCAAAAGATCTTTATGAGATTGATCGACATAAGCGATTTGTACTGTCTCCCCTTTTTTAATGACACCGCTGTCTGGAGTTTCTTCCCCCATGATCATTCTGAACAAAGTAGATTTTCCTACACCGTTTGGTCCAATGATTCCGACAATTGCATTTTTAGGAATTGACACATTTAGATTGTCAATTAAAACACGATTATCATAGGACTTAGTGACGCCTTCAATGTCAATGACAACGTCTCCTAGTCTTGGTCCAGGCGGAATAAATAATTCCAAATTTGCCTCTCTTTCTTTTACCTCCTGGCTACTCATTGACTCATAAGCATTAAGACGAGCCTTTCCTTTTGACTGCTTTGCTTTTTGTGCCATCCGGCTCCATTCCAATTCTCGTTTTAATATTTTCTGTCTCTTAGATTCAGCTTTCTCTTCTTGAGCAAGACGAGTTGATTTTTGATCGAGCCACGTCGAATAATTTCCTTCCCATGGAATGCCTTCTCCTCTATCCAATTCAAGTATCCATCCAGCTACATTATCTAAGAAATAACGATCGTGGGTGACTGCGATTACTGTACCGGGAAAAGATTTTAAAAACTGTTCTAACCAATGCACACTTTCTGCATCCAGGTGGTTCGTAGGCTCATCCAATAATAAAATATCTGGCTTACTTAAGAGCAACCGACATAAAGCCACTCGTCTTCTCTCTCCACCAGACAGCACAGAAACTTTCGCATTATCGGGTGGACATCGTAATGAATCCATTGCTACTTCCAGTGTATGATCTAAATCCCAACCATTGAGATGATCCATTTTTTCTAACAACTCTCCTTGTTCTTCAATCAACTTCATCATAGCATCATCATCCATTGGCTCTGCTAACTTCGCCGAAATATCTTCATATGCCGTTACGACATCAACGATATGTTGCACCCCTTCTTGGACAATTTCTTTAACTGTCTTTGACTCGTCAAGTTCTGGCTCCTGGGCGAGATAGCCAATTTTATATTCTTTGTCGAATGTTACTTTTCCTTGAAAGTTGGTATCTAATCCCGCAATAATCTTAAGCAAGCTAGACTTCCCAGAGCCATTCAATCCAAGGACCCCAATTTTTGCTCCATAATAAAAAGAGAGCCATATATTTTTAAGTACAGTTTTACTTGGAGGGTAAATCTTTGTTACCCCTTCCATTGCAAAAATCACTTTCTTATCTGACATAGATTTAGCTTTGATGTTGTGAGGCACAAAAATAAGAATCGTAGCTTGGTAGAGTTATAAATTGTGTGTTTATTTTGCCGCCCGATGGGTCATGACCCAATGAATTTGAATAACTTTTCAAATACATATATCAATAAGGAAAGAATTGCTATTACATAAATAGGAGTCAATATTGGGAGTTCCGTTCTTCAGTGGGTCATGGCCCATTGGATATGAATTACATTTCACAAAACCAAATTAATCCAGCAACCACTCTTTCATTTTATTCTGAAGCATGAGCAATTCCGCTTCGTTCATATTTGAAATCCGTGCAGTCGCATGGTCCTTACCTTCTAAAAAGTAATACAATGAATTGACCTTATCGTTAGCAGGGATAGCCGCTGCAGACCATGTATCTAAAGCACCGTTTATATACACCATTTGATCAGCAGTCAAAGCCCATTCATACACTTTCTTTGTAAGGCTAACGTCAAATGGTCGCTCTAACTTTTCTGGCATAAATACTGCCGATGGATTTTTATCTTTTGGTAGATATTCTATTAGGTCTTTAAATTCATCGAGCTCATAGCCATAATAACCCATTTGTGTTCCCGCCTGATAATAATGAGACCCATATGCTTCCATATCTCTGTCTGAAAATAAATCCATTCCAACGATATCAATAAAGTGATTCAGTTTTTGGTCAATATCAGTTGTCTTATCAGGGACTAAATCACAATCATGCCCGTATTGCCAAAATGAAAATGGATATTCCAACACGGCGTACTCATAGGCTTCGTCAAAACTTAGATAAGAGAACTCGAGTCCTTTCCCTTTGTAATACCAAGTCAGTTTTTCCTTTAATTCATCAGAATGATTAAATAAACTTTTTTGGTAATTCTCAATATCATTGCGACATTGCTTTGTTCCCATTTTATCAAAGAAATCATAAATCCGTGTATCCTCCTTACTCAAAATAACTGGCGCCACATAAGGGACAGTTACGTCAACATCTTCTGGATAAAAGTATCTGTAAAAGATACTGGTTGTCCCACCCTTACTTATACCAGATGCTATCCACTTTCCTTTATAGATTTCTTTAAACATCACATTAATGCGATGAAGATCACCAGTGACTTGTTCAAAATTTAAATAATCATAATCCATTTCCTCTGGACATGATTCCAAAAAATAACGGTGTTCGACACTTATCTGGTTTGCTTGTAAAAAATGAGAGATTTCTGCCACACTATTCCTACTCACTCCGTAACCATTTGTGATTAAGACTGTTGGCGAACCATAGTCTTTATGACTCAGCCACACTCGTTGATAAAAATGTCCACTACCTGGATTCTTATGATCTATGGGCTGCTTAATTTTTAATTCGTAAGCTGAATGATAATTTTCAGGTGTGTCTATTTCTTTGAAGATCACATCTGGTAATTCAAATAAGTCATGTTGGATATCATCTTGGCTAATTCCTAATTGTACAAAGAGGAAAACCAAAATTAATTGATTGAAAATCGCTTTCATTTAATTCCTATTATAAAGCTCGATTCCTTTATCGTAATATTTATCTCCTTGATTCCAGAAAAATGTAGTTTCACTATTCCCTATCAATCTTGCAGACAACACGTACGCTCTAAAAAATTTATCCAAATAATCATAGTCCAAATTATCAGCGTGGTCTGCAGCTTGATGATAATATTTTCTTATCTCCTCCCCAAAAGATCTAAAGCCCATACTAAATGTCGGCGCAGGTATACCTTTGGCAGCAAAATTCACATTGTCTGATCTGTCAAAGAACCCACCTATTTGATCATCGATTGTTTCTAATCCATAAGCAGCACATGCTTCTTCAAATAATGGTTGGGCAGTTGTTCTTTCTTTTCCGACAATCGTAGCTACAGATGTATCGTCATATCCACCATTGTCGCTATTGAAGCAGTATTTTATTTTCTTTAAATCGACAGGGCAATTTTCAACAAACCATTCACTGCCCAAAAGGCCTTTTTCTTCTGCTGTAAATAACACAAACATGGAAGATCTTCGCAATGGATATTTAGCAATATTTTCAGCTGCCATTAATACTGTTGTTGTGCCCACCGCATTGTCTCTAGCACCATTATAGATGGTATCCCCTATTGCATCAGCTGTACCGATTCCGACATGATCATAATGAGCTGAGAACACTATTATTTCATCTTTTAATTCAGGGTCTGTGCCTTCCACAAAACCAATAATATTTTCAGATTCTATTCCTGATTTATTTATCCCGTCAATAGTTAACTGTAATTCGGTATTTCCAGACTTTAATATATTTACGATGTCTTCGTTACTTGCATCTACCATTAAATGAAAAATACCATCACCTTCAGGAAGTTCTCCTAACTCCATTCTTTTTCTAGAAGCTAGAAATCGTTTAACAAAATTGTACGGAGATTTCGGATTGTAATACAATTCGATTACTCCGACTGCACCTGCAGCTTTAGCCATTTCTCTTTTTTGCAAAGAAGCTCTGTACCAAGATTGCGGATCATCTGTTTCTGTATCTCCGGCATTTGCGACAACAATTTTATTAGTCAAATCTTTATCCTTAAAATCGTTGTTAAGTCCATGATTTAAAAAGACTAGCGATGAATTTTTAATGGTTGCATTGTCTGCTTCCATAATGAAAAAATCGTCTGGAGCACTTAATGTCTTGTCACCTAAAGTCATTTCAATCACATCCGCAGGTGTGACAAGAGTAAATGGGACTCGCTGGCGATAACTGTTCATTCCCGGAGCTGATTGGACGCCGTGTCGTTCAAATTGTGAGACTGCAAAATCCGCAGCTATTTCAAGTCCAGGACTACCAGTATCTCTCCCCTCCAATGCGTCCATAGCCAAGAAATGAATATTGGCTTTTATAATCCCTTTATCAACTGTTTGATCGACTAGCTCTTTTTCTGATTCTTGGGCAAAAAGTTGACCACCTAAAGCCAAAAGAAACATAATTATATACTTCATAAATCTATTGTAAATCCTCTGTTAGCAATGACTTCTCTTGTCACAACATGTTTTTCAACATCTTCTTTATAGAAATAACAATCTCTCATTTCTTTCTTTGAAAACAATTCCAATTGGTCTCCAAAATGAGGTGAACCTTTTTGTGTACTATTGCCATAACTCATCAACACTTTCGCATGTACTTTATCTCCAAATTCAATTACGGCTTGCCAAGTATCTCCACCATTTACTTCCAATTGACCAAGTTCGTTTGGGCCATCTTCATCCCAAGCAACTCTAAAAATACCAACGCTACCATCAGCACCATTAGCAGGTAAATTTATACCATTATAATTAAGTCGATAAAACGAACCCCATGGTATATCCAACGGTACGCCTCGTTCCTGAAATTGTTGTGCTACACCTGTTAATGTCTGAACAGCTTTCTGCGGGTCACTTAAACCATCAGGAGTTGTGAGTGGATTATTGATGTCCCACTTGGTATTATAAATACTTTGATTATATGGACCCAATGCATGTGCCCATTGATAAAATAATGTCATGCCTTTACTATCGGTATCTGCATTTCCATCCCACGCCATTAAGACTGAGTCAGCTTTCATTAACAACGGATTATTTCCACCGTATTTAGTTACTGCATCATGTAAGTCATCCAATACTCTGGCTGCCATTTCAACTTTGGTTGATAATTTATATTCCACCAATTCATCAAATGTTATGCTCTCATCATGTACTAATTGCTTAGCAGCTATTTGTGGCCTGAAAGTCATTCTAACCGGAGACATATAACTTGGGTAATCTTTAGGGCTTAATTCCTGTGGAATGGTACTTGACCATGGGGGATCATTTGCATTTTGCAACCAGCCTTCTGGTGGATTTTTTAACTTAGGTAAATCCTCGTAGCTGTGGATATCATTCCAAACTAAATCAGATCTTGTGCCATCAACAATGTTGTCCCAAAACTCCCAACCACCTTCTTCAGGTCTGATTGGTACATGTCCATTAAACATGTAAAAAATATCACCCTGTTTGTCTGCATACATAATATTGAAAAAAGGTATTTGCAATTCTTTTAATGCAGTTTCGAATTGATCAAAGGATTTGGCTTTACCCATTTTCCACCATTGCTCTGCAGATTTATATCTGTCTAAAGCAGGTAATCGAATGGCAAGTGCTTTGTCGCCATCTTGTTTAAGCACTGGCCCATGGACTGAGGATAATAAGGTAACTTCATTAATCTCTATATTTCCTTCTTCAGTAATGACTTCTATTTTTACTTTTCGTTCATCAAAGAAATTTACTTCGCCATCTAACAAATAACCACCTTCTTTTAATTGTAGCTCATAGACATCTGCACCATCGATTGTATTATTCGTATGACTCCAACCTAAGTATTCATTAAATGCTATTCCAAGGGTTGGAAATCCAAGTAATGTCGCACCATAAAGATTTAATCCTGGAGCGTTATAATGTGCTTCATAAAACATCCATTCATCATACCAAGGTAAATGAGGGTTCATCACTAACATGGCATTACCACTTGCACTTCGAGACTTACCGATTGCATACGTATTTGAGCCTGTGTGTTCCCAATTTTTTACAGTTCCTATATCACCACCTGCCACAAAACGCGTATACATGACAAATAAATAATGTTTAATGATATCTTCTTTCCTAACTGGAAACACAAGCTTATTTTCTGGGCTTATGCTCCCACTATTGGATCTGGCATAATCGTTTATTCCATCAGTAAACTTTTGAATGTAGGTTTTAAATTCCAACGATTGCGCGTTATACCATTCATCAGCAATCGCTGGGAAGTTTAAACTATGGACAAGCATATCACTCTCCAGATAATCCTTTCCCCAATACTTCGCAGCTTCTCCTCTCGATTTTCCATAAAGCTTTAGGATTGTATTGCCATGGCTGTGCATCTGTGCCCATCCAGAAGCATAAAACAGTTCTGCATTATTCACAGCATAAATATGTGGTACGCCCCATTCATCCCATAATATTTCTGTTTTCTTGTCGTTGACAACCACCGGAGTACTTTCTTTTACAGTCTTTAGCCCGTCTGACGCCTTTTTAGAACAAGACATACAAATAACTATACATAAGAGAGACAGTAATAATTTTTTCATATAAAAAATTTCTGTGTGCACCAATTTATGAAAATGTTTTGAGCAAACTGCTGTAGGTTATTCGATTTACCAATAATAACAGCGATTAATCTGTTGCTTTCATCTGAATTGTTAGTATAGAAATCACAAAACATCTTATCTTAACTTCATTGAAAAAAATTAAGCATGAAAAGAATTAAGGGACCAGCAATATTCCTTGCTCAGTTTATGGCAGACGAAGCGCCATACAATACTTTAGACTCCATTTGTGCATGGGTCAGCAGTCTTGGTTACAAAGGTGTTCAGATACCAACATGGGATGGCAGATGTATTGATTTACAGAAAGCTGCAGAAAGCAAAGACTATTGTGATGAAATCAAAGGCACTGTTGAAAAGCATGGTCTAGAGATTACAGAATTATCTACACACTTACAAGGCCAACTTGTCGCCGTAGCACCTCCATATAATGACATGTTTGATGCCTTTGCTCCAGAAGAAGTGCACGGCAATCCAGCAGCAAGAACTGAATGGGCAAAGCAACAAATGGCATATGCAGCTAAAGCAAGCCAACATTTAGGCTTGACCGCTCATGCTACATTTTCTGGTGCACTCATTTGGCAGACAATGTATCCATGGCCTCAACGACCAGAAGGTTTGGTAGATACTGCTTTTACAGAATTAGGAAAAAGGTGGACACCAATCTTAAATCAGTTTGAAGATGCCGGTGTAGATGTTTGTTATGAAATACATCCAGGTGAAGACTTACATGATGGTGTGACATTTGAAATGTTTCTCGAAAAAGTAAATAACCACAAGAGAGCTAATATTTTATACGATCCAAGTCATTTTGTGTTACAAGCCTTAGACTATCGACAGTTTATCGATTTCTATCATGAGCGAATAAAGATGTTTCATGTAAAGGATGCAGAGTTTAATCCTACAGGACGTGTTGGCGTATATGGAGGCTATCAAGGTTGGACAGAAAGAGCTGGACGGTTTCGTTCATTAGGTGATGGTCAAGTAGATTTCAAATCCATATTTAGCAAATTGTCACAGCACGATTTTGACGGATGGGCTGTTCTCGAATGGGAATGCTGCATTAAATCATCTGTACAGGGTGCTACTGAAGGTGCGCCTTTCATACAGCAACACATTATTGATGTAACAGAAAAAGCCTTTGATGATTTTGCTGGAGGTGAGACCGATCAGGCCCTTTTAAATAAGATTATGGGGCTGGGTTAATTTTTAGTTTTTAAATGTTGAATGATTTAATGAGGTTTTTCATAAAGTTGTCTGTGGTTGGGTTATTAGCATTATGCCTATTGTCTTGTTCAAATAAAACCTCTAGCCCGATAGTACAGGAAAGTATTAGTACTTATGACCCGTTATTAGCCGAAAAAGTTGGTGCGGATGAGTATGGTATGAAAACTTTTGTCGTTGCTTTTCTAAAGAGGGGGCCTAATCGAGATTTACCTGAAGACAAAGCGAATGACTTGCAACGTGCACACATGGACAATATCAACAAACTTGCGGAAGAAGGCAAACTTGTGTTGGCAGGTCCATTTTATGGAGATAGTGACCTTAGCGGAATCTACATTTTTAATGTGGAGACTATAGAAGAAGCAAAAGCATTAACCAATACTGATCCTGCAATCCAACAAGGAAGTCTTGTCATGGAATTACACAAATGGTATGGATCAGCCGCCACCGTTTTAATCAACGATTGGCATTCTAAAATTCAAAAAACAGAAATTTAATCACATGCAAATAATAGAATCCTCAAAAGTATATGATGCTGTCATAGTTGGCTCTGGAGCTGGTGGAGGAATGACAACAAAAGTCCTTGCAGACGCCGGCTTGAATGTCGCAGTCATAGAAGCAGGCCCGTTCTTTGATCCTAAAGATACAGAGACGATGACTCAACTCAAATGGCCATGGGAATCACCCCGAAGAGGACGTAGTACAGAATCTCGTCACTTTGGCGATTTTGATATGGCCTATGGCGGATGGAGTTTACCAGGCGAACCAATCACCATGAAAGGAGATACAGAATTCATGTGGTTCCGATCAAGAATGTTGGGAGGTCGTACCAATCACTGGGGAAGAATTTCTCTAAGATTTGGACCAAAAGATTTTAAGGCTAAAGATATTGATGGTCTTGGTGACAACTGGCCTATTGGCTATGAGGACGTCAAACCTTATTACGATAAATTAGATAAACTAATTGGTGTCTTTGGTTCAAAAGAAGGCTTGGCTAATGATCCTGATGGTTACTTCCTTCCTGCACCAAAACCTCGTTTGCACGAATTGTATTACATCAAAGGAGCACGAAAACTTGGTATTCCAGTCATTCCATCTCGTTTATCGATTTTGACCAAAAAACTGAATAATGACAGAGGTGTTTGTTTCTACTGCAATCAGTGTAATCGATCTTGCAATGCTTATGCGGATTTCTCGTCAGGTTCTTGTTTGATATTTCCTGCTCAAAAATCTAAAGGTCAGGTCGATCTTTTTGTGAATAGTATGGTGCGTAATGTGGTGATGGGTGATGACGACAAAGCCAAAGGAGTAAGTTATATCAATAAGGAGGATGGTACAGAGCATGTTATTCGCGGCAAGGTAGTTGTCTTGGCAGCATCAGCTTGTAGTTCTGCCAGAATACTGTTAAACTCAAAAAGTAAAAATCATACCAATGGACTGGGCAACAGCAGTGGTACAGTAGGTAAATACTTGCACGATTCTACAGGTTCATCTAGAGCTGGATTTATCCCTGCATTAATGGATAGAAAAATGTATAACGAAGATGGAGTTGGAGGTATGCATGTCTATTCACCTTGGTGGGGCGACAACAGCAAATTGGACTTCAAAAGAGGATATCACATAGAAGTATGGGGAGGATTGGGGATGCCTGGTTATGGATTTGGTATGAATATGGATGGCCAAAACGAATTCGCAGGAATGCCTAAAGGTGGTTATGGAGAAAAGCTACGTGAAGATGCCAAACGATATTATGGTGCAGTAATAGGATTCGGTGGCAGAGGAGAGTGTATAGCAAGAGAAGACAACTATTGCGAACTTGATCCTGAAGTTGTTGACGAATGGGGCATCCCAGTTTTGAGATTCAATTATTCATTTTCTGATCAGGAAAAACTGCAAGCCAAACACATGCAGCAAACCTTTGAAGAATTGATTGATGCAATGGGAGGAAAAGTCTTCGGATCTACACCAACCAAAGAGCAAAATTATGGCCTGAATAAAGGAGGTGAAATCATCCATGAAGTTGGTACAACAAGAATGGGTGATAATCCCAAAACTTCAGTATGCAATAAATACCAACAATTGCATGACGTCGATAATGTCTTTGTAACAGATGCGGGACCATTCGTATCACAGGCAGATAAAAACTGTACTTGGACGATCATGGCATTAGCTTGGAGAGCATCAGACTATATCGTCGATCAATTGAAAAAACAAAATATCTAAAACAGACTACAATGAAAAGGAGAGATACCATAAAAACACTACTCGTCGGTACACTAGCAGGAGGTGCTGCAGGAACAACATTACAAAGTTGCGAAGCAGAACCTATGGCAGAACAAGTCGTAAGCTTAGGTATTGGCCGGACTCCATTCGAGCGAGAACGTGATAAAAAATTATTAAATGCTCAATTTTTTACAGATTCAGAGTTTGATGTGTTAGCCAGACTATGCGACATTATATTGCCTGCTACTGACACAGCTGGTTCGGCTACAGATGCAGAGGTGCCAGCTTTCATCAATTTCATGTGTAATGATGTGGAAAGTATCCAAACACCATTACGTGGAGGCATTGCTTGGATCAATAACGAGGCACTAACTCGATTTGGCAAAGGATTCGCTGACATATCAGACGCTCAACAGTTGGAGATCGTTGATGACATTGCCTACCCAGGAAAAGAACCTGAAGGGATGACAGCAGGTGTCAACTTTTTTAATCGCATGAGAGATATGACAATGACTGGTTATTACACTTCAAAAATAGGGATAAAAGATTTGGGTTATGTTGGTAATATTCCGAATGTGTGGGACGGTGTTCCACAAGATGTATTGGACAAACACGGTATGAGTTACGATCCAGAATGGCTGGCTAAATGTGTTGACCAGTCTAAGCGGAATGATATTGCGGAGTGGGACGATGAAGGCAATTTGTTGACGTAATAGTCTTGAAAAAAGCTAAGCAAAGAGTCAAGATTTGTTGTATCAGTAGTGCTGAAGAAGTACAACTAGCCATTAAGTATGGTGCCAATGCCTTAGGCTTTGTTGGTCCAATGCCCAGTGGACCAGGCATCATTGATAACTCCTTAATTGCTGAGCTTGTACAATTGGTACCTCCAGGTGTTACTAGCTTTTTGTTGACAAGCGAAACAGAAGCTGATAAAATCATCAGTCATTACAATAAGGTCAACACAACAACAATTCAGTTGGTAGATGCAGTTTCTACAGATACTTATGCTAAACTAAAGAGTGCCTTACCAGCAGTAAAGCTCGTACAAGTCATTCATGTCAAAGGAGAAACATCTATTGACGATGCTCTACAAATTAATGACCACGTTGATGCTATTTTACTTGACAGTGGCAATCCTAATAAAGCCGTGAAAGAACTAGGAGGAACTGGTAGAGTTCACAATTGGGACATCAGCAGACAAATAGTTGAAGCAGTATCAACGTCTGTGTATCTCGCTGGTGGTCTTCATGCAGAAAATGTGCAACAAGCGATTGAGACTGTGCGGCCATTTGGAGTGGATTTGTGTAGTGGTGTCCGTACGGATAAGAAATTGGATGAGGATAAATTAGCTTCCTTTATGTCAGCAGTTCGCTAGTCATTCCACTATGGCATGGAAAGTAAAAACGGTATTTGGTTTATACACCACTTCAGTAACTTGGGGTTTCAACCGTAAACTTCTTAAGCTTCGGAGAAGAGATACATAAGTAGCAGAATTAATTACGAATATCGTTTAGTTTCGGAGAAGCGACATATCATTCTATTCAGATAGTTAATGGGAAATATTTTTTGATTAATCTATATGTCGCTTTTCCGAAGCTCAGATATTTATCTGGGTGGTTTCTAGTTATATGACGCTCCTCCGGAGTTTTATTGCCTATGTACTGAAAACAAGTCTTTCAAAATATTCAAAGGTAGGAGGTC
>CAYVFU010000008.1:57652-78649 GCA_964450495.1 uncultured Saprospiraceae bacterium | reverse complement strand
CCTACAACTCCGGTCGACGCCGACTTTCCTTCTTCAAAGACTGATGCCGCTTATTATTCAATCGTGTTTCCCTCATAGCTTTACTCGGCTTTAGCTTTTTACGTGCTTTAGGCACAACTAATGCAGCCTCAAGCAATACAATTAATCGTTTGACAACAAGACCTTTATTTTTTATCTGGCTGCGAGATTCATCACATTGCAAGATGAGTATGTTGTCCTTATTTATTCTATTGGCCAGTTTGGTAGTGATAAGTAGTTTTTCTTCATCATTCAGCGCTGTGGTTTTTTCTAAGTTGTAACTCAATTCAATTTTGGAGGAGACTTTATTCACATGCTGACCACCAGGCCCACTGCTTCTGATGGCCTTAAATTGTAATTCTGATATAAGTTGCTCTTTATTCATGATGAGATGATAACGATGATGAAAACTAAAACATTCCCCATTCTTGCCTAGTTTTATCTCCTTCATTACAAATTGAGTGAAGACACGAATGTCCGTACAACATATAAAGCAGATTAGATGTTGATATCTAATTCAAGCAACTGGAATTATACGTGTCTGCAATTGTCACTTTGTGTGGATTTCATATGACAAAATGGCTGCCAAATTGGTAAAATTTATTGATTTTCAGCCAATTATGCAGATAAATTACATTGGTATCGCTTTTGACACTAATGGTTAGCTCATAGAATATTTAAAATATGTTTGAAGACTTTTTAAGATTAACGAAAAGAGACGAGGAGGAAGAATTTGTACCTATGTTTTCAATTGTTGATGAAGATGAAGAGACAGGAGATGAAAAAAGTTCGCTTCCAGAAGATTTGCCAATTTTAGCATTAAAAAACACCGTTCTGTATCCTGGTGTGGTGATTCCCATAACCATTGGCAGAGACAAGTCAATTAAAGCAGTACAAGCTGCTCATGAAAAAGATAAGCTGATTGGCGTACTTTCCCAATTAGATCAGCTTGAAGAATCGCCTCAGACAAAAGATTTACACAAAATTGGTACTGTAGCTAGGGTGATTAAATTATTGAAGATGCCCGATGGCAGCTCGACAGCAATTCTTCAAGGTAGACGCAGGTTTGAATTAAAATTCATGAGTCAGGAAGAGCCATTTCTAAAAGGCATCATTGTTCCTAAAGTCATGAATCTTGTTGAAGATCAAATGGAACATTCTGCAAAAATGTCTTCGATAAAAGACATGTCTAGAAAGATTATAGAATTGTCTCCAAACATTCCATCTGAAGCGGTGATGATGTTGGATAACATCAAAAAGGATTCGTTTTTACTCAACTTTATTGCGTCAAATTTGAACATTAAAGTTCCAATTAAGCAGAGTATATTGGAGCTCGACTCTTTACCAGATAAGGCAGATGAGATTCTAAAATTGCTTAATGAGGAATTGCAAATGCTTCAATTAAAAAGTAAAATCGAAAGTAAGGTAAGAGGTGATATTGAGAAACAACAGCGAGATTACTTTTTAAATCAACAGCTTAAAACCATTCAAGAAGAACTTGGCGAGAATCCTACTAAAGAGGAGTTGAATGATTTGGAAGTGCGTGCAAAAGATAAAGATTGGCCAGATCATGCAAAAGCCGCATTCGAGAAAGAGTTAAATAAGGCAAAGCGAATCAATCCTCAAATGGCTGAGTACTCCGTTACACTCAATTATCTTGAGATGATTTTGGATCTGCCTTGGAATGAATGTACGGAAGACAACTTTGATTTAAATAAGGTAGAACAAGTCCTGGATGCAGATCACCATGGTTTAAAAGACGTTAAAGACAGGATTATAGAGCACCTCGCAGTCTTGAAGTTAAAAGGAGATATGAAGGCACCAATAGTTTGTTTAGTTGGTCCTCCTGGTGTAGGTAAAACGAGTTTAGGTAAGTCTATCGCAAAGGCCCTTGATCGCAAATTTACCAGAATGTCTCTTGGTGGTTTACACGATGAAAGTGAAATACGTGGACACCGAAAAACATATATTGGTGCCATGCCAGGCAGAATCATCAAATCATTGAAAAAAGCCGAGTCTTCAAATCCAGTGTTTATTCTAGATGAAATTGATAAAATTGGTAAAGACTTTAGAGGTGATCCATCCTCTGCCCTATTAGAAGTGCTGGACCCAGAACAAAATGGGACTTTCTATGACAACTATCTTGATTTGGAATACGACTTATCAAAAGTCTTATTTATCGCTACTGCAAATTCACTAAGCACCATTCAGCCTGCATTATTGGATAGGATGGAGATCATCAACATCAGTGGGTATTCTACAGAAGAAAAAGTAGAAATAGCGAAAAAGCATTTGCTACCTAAACAAAGACAAGATCATGGGTTAAAGGCTAAACATGTAAAATTATCTGATAAAACCATTCGGACAATAATCGAGAAATACACTAAAGAGTCAGGTGTCAGGTCTTTAAATAGACAGGTAGGCGGAGTAATGAGATCAGTAGCTAAGAATGTCGCCATGGAAATTGACTATAACGTAAATGTTAAGGATACAGATCTTGAAAAAATGTTGGGTCCTGAAAAATACAGCAAAGACCTTTACAAGAATAGTAAAACGCCCGGTGTTGCAGTTGGTCTTGCCTGGACTCGTGTTGGAGGAGATATCTTGTTTATAGAGGTAAGCTTGAGCAAGGGTAAAGGCAAATTGACATTGACTGGAAACCTTGGAGATGTAATGAAAGAATCAGCGACTACAGCATTGAGTTACATAAAGTCCAATCATGAATCTTTAGGGATTGATGCTGAAACCTTTTCTACGATTGATGCACACATACATGTACCTCAAGGTGCCATACCAAAGGATGGTCCAAGTGCAGGTATAACGATGCTAACTGCATTGACTTCTGCCTACACTAAAACGCCAATCAAGCCTGGTATTGCTATGACCGGTGAAATCACTTTGAGAGGTAAGGTGCTTCCAGTAGGTGGGATCAAAGAGAAGATTTTAGCTGCAAAACGAGCTGGTATTAAGACAGTTATTCTTTGTCAAGAAAACAAAAAAAATGTGGATCAAATCAATGAAGAGTACATCAAAGATTTGACATTCATATATGCAGAGGAGATGAATGAAGTACTAAAAGCAGCTTTATAGCCTGCTATTTTAGCTAGATTTGGCAGTTGAGCTAACAATTGGAGAGTATGACATCTCATTTTCCTACAGCACAAACCACCTGAAAAGGCTTTATCGGTGCTTAATTGAGAGAGGTTAAAGGGGTGTTAAATACAGCTAGTTGAGAATACAAAGCTCTGTGTAAATTGTTTTTATTGTAGTTTTACTGAAGTTGAAAATGATCCGACATATTTGTTTAGTTCTCCTTTTAGGAATTGTCTCCGTTCCATCTCTGATGAGTCAAACGAGTCAAGATACATTGGTCCAGTTTTCTGGTGTTATCACTTTCCAAGATGGAGACGACATACTGCCTTTACCAAATGCAACGATTAGTGTCAAAGGCACCAATAGAGGGACATTAACCGGAATTGACGGTTTCTTCTCTTTAGTTGTACAACGAGGCGAAGTTGTTGAAGTTCGTTTCCTTGGATTTAAGACTGAAGAGATCACGATAAGAGATGATGCGGATGTGTATGACAATATAATCTTAACCATGGTACCAGATGCCTTAGAGCTGCCTCAAGTCACTGTCTATAACATCCCAAGTAGAGAGTTTTTCAAAATAGAATTTCTTGCCATGGAGGTTGTGGATCCATTTGGAGATCGTGCCAGAGAAAATCTAGCTCAAGGCTTAATGCAGGATATTTTAGAAACATTGCCCGTAGACGGGACAGAAGTAGCAAGATCGACGCTCAGACAAACAGCTCAGGCTTATTATTATGAAGGACAATTTAGACCACAAAATGTCTTTAGTCCGCTTGCTTGGAAGAAGTTTATTGATGCTTGGAGAAATGGTGACTTCAAGAAAAAGAAAGACGACGAATAAAAACTCGTTCTACAGCAATCCAAGTATCTGAAAGAAATTCTTTATAACTGCTATCTATTTGTTTTATCCAATTAGTTCAATGTAAACTTATCCGCATCTGCACCAAACGCAAATCTTTCTCTATACTGTTTGAGCTCTTCCAGTGAAATTGTCTCTACAATTATTCCCGATTCTTTCTCAATTGACTGGATTACAGTGCCGTCAGGTTTGATGATGCTCGAATCACCCTGATAATTAAGATCATTGGCATCAACACCTACTCGGTTACAGGCAAGAACATATGCCTGGTTTTCTATTGCACGTGCTTGCAACAATGTCTTCCAATGAAGTGCACGTGTGTCAGGCCAATTGGCAACTAATACAATGGCATCATAATCATTCTCATTACGCATAGACACAGGAAAACGAAGGTCATAACAGACATTCAACAAAAATCGCCAGCCTTTATGCTCAACTACTTTCTTTGACTTACCTGGTGAAAAATATTGATGTTCACCGGCATAGCTAAATAAGTGCCTCTTGTCATAATGATTAATATTGCCATCTTGATCAATCCAAAGCAGTCTGTTGTAGTATTTGCCATTGTCTTGGATGATTAGACTTCCACAAATGGCAGCTGTCTTTTTAGCAGCCATTTTTTTCATCCACATCACTCTTTCTCCATCCATTTTTTCAGCAATTGATGTATTCATCGTAAAGCCTGTGGAGAACATTTCTGGCAAAATGATGACGTCAACATCAGCATCAATGGAAAGAATCTGATCTTCAAATATGCTTTGGTTTTTTGACCTATCTTCCCAAATTATTTTCGATTGTATAATGGCAATTTTAAGCAGATCCATGATAGATAAATTGATTTCTGAATCGAAGTGTAAGTAAGTAGAAAACTAATGAAAATAATGAATTTTATTCAACTGAGTAGAACAGTTCTCTAATAAATCGATAGGTACGGAAACATTCTATTCAGCTATTTCATATAAAAGCCTTTTCCAAAATAGAATTGAGGCAAAGGTCTAAACCAATGGCTCACAGGTCCGTATCTCTTGCCGTTTTAAAAAAAATCCAAGAAAAACGCCCACCCTTGGGAAGGGCAGGCGCATCAAAACAAAACGAAAAACCAACTTTATCTTTGTTACTTATATAACGGTATACTTTTCTTTTTGTTAACTAGCTTTCCTGATTTTTACAGGAATTGTCTCGCTGTTACCATCTCTCATTACTCTTAATCTGACGGTATCTCCCACTTTAACAAACTTCAACGCTTCACTCAATTCATCAAAATCACGAATTTCACTTCCGTTGACGTTTATGATGATATCACCAGGTAAGACTCCTGCATACTGAGCAGAGCTTCCATTTACTACATTGTTAATCAACACTCCATAATCAAAAGCTACAGGCTGATCATTCTTCAACAACTCATACACGTCCTGCACTTCTAGTCCTAGATACGCTCTTTCTATGTCTCCTCCATTTTCTAGTATTTCATCTACTATTCGACTGACAAGATTAGAAGGAATTGCAAAGGAGTATCCTGTGTAATATCCAGTTCCTGAAGCAATTGCGGTATTAATTCCGATCAACCTTCCTTGTGCATCGACTAATGCCCCTCCACTATTCCCAGGATTTACAGCTGCATCGGTCTGTATAAATTCTTCAATAGCCTTTTTTCCCTTTATGATATCAATATCTCTACCTATGGCACTTACGATTCCTGCTGTAACTGTAGAAGTCAAATTGCCAAGTGGATTTCCAACTGCTAATACCCATTCACCTACATTTAGGTTATCTGAATCTGTAAACTCAAGTGTTGGTAAATTGGTTCCTTCTATTTGAATCAAGGCCAAGTCTGTACTCTTATCCGTACCGATTTTAGTTGCTTTGTATTCACGACCATCGGATAGTGTTACCAAGAGATCATCTGCTATTCCAACTACATGATTGTTTGTGACAATAAGTCCATTTTCACCTATAATAACACCACTTCCTGATCCTTGTTGAGGACCAAATCCCCTGCCACCAAAGAGTTCATCAAATCCAAAGAAATCAAACTGATTCCCTTCGCTTTGATCATTTCTTTGTCGGTTCGCTGCTGCAATAGAGACAGAAGATTTTACTTGCACAACTGCTTCAGTTGCTTTCTTTGATGCTGACACAAAATCAAATGGAAGATTTGTTGGCGTCACATTATTAGATGTTTTTACAACTTGAGGAGTTTCTTCAATAGTGATATTTGTTTCCAATTGGCTTTTCATTAACCCAAAAGAAACGGCTCCTCCAATAATTCCCGCTGCCATGTATGATACGAACTTCTTCATTTAAGCTGTTTGTAGTTTGGTATTCTAACCATAAGATAAACAGCTTTGTTACGGATGTCAATACGTTTAACGGATTGTTAACAGCAGAATGGTATAATCGAAAGTACTAAGAAGTTTAAGAGGAATATTTTGTAAATACCTTATCGATATTGTCAGCAAGTTTTCTGTCTTTATCAGTTACGATATTACCAGCGTCATGGGTGTTTAATGAGATTTCTACGGTATTATATACATTTGACCAATTGGGGTGATGGTCAGCCTTTTCTGCATAAAATGCTACTTCGGTCATAAACGAAAACGCTTCCCGAAAGTCGGAAAACTTGAATGTTCTATTAAGTGAATTATTTTCTTCTTTCCACATTATCTAAAATTCCAATTATACTTATCAATATTAAGCAAACATGCTTTGAGCAAATCTATTGTCGCTTGAATATCGGATTTGTTGACCATTTCTATATGTGAGTGCATGTATCTCAATGGAATAGATAAAGCACCAGCAATTGACCCACCATTGGAGTGTCTTTGCAACCCTGCCGTATCTGTACCACCAGCAGGTAATATTTCCATTTGATAAGGAATCTTCTTCTTATTTGCTTGTTCTTTCATGAAATTAACCATTCTGTAATCACAAACAGTCATACCATCTAAGACTTTAATGGCTGTTCCCTTTCCAAGTTTGGTGATATAGTTTTGTGGCAATGTATCTGGCACATCACATGCCAATGTCACATCCATAGCAATCGCAAAATCTGGATTGATCCCTGACGCTGAAGCAATAGCTCCACGAAGACCTATCTCTTCCTGAACCGTAAACGTCGCATAGATGTCATATGGCACTTTTTTGTCAGCTAACATTTTCATGACCTCTATCTGTATGTACACAGAAACTCTATTGTCGAGAGATTTTGAATTGACGCAATTGCCCATTTCGATTAATTCTCTTTCTCGTGTAACAACATCGCCTGGAGAAATCAACTTATCCACTTCTTTTTTAGACAAGCCTGTATCAATAAAGAAGTCTGTCACTGCAGGCATTTTTTTGCGTTCTTCAGGCTTCATGATGTGAATCGGCTTGCTCCCCATGACACCTACAATATCCTTCTTACCATGTACTATGACTCGCTGAGCCGTCAGTGTTTTTGGATCGAATCCTCCTAAGGGATGTATGCGCAAAAAACCTTCTTCATCAATATAGCTGACGACAAAACTTATCTCATCCATATGTGAAGCCAACATAACTCTTGTATCATCTTCGCCTCTCTTAATAGCAATTACATTGCCCATAGGGTCTAATTCAATCTCATCAACATAACCATCTAACTCTTTAATAACCAATTCTCTTACTCGTTGCTCATAACCTGGAGCACCTGGCACCTTACAAACTTTACTTAATAATGCTATGTCTATCATGTTCTAATTGTGTCTTATAATGGAATGGCAAGATAATATTAAAATCATAACTGTTGCCAAAAAATCAAACGTGTTGTATTGAACAAATTGTTTTTAATTTCTCCAGAACACTAATTTGTTTAAACACTTTTATATTTTCACTTGACATAATTAATTCAAATGAATAAGTATACATTAATTATCCTCCTTACGCTCACGACTTTTTGTTATGCTTACGCACAAATTTCTCCTGACAAAGCCAAAGAAGTCGAAGTCATTGAATTGGATTGGGCAGAGCTGGGCAAAACAGCTCCATGGAAAGCTTCAGAACAATGGGAACCAGTTCCAGAAAAAGTAACTCCTGGCTTTCTAAGTTCCGCACCTTCTGATGCCATTGTCCTCTTTGATGGCAAGGATTTATCAGCATGGCATAATCCAAAATATGAGTATGGAGCAAGAATGGATCATGCAGAATCCATCTTGAAAGCTAGATTATCAGCACAAGAATATACTGTAGCAGAATGGATTGTCAAGGATGGTGCAATGATTGTAAACCCTGGAAAAGGAGCTATAGAGACCAAAGAATCTTTCGGCGATATGCAGCTGCATATAGAATGGTTATCTCCAGAAGATCCTGGAAAGAAAGATCAAATGTACAGTAATAGTGGTATCTTTTTTATGGGCCTGTATGAGATCCAAGTATTGAACTCATATGAGAATATAACCTATCCAAATGGACAAGCAGGTGCACTGTATAAACAGCATATTCCTTTAGTCAATGCATCTAAACCACCAGGAGAATGGCAGTCCTATGACGTCATATTTACAGCACCTAAATTCGATGCCAATGGCGAACTGGAATCACCTGCTTACGTGACAGCGTTTCACAATGGTGTGCTTATACAAAATCATGTAGCTGTAAAGGGGCCATGCGTCTATATAGGTGAGGCCCACTATATCGCTCATCCGGATAAGATGCCATTACTTCTACAAGATCATGGAGACAAAGTTAGATTCAGAAACATATGGGCAAGAAACTTATGATGTAATTTAAAAGTAGAAGCAAAGAATATATGAACTTTACAACTTTACTGAAAGACCTTAGTCAAGTGGTCTATCCAGTCTTATGCCCAGGATGTGCAAAATACCCTCAGTCTGAAGTCACATTGTTTTGTGATTTATGTAACGATGATTTGCCCTATTCCCATACGGGACTTGTGCCTAAGGAAAATAGAATAATTTCTCTTTTTGACTCTAGTTATATTATAGAAAATGCCATCGCCCTATTTGCTATGGATGTCGAAAGTAAAATAGAACATTGCATCAAAGAATTAAAGTACAACCATCGTCCCGAAGTTGGTTTTGAACTCGGCAAACTATTTGGTGAACGATTTGGAAACATATTAAACAAAGAAGAAATAGACTGTCTGATTCCAGTACCGCTGCACAGAAAAAAATTTATTTTCAGAGGGTACAATCAGTCTTTTGAAATATGTAAAGGAATATCATCTAAAACAGGAATATCTATTTTCAAAGATTCAATAAGTCGATCAAAAGGAACAAATACACAGACAGGAAAATCTAAATCACTTCGTCTAAAATCTTTGAAAAATGCTTTTACACTGCAATCAAAGAAAGCGTTGATAGGAAAACATATCTTACTTATAGACGATGTTATTACAACTGGAGCAACACTCAAAGGATGTATTAATGTATTAAATACCCTCGATAATATACGAATTAGCGTTGGATGTGTGGCGCTTCCAGTGGAATGACGGATAGGTCATAGGTGCTGTAAATTTGCGTGAATTGAATGCAGACATTCTTATGCGACACTAAGTTTCACGGATCAAAAAATGCATCTTTCACGTGGGTGAGTCGTATTATCTTTCCATTACTATTAGTCAAAATTCCAATTATATCAAATCGTATTATCCATTCGTGGTTGACTTTCCTCATGTACGCTTTCGCCGCATTTGAGATTAATCGTTGTTGTTGTCTCTTTACCAGCCATTCGGGCTTGCCAAATTTGTCGCTTGTTCTGGCTTTTACCTCTATAAAAATCAATGCTTCATTTTTCTTTGCTATGATATCTATTTCTGCATGATGGAATCGCCAATTCTGTTCAAGTATGGTGTATCCTTCTTTAATGAGAAATGCATTGGCCTCTATTTCACCAATTGACCCAATTCGTTTTTTCTTTGTCATCCTTGCTTGTTCTTTACATTAAGTTAATCATTAATTATAGACAATACCTAGAGATTGGACTACATTTGTGGGATGTTAGAAAAGATAAATCCGACGAAGACTCTTGAGTGGAAAAAGCTAAAAGAGCATTTCGAGCAGATGGCAGAAGTAGAAATGAAAGATTTATTTGAATCTGATAATAAAAGATTTAAAGTGCTTTCAATTATTCATGAAGACATATTGCTTGATTTTTCAAAAAACAGAATAACCACTAAGACACTAGAATTACTGGTATCTCTAGCTAAAGCTGTTAATCTTGAAAGCGGCATAGAAGCAATGTTTTCTGGTTCTAAAATTAATGAAACAGAAAATCGTGCAGTACTCCACACCGCTTTAAGGCAACAAAATGAGCAAGATGTTATTCTTAATGGCATCAACGTCACAGATGAAGTCAAAGCGGTTCAGAAGCGAATGGAAGCATTTTGTGCAAGTATTCATAATGGCTCCCATGTTGGTTATTCTGGCAAGAAAATTTCAACCATAGTCAACATCGGAATAGGAGGTTCTGATTTGGGTCCGGTCATGGTGACAGAAGCATTAAAGCCCTATTGGCTTGATGGCATGGACTCCTATTTTGTATCCAATATTGATGGTACCCATCTTTCAGAAGTGTTAAAGAAAGTAAACCCTGAAGAAACACTTTTTCTAATAGCTTCTAAAACGTTTACTACACAAGAAACGATGACTAATGCCAGATCTGCAAAAGATTGGTTTTTAAAAAATGGTGGTAAAGAAGAAGACATCAAACTCCATTTTGCTGCATTGTCTACGAATATACAAGGTGCAACTGAGTTTGGAATTACTGAAAAAAATGTTTTCGGATTTTGGGACTGGGTTGGTGGGAGGTATTCATTATCTAGTGCAATAGGAATGTCGATTGCATTAACCATAGGCTATAATCATTTTGAAGAATTATTGAATGGTCTTGGCAACATGGACAAGCATTTCAAGACAACTTCTTTTGAAAAAAACATTCCTGTTATCCTCGCTTTAATCGGCATCTGGTATAACAATTTCTTTGAAGCTGAATCTGAAGCTATTTTACCATACGATCAATACCTTCATAGATTCCCAGCGTATTTCCAACAAGGTAACATGGAGAGCAATGGTAAATCTACAGATAGAGCAGGACAAAAAATCGATTATCAAACAGGACCAATTTTATGGGGAGAACCAGGGACAAATGGCCAACATGCATTCTATCAATTAATACATCAAGGCACAAAATTAATTCCTTGCGATTTTATCGGTGTAGCACAAAGTCATAATCCTATAGGTGACCACCACGACAAGTTATTGTCAAACTTTTTTGCTCAGACAGAAGCTTTAATGCTTGGCAAAACAGAAGCTCAAGTCATAGCAGAATTTAAAAATAAAGGTATAGGCGAATCCGAATATAAAGCGATCGTTCCGTATAAAGTGTTTGAAGGAAATAGACCAACGAACTCCATTTTGGTGAAAAAGCTAGCTCCCTATACATTGGGCCAATTGATTGCAATGTACGAACACAAGATATTTGTCCAAGGCTACATATGGAATGTATTTAGTTTTGATCAGTGGGGTGTTGAATTAGGAAAACAACTTGCGAAAAAGATTTTACCTGAATTGGAATCTGCTGAAGAGATCAGTAGCCATGATGCGTCAACAAATGGATTAATCAATGCATACAAATCCTGGAGATGAGTAAAAACATTTTTCCCCTAAAGGGAGCAGTACAGCATTATGCGTGGGGTGGCAAACAATTTATACCATCTCTTTTGAGTATAGAAAATAAAGAGTCAAAACCATTTGCAGAATATTGGCTAGGTGTACATCACCGAGGTGTTGCTCAAATAAAGAAAAATGATATTTGGACCAATCTGGATGAATTGACTTCACTGCCATTTTTGTTGAAAATTTTAGACGTCAATCAAATGTTGTCCATTCAATCTCATCCGTCAAAAGAACAAGCCGAAATAGGATTCCAACAAGAGAATGAAAAGGGAATTCCACTTGATGCAGTCAACAGAGTGTTTAAAGACAATAATCACAAACCGGAATTAATGGTTGCGCTTGGTGATTTTTGGCTGCTCCATGGCTTCCGCTCATTAGATCAAATAAAGCAAATTTGTACTACCATTCCTGCCTTCCAATCGCTTCAATCACACTTAACTGATATCCAGTCTTTCTATGCTTATGTGATGAATCTTAGCAAGGAATCTTGTGATTCTATTTTAAATGAATTGTCTAGGTATTTGCAGACGGTTGATTCGAATATAAAAAGTGAACCGCACTATTGGGCAGCAAAAGCATTTGAGCAATATGGTAATGATAAAGGTATCTTCTCTATCTATTTTTACAACCTTGTTCATTTGAAAAAGGGTGAAGCGATATATCAAGAAGCTGGCATTCCACATGCTTATCTAGAAGGTCAAAATGTAGAGATCATGGCGAACTCTGACAATGTATTTAGAGCTGGTCTTACGCCAAAACATATCGATATTGATTTGTTGTTGTCACATCTAGATTTTACACCAATAGACCCTCAAGTCATTAAGGCTCAAGAAAAGGAATCAAATTTGTTTGTTTACAAGAGTCCTGCAAAAGAATTTGAAGTTCACCAAATCGACCTAGAATCCACACACCAATTAAGTCTTCACAGTACTTCGTCAGAATGTTACTTTTGTTTGCAAGGAGAAGTCACAATAACTACGGAAGGTCAAGAGTTATCTTGTTCTGGAGGAATGTCTTTTTTTGTCGAGGAAGGTATTTCGTATACTATAAGTTCTATTGCTGATTGTTCCCTATTTAGGGCGATTGTCCCTCTGTAATTTTTTTTTAATAAGCTAGTACGTTTGTGATTATGAGAAAAGTTCTTTTCTGTGTAATAATCCTTTTACCAATTTTTTCCTTTGGTCAAGAAGAAACCTATTATGCCAAAGAAGATGGTAAGAAATTGGATTGGGCCATGTATTACATCAATGAATATTATGTTGATTCTGTTAATTCAAATGCACTTGTGGAAGCTGCATTGAAAGCCGTCGCGGCTGAGCTAGATCCATATTCTGTATATCAATCAGCTGAAGAGTTAAGAAAGCAAAAAGAAAATGATGAAGGAACTCAATTTATTGGCATTGGGACAAACCTAATCGTGATTGATAATTTTCCTCACATAACAGCTGTAGTTAAAGGAAGCGCCGCCGAAGCAGCTAACTTGGAGAAAGGAGATGTACTTATTGAGGTAAATGGAAGATCTCTAGAGCGATTAGCTCTTTATGAAATCAATGAGATGTTAAAGGGTAATCCTGGAACTGAAGTTGATTTACTGCTTTACAGAAATAAGGAATTAATTCAGAAAAAGCTATCAAGAGCAAGAGTTCCATTAATTAGTGTGGAGACATCATTCATGTTGACGAATGATATTGGGTATATAAAAATGATCAAGTTTACACAGAAAACAATTGAAGAGTTTACCACTGCCTATGAAGAATTGCAACGTATCGGAATGGAAGATTTGGTGCTAGATATGCGTGGCAATAATGGTGGTGTATTCACAGCATCTATAGACCTATCATCTTTGTTTTTAAAGAAAGGTAATTTAATCAATTATACAGATGGGGTAATTGCAGATCGTCAAGATCACATTTGTGAGGCCGATGGTGATATTCAAAAAGGCAAAATAATTATCCTTACAGATGGCTATACCGCGTCAGCTAGCGAGGTGTTTTGTGGTGCTATTCAAGATTGGGACAGAGCATTAATAATGGGGGCGCCTACTTTTGGAAAAGGACTTATTCAGCAGTCTTACGGATTTAGTGACAGTTCTGCTTTACGTTTGACAATCAGCAAATATTTTAGACCTACTGGCAATGCTGTGCAACGTCCTGACAACAATACACTTGTCTTTCCTAGTGAAGTATTTGTTGGCAGCGAGTCTGCAAATTTTTTAAATGAGACGAACATCGCACACACAATGTCAGGCCGTGAAATTTATTCCCTCGGTGCAGGAGTAGTACCCGATATTTTTTATCCAAATCAATTTGTGAAAGCTCCTTCCATACCTTATAAGTATATGGCACAGTATTTTTTCGAAAATAAAGACAAGCTGAAAAATGAGTATGGGGATCTTCAAGATTTACTGTCCAGCAAAGAAATACAAGCATACATTAATCAAAAAGATGCTTCCATTAGTGGTAGAAGTCTTGCAGAAGTAAAGGGATGGCTCGCAGCATTACTGTTTGACACGGACCAGTATTATGAGACTATTACAAAAGAAGATAAAGTTATCAAGGAAGCGGTGAAGCGAATGAACGACGGAACATTTAATCGATTAGGAATTCGATATTAGTACATCAAAAGGCAAGCACAGATAATGCTCAATGTGTAACTTTGTGTTATGGGATATGGAGATAAACGGCAGAAAGGGATAAGCTCAAAAAGGATTTTGACATTCTTATTGGTAGTCAGCATCATTTGGTTGTTTCTATCTATGATTGCGGATAGAAGCCCATTACGAACCGTTAGTTCAATTGGAGAGATGTTTAGTGAATCTCCAGATCAAATTTCTCATTATAGTAGAGATGGATTACTCAATGTGCTAAAACAAAGAGACAGAACGATAGATTCTCTAAATCTGGTAATACAAGACTTCTCTGTTATCAGAAAAAAAGATGTTGCTATTGTAAACATAGATTCTGATAAATTGAATGTCAGGTCAAAACCTAGTATCCAATCAGAAGTATTGTTTCAAATTCCGGATTCATCACTTGTAAATATTTTGCTCTTTGATTCAGAAACCTATGTTGTGGGAGGAGAATCGGGCAGTTGGTGCAAGATTGAATTCAATTCTGAGGTAGGATGGGTATGGGGCAATTATCTTAAGAAAGCAAAAGCCATAAACTAAAAAAGACCTTGCAAGAAAATTGCAAGGTCTTTTTATTAAGGACTTGGTATTTAACCGAAGACTAGTATCTTCTGTTAAATCCGCCGCCTCCGCCACCGCCACCTCGACGGTTGTTATCTTCTCTAGGACGAGCCTTTTTAACCACGATTTGTCTACCATCCATTTCGCTATCGTTTAAGTCATCGATAGCCGCTAGACCTTCAGCGTCATTTGGCATCTCTACGAAGCCATAACCTTTTGATCTACCGTCAAATTTATCGGTAATAATTTTGACAGAATCTACCTGTCCAAATGATTCGAAAGCTGATCTTACTTGATCTTCACTCGTGTTGTAAGAAAGTTTTGCAACAAAAATGTTCATTATAAAAAATTAAAATATAAAAAAATAGAGCAAAATAACGCAAAACAAAAACCTACTTAGTAACGAAAAACGAGAACAAAGAAATGTGAGATGCTTTACATAAAAAACTCAAATGCTATTCAAAGTTATACTAAATAGACGTTAAGTGCTAGTCAAAAGTTCAATTTAGTTAAGAAAATTTATCCAACTATTTGAATTTGAGATTGTTGTAAAGATTATAAACACGTCCTATTGAATTGGTTTGACAGTATAAAAAAGCAAATTTCTGCCCTTAGAAATAAAGAAAATAACCCCATTTTTCTTAAGGAACAGCTCAACGATAAGTCCATGAATACTGAGGATTCTTTAAAATCCATGCAAAATTGGGGTTTTCAAATGATTGACGATGTAGCGATCTCCTATATTGATTTTTTATCCTCAAATAAAGGGACGCAAAAATTCAATTTCATCAAACAAAATGGCATCAATGGTTTTGCTTTAGAGTTATCAAAATTCTCTTATAATTCCAGTGATTGGCGAAATTTCCAGTTTTATTGTAAGGAAAAGCTGCTAGAAGCAAAATATATAGCTCATGTCAAGGAGGTGTCAAGCAAGTCTGATGTTGGCAATCTTTACATCACATACAAGTATTATTTGAAACCATCCATAAGACTGATGACTGAGATTCCTTCGGTTCAGTTATTTGGAAATATCTCTCTTGACTTGATTATTAAAAATGAACAACCTTTCAGATTCTTATTAAAAGCAAACTATTATAGTGATCGCAATTACCAGAAGGAACAAGCATTTCAAGAGATATTCTCTCTATTGAGAAGTTAGTTGTATAAAACACATAAATCGCATAGAGTTTTATGTTGACGAACAAAAAGTGAAACAAGGCTATTTGAGTTTTATGGATCATCCAAGAGCAAGGGTTGCTCAGGAGGAAAGATCAAGTGCTGGCCCTCAACTATTTTTTCGCTAGCTATATAAATTTGGAATTAAAGGAATAAGAGATTTTGAAAAGGCAACAGCTGAGTATAAAGCAAAAATGTACGCCTGACAATTGCGAGTAATATGTACAAAGAATGACATACTTTTACAGAACTAATGCTTCTGCCAATAGTCATATCAATGTTGCTAGCAATACTTTTGTTTCCAATACTTTTTTTAATTGCCATAAGTCCGGGTAAACCAGAAAAAATTAATTCAGAAAATGGTATTTCAATAATTAAAAAAATAGATGCAGGTGGTATAAATCAATATTTGATTATAAGAGGTATTGAAAAAACAAAACCTGTATTGTTGTTTTTACATGGTGGTCCTGGTACTCCTGAGTTTGCTTATGTAAAAAAACACAATCCCGATTTAGAAAAAAAATTTGTTGTTGTTCATTGGGAGCAAAGAGGAGCGGGCAAAAGCTATGATAAAGCAATACCCGCAGAAAGTATGACAGTTAAACAATTCGTTTCAGATGCTAAAGAAGTTAGCGAGTATTTGATTTCGAAATTTCAGAAAGAGAAGATATATCTAATGGGACATTCATGGGGTTCGTTCCTTGGAATACATATCATCAAAAGTCATCCTGAGTTATTTCATTGTTACTTTGGTGTTGGCCAAGTGGTAGATCAAATAAAAAGTGAAACGATTTCTTTTGAGTGGGTAAACAAACAAGCACAGCAAAAAAATGACAAGTTTGGACTAAAGAAATTGGCAAGACTAGCGCTACCAAAAAAGGAAGACAGCAGTAAGATATGGTTAGACTATTTGCTTGTACAAAGAACGCTTGTCGATAAATATGGAGGAGGGTTGGTTCGTAATTACAGAGGTAAGAGAGATGTAGTTTTACCAATATTAATGTCGAAAGAATATAATCTGCTTGATAAATTAAATTATGCAAAAGGTGCTTTCTTTTCCATACACAATCTTTGGAACGAAATAATAAATACTAATTTATCTGAAACTGTTCTTAGCGTAGATCTGCCAGTATATTTTCTTCATGGTTTATACGATTATCAAACAACGCATAAGGTAGCAAAGAACTTTTATATACACTTGGAAGCACCAAAGAAAAAATTCTTTACGTTCGAACATTCCGCGCACAGTCCTATTTTTGATGAGCCTGAAAAATTTAATGGCGTAGTATCGGATATTGTAAATAGGTGAAAGTGGTTAACGTATATCTTTCGCAGAAATCTTCCTTAACAATTAAATCCGTTGTCTTCTACTTCCTAAATTTCAACGCATCCTCTACAGTCGGCACAAAGTGACCATTCCCACCAGCCCGTTCATCATCAAAAGTCGTCGGTATAGTACCAGCAATTGATCGCTCATCCCAGGTATTAGATTTAGAACCATCATCCTTACGAACCATGGTGATGCATTCTTCAACTGGACACACCAAGGAGCAGAGATTACAGCCGACACAATTCTCTTCAATAATTTCTGGAATGCGACCTTTCCCATTTCCTGGAAGAGCTATGGCTTGATGGGCACCATCATCACAAGCTATGTAGCACAAATCACAACCAACGCATTTGGATTCATCTATTTCGGCTACAACTTTATATTTGAGATTTAAGTGTTTCCATTCTGTGACATTTGGTAAGGCTTTGCCACGAAAATCTTCAATTGTCTCATAGCCTTTGTCATTCATAAATCTGATCAAGCCTTTCTCCATTTCCCTAACTATGTCAAAGCCATAGTGCATAACAGCTGTACATACTTGGACAGACCCCGCACCTAAGAGAATAAATTCAACCACATCCCTCCAGCTTTCAATACCACCAATTCCAGATATAGGTGTGTCTTTTATTTGGGCATGTTTAGCTAGTTCTTTAACCATCTCTAATGCAATTGGTTTGACCGCTGGACCACAATAACCGCCGTTCGTACCCTTACCATCGACAACCGGATAAGGAGCATAACTATCCAGATCAATACCCACAATACTTTTAATGGTGTTGATTAGAGAGAGTGCATCTGTACCTCCTTCGACTGCAGCTAGACCTGGATCTACTATGTGTGAAATATTCGGAGTTAATTTTGTGATTACAGGAACAGTGGCATATTCCTTTGCCCACGATACTATTGTTTTTAGTACTTCTGGTTCTTGGCCAACTGCAGATCCCATCCCACGTTCACACATCCCATGTGGACATCCAAAGTTTAATTCTAATCCATCAGCTCCTGCATTTTCCGCATCTTTGATTATTTGTTCCCATTCCTTTTTTGACTCCACCATTAATGATGCAATGACAGCATGATCAGGAAAGTATTTTTTGACCTCTTCTATTTCTTTAAGATTATCAGAAAGCGTCCTGTCGGTTATCAATTCAATATTATTGAAACCTGCCATTCTCGTCCCACGATAATTCACCGATCCGTATCGACTGGAGACATTTATCACAGGCACCCCCAATGTTTTCCAAACGGCCCCTCCCCAACCAGCTTCAAATGCTTTCATTACCTGATACCCCGAATTTGTCGGCGGGGCAGATGCTAGCCAAAATGGATTCGGAGATTTTATTCCTGCAAAATTTATCGATAAGTCTGGCATGTCTTAATTCTACTTTTTTAATAATTCAATTCCTGTTTTCCAGCAGGCAGGTTTTAACATTAACACCTACTTTTCAGTCCGTAAGTTCAGCATTAAATGTATTCCCTGTGCAGCCATTTTCCCTTCATACGCACCATTCACCACTTCAGCACCTCCATTTACAGCATCGCCTCCGGCAAAATATATTGGATTAGTGGTTTGATACGTTTCAGGATTTACACTAATTCTATTTTTTTCATCTAGCTCTAAGCCATTTATCAAAGAAAGAAAATGTCCCTGTTTGGCTTGGCCTGTAGCTTTGATAACAAGTCCACATTCTATGATAAATTCTGATCCTTCGATATTGGTCAATTTGCCATCAACCACTTCAGTCTTAATAAATTTGACGCCTGTGGTTTGGCCATTCCCAATAATTTCTATGGGCGTCGCATTAAATACAGGATCAACGCCAGTCGATACTGTAAAGTCATATTCAAAATCATAAGCGCCCATACTTTCGCGATCTCTACGATACACTAGTGACACTTGTTTCGCACCCATTTTGGCAGATTCAGAAGCAGCGTCCATAGCTGTATTGCCCCCACCAATAACAACGACTTTTTCTGGAACCTGTATTTCGTGATGCTTCATTCTAAGCTCTTCTATAAATTCGACAGCACCAATAACTCCTTCTTTGTCTTCACCATCTAAACCCAAATCCCTCGTTGGCCCGATGCCAACGCCTAGAAAAATTGCTGCGTAGTTATTTTCTAATTCTTCAAGTTGATCTTTGGTCTTTATTGCCTGATTGTAATGTATATTGAATCCAAGCTGTTTTTGCAAATAATCAATCTCATCGAGCACTTCCTCATTTGATATTTTATATGGTGCTATTCCATAAACTGTCAATCCAGAAGGTTTGCTTTTTGCTTCATAGATATCTACATTATAGCCAAGTGTACGTAGCTCACAAGCGCATGATAGGCCAGCAGGACCTGCACCCACAACAGCAACTTTTTTTCCATTTGGTTCAGCTGGTGAAAACAGTTTGGCATCTTGTTTCATAGCTTTACTCGTCGCAAAGTTTTGGAGTCTACCAATTTGAATAACAGGAACATTTTGCTTGTCATACACACACGAACCTTCACACAATTCTGTGGTAGGACAGACAACGCCACAAGCATTGCCTAGCCAGTTGGCTTCAAAAATTGTTTCTGCAGCGCCAATAACATTTCCTGTGTGGATTTGCTTGATGAATAAGGGTACATCGATATGTGTCGGGCAGGCATTCATGCATGGGGCGTCATAGCAAAACAAACAGCGTGAACTTTCATAGAAAGCCTCTGTCTCATTCATCAATGGTTTTTTCTGAATGAAATTTTCTTTGAATTCTGCTTCAGTTTTAGGTGGTTGATACTGTGCCATTGGTTTATAATTCTGTCAACTTTCCGTAGGTTTCTGGTCGTCTGTCTCTAAAGAATTGCCAAGTCGATCTGACCTCGTCAATCATATCTAAATCAAATTCTGCAACCAATAATTCATCATCATATTCTGATGCTTCAGAAATTATCTGACCTCTTGGATCTACAAAATATGATGTGCCGTAAAACCGGCCAAGATTCCAAGGCTTTTCTTCACCTACCCGATTAATGCAACCCATAAAATAGCCATTCGCTGCAGCGTGTGCAGGTTGCTCGAGCTTCCATAAATATTGGCTAAGACCTGCTACAGTTGCAGAAGGATTATAGACAATTTCCGCACCATTGAGACCTAGTGCTCTCGCGCCGTCTGGGAAGTGTCTGTCATAGCAAATATATACGCCAACCTTTGCGTACTTAGTTTGGAAAACTGGGTAGCCTAAATTACCTGGCTTAAAAAAGAATTTTTCCCAAAATCCTGTTGTATGTGGGATGTGATTTTTCCTGTATTTGCCTAGGTATGTGCCATCTGCGTCAATCACAGCTGCTGTATTATACAACACACCCGGTTGCTCCTTTTCATAGATAGGAACAACCATAACCATGTCATACTTTTTTGCATACTCTTGCATGCGCTCTACTGTGGGTCCAGGGACAGCTTCTGCAGAAGCATACCACTTACGATCTTGACCAGGACAAAAATATGGTGTGTTGAATATCTCTTGGAGACATAGTATCTGTACACCTTGCTCACCTGCTTTTTCAATATAAGGTATGTGTTTATCAACCATGGCGTCCATGATCTCTTGTATGGATCCTTCGCCTTCTGTCATTGGCAGACTCATTTGGATAAGTCCTGATTTTACTTTTCTTGCCATTGCTTATTAATGTTGAATGTTGAATGTTGAATGTT
>CAYVFU010000008.1:0-57552 GCA_964450495.1 uncultured Saprospiraceae bacterium | reverse complement strand
AATGTTGAATGTTGAATGTTGAATGTTAAATGGGATGTAAAGGATAATATAATTATTTAATGAGTTTTTGATAGGAATTAATTTTAATATTGGATTATCATATTTTTTAAATGTTTATTCTCCAAGGGGTCATGACACCTTGGATTTGATTATTTTAATAAATTAAACTGGTTTTACCTCTCTTTACAAATTGACCATAGCCAGGTTCTAATAAACATTCATCATTTTCAATGCCTACTTTTCCTCTCATGATAACCGTGTCCGTTTTACCAGTTAAATTCCATCCTTCGTAAGCGGAGTAATCGACATTCATATGATGTGTGTCAACAGAAATAGTATGCTCCTTATTGGGATCGAATATGACAATATCTGCATCTGCTCCTATCGCAATCGTTCCTTTCTTAGGAAACATGCCGAAGATTTTTGCAGCATTTGTACTCGATACTTCAACGAATTTATTTAGAGAAATTTTCCCTTTGTTAACGCCTTCTGAATAAAGCAATTCCATCCGATGTTCTATTGCTGGATGGCCATTTGGTATTTTAGAAAAATCATCTTTGCCCATTAACTTTTGTTCCCACTTAAATGGGCAATGGTCTGTACCAACGACTTGTATAAGTCCTTGATTGATGCCGGACCATAAGGCCACTTGATCTTTCTTTTCGCGCAATGGCGGACTCATCACCCATTTGGCTCCTTCAAAATCTTGTTCGTATAAAGAGGCATCTAACACCAGATATTGTGTACAAGTCTCGACCAACACTCGTTGATTTCTTAGGCTTGCTTTCCGAACTGCATTTAATGCACCTTCACAAGTCATGTGTACGATGTATCCCGGACAACCAGTATAATTCAACATATCGGCAAATCTACCAGAGGCTTCTGCTTCTGTGACTTCTGGCTGAGAGAGATAATGATAGATAGGAGCCCGATTGCCCAATGCTTTATTTTTTGCAATGAGTGAATCAATCATATCTCCGTTAGTGGCGTGTACTGTCACCAAACCACCATTTTCTTTTACTATTTTCATGAGTTGGACCATCTGACCGTCATCGATCATTAGGGCACCTTTATATGCCATGAATGTTTTAAAAGAGGTGATGCCTTCTTCTTCAATCATCTGAACTACCTCTTTAGCTACATCATCATTAAAGTCGGTGACTGCCATGTGGTAAGAATAATCTCCGATTGCTTTCCCTTGTGAACGACCCTGCCATTCTTTTAATGCATTGTGTAGAGTATCTCCTTGTGTCTGCAAAATAAAATCGATGACCATTGTCGTACCGCCGTGCATTGCTGCTCTTGTCCCCGTAGTATAATCATCACTCGAGAAGGTCCCCATAAATGGCATATCCAAATGAACGTGGGGATCTATACCGCCAGGAATTACTAATTTGCCAGAGGCATCGATAGTTCGATCTGCATCGTGTGACAAGTCTTTTCCAATCGCAGCTATTTGATCTCTTTCAATATATAAGTCAGCGATGTAATCAGATTCTGCTGTGACAATTCTTCCGTTTTTGATTAAAATAGACATCTTAGATTAATATTAATTACTTGATGTTTAAACTGTCTGCCGGCAGGCAGGTGTTAAATTAAGCGTTTCAACAAACTACCCGTTAGTCAGTTGTTATGTTTTATTGTTTAATGGCTTTTCTCATTAGTATGTAATAGACTATAAAAGAAACAAAAAATCCTGAGAACCAAGATAATGAATATAATGCGCTTAAAGATGGTATATAATAGCCAATTAATGCTATGAAGACACCTAAAGCAAGTGCCACCATTGCCGCGTAATTGAATCCTCCATTAAATGAATAGATTCCATTTTGTTTGTACAGTTCGTCTAAATCTAAATTTGTTTTTCTGATTGAATAATAATCGCATAACATGATGCCCAATACTGGGCCCAGAAGGCCGCTAACAAAAATGAGTACATTACTGATTTGGTCCATTAAAAACCATGGACAAATTATAATTCCAATAATGCCTGTAATAATACCTCCAGTTCTAAAACTTATTTTTTGAGGCCATAAATTTGAAAAAGCGTTGGAAGGGGCAATGACGTTTGCAGCTATGTTCGTGCTTAAGGTTGCGATCAACATAAATACTTGTGATATAATAACAACAGTAGGGCTTTCAAATTTTGACAGTAGGCTAACAGGATCCCATGGTGCATCGTCTCCAATAAGAATGTCATCAAAATTAATGATCGCTGCACAGGTGACAAATATGCCGACAAAACTATACAGCATCATCGTGCCAGGTAATCCAATAAATTGTCCTGTAACTTGTGCTTTCTGCGTTGCAGCATATCGTGTAATGTCAGCAATACTTAAAGACATTGTTGCCCAAAATCCGACCATGATTGTCAGCCATAATATATAATCCCACAACCTTGAACTAAGGGCTTTTTTACCAGTTACTTTTTCACTTACAGTAATAACACTAGATTCTTTATTTATTCCTTTATTCCTGAATTGAATATTTAGTGTGTTACTATTGTCTATTGGCCCTAGATTTACTAATTCTCTATTTATAGGCTGCCATTCTTTTTGATCGTCTCCCAAGCGGATTCTAAAATCTGTTGCTTTGACATTTCCGTCTTTATATTTTAATGGATGTATTTCCAGCATGGTGTTCCCATTATCTTTATACCAGCTGGCAGTTGGTTGAGACAATTGTTTACTTTGATCAAGCACGATTCCAAATCCATCTGCTTGTTTGGCTCCCCATCCAATAAGTAATATGCCCATTAGGATGAGTATTGGTGCAGAATATTGTTCCAAAAATTTTATGCTTTCAGTTCCTTTCCAAATAAAATAAAGGTTGATCAACCAAAATATACCAAAGGATACAAACTTTCCGAAGGTCAGATCAAGGCTGCCTTCATTCCCCGTAAGGGCATTAAAAATCGCATAAATAGCTAAACCTCCAATCCAGGTCTGAATACCAAACCAACCACAAGCAACCAAAGCACGAACTATCGCTGGCAAATGGATGCCTTTGGTTCCAAATGACGATCTCCCAATCACAGGAAATGGAATGCCGTACTTAACACCAGCGTGTCCATTCAATACCATTGGAAGGGTGATAATGAGATTGGCAACACCGATGATGATTAATGATTCAAGCCAACTCATACCACCTTTAATCATGTAAGAAGCAAGCAGATAGGTGGGAATACAAACTGCCATACCTACCCACAAGGCTGCCAGATTCCACATTGACCATGTTCGATCATTTTTAGGAACGGGCGCCAAATCTTTGCTCCACAGATGTGATGCTGAAATATCTTCGGTTAATTCAACAATGTCAGAATGCTGGTGACTCATCTTTAATTCATGTATGTAATAGTGTATGCACTTGAAGTTAGTCAAACTTTTGACATTTTGCGTGGAGAACAATGCGATTTAGTAAAGCAACAATTGTAGTCAACAACAACTGATTAGCTCTTGAATCTGAAGATGGCTTATGCCTATTTAGAGTATTTTTGAAACAAAAATTATTGTAAAATAACACCTCAGAATCTATGCTAATTTTAGTGATGACGAATAAATATTAAGATGACTAAGAATTCCGCCAAAGAGGTTTTATCTTTAAAAGAAAAAGATGTTCCGCTTTTTCATTCTACTTTCTTCAATTCTGATTTCACTACAAGCATTTGGTCAGTGCGAACCAGACACTTTAGTCCCATTAGACAGAGTAGCTGTATACCCATTACCTTTTGGTGTTATTCCAATTGAAGATGGTGGTACTGGGATCGTAGATACAGCCTTTATCGACCAACCATTTGAAATGACATTTACCATTGCGTTTCCAGATACATTTCTAGATCCAGCTACGCAATCTTTGACTATTGGTGATTCAGTTTTGATTAATCCAGATTCATTAAGAGTTATTTTCAATGATGAAGAAGTAGATGGCTTACCAGATGGATTGCAATTAATAGTAAATCCGGAAGGTTGGATAAAACCAAGTGGTAGTGGACCAGTGGGTTGCATTAATTTGACTGGAACTCCAAGCTCAGATGTAGTTCCTGGCGATTACTTATTGTTTTTTGGCATAAATGCTTGTATCCAAAATCCTGCCTTGACGGGGTGTATCAATATAGAATTGCCCAGCGTATTCACCAATATACTTGGAGAGTATAGGCTCACTGTTTCCGACATGACATCATCTATACCTGAAGTGCTTAACAAACAGAAAAGTATCCAGGTTAATCCAAATCCATTTGATTCAAATGTTACAATCAGTTTTGATTCAAATGACTTAACTGGTAATTATCAATTATCTGTATTGAATTTGTCAGGGCAAAGGGTGTTAACACAATCGGTACAAATGACTGGTAATGTTCAGCGATTATTTATTGATGCTAGCACTTGGGAAAGCGGTTTATATCTGTTTTCACTCAACGGCAAAGAAGGTCAGTTTAATGGTAAACTGGTCAAAAATTAGCGAAACTGAATTCTACAAAATAGCATTTAAGGTAACCTCAAATACCAATGTACTATTAGGAGGTATAATCGCTGAAGGAGAATTGCTTCCATAAGCAATTGTCGGTGGAAGAATCATAATGGCAGAAGCACCTTCAGAAAGAAGAGGAATACCTTCTTGCCACCCCTCGATTACCATATCTAAACCTAAGGTTACGGCAGCACGCTCTCTTGTCGTATCGAATATTGTCCCGTTTAATAATGTGCCATGGTAATCCACTTCCACCATACTGGTTTCTGTCGGAAAATTACCATTACCTTCTTCTAGAAATATCATCCTCAATCCAGAATCTGTAATTGTATCTGGCACAAGGTTATTATCAGTTAGGTATGCTTCAATAGCTTGGTTCTCTAATTCACTTGCAAACTGTCCATTAATATCAATAAAATCAACGACGTAAATCAATAAATCATCGTCTTCAATACCATCTGGGTGATTCTCGAATCCTAGATCGGAAGGTATTAAAAAGACACCTCTTCCACCAGGTGATAGTAACTGAAGACCTTCAATAAGACCGGGCACAAAAGAGTTTAATGGAAATTCAATTGGTAATCCATCTACCCCTGTACTGGCAAATGCTGTCCCATCTCCCAAAAACAAATCAAAATTTATCGTAACGATATCTTCCAATTCTGGAAAGACGCCATTCCCTTCTTCAAATATGGCATAAGCCAAACCAGAAGAGGTTCTTATCACATCGACAGTTGGATTACTTGCTGCCCATTGTGCAATCTCAAGTTCATTTTGAGCTTCAATTTCTTCTGTAGACAAACCACTTTCAGATGGGTCACTGATACTACAAGAAGCTATAAAAAATACACCTGCAAGAAATAGTAAGCGAAAGAACATAGTCATACTAACTGATTTAGATGCATAGATAACGATTGAAGAGGCAATCTTGTATCTAATTTGGGTTGTAATAGTCTTCCATAAGATATTCTGCAGGTTTATCCATAGAAAAACTCGAGTTCATCTCTAATAAATCTATGACTCGAGTCATTAGACTATCGTAATGTGCTGGGTTAACATCAGGATTCTCAATAGATACTTTTAAGAATGCGCGTTCTATTTTGTCTAGACTAGCTTTTGAATGACCTCCGTATAGTTTGTATATAATCGGTTTTGCTCTGAAGTAAAAAAGATTCCAAGCATCTGTCTGCCCATTATAATTCGATTGAAAATTCATATTATTAAATGATTTAATATAGAGCAGTGCAATTATTAAACCAATCTTATAAACCTTCGATATCCATTGAATTATGTCTTTAAATTCAAAAGTTCTGAATCAAATGAATCTGCTAAGCTATACATCGCGACAGCACTTTTCCAAGATTACTTATTCAATGATGTAGCTAGGAAATTGAGCTAAAAAATTCGATTCAAAAAGTGCTCCATGGCCAACTCCTTCTGGCAAACTGACTTTCCAGTCATTGGCGTATTGAATCCCCCCTTCTACCGGATCTGTCGTGTGCATCAATGGCGAATCCATATCAAAATATTGAATACATTCCCACACAGATACGAAATGTGCTAGTGCAGAGATCCCTACCCTGGTTTCTGCGAAACAGCCAACTTGACATTTTGTGCCAGCAGCTTCAGCAATAGACACAATTTTCATAGCGTGATGAATACCCCCAGATTTTGTGAGTTTAATATTGATGTAATCCACCACATGATTACTGAGTAAGTAATAGGCGTCTTTATGATCAAAAATCGACTCATCCGCCATAATAGGAATCGGACTTTGAGCAGTTAGATTCTTCAGACCATCAAGATTCTTTGCATCTATGGGTGCTTCACAATACTGTATATCGTACTGTTCAAATTGTCGGAGTAGTCTTTTGGCATCTACAGTATTCCATCCTTGATTTGCGTCAATCCGCAATGCTATGTCTGCGCCGACTACAGACCTGATTTCTCGCACACGATCTAAATCTTTCCGTACATCTCCTAGTTTCAATTTAAGCGTTCGAAAGCCTTTTTCTTTATAACGCAGCGCATCTTCAACCATCTTCTCCACACTGTCCAAACCAACGGTCATATCAGTGCATATTTCTTTATGTACAATCGCACCACCCAGATAATTGCATAGTGATATTCCATACCTTTTGCACTTGACATCGTGCAAGGCCATATCTAACGCGCACTTTATAGAACTGTGTCCAATAAACACCTTATCCAGCAGGGCAATACATGAACCAATGTTTGCAGCATCTTTGCCTATCAACTGAGGTGCAAGATATTTACCAACTTCAACAACACTTTGTGGCGTTTCAGCATGTATGCTTCTCAATCTTCCACATTCGCCAGTGCCAAACAGTCCGTCATCAGAATGAATAAGAACCACAGTATTCTGTGCTTTAGAAATAGAGCCAGCCGAAATATTGAAGGGATTATTCAATGGTATTTCGATAGGAATAATTTCTATTTTTCGAATTGGGATTTTCATTGAATATACATTAGCAAAAAACCATCCAAATTAAACGTTCTCAATAAATGCGCAAATGATATATGTCATTAGGTTATATCAAATATTTGAATGATAATTGTATCAGTTTAAATAAAACGATCATTTTCTAATCATTAAACCTAAAATACAAATGGGATTATTTTCATTCATTAAAGGGGCAGGACAAAAATTATTTGGCAGAAAAAAAGAAGAAGAAGCTCCAGTAGAATTATCTAAAATCGATGCTCTAAAAGCAGAGGTAAGTAGACTTGGTATACCTGTCCATGGCCTTAATATTGACCTTGCAGAGCAAGTAATCGTGTCAGGTTCAACAGAGACAAATGCAGATAGAGAGAAGATCATTCTGGCATTGGGCAATGTTGAAGGTATCGGTTCTGTTGCAGACGATATCACTGTCACCAATCCTGAACCAGAATCTGTATTTCATGAAGTTAAAAGCGGAGACACACTTTCAAAAATTGCTAAAGATGTTTATGGCGATCCTATGAAATATCCAGCAATCTTTGAGGCTAATAAGCCAATGCTTGAGCATCCAGATAAAATTTATCCTGGACAAATCTTGCGAATTCCTCAAGCTTAGTAGTTGAAAATCTCTAAACTAAATATAAGCAGAGCCTGATTTTTGAGTAAATCAGGCTCTTGCTTTCTAACTACTAACTAACTATGCATATAACGGCTAAACATTGGTATATGTTTAAAATCCATATACTGCCGCCAAGACAAATGATGTCAAAGAGCTACTCAAATCTGTCCCATCTAAAAACACATCATCGGAAGCCGCGTCTATTCTAAATTCAGGAATTATAGTTAAGTTTCCAACAGTATAATTTGCTGAAACAGTAAAGTCTAACACATTTCCTCCTTCTATACCGTCTGGGATACCAAGTATACCGCCTGTTATGTCATTAAAGTATTCTACTCTTCCTCCTATTTTGAAATTGTCAGAGGTCGCAATTTGTAAATACGCTGTTGCCCCAGAGAAAGAATCTGATGCTGTTGTGGCATTAACCCCGAAATAAAGTGCATCAGTCAAATCCCAACCTGCTGTCAAATCTATTTGTGTAAAATCATTTGCTCCATCATAAATGAAATTCAACCAAGCTCCCCCATTTGCAAATTCGTAACCTAATTGGGCACCTAGGGTGTAATCATTTGTCAAATTGAATTCAGTTATATCAGTAGGATTGAAAATACCTAACATCAAGCTTAATCCACCATCAAAAGAGAAATCAGCTTTTAATCCTGTGTGAGAAAATGGTCCATAACTAAACGCATAACTTGTACTGTAGTTAAAATTCCCTGTTGGAGAAATAACTTCATATCCAAGAAATGTATTAAAGTTACCAAGAGTCAAGGTCACATTATCTGAAACATTCAAATATGCGTACAATTGATTTACTATTTGTGAACTTCCTCCAACGCCTCCTTTGAGTGCCTCATATAACGGTGAGGCAAAAACAGCGTCTGCGCCCCTAGGGCCAAAAACTAAATCGGCTGTAAAACCAACTTTTTCTCCTTCGTGAGCGGCAATTAGATTGAACATACCTAAGGAAAACCCTGGTAAATTAGCAAATGAAGATACTGGAGCAGAGTCAAAATCACCACCAAGATTAGTCCTAAAATAGGCATCTACTGAGCCTGATAATGTAAACGCAGGTGTCTCTTCAGTTGATACAGCTTCCACTTCGTCTTGAGCAAAAATTGGAGTAGTCATGGCAAGAATAATTAGCCCGACTGTCAAATTACTTATGATTACTTTCATCTTTTTTAATTTAAATTGAGTTTTGAATTGTTGCTGAATTCCAAAATCTGACTATATTGTATCCAGTTACATGAAAAAACTATAGTCTTTGAGATTGAAAATTCAAAGATATTTTTAGAGAACAGCTCACCATTTTGATTATTGGTGAGCTGTTTTTTATTTGAAATTGTTTTGTTGTTATGCGTAAGCTGCCATTTCGTGTTCGCCGATATCTAATCCTTTTTCTTCTTCATCTTCATCAACTCGAATACCGACCGTTACTTTCAATATGAAGAATACGATAAATGCAAATACGAAACTAAATGCACCCATTGCTAAAATACCTTTCAGCTGAGCACCAATAGAACCACAGCCATCACAGTCTCCAAAAATAGCAACTGCTAATGTGCCCCATATACCACACACAAGGTGGACAGATGTTGCTCCCACTGGGTCATCAAGCTTGAGCTTATCAAACATTGTCACAGAAATTGGAATAATAATTCCTGCAATAACACCAATGATAATAGAATCTGTGATACTCATAATATCTGCACCGGCCGTAATCCCAACTAGACCTCCAAGGATTCCATTTAATACCATGGATAAATCATAGTTTTTAAACATAAAAAAACTGGTAAAAAATGCACCTACAGCACCACCTGCCGCTGCAAGAGCTGTTGTAGTAAATACAAGTGAAACCAATTCCGGGTCTGCACTTAAGACCGAACCACCATTGAAACCGAACCATCCAAAGAAAAGTAAAAACACACCTATAGCTGCAAGTGGCATAGAGTGCCCTTGTATCGGTCTGATTCCTTTTTTGGTATATTTTCCTGCTCTTGGCCCTAATAAGATAATCCCAGCCAAAGCAGCCCAACCTCCAACAGAATGGACAATTGTTGAACCCGCAAAGTCATAAAAGCCTGCTGCGTCCAACCAGCCTCCACCCCATTTCCATGAGCCAGTTAACGGATAGGATATAGCAACGAATATTGTCGCAAATATTAGAAATGGTATAAGTTTAATTCGCTCTGCTACTGCTCCTGAAACAATCGTTGCTCCAGTTGCTGCAAACATGGCTTGAAAAATAAAATCAGACCAGTAAGTATAGTCAGCATATTCAGCTGTCATACCGCCTTCTGGAGGAGTTAGGCCAAAGCCAGCGAATGCAAAAAAACCACTACTGTCTTCTGCAAAACCAGGGTACATTAAATTAAAACCACATAAGCAATAGGTTAATAGGCCTATCGCTATGATCATCGAATTTTTAAATAGAATATTAACTACGTTCTTTCTTTGTACAAAGCCTGCCTCAAGCGTAGCAAAGCCTAAGTGCATCATGAACACCATAGCTGCTGCTACTAATATCCATAAATTGTTAACCGTAAATTGTGCAAACTCTGCTGCTTTTTGTGCTTCTGCAGCAATAGCCATTGCATCACTTATAGAATTATTTTGCATGATAATTTCTCTTTTCGTTTTTAATAATTGTTGTTATAAAGCTTCTTGTCCTTCTTCGCCAGTCCGAACCCTAAAAAATCCTTCTACATCAGTAACAATTATTTTACCGTCACCAATTTTTCCTGTGCGAGCGTTTTCTGAAACAACCGATACGACTTGTTGGAGTTTGTTATCCTCTACAACGAGTTCAATTTTTGTTCTTGGAATGTAACCAGAATCATATGGCACTCCGCGGTAAGTGATTTCAGAAGGCTTTTCGTTGCCATGGCCCTTTACCTCGAAAAAGGTAAAAAACTTTACACCAATTGCCTCCAAGCCTTCCGTCACATCTTCGAGCTTAGACGTTCTTATGATTGCTTCAATTTTTTTCATTGTAATGTGTTAATAGTTTTGAATTGATATCAATGATAAGAGCATTGTTCAAAAATTTGAATACTTAAAACGTCTTAAATTGTTATTTACAAATGCAAAACGTATCTTTATAATAATATGATTATCAATAATTTATATTATTTATTTTGTTATGCCTATCAGTCAAACTGATCAGTTATTTAAGCTGATTAAATCGCTCACAAAATCAGAAAAACGCAATTTTACCTTATATGCAAAGCGCATAAGTAGTTCTGATAAGCTTAAATTTATCCAGCTGTTTGAGTTTGTTGATAAACAAAAAATACTCAATGATAAAATCATTCTAAGTGGCTTGGGAGACATCGGTAAAAACCAATTATCTAACTTAAAAAGACATCTCTATACCCAGATTATGACCAGCTTACGGATGATTCATATAAAGAAGAATTCATCTATTCAAGTGCGAGAATATTATGATTTTGCTAAAATACTGTACGGCAAAGGTCTCTACTTACAAAGCCTTAAAATTGTAAAAAAGGCTCAAAACCTAGCAAAGAAAAATGGATATGATATCATGTTGCTCACATTGATCGAATTCCGTAAACTGATCGAAGCCAGACACATTACTAGAACAGGAGCCTTTGCCAATAATGAATTGACAGCTCTTGCAGATCAAAATATTGATCAGGTTTCGGTGATGATCAAATTATCAAATCTGCGCTTAATGATTCATGGTGAGTACATCAAATATGGACATGTCAAGGATCAGCAAGGCTATCAGCGAGTGAGAGACTATTTTGACGAGCATTTACCTGAATTTGATGAGGATTCCTTGGGGTTTATTTCTAAATCGTATCTATATCAATCCTTTGTGTGGTTGTATTACATCCAATTGGATTTTAAGCGTTGTTACGAAGCAGCAGTAAAATGGGTAAATGCCTCAAAGGATTTTCCACAAGGCATTGATAGAGATCCTGATCTATTTATGAGAGGCTATCATTATATGCTCACCTCGGTATATAATATCTCTGTATACAATGAAGTTGATCACTCAAAATATTTAAAGCACTTAGAAGAAATTGAGGCTTTTCGGAAGAAGAATTACAATCGATTTAATGACAATTCGAAAATTATCTCCTTTATGTATGTCCATCATGGCAGACTAAATAAATATTTTTTGACTGGAGAATTTGCAGAAGGAGTTAAAGTATTGCCAAGGACTATAAGACGAATCAATCGATATCGAACCAAATTAGATGATCACAGAATACTCGTCTTTTACTTCAAAATAGCGTGGATGTATTTTGGCAATAACCAACCAGATATGACCATCCAATATTTGAATAAAATAACTAACCATCATATTGAAAACTTAAGATCTGATTTACAAGGATACAGTCGCTTACTTTTTTTGATGGCTCATTATGATCTCCAAAACTATGACATAATGGATTATGTGTACAAACGTGTAAAACGATTTTACGATAATTATCAGGAGAAAAATGCTGTCCAAGAAAGTGTTTTGGTATTCTTCAAAAAGGTCATCACTCTACCTGCTAGTGAGCACCATAGTCATTTGAAAAAATTACGGACTGAGCTGCTTAGAATAAAAGACGATCCGTTTGAGATCAGACCATTTCTGTATTTGAATTTCCCAGCCTGGGTAGAAGCAAAAATTTTGAATAAACCAATGGCAGATATCATCAGTCAAAAACTTAGACAACCGATTTGATTCCTAATGGTATATTTTCTTTCAGACGTACATTTAGGGCTTGACTTGCCAAAAGACTCTTCCAGGGAGAGAGAAAAACGACTTGTTACATTTCTGACTGACTGTCTAGAAGATGCTACAGAATTGTATTTGCTGGGAGATATTTTTGATTATTGGTTTGAATTTAGAAGTGGCGAACATCCTCGTTATTCGTTACTATTTGCAGTACTAATGAAATATCAAGAAAATAAAATTCCAGTCTATCAATTTTGTGGTAATCATGACTTATGGCTTGGGTCGTTGCTCTCTTCACAGTACAATGTCAACATCATCAAACAGCCATTAGAAAAAACTATACTTGGGAAACGCTTTTATTTAGCTCATGGAGATGGTATTGGTAAAGGGGACATCAGTTACAAGCTGTTGAAAAAAGTATTTACAAATCCAGTTTCTATATTCTTATATAGCTTGTTGCCGGCTAAAGTTGGATTTTCTGTGATGAAATTTTTCAGTGATCTGAGTAGAAAAAGTCATGGAGATGAGTCATTTGACATTTCTACTGATAGGCTTTACGCATTCTGTGAGGAACATTCCACTAATCATAGTGACATAGAATACTACATAATGGGACACCGTCATCTCTTGTTGAGATTAGCAATAGATAAAGGTAGAAGCGAATACATCAATCTTGGTGATTGGTTAACCTACGATTCTTATGCGTGCTTCGATGGCAAGGCGCTTAAAGTCATAAGCAAGTCCAACAAATCTGTTTTAACTGAAAAGAGTCTAGACTGTTAATATGTCTTTCTCTTTAGCAGCAAATATTTCTTCTATTTGAGTGGAAAAGCTTTTGACCATGGCATCAACTTCTCCTTCTCTGCTTTTACCAGCATCTTCAGGATAGCCATCTTTCACTTCTTTCTTTATTACATCCATTAATTTCTGACGAGCATTTCTCAATCCAATTTTAGAATCTTCGACGGCTGATTTAGCTTGTTTCACTAAGTCCTTACGTCTCTCTTCAGTTAATGGTGGGATAATTATTCTGACAAATTCGCCATCGTTCATTGGAGTTAAACCCAGATTAGCAGCAAATATTGCTTGTTCAATATCTGCCAATAAAGATTTTTCCCAAGGCTGAATTGCTATAGTTTTAGAATCTGGGGTGCTTACATTAGCAACTTGCGACAATGGTGTCGGTGTTCCATAATAGTCAACTTTGATTCCGCTTAACATTCCTGGACTGGCTTTACCTGCTCGTATTTTAACTAACTCGTCTTGTAAGTGATCTAAAGACTTCTGCATCATCTGTTTTCCAGCTGCAGATAAATTATCAATGCTAATTTCCATATTGCTTCGTTTAAAAGTGATTCAATAAAGTTAGGGCTTCGCACATTGTACAAAGCCCTAAATTACTATTTCTACTTGTTTTTTCTACTCTTGAGAACCTAACATTCTCATCAAAAAGTATAAGAACATGACTAATGCACCTAAAGCTGATGCTACATAGGTCATTGCTGCCCACCATAAAGCATCTTTTGCACCATCGTATTCAGCGCCATGGGTGGTACCTGTGTCGTCCAACCAGTTGAGTGCTCTTCTACTTGCATCAAACTCTACAGGTAGTGTTACTAATGAGAATAATGCTGTAGCTCCAAATGTTGCCACCAAAGCAAGCATCAACATATTTCCTAAAGCACCTCCTCCAGCAAACATCCCAAACATCATCCCATAAAAAAGGAATTGCTGTGCTTTTGTTGAAAATTGAACAACTGGCACCAACGCAGATCTTGTCTGCAACATTGAGTATGCTTCTGCATGTTGTACAGCATGGCCACATTCGTGTGCGGATACTGCAGCAGCTGCTACATGTCTACCTTGGTATACTTCAGGTGACAATGCAATTGTTTTCGTTTTTGGATTGTAATGATCTGTCAAAGAACCTTGGCCTTGAACAACTTTTACATCGTTTATTCCATAATGAGAAAGCATATCTACTGCTATTTCTGCGCCTGATTTTCCACTGCTGTTTCTCATTTGGCTGTAATGTCTGAATTTTGACTTTAGTCTGCTGCTGATTAACCAACCAACAAGAGTCACAATTCCTACTATTATCATGTATCCCATTCCTATCATGATGAATATATTTTTATCAATTTATGTTAATTAATGACATCAAATCTAGTGTACGGTATTAAGACTTTAGGAATCCGTATTCCGTCACTTGATTGATTGTTTTCGAGAATAGCTGCCATTACTCTAGCAAGGCCAAAGGCACTTCCATTAAGAGAATGCGTTAATCTCATTTTACCATTTTCGTCCTTAAATCTGCACTTTAGCCTATTTGTCTGGTACGTTTCAAAGTTAGAAACTGAGCTTACTTCAAGCCACCTTTGCTGAGCGAGTGAAAACACTTCTAAGTCAAAAGTAAGTGCCGATGTAAAACTAACGTCTCCACCACACAAACGTAAAATTCGATATGGGAGTTCCAGATTTTCTAACAATCCGGAAACCATTAACACCATTTCTTCAAGAATTTCATAAGACTTGTCTGGATGGGAGATTTGGACGATTTCAACTTTATCAAATTGATGAACACGATTTAAACCTTTCACGTCTGCCCCATATGACCCTGCCTCTCTTCTAAAACATGGTGTATGTCCTGTCAATTTTATAGGTAGCTCTTCTTCTTTCACAATCACATCTCTATACAGATTGGTGATGGGAACTTCTGCTGTGGGTATCAAATAAAGGTTGTCTGCAGTCGCGTGATACATTTGCCCTTCTTTATCAGGCAATTGTCCAGTAGCACGAGCAGTATCTTCATTTACTAAAAGAGGTGGCATTATTTCGAGATAACCTTTATCCGTTACTTGATCCAGTAAATAACTAATCAATGCCCGTTGAAGTCTTGCGCCTTTACCTTTAAATAAAGGAAAGCCTGATCCAGCGATCTTTGCGCCAGCTGCCATATCTAGGATATCGTATTTTTCCGCAAGGTCCCAATGAGCTAGATCTACACCTTCAGGTTTGTCTAAATTGGAGGTGCATTCCTTATAGACTTCATTTTCTTCTTCTCCTTTACCTGCTGGCACTGTCGGATGTACGATATTTGGTATCTGTAGCAATAGCTGATCAAGAGCCACTTTGGCTTGATTCATCTCATCATTCAAACCCTGAGTCTTTTCTTTGATCTCAGAAACCTCTGCTTTTAATTGATTGGCCTCTTCTGCTTTACCTGACTTATACAGCTCCCCAATTTGCTTAGAACGAGCATTTATACCTGCTAGCAGCTCATCAAGAGCCGTTTGAGCCTGTTTTCTCGAATCATCGGTGACCAAAACTTTATCGATTAAAGTCAGTTGTTCTTCAGTCCAATTCCTGATTTTAAGGGATCTTACGACCTCTTCTCTATTTTCTCTAATATATTGCGTCTTAAGCATTTAACTTTTTTTTGCAAAAATATACTTTTAAAATTCAATAAAATAGTATAATATTGCGCCATCAAAGCACATCTATAAAGCTTTCATTTCTGAGAGTTTTCCCTTGCTTAACATATTTTATAAATTATTAACCGTATCAGAATACTTTCCTAAACACTTATCATGTACGATATTCTTCAATTAAATGATATGCTTGTTCCCGAACTCAGGGACATTGCTGAACAACTCGGTCTAAAATCTTACAAAAGGCTTAGCAAACAAGAACTGATTTACAAAATCTTAGATGAACAAGCTATTGGTGGTAAAGACGAGTCTAAATCCAATGGCACAACTAAGAAGGCCGAAGCTAAAAAAGCTGACAACCCAAAACCAAAATCAAAACCAAAACCTAAGAGAAAAAGAGTTGTTACTGAAAAAGAGGAGGAGGCAAAACCAGAACAACCAAAAGAGGTAAAAGAGGTAAAAGAGGAAGTAAAGTTAGAAGAGCCTGTTGCAGCAGAGGCAAAAGAAGAGCCTAAAAGACAAGAAAGAAAGCAACAACCTAGACAACAAAAACAAGAAAAACCTGAGTCTAAAGATGCCAATCCGAATGGTCGGTCAAATCAAGAGGGATCTAGATCAGATAGAAATGGTAGACAAGACAATAGAAATCAACGTCATAATCAGCGCAGAGAAGAGCGTAAAAGCTCATTCAATATCGATTTAGATGGGATTATAGAAGGATCAGGGATATTGGAAATGATGCCTGATGGTTTCGGCTTTTTAAGATCTTCTGATTATAACTATTTGACTTCACCAGATGATATTTATGTCTCACCATCTCAAATTAAGTTGTTTGGTTTAAAAACAGGAGATACCGTTCAAGGTGCTGTAAGACCTCCAAAAGATGGAGAAAAGTATTTTGCATTATTGCGAGTATCTAAAATAAATGGGCTTGAACCTTCCCAAATAAGAAATAGAGTTCCTTTTAAGTACTTAGAACCAGTTTTTCCAAATGAGAAATTCAGTTTGGCAACTCACCCATTGGGTAAGGATATTGGAAATCGAATGATTGACTTATTCTCCCCTATTGGTAAGGGTCAAAGAGGGCTTATCGTTGCACAACCTAAAACAGGTAAGACTTTCTTATTGAAAGACGTTGCTAATGCGATTGCAACTAATCATCCAGAGACGTATTTACTTGTACTGCTTATAGATGAAAGACCTGAAGAGGTAACAGATATGAAGAGAAGTGTGAAAGCAGAGGTTATCGCCTCTACTTTCGACGAACCTGCAGATAACCATGTAAGAGTTGCAAATATTGTAATCGAGAAAGCAAAAAGATTAGTGGAGTGTGGGCATGATGTGTGTATTCTTCTTGACTCTATAACAAGGTTAGCAAGAGCTTATAACACAGTTGCACCATCAAGTGGAAAAGTACTTTCTGGAGGTGTTGAAGCAAATGCATTACAGAAACCTAAGAAGTTTTTCGGTGCAGCAAGAAATATTGAAGATGGTGGTTCTTTAACCATTTTAGCTACTGCGCTTACAGAGACTGGATCTAAGATGGATGATGTGATCTTCGAAGAATTCAAGGGTACAGGTAACATGGAGTTACAATTAGACAGATCATTGTCTAATAAACGCATCTACCCTGCTATTGATTTAACCAAATCTAGTACAAGACGTGAGGACTTATTGTTAAGTGATAGTATCTTGTCAAGAATGCATGTATTGAGAAAACATCTTGCAGATATGAAGCCAGATGAAGCTATGAATTTCTTGAGATCACAAATCAACGGTACTCAAAATAACGAGGAGTTTTTAGTTACAATGAATAGCTAGAATAAATAGTACTCGAATCAATAGGAAAAATTAAACAGATAACGTACATTTGCGCCCCTTTTAGGTAGTAATAAATAAGAGAGACTATGAAACGCACATATCAACCTTCAAGACGAAAAAGATCAAACAAGCATGGGTTTAGATCTCGTATGGCATCAAAAAATGGTCGAAAAGTCCTCGCAAGAAGGAGAGCTAAAGGTAGGCTAAAGCTATCTGTCTCTGACGAACGTGGAGCTAAGTAATTCAGTTTTACCATTGTCGCAAATGCCATGATTATAAGCAATGGCAACATTTTCACTCAGCAAACTAGAGAGAATAAAGAGTATCCAGTTAACTACTTTATTGTTCGCAAAAGGTAAATCTCTATTTAAGCATCCATTTACAGTACGATATCTACTTGTTGATAGGAAAGACAGCCTGCATAAATTTGCTGCTAGCGTACCCAAACGAAATTTCAAAAAAGCTGTTGATAGGAATTACATTAAGCGTTTGGTAAGAGAAGCCTATCGGAAAAATAAACCTTTACTGCCTTTACAATATCTCAAAGATCAAGACAAGACCCTTTTAATCATGTTTATCTATATAGACAAAGAAAAAAATGATTTCTTCCTAATCGAAAAGTCTATTAAACAGCTGCTTACGTTGGTACAAAAAGAGCTAAGAAAACCAGATACAGTGTAATATTTAATTTTTCTCATTTTTAGTCTGGTATAAATATGTCCTATTTAGAAAAAACAACGTCTAAAAATTGATCACCAACTAATCTAAATACATAAACATACTAATGAACCTATTTGAAACACTAAAAACAAAATACGGTAATAGTCTCGCCGTCCATACAGCAGAGTTTTTTCAAGAAGAACAAACCAATACAGGAAAAGCTGTTGGCGGTTCTTTTGCTGCGATTTTGGCAGGTATGATCCAAAAAGTATCCTATGAAAAAGGCGCTAAGGATTTGTACAAAGCTGTGAAAGCTCAAGACGGTAGAGAATACGATATCGAAAATATATTTACAAGAAGCCCCCAAACCGTTAATGGCCTTGTGAATAGAGGAAATCACTTCTTACCAAGTATCTATCCTGGGAAATTAAGAGAAGCGACAAATAGTGTAGCAGCTGAAAGTGGTATCACAAAGTTGACTTCTTCAAAAATGATGAGAATCAATGCTCCCTTAATTTTGGATTCTCTGTCAAAGCATGTCAAAGACAACAATTTAGATGCCAATGGTTTGAAATCATTCTTAGAAGGCCAAAAGTCCTCTATAGAGTCTGTTTTGCCGAAAGACTTCATAGAAAAAAGTGAATTATCTGCATTTGGATGGGTTAAAAAAGAGAAAGTTATAGAAGAGAAAAAGCCTGTAAAGGTCAAAAAGGAAAAAGTAGTAAAAGAGAAACAGATTGTAGAAAAGAAGGTGCCAATCAAAGAAGAAATTGCACCAGTTGTTGATACTTCATCTACTGGACTCAGTTTCTGGAAATGGCTACTTCCCTTATTAGCTGTTCTCGCATTAATCTGGTTTATATTATCACGTACTGCTTGTAGTGGCGCAATTGATCGGCCTGCCAGCACTCTTACTGCTCCAGTTGAAAAGGTAACAGAAGTGGTTAAAGAAACGACTTCGAATGTGCTTGGAAAAGTAAACGATACCGCCCTAAGCGCACTTAACAATATCAAATTTGCAGCAGGATCTGCAGGTGATCAAATGATGAGTTTTATCAAAGGTGGTGCGAAAGGCGACAGTAGATTTAGGTTTAAGAATTTGAATTTTGCTTCAGGTTCAGCTGTCATCGATGCGGCCTCACAAGTAGAAGTTGACAACTTAGCAGCTATTTTAAATGCATATACTGACGTGAAAGTAAATATTGAAGGCTTTACCGATAGTCAAGGAAATGCTGATTCTAATCAAGCCCTATCTCAACGAAGAGCTGAAGCTGTTGTCCAGAAACTAGTCGCTGCTGGTATTGCGAATAGTCGAATAACATCAAAAGGTTTTGGAGCTGCAAATCCGATTGCGGATAATGGCACAGCAGAAGGAAGAGCACAAAACAGAAGAATTGAAGTAGTTATAGCGAAATAATAAAGAAATAGAGACAATGATTTTGTTAGCAGGATGCCGTGAGGTGTTCTGCTATTTTATTTGTGGAAAAGATAAACTACCTGACTGAGCTAGATGTAAGGCTAAGACGAGATCTTAAAAGCTGAAGCGAGACGCCTACAGGTACTGATCAAATCTTGCACAAGTGACTATTCTCCTTTAACCACTTTTCCTTTTGTTTGTAGTCAGGCATCACGTCTTTGACTAATTTCCAGAATCTTGGTGAATGATTTAGTTCTTCTAAATGTGCTAGTTCATGTATAAAAACATAGTCTTGGACTTCTTTTGGTGCACACAAAAGTCTTGTAGAAATATTGATGTTTGAACTAGAAGAACAGCTGCCCCAGTTACTTGTATTATACTTCAATCTTACTTGCTTGATCGGTTTTTGAAAGTACTTATCGTTTAGTTCCAGTATTCTTTCAGCAACAGTTGGTGTTTGATCAAGAGCGATCAACCGTCGTATTAGTTTTGTTATGATTTGTTGTTTACTGTCATCAGGTAGTTCCTTGCTTAACTTTATTTGGAGAATATTATGTCCTACTAATTTACCCGAAGAGGTTTTTCTAGTTTCTTCATTAAGCCTTAGAATGTAGGATTTATCTGCAATGTGAACTAAATCTCCATTTACATAATCTGGCTGGTAATAGTGATCTAAAAGATTGGGATCTTTTATGAGTTGTTTTCGGACCCAATCTTTCGCCCATTCAACATGTTCAATCAAGAGTGCCTTGGTGATGACTCTAGGCACTCTTAAGATTAAACTTTTTTTCCCAATGGAAATTCTAATAGAACTTCTTCGTTCTTTATAAACGTCAAGAGGAATGTCCTTTCCCTCTATCTTGAGTATGAGCCTTCCGGCCTTAGGCATTTACGCTTTCAAATTGTTTCATAACATCAACCAATTTCTGGACACCTTCTGTAGGCATAGCGTTGTATATTGATGCTCTAAATCCACCGACAGAACGGTGACCTTTAACACCAATACAATTCGCATCTGCGCAAGCATTTAAGAAATCATCTGTCAAGGACTCATCATGTAATAAGAAACAAACGTTCATCAAAGATCTGTCTTCTTTTGCTGCTGTTCCATGAAATAATGAGTTGCGATCAATTTCATCATAAAGAAGACCTGCTTTATGTTCATTCTTTGCTTGCATTGCTTCAACACCGCCATTCTTTTTGATCCATCTCATGGTCAACATACTTACATAAATCGCAAATACTGGTGGCGTATTGAATGCCGAATCCTTTTTGACATGTGTTTGATAATCCAACATTGTCGGTACTTCACGTGCTGTTTTTGCAGCAAATTCTTTATTAAGGATTGCAAGAGTGACCCCTGCTGGACCAAGGTTTTTCTGTGCTCCTGCGTATATCATTCCGAACTTTGACATGTCCAATTTTCTACTAAAAATTTCTGAAGACATATCGCAAATGAAAGGTACATTCGTATCTGGAAATGATTGAAACTGTGTACCAAAGATAGTGTTGTTACTAGTCAAGTGAACATACTTAGAAGCTCCATCGATATCAAAGCCTTTTGGTATGTAGTTAAAATTGGTATCCTTAGAACTGGCAATTATAGACGCATTACCAAATTTAGTTGCTTCTTTAAAAGCCTTTGTAGACCAGGCTCCTGTATCAACATACCCAGCAGATTCATTCTCACCAAGAAAATTCATAGCAGTCATGAAAAATTGTGAACTTGCACCTCCTTGAAGAAACAGGACATCATATTCATCTGCCGATGTTCCTAACAGCTCATGCACTGAACCTTTAGCTTCTTCCAAAACTGAAGCCACTTCTTTAGATCTGTGTGACATTTCAAGGATAGATAATCCTGTACCTCCGAATTCTAAAGCACTCTGAGATGCTTTCGCCATTACTTCTTTTGGCAGGATAGCAGGACCTGCATAAAAATTATACTTTGTCATAAGTTCATTTATTCAAGTGCAAAAGTATTATTAAGCTTGCTTATATGTATATCTGTTGGTTACTTTTTTTACGAAACTTTTTCTACCAAAACACTACCCGTCATCTCCTCAGGAATATGTATACCCATCAGATGTAAAATAGTCGGAGCTAAATCTGCTAGTTTTCCATCAGAAAGTGCTTTGAGACCAGATTGTTCATTTACAAAAATACATGGTACTGGATTCGTTGTATGCGCTGTATGCACAGATCCATCTGGGTTTTTCATAATATCCGAATTACCATGATCTGCAATAATGAAAAGATCATATCTATTTTCTATACAAATTGGGATTAATTGTGACAAGCAAGTATCCACTGTTTCTGCTGCTTTAATGGCAGCTTCAAAATCTCCAGTATGACCGACCATATCCGTATTTGCATAATTGAGGCATATGAAATCCGGTGCATTTTCCTGGATATCATCAATCAACTTAGTTGTTATTTCTTCAGCACTCATTTCTGGCTGCAAGTCGTAGGTAGCTACTTTGGGAGAGGGCACCATTATTCTGCTTTCTCCCTTGAAAGGTTCTTCTCTTCCACCATTAAAAAAGAATGTCACATGAGGGTATTTCTCTGTTTCTGCAATTCTTACTTGGGTTCTTTCATTTGCTGACAACACTTCACCTAAGGTTTGCTTCAAATTGTCCTTATCGAAGAGCACACCTACATTATTATAATCATCATCATACTTAGTCATACCAGAATATTCAATATCTAATTTAGTCATCTCGTGTTCTGGGATATCTCTTTGTGTCAATACCTCTGTAATCTGTCTCGGCCTGTCTGTTCTAAAATTAAAGCATATAACCACATCTCCTTCTGCTATATGATTAGCCGATTCTGACTCTACTAAAATTGGTACCATAAATTCATCGGTAATACCTTCAGCATACTTTTGTTTTATGATAGAAACTGGATCCTTTGTGACAACATCCGAAACTCCTTTCGTCAATAAATCGTAAGCTATTTTGGTTCTCTCCCATCGGGTGTCTCGGTCCATCGCGTAATAACGTCCGACAATTGATGCGAGTGTTGCCTGCTTATCCTTTGTGTAATCAAGCAAATCGTTGACATAATCCTTACCGCCATCAGGGGACGTGTCTCTGCCATCCAGAAAAGCATGAATCAATACAGAAGAAAGGTCATAACTTTCACAAACGTCTATCAAGGCTTTCACGTGATTAATGTGAGAATGAACACCGCCATCTGATAATAATCCTATTAAGTGAACAGTCTTTTTTTCGCTAGTTGCTTTGGTTAGTAAACGGACTAATTCTTCATTAGAATTAAAGGTATCATCCTTTATGGCTTTGTTTATTCTTGTAAAATCTTGATATACAATTCGACCCGCTCCGATATTGAGGTGTCCAACTTCCGAATTTCCCATTTGGCCTTCTGGCAAACCGACTTCCTCACCAAACGTAACCAAGTGGCTAGAAGGATACTTCTCCATTAACCCATCTACGAAGGGTGTACTCGCGTTGTGAATAGCATCTGATTCTTTAATAGAACCAATACCCCATCCGTCTAAAATGACAAGAGCTACTTTTGATTTCATATTTGTTATGGCAATGTTATTTGTAGAAATTACTTCAATTAAAGGTCTAACAAAAGTAATCAATGTGGTTAGACTAACCATTTATATCAGCATCTTATAGTTACAGGACACTACGATTTCTTAAGATTTTACACCAATATAGACTTGTATGCCGTTTAACAATTGAACTTTTATTGATTTCTAGTCATTTATGGATATATGAAACAGATAATCATTGTGATGCTTTTCAGTATAGTTGGACTTACAAGTTATAGTCAGTCTTTTACTGAAACCATTAATGGGATCACAACGCAAAACATGGATCAAGTAAGCGCTACTTTATCTAATTCGGTAGAATTGACTATAAATTCAAAACCAACAACATTACGTAAAAACGATGCAATCAAAGCTTTGAGTAGCTATTTGCAACAAATACAACCTACTACATATCAGAAAGGGCATCAAGGAAATTTGGAGACAAATAACTATCAAGTAGGCACACTGTCTTCTGTCGAAGGCAAACATCGGCTGTACCTATTTTCTGAATCTGAAAAGGGTCTGGTTAAGGAGATTAGGCTTTCGGCGGTTGAGAGTAATTGATACTGATCATGAAGCCGCCAAGAGGTTAATAAACCTTTAGCTCGCATCTTACACAAAAGCGAACAAAAGGTCCCTGACCTCTTTGTGTATCGTACACAAAAAGTCTAAGCCAAAGGCTCACAGGTCTGTCCTCTTTGTGTATCGTACACAAAAGTTCTAAGCCAAAGGCTCACAGGACCGTCCTCCTTGTGAAAATCAAATTCTATTTCTTAAACAACTCATCCTTTTCTAAAATACCTATTCCAAACAAGGCAAAATCATATTTGACTGGATCCTCTGGATCAAACTCTTTGAGCCGGGCTGTTAGTTCTTCCACACTTTGCCAATCTGTTTGTTTTCTACGCAACAAGTCTAGATGCCTAGCTACTTTGTCCACATGGACGTCTAGGGGGATCATCAATTCAGAAGCTGGAATCTTTTTCCAAATACCAAAATCAACACCTGTAGAATTGTTCCGAACCATCCATCTTAAGAACATATTTAGTCTCTTAGCTGTGGATTTTTTTGCTGGACTTGCGACATGTTTTCTTGTTCGCTTAGGTGCGGTTTCTAATGAAAAAAAATACTCATGGAAATTAGTAAGCGAAGATTTTGCTTCATAGGCATTGTCTACTAGCAAAAAGGCATCTTCCAAACTATCGTGTTCTCTAAAGTGATGTTGTAAAAATTCTAAAAAGTATAAGGTGTCAATGTCGTTGAATGTCCGATGCTTAAAATGAAGGAAAGCTTTGCGGTCTTTTTCTTCATGGTTGACAATGAAGTCATGTGGTGCATTATCCATCAATTGAATAAGCTCATTCCCTTTGTTAATGATTGTTTTGCGCAATCCCCAAGACAACATGGCAATCCAAAATCCGGAAATTTCTATGTCCTGTTTTTTGCTAAATCGATGTGGAATCGAAATAGGATCTTTTTCAATAAATGAGTTTGAATTATACTTATCTACCCGTTCATCAAGGAACGCTTTTAAATTTGCTTCGGATAGAAATGGATGTTTAGCCAAGTGTCTGCGCTACCTCTACGATGGTATAGCCTTCAACGATGTCACCAACTCTGATGTCATTGTAATTTTTGATATTCAAACCACATTCTAGACCAGCCTTGACTTCTTTAGCATCATCTTTGAAGCGTTTGAGTGAAGCCAATTCACCTTTGGCACCTTCCTTCTGAGGGAAAATGACTATTCCATCTCGAATGACCCTAATAAAGCTATTTCTAGAAATGAGACCTTCTTGTACATAGCAACCTGCAATTGTACCGACCTTACTAATTTTATAGACTTCTCTTACTTCAACCTGAGCTGTGATTTTCTCTTCTTTCGTTGGCTCAAGCATACCTTCCATTGCCAATTTAATCTCCTCGATTGCTTGGTAAATAATGGAGTAAGATTTTATCTGAACTCCTTCTTTTTCAGCCAATAGTCTTGCTCCTCCTGAAGGTCTTACTTGGAATCCTATGATAATTGCATCAGAAGCAGAGGCAAGTAATACATCTGATTCTACAATTTGGCCAACTGCTTTATGGATAACATTTATTTGAATTGTCTCTACAGATAATTTGATCAATGAATCAGAAAGTGCCTCTACAGAGCCATCAACATCACCTTTGACAATCAGATTTAATTCTTTAAATGTACCTAGAGCTAATCGACGTCCGATCTCATCAAGACTAATACGTTTGCTTGCTCTGTTTGTCTGCTCTCTAGAAATTTGCTGACGTTTGCCTGCAATAGTTTTTGCCTCTTGTTCAGTTTCTACTACTTTAAATTTCTCACCTGCTTGAGGTGCTCCATTTAGTCCAAGCATCAATACTGGTGTTGATGGACCAGCTTCTTTAGATTTTTTGCCGATGTCATTGAACATTGCTTTCACCTTACCGTAATTGTTTCCAGTTACGACAACATCCCCGATCTTAAGGCTTCCATTTTGGACAAGTAGTTTGGTAACATATCCTCGCCCTTTGTCTAAGGATGCTTCCACGACTGTACCGTGAGCTTCTCTGTTAGGATTGGCTTTCAATTCAAGTAATTCTGCTTCAAGAATTATTTTCTCTAGTAACAGATCAATATTTTGGCCTGTTTTCGCAGATATATCTTGTGATTGATATTTACCACCCCATTCTTCCACAAGGAAATTCATTGCTGAAAGAGCCTCCTTAATTTTATCTGGGTTAGAGTTTGGTTTATCAATTTTGTTGATAGCAAAAACGATCGGCACCCCTGCTGCAGTTGCGTGACTAATTGCCTCTTTTGTTTGAGGCATTATGTCGTCATCCGCTGCAACTATAATGACTACAACATCGGTAACTTTTGCACCCCTAGCACGCATGGCGGTAAACGCTTCGTGACCTGGTGTATCTAAGAAAGTTAATTTTTTATCATCGACATTCACTTCGTAAGCACCAATGTGCTGTGTTATACCACCAGCTTCTCCACTAACAACATTCTCCTTTCTAATATAATCCAACAAACTCGTCTTACCGTGATCAACGTGTCCCATCACAGTGACAATTGGTGCTCTAGGTATAAGGTCTTTTGGATCATCGACAATTTCTTCCTCTTCTTCAACTTGATCTTCTGCACTTATAAACTCAACTTCAAAATCGTATTCACTTGCGACCAATTCTATGATTTCAGCATCAAGTCTTTGATTGATAGAAACAATGACACCAAGATTCATACAAGTCGTAATCACCTGAGTCGAAGACACATTCATCAATGAAGCAAACTCAGAAACAGAAATGAATTCTGTTAATTGTAATGAGCCTGTTTCTGTGACCGTTTCTCTTGCAGCTTGTTTTTCTCTTTTAACCTCACGGCTACCTCTTCTAACCTTCTGTCGTTTATTTTTATTTCCTCCAGTGATTCTGGCCATTGTAGCTTTGATCTTCTCTTCGATTTCTTTCTGAGAAACTTCTTTTACTTCATTGCCAGAGGTCTTTTTGCCTTTATTCGGTGTATTACGCTGCCCACGCATGTACGTTTCAGCAGTAATTTTCTTTCTTTTTCTTTTCCTTCTTTTTTGATCTTGAGAGCCAGCTGTTTTCTTTTGTTCATCTTTCTTCGGCTTCTTCTTTTCGACCAATTTGGAAGCGTCAATTTTACCTTTAATTGTTAAGCCTTGAAGTGTCGGAGTCTTTGCTCTAATCATTTCTTCTTTAGGCGGTAAAGGTTTAGAAGGTTTTGGATCTTCTTCTATATCTGTGGTTTTCTCTGCCGCTACTTTTTTAGGCTCTTCTTTTGGGGATTCCTTTTTCTTTTTTGGTTTTGCTTCTTCCTTTTTAGTCTTTGCCTTTGATTCAGGTTTAGGTTTAGGTTTATCTTTTTCAAGATCTATTTTACCGACAACCTTAACTCCCGTTTTTGGTGTTTCTGCTCTTGTGATTTCTTCAACAGGTTTTTCCGGCTCTGGATCAACTTTTTCAGCTACAGGTTCTGGTTCTGGAGTTGGTTCCGGTATAGGTTCCGGCTCTGGAGTTGGTTCCGGTTCTGGTTCTGGGGTTGGTTCTGGCTCAATCACTTCTTCTACAGGAGGTGGAACTACCGCAGGTTTTGGATCTGGTGCTTTTTTTGCACTTGGGTGGTCATCGACGACGCCTCTTGATGTGCCTATTACAACAGCATCGGCCTTTTCCTTTTCCTCAATGTGGTCGCTAAATTCTTTCAACAATTCATTGTACATCTCGTCATTAAGTTTTGCGGTAGGTTTATTTTCTACCTCAAACCCTTTTTCGGCGAGATGTTCGACAATTGTTGATGTCGCAACATTTAATTCTTTAGCAATTTTTACTAGTCTTTTCGACATATATGATTGACAAATATCTTTCTAATTGTTTACTCCTCAAATTCTGCTTGCAGAATCTTCAATACTTCATCTATAGTTTCATCTTCTAGATCAGTTCTTCTGATCAATTCTTCTTTACTTAAATCTAATACACTTCTGGCAGTATCGCAACCAATATTTTTCAAGGAATCAATGATCCAATCCTCAATTTCATCTGAGAATTCATCTAAATCAACATCATCTATTTCTTCATCAGTATCTCTGTAGACATCAATTTCATAACCAGTCAACTTGCTGGCTAATTTTATATTAGAGCCACCCTTACCAATAGCCAAGGATACTTGATCTGGCTTCAAAAATACTGACGCTGTCATGGACTCATCATCCAATTTTATGCTTGTGACTTTCGCCGGCGTCAATGAACGTTGTATAAAGAGAACGTTATTATTCGTGTAATTGACGATATCTATGTTCTCATTTTTTAATTCTCTCACGATACCATGAATCCTAGATCCTTTCATACCAACGCAAGCGCCTACTGGATCAATACGATCATCATAAGATTCAACCGCTACTTTAGCTCTTTCTCCTGGTATTCGAACTATCTTTTTCACAGTAATCAAACCATCTTCAATTTCAGGTACTTCTTGCTCCATCAATTTCTCTAAAAACTGCGGATCTGTACGAGAGACAATGACAACAGGATTATTATTTTTCAATTCCACTTTTCGGATGACACCTCTGATCATGTCACCTTTCTTAAAGAAATCGCCTTTGATCATTTCGTTCCTAGGCAATACCAATTCATTACCTGATATATCGTCTATAACAAGAATTTCTCGTTTTAATATTTGGTGAACTTCACCTAAAACTATATCTCCAATTCTAGTAGTATAGTTCTTATAAATTTCATCTTTTTCTAATTCACTTATTCTAGATATCAATGTCTGTCTTGCTGCCATAACAGCTCTTCTTCCAAACTCAGCAAGCTCTAATTCTTCGTAACATTCCTCGCCAATTTCATAATCTTCATCAATTGAGATTGCCTCAGATACAGACACTTGACTTCTATCATCAGTTACCTCACCATCTGGTACGATTTCTCTAACTCTCCAAATTTCAAGGTCACCGTTTGCAGCATTCACAATGACATCAAAATTATCGTCTGTACCGTACTTCTTCCGAATCAGTGTTCTAAACACATCTTCTAGTACACGTACCATTGTAGGTCTATCTATGTTTTTACCCTGATTAAATTCTGCAAACGTTTCGACTAAGTTCATTTCTGATTAATTAAAAGCTTACTTTAATTTTTGCTGTTTTTATTTTATCAAATACTATTGAATAAATTTTCTCCTCAACTTTCTTCTTTCCTTTACCAGATGCTTCTTTCACAACAGTTATTGTATCGTTCTGCACTTCTGTGATCTTGCCTTTGTAGGTCTCACCATCCGTTGTTTTTATTTCAACCTTACGACCAATATTTTTAACGTATTGTCTTCGTAATACAAGAGGGTTTCCAACTCCTGGTGAAGATACTTCGATTAAATATTTCTCTGGCATCCAACCATTTTCTTCAATGTTTTTCTCCAAAAATCTGGAGATCATTTGACATTTTTTGAGTGTTAAGGTTGAATCAGAATCAACAAATACTTCAAGTTTAGAATTCGTAGGAGATTCTTTAATCTCTACTAGAAAGCAATCGTCAAGATCCTCTTGTGTGAATCGCTCTTGTAACAACTCTGCTAATTTATGCTCAATCATCGTTAAATTTTAGAGAATAAAAAAAGGAGCTATCAGCTCCCTTTCACACAAATTCATTGCAAAGATACGTATAAACAAGCAATAATGACTCATTAAGTAAATGAACTTATCTTCAAACTGCGTTTAAGCTCATAGTTGAAAAACATTAATTACATAAAACGTTAATATTAAGATAGTTATGCATGATGATTCTATATTATTTGAACAAGTACAAAAATCAGCTCAGTACTTATTAGGTCAAATAGAACAAAAACCTTCCATAGGATTAGTAACAGGTACTGGCTTATCTGATATTCTGGATGATGTGGACGTTATAAAATCTATTCCATACGAGGACATCCCACACTTTCCCATCAGTACAGTCAAAACTCACACTGGGAAGTTGGTATTTGCAAAACAAGGAGGAAAAAGACTAGTGATTCTTCAAGGTAGATTCCATTATTATGAAGGATATTCCATGCAAAAACTGACACTTCCCATTCGGGTTTTGGCTGAACTAGGCATACAGTCTTTAGTATTAACTAATATCGCTGGAGGTCTTAATCCGGTATATCAGCTTTCAGATCTAGTTGTCGTAAAGGATCACATAAATTTAATGCCTGAAAATCCGCTTCGAGGACTTAATGACGATCGTTTTGGTCCTCGATTTCCTGTGATGTTGGATGCTTACGATAAATCAATGAGGCAAAAGCTTATTCAAATAGCCGCAAAAAATAATATTGTCATTCACGAAGGAATCTATCTTAGCCTGCAAGGTCCAAGTTTAGAAACGCGAGCTGAATATGCTTATTTAAAAATGATAGGAGCAGATTTAGTCGGCATGTCTACTGTCCCTGAAGTTATTGTCGCTACACAAATAGGTTTAAAAACTTGTGTCATATCGTGTGTTTCGAATTTAGCCAATGATCCAGACGACATTAAACATGAAGATTTAGAGACCCTTTTGCAAGTTGCAAGACAAGCAGGCTTTAAATTAAGAGTGATACTGAAAGAATTGATTTTAGAGTTATAGTATTGCAGCATATATCTTTTCTGCCTTTTTACTTATAATTAAAAATCAAATTTTGAAAGGAAATTTCAATTCCATCATTAATGGAGATAAACCAGTGCTTATTGATTTCTTTGCTACCTGGTGTGGGCCTTGCAAAATGCAATTACCGATACTAGAAGATGTAGCGGGCGAAATCAACGATGAAGCCCGAATCATAAAAATTGATATCGACAAGAATCAAAAAATCGCTCAGGAATACAACATAAAAGGAGTACCCACAATCATTTTATTTAAAGATGGCAAAATTGAATGGCGAGCTAGTGGGCTTCAAACGAAACATAAATTGATTGAGGCGATTCGAAATAGTTAGTGTTTAGCCCTGTTTGAATAATTCATGGCGATAAATATTTTTCAGATTGTATTATCTTATGCAATCATGAAGAAATTGGGTTTAGTAATCATCTTAATTTTAGCTGGAAAAGTATTCCATGCTCAAACCGAAACAGTTCCATACAAAGACCTTTCCCAAGATTCAATAAATACTTCTATTCCTTTTTATTCAGACCTTGAAGAGTATTTTTCGTTTAGAATTCCAACTATCATTAAATCTGAAACAGCGCTGATCGCTTTTGCGGAAGGACGTAAAAACTCCACGAGCGACTTTGGTGATATCGACTTGGTCTATCGACGCTCTTTGGACGAAGGAAAGACTTGGGAGCCATTACACTTATTGTTTGACCAAGACACGATGGCAGTTCAGAATCCAACTCCTATCTATGTGCCGTCAGAAAATAAAATTGTTTTGCTTTTCAACACAACAACACTCAGCGAGCACGATGTTTTAAACAAAGATTATGATATTCAAGACGAACGAAAAGCATTTGTTACTTCTTCAATTGACAATGGCAAGACTTGGGAAATTCCTACAGAAATTACAAGGCAAGTAAAACGTAAAAGCTGGAGATGGCATGCATTAGGCCCTGTCCATGGCATCGAACTAAAATACAGTAAGCTCAAAGGTAGATTGGTAGCACCAGTAGCGATTAGTATTGGAAAAGGGAATAAGGTCTATACTATGGCACTGGTCTTCTCAGATGATAAGGGTGAATCTTGGCACATCGGAGCGGTAGATGAAAATCTCAAAGATGACGTCCTTGCCAATGAAACCACGATTGCAGAGTTATCTGATGGACGAATCTACATTAACACGAGAGACCAGTATGGAGGTTCGTTAGAAAGAAATAGAGGAGAGACCTACAGCACTGACGGCGGACTTAGCTTTGCCGATACTGTGACTGAATCTGATAAATTTCCAAGCCCTATTGTACAATCGTCTTTACTGAGATGGAGTTCGAAAAATGAAGAAGGTGAAAATACATTACTCTTTTCAACACCATCCCATTTTGACAAAAGAATGGATTTAGTGGTAATGGCAAGCTTTGATGAGTCAAAAAATTGGCAGCAATTGTTTAAAATCCATACCGGATCTTCAGCTTATTCTGATATGGTGAAAATCAATGAACAAACGTTGGGTTTAATTTATGAAATAGAAGAATATAAAAAGATTTGCTTTCGATGGGTCCATATGGAATAGCGTTCTAATAGCTATTTAACAATACTTCAAGTTCAGGCATTCGCCGTGTTTAGAATACAGTTGCTTATATTGCCAATTGTAATCAATTGCACTATGAAACAATTAGCTATTCTTTCCTTTATTTTCCTCTTTATCATTCCATTTAATAATACACCAATAATTGCACAAGAAGTAGATACTGATTCAATTCTTGCTCCCATGAAATGGAGGAACATTGGCCCATTCAGAGGTGGAAGGTCTGTAGCATCAAGTGGTGTGATTAGTGATCCGTTGACCTATTATATGGGTACGACAGGAGGAGGCCTTTGGAAGACGGAAGATGCAGGACAGTTTTGGACAAACATTTCTGACGGTTATTTTAAGACCGGATCTGTAGGGGCTGTGGCGGTTGCTGAGAGTGATCCTAATGTGGTGTATTGTGGGATGGGCGAACATGCACCAAGGGCTGTCATGACGTCACATGGAGATGGCATGTACAAATCAACTGACGCTGGTAAAACGTGGAAGCATATTGGACTTGAAACAACGCAGCATATAGCAGAGATTAAAATACACCCAAGCAATCCTGACATTGTTTATGTCGCTGTACAAGGAAATTTATATGGCCCTAATAAAGAACGCGGTGTCTACAAAACTGAAGATGGTGGTGCTAGTTGGCAAAACATTCTTTTTGTGAATGATGAGACTGGTTGCGCAGATATTGATATGGACATGTCCAATCCAAGAGTCTTGTACGCAGCTATGTGGGAACATGGTAGAAGACCTTGGCAAGTCATCAGTGGGGGGCCTGGAAGTGGGTTATATAAATCTACGGATGGAGGAGACAACTGGAAAAAAATCCAAAGTGGCTTACCTGATGAATTGGGTAAAATGGCAGTATCTATTTGTCGGTCAGAACCAGACAGAGTTTATGCTCTTGTGGAAAGTGATAGTAATGAAGAGAAAGGTGGCTTATTCGTATCAGACAATGCTGGAGGAAGTTGGAAGCGGATCAGTAAAGATCATCGCTTGGTACAACGCGCTTGGTATTATATAGAAGTGTTTGCCGACCCTATTAACAAAGACATGGTCTACGTACTTAGTGCACCTGCATTAAGATCGAGCGATGGAGGCAAGACATGGGAACGGTTGACTGGTACTCATGGTGATTTCCATGACTTATGGATTCATCCGACCAATCCAAAAAACATCTGTATTGCCAATGATGGTGGAGCAGCCATTAGTTTTAACAGAGGTGAAACATGGTCCAGGCAAGACAATATGCCCACGGCACAATTTTATAGAATTAGTGTGGACAATCAATACCCTTATAACATATATGCTGGTCAACAAGACAATTCTTCGGTACGCATTGCTAGCCAAGAATTCGGCTGGGGAATCACTCAACGCAGTTGGACATATTCGGCTGGAGGAGAAAGTGCATTCCTCGCTTTTGATCCAGATGACCCAAGATATGTTTTAGGAGGATCCTATTTAGGTACAATTGAAGTCCTTGATACAAAGGCAGAAGCCAGCACTAACATCATGGCAGCACCAATCCAATATCTTGGTAGAGATGCTTCAGATATGAAATACCGATACAATTGGAATGCACCTATCATTTGGTCACAACATGAAGAGAACACCTATTATCATGGGGCTCAATTTTTATTAAAAACAAAAGACCTAGGCATATCCTGGACAGAAGCTTCTCCTGATTTGACTAGAAATGAAAAATCTAAACAAGGCAAAGGTGGTGTCCCGTATACCAATGAAGCTGTAGGTGCAGAAAATTATGGGACAATCGCTTACGTCATTGAATCTCCTCATGAAGAAGGTGTTATTTGGGTAGGCAGTGACGATGGGCTTGTGCATATCACCAAAGATAATTGTGCCAACTGGACCAATGTGACACCAGCAGGATTAGAAGAGTGTCTCATCAATGCCATAGATGTCTCTCCTCATGATCCAGCGACTGCTTACATCGCAACTACTCGATATAAATTCAATGATCATACACCAGCATTATATAAAACGACTAACTATGGTAAGACTTGGACCAACATTACAAACGGGATTCCAAAAGGTGCCTTTACCAGAGTCGTCAGAGAAGATGATGTCAGACAAGGCTTATTGTATGCTGGTACAGAAACAGGCGTTTATGTCTCTTGGAACGATGGGCAGAAATGGTACCCACTGCAACTAAATTTACCAATAACACCAATTACTGATTTAGCGGTAAAAAATAATGATCTGGTTGCTGCTACATCTGGTCGTTCATTTTGGATTTTGGATGATTTGGATTTACTGAGGCAAATTGATGACATGACTGAAGAGTTGCAAGTTTTTACACCTGAAAAAACAATGCTTGTCACAGGAGGTAGTGAACTCAATGCATCAAGTGCTTCATTCGATGGAACAAATCCGATGCGTGGTGTCAATCCTGCAAATGGTGCAGTCATTTATTATAACCTTCCAAATTCTGATTCTAAAGAACCAATAAACATGACCATAACAGATGCAACAGGTCAATTAGTTCGCAGTTATACTTCAGAAAAAGACACGACATTTTCTAGTTGGGCGGGTGGTCCTCCTGGCAAAACAACTTTAGGCAAAAAAGAAGGTTTAAATCGGATTGTGTGGGATCTAAGATATCCTATCATGGAAGGTGTGCCAGGTGTATACATAGAAGGCAGTTACAGAGGTCATAGGGTCATGCCAGGCACCTATACAATTACAGTTACTCAAGGCGAAAAAACAAGTTCCTCTCAAGTTGCAGTTTCAGCCCATCCATTGTACAACACGACTGTGGAGGAGTATGAGGAATATCATGCTATCATGAGTGAAATGGAAAGCACCATTAACAATATGCATACATCCATTAATGATTTGGCGAAGCTGAGAAAAGAAATAGCAGATGCGTCAAAAAAATTATCAAAGACTGATCACAAAAGCCTACTGGCCGAATCAAGTGAATTGATTGCAAAAATGAAAAAATGGGACGATGACATGGTGCAACGAAAATCAAAAGCCTATGATGACGTAGAGAATTTTCCAAATAAACTATCTGCAAATTATCTCTTCCTTTTGAATCAAACAGAAAGTGATATTGTCAAAGTGACGGAAGCAGTAAAAGAGCGCAAAAGAGAATTGGATGTAGAGTGGTCAAGTCTACAAGTCCAAGCTACAGATATTTTGAACACCGACATTCCTGAAATAAATGAAAAACTCTGGAAAGCGGGAATTGGTGCTATTCAGGTAAAAAGGGTAAAACCTTAGAATATCTTTTCATGATGGATAAAAACAAAGTCTGTGTGGATCATTATTCTTCACAATACAATTGAAAGTCGTTGTAGCCAAGTGCCATATTCTTATTAATGCGCCCCAGATCAAAAGCCAAAGGAGAACCAAGTAATTTAGATGCTTTGATGTAATTAACCTCCATATCTTTTTGGTCAGCATCTTTGATGTAAAAATGTCTAGCTGTCGTTAAGTCTATGCAGATCGCTTGACCTATAGTGTCTTGATTCTTTAAAAATGAAAATGGTCTGTTGTCTACAAGTCCGCCATCAATAAAGCGTTTGCCATCGACATAATGCGGTTTGAAAACTGGGAAAGTAGCACTCCCTATAATGTAATCAATCAACTCACCATGTGGTATGTCTTCTTTACGCAGATATCGTCGTTTGAATGAATTGAGTTCCACGACGACCAATCCAAAATCTATAGGTGATGCTCTGATCTTGTCTTCATCAAGAAACTCGTGCAACAATTCCTTTAAAGGTTCGACATTTAGTCCTCTTTCTCTAAATAATTTAACAATGGTTTGATATATAGCTCGCGGTTTATATTCTGCTGAAGACACAATAGAATCAAAATCACTGAACACTTTGCTGTAATCCAATTGTTTCCAAAGCCTTTCTGCCAGATCCAAATCTCCTTGCACAATAGCAGCACCATTTATAGCGCCTACAGATGTCCCGTAGATTTGTTTGACCCTCGACATAAGAGACTTTTCTTCCATTGCTTTCCATACCCCAATCTGATAAGCTCCTCTAGAACCCCCACCGGAAAGAATCAATGCAATATTATCGCTGGAAATAGAAAATTTTTTCTTCGCTATTGGGTTTCGAAGAAGTTGTTTTATCGGAGTTATATACGTTCTCTTAGGCAATGCCATACCATAAAAGTAACAGAGTTTTCGCGGACCATAAAATTGTTCGTATCCAATTAGATGATATTAGTCGATTTATCGCTTCATCAGAATTCTCCAATTGAATTTTTTGATGCTGTGGGACTTGCAATAAAAATGTGGACAACCATATTAGAATGAGCAATACCAAAACAAGCAAAAGCAGCTGATCTCTTACTTGAAAATAATAAAAGACAGTAGACACTAATTCGAGCAACATTACTGGTACAACGACATAGCTAATTGCCTTCATATGGAATTGATGGTGTTTGATATCCCTAACTAATCTGAAAGATGGATAAATGAGAACCTGGACCAGCCAGATAACACCACACATAAATGCGCTTAGCGATAAATTGATAAGAAATAGTATCTGCAATTCCATGACTATAACCAATCAATATACTTCAAATCATCTTCCACATCAACATCTGATAATTTCTCTAGTTGAGTCACTGTCTTATAGTTGGCAAAGATTCTTTGTAGGGTAGTTGGAAATACAGCATCTGTACTCCAAGCAATATCTTCGAACAAGAACCTGTGTAGTTCTTTCATGCCGATCATATAATAGCCACCATCAAAGGTTGGACCAACCACGATATCGGTCTCATCTAGAGAATTGAATGCCGTGTTTAAATGATGCTCTTTCAATTGCGGGCAGTCGCTACCTACGATTAATACCTTATCATAGTCCGTAAGCAAAGTTTTAAAAGCATGTTGCATACGGGCGCCCAAATCCTCACCATGCTGCAACTTTTTCTGAAAGTCATCATCAGTCCACAGGTCATTAACTTGAATATCTGCGGCATAAAAAATAACTACATCTGCGTCGATTGCTTTAATTGTTCGTTTGGTGTATGCACTGAGTTGTAAATAAATATCAAGCGCACGATCATTACCAATTGTCTTAGCTAAACGGGTCTTAACTGTTCCCGGAACAGGGTTTTTAACGAAGGTGATTATTGCTTTTGACAAAGGCTAGGACTTATCTTTTTTTCCGTCTTCCTCTTCTTTAATTCTCAACTCTGATCCTTCTTCAATGGTTTTAGAAATCGCAGTGTAAGGACCAGAGACAACCTCTATACCATCATCTAAACCCTCCAGTACTTCTATGTAGTCGTCATCTTGGATACCTGTTTTTACTTTTACCATTCTTGCTGTATCTGCTTCGTATAAGAAAACCACTTCTTCAATCTCTTTATCGTCATTCTCTCTTACCGTTACCGATTGAATGGGCACACAAAGCACATCTTCCGCTTTATTTGTGAAAATATCTACAGAAGCTGACATACCAGGTCTGAAAGGATAACGAGACATTGTACTATAAGAATTGGGATCAATTCTTGCTTTGACGATGAAGTTAGTTACCTGATCTGTATTTAGTGATGTTGTATTTGCAAGCCCTGTGTTTGCTGCACTGTTAGCTATCTCTGTAACAATTCCACTAAATACTTTGTCGACATAGGCATCCACTTCTATCTCTACACTGTCACGTGGAGATACTTTTAAAATGTCGTTTTCACTTACTTCCACTTGTACTTCCATTGCATTGAGATTCGCAATTCTCATCATTTCTGTTCCTGTCATTTGAATGGTACCAACGACACGTTCTCCTTGTTCGACAGACAAACTGCTGATGATGCCACTTTGAGGAGCTTTGATGGTGGTACGGTTTAAATTTGTTGTTAACTCCTTTAAGGAAGCTTCAGAGCTTTTAACCTGAAATTCTGCTGCTTTTATACTTTCTTTGGACGCATTGATTCCTGCTTCTGCTGCTTTGAGGTTTGCTTCTAGTGCGCGCAAATTGGACAATGATTGTTCATATTCAACAGCAGAGATCACACCATCATTTTTCAACTTTTCATTTCGAGAATGAATTTGCTTGGCATTTTCTAAGTTTGCTAAAATCTGTTCTTTTTGCGCAATGTTATTTTGCATTTGTGAATTTGATATCGCGACTTGGGCCTTCATGTTGTCCAAAGAGGCTCTACCTCGCTCTACTGAAGACACATAAGCTTCAGGATCAATTTTGGCTAAGATTTGACCAGTGACTACAGAATCTCCTTCTTCTACTCTCAATTCCACGATTTCGCCAGAAACATCAGAACTGATTTTCACTTCGACTTCTGGAAATATTCGACCACTTGCCGAGACTGTTTCGTAGATTGTTCGCTTAGAAACATTTTCGGTGGTCACTTCTTCGCCTTTAGGCTTAGAATTGTTTTTATACACTGCAAAAGCAATGAGTGCTAGAAAAAACAGCGCCAAGAGTAGTAACAACCACTTTCTTGACTTCTTTTTACGTTTTGTCATGTTTTCTTTGTGTGCTACAAAGTTAATGGTCTGCCAATATAGAAGTCTAATATCTTAGTTCTAAATATATAATCATATTTCGCAATGATTGCATTAACTCTGGCATTATCTAGCTGATTTTTAGCCAAAATGTAGTCATATGTGTTTATTGCACCTAATTCAAATCGCTTTTCTGCATTTTCAAAAGCAGCTTGTTGTGCGTCCACACTTTGCTGAGATGCTTCGAACGCTTTCTTGGCTGTTTGTGCATCTGCAAGCGCTTGTTGTACTGATATTTTTAATTGTTGGGTCAATAACTCGTTTTGAGTTTTGGTCGCATGAAGATTCAATTCTGCACGCTGAACGGCAGCTTTAGTTTGGTAATTATTGTAAATGGGTATATTCATATTCAATCCAAATCCATAGGCTAAATTTTCACTCAACTGGTTGAAGTAAGGATTATCCGAAAGAACGGGATTGACTCCAGGAAGGCCGATTACAGCATTCATTCCATTAAAAACTACTGGAGTTTCATTGATTACTTCTTCAAATCCATCTATACGCTTTCCTTGATTAGAAAAATTGGATTGCAAGCCACCAAATGCATTAAGCGAAGGATAAAACCCACCTTTAGCTATATCGATTCCTGTTTCTGCGCTTAACAAACGAATTTTTCCAGCTTCAATATTTGGTTGATTTAGGACTGCTTGCCTATATACTTCATCGAATGTCAATAAATCAGGATCACTAAATAAGGTAACTGCATTTTCGTCTGGAACGACCAATTCTATTTCTGACTCCACATTATAATTCATCAACTGCTTCAGATTTAACATAGCAATTGTATAATCGTTAGCACCGTTGATCAATGATTGTTCATTTGTAGCAATTTGAGCTAAAAGATCGAGTCGTTCGTTACGTGGCCTAGATCCTGCGGCAATCAATTTATCAATTTGGGATAATTGCTCCTTACTTAAATCTAGTGCAAATTGTGCTGTATTTTGTCTTTCATTTGCAAACAACGCAGTCAGGTAAGCACTAGCTACGTTTAAAGCGATGTCTCTTTTTAATTGTTCTGTATCCTTTTGAGCTGCATCGAGATTAAAACCAGCCTGCTTTAAACTATTTTTTATTTGGAAACCATTAAAAATTGGTACACCAGCATTTACTCCAAAAGTATTTGAAAAGAATGTACTGGTCGTAAAAGCATCTGTGGTAGGATCTAGAGAACGACCAAAATTCAATCCCAGCCCAGCTGATCCTGACAGGCTTGGGTATCTGGTGTGTTGTGCTTGCTTTTGATTGATGGCTTCAAGCTGCTCTGACTGCTGCGACTGGATTAAACTTAATGAATTTGTCCAAGCGTAATTGATGCATTTTTCCAGATCCCAAAGTTCTTGTGCATTTGTAGCTAAAGAGACAATAACTAATAAAGCGGTGACAATTTTTCGCATTCGTTTGTGTTTTTCCATTGCAATGTTAAATAAAGTCAAGTAAGCTTTAGACTTTTATCTATGAATAGAGCGAAGAATTCGATAAAAGATGCCGACTTTCATTGTAATAGACGACGAAAATCTAAATTTAGTTGCAAGACAGGTGAGATTTTAAATGATGAACTAGCACTGATGATGTTTAAGAATCGCGTTTTTTGTAATTACTTTCAGATTAATATCGATTGGAAGCTAAATTTCCAACTCCGATTAGTCGATCAAATCGCGAACCAAACTCTGAATAATAGACTAAGATTGTGTATTCATTTCTTGTTTCAAACCAATCACCTTCTAGAACTGAGTAATCAACTCCATCATCTGTTTTCACAGCATAGATATAATCATAAAAGCCTTGGCGAAGTAAAAAATCTGTGGAATATAAATTTCGAAAAGAATCGTATACTAATCTATTCTCTTCTTTTAATTGCCAGTCGTTAAATGCGCCGACAATGTATATGTCACCATCTAGTAATGGCCTTTCAAGCTCAATATTGAAATAGACATTCATATATTCTGAATGCATAGCTCCTCCCCTGTCCGCATTATCTAATACATATTGACCATTAATGTCATCATAGGTATGATAATTTTTCCAATATCGATTTTGATCAAGATGTACTAAAGCATGTTTGATCCCGTTTCTGGTTTCCAGACTATGGACGCCTTCGCCTCTGTACTCAGCACTTCTTAAATCAACAATTCTAAATTCTTTACCAGCTGGAAATTCGTTTCTACTCGCTATTCCTAATTCAATATTATCGCCTCGTACAAACCCAGGCTTAATGCCTTTAAGTGCAGTATCCCATCGGTGGTTTTGCAACATAAAGACTTCGATTTCACTCATTGCATTTGATATTCTAAAGTCTTTATTGTTGATGGATATATCCAGTGCATGATGCGTTTTGGCCGCACCAACATTTCTAGAATCTATCACTTGACCTAACACTTTGACGAGTGGTTCTACTACCATAAAACGTCTAGTCAATGCAGGTACTTTATCGTATTCATCTTCGTAGACGACTAGTAAGTAATTACCAGAAACAATCCATTCGATATCATCATTTGGTAAGGTAAGAGAGTAATTTGTATAGTTGATGTCTGTTCCTCTAGAATAAGAGACATTGTCTATTTCTTCATTGTTAAAGCCATTAATGAAATCATATTCGTCTAAATCGCTGCGATTCCAATTTCGGTCACAATGAATAATCTCATAAGTATAATCTTTATCCCCTCCTTCTAAATCATCAAAAGTTAATACCAATCTACCAGAAGACCCTAGGTCAATCATTGGCAATGAAGTAGGTAATCCAGCATGGTGTAGCTTAACACTTTTGATGTAGTCCAAATACACATCATCCTCGAAACGAAAATCCTCTTGGCTAACTAACGGATTCAACCAAAGGTTAAAAAAGAGGAAAACAATCAAGATTCTCATACTACAAATAACTCCAATTCTAACAAATCACGCTAGAAAAACTAGGATTTAAGCAATCATTAACGAAGAAACCCATTTCATCAAAAAAGCAATACAGCTGAAAAAGTTGATCCGATGTGACTTTTGTTGAAAACTGGTGGATTTCTATTCTAAAAAGGATTGCCATTCTAAATAACTATGTTTTACATTTGAGTATGGCTTTATTCGGATTTGGAAAACGAACGAAACATAGGAGTTTTGAGTATACTCCAAGATATTACGATCCTGAAAAGGATGATCTTGATCGTCGAATGGCTCCGTATCGCAAGAAAGAAGGTGAAAAAGACGAAGTAGACGCAGAAGCCATCAAACAAAGAATAAGAGGAAGTTTTAAAAAACCTATTGGCAAAAGTTACGATAGCGATGCGTATAAACGTTCATTAAGAAAATCCAATCGTGTTGTGATGATCGTGATGATGATATTGGTATTATTGACTCTTTACTTTCTATTAGAATATATGCCCTCGTTTTTCGAATCATTTGATTAGAACTCCTTAATGCCAGATATTATTCAATTATTACCCGATGCTTTAGCGAATCAAATCGCAGCCGGAGAAGTTATTCAGCGACCATCTTCAGTGGTGAAAGAATTGCTAGAAAATGCTGTAGATGCTGGTGCTACAAGTATAAAACTTATCATTAAAGATTCAGGCAAAACCTTGATTCAGGTCATTGATAATGGTTCTGGAATGACAGAAACAGATGCTAGAATGGCATTTGAACGGCATGCCACAAGTAAAATTCGCAAGACAGAAGACTTATTCAACATACTCACAAAAGGATTTCGAGGAGAAGCACTTGCATCAATTGCCGCTGTGTCTAAAGTAGAACTAAAAACTCGAAATGCTAATTCTGAACTAGGAGTGCTCTTAAAAGTAGAAAACTCTGAGGTCATTAAGCAAGAGCCATGTTCCATACCAGCTGGTTCAAATTTCAGTGTAAAACAATTGTTTTTCAATGTCCCAGCTAGACGAAAATTCTTAAAGTCAGATCCAGTAGAATTAAGACATATTTTGGATGAATTTGTAAAAGTATCATTGGCTCATCCAGAAATCGGGTTTTCGTGCTTTCACAACGACAATAATTTATATCAATTAGAGATTGCATCACTTAGACAACGTATTGTCGGTCTGTTTAACAAATCCATTAATGACAAATTGATACCAGTGGAAGAAACAACTGATATCTTACAAGTGCATGGCTTCATTGGCAAACCAGAATATGCTAAAAAATCGAAGGGTAATCAGTTCTTTTTTGTCAATAACAGATTCATTAAAAGCCCTTATTTAGCGCATGCGGTCCGGTTTGCTTTTGATCAACTTCTACCTGAGAAAGCTTACCCATTTTTCGTTCTTTTTATTGACATCAAACCAGAAGATGTCGACATCAATGTGCATCCTACAAAGCAAGAAGTTAAGTTTGAAAATGAACGGTTGATCTACAATTACATCAAAGTCTCGGTCAGACATGCTTTGGGAAAATACAGCATCACACCGGTTCTGGATTTTGACAATAATGTAAATCACAATTTGGCACATCAAAAGTTTCAAGGGAGCTCTCCTACAAACCAAAACTTTGGATCTACAGCATCTAATGGTAGAGGTGAACGAGCCAGCAAGTCGGAGATCAATGCATGGAACAATGAATTTGAAGAGTTGATGAGTCAGTCAAAACTAGAACAACAGGATTCAGTTATCATTTCCAGTAAAATCAATAATTCTGATAAAGAAGGTAGCCTTCAACATGAAGTCCAAGTAAAAGCACCATTGCAATTGGACAAACGGTTTATCATCTCCCAAATAAAAAGTGGTTTGGTTGTTATTGATCAGCAAACAGCGCATGAACGCATCATATATGAACGATTACTAAATTCGATTAAAACCAGCCAATCTGCAACACAGCAATTACTCTTTCCTATTTCTGTAGAGTTAGATGTCAGGCAAGGGGAATCATTAAAATCTATTCTTACACAATTGCAGCACATTGGATTTGACATCAGCGAATTTGGCCAGCAAACATTTATCATAAGAGGTATCCCAGCTCATTTAGATTCGCAGATGAACCCTGAGCAGTTGATTATGCAATTTCTAAATCACTTCATGGAAGACCTTTCTAATTCAAACTCTATTGAGCACAAGCTTTGTAGGGCGATGGCACGAAGCGAAGCAGTTAAACGAGGTACAAGCCTTGTAGCTGATGAAATGCAAGGATTGATTGACCAGCTTTTTGGCTGCGAAATGCCATATACTGGGCCATCTGGCAGAAAATGTTTTGTCACAATTTCTCTTAAAGAGTTGGATCTTAAATTTAATCAATAGTCGTAAACTCTATTGAGAATTAAAATATATCACCTGAATCGACTTTACTTCCTTAACTTGTCGTCAAGTATAATTGCATGCAGTTTATTTTAGAAGGCTTAGGGTTAGGGTTGTTTTTATCTGTCTCATTGGGACCCATCTTTATCGCTCTAACACAAACTGCGGTAGAAAAAGGTGGAAAAGCAGGAATGACTGTTGGCTCAGGTGTCTGGATCAGTGATTTTATAATTCTGTTTCTAACGTTTATGTTTATCAAACGTTTGAGTGCTACTATAGAAAGCGAATCTTTCCAGTTTTGGCTGGGATTAGCAGGTGGCATTGTCATGATCCTCTTCGGCATAGGTTCCTTTCTCACACGAGTAGAACTAGATTTAAACCAACGAAAGCATGAATACAAAGATTATTTTGGTTTTTGGCTAAAGGGCTTTTTGGTCAACACGATCAATCCATTCACGTTCTTATTTTGGTTGACGACAATATCTACTTACATTATTGGCAGAAAAATCAACAATACGGAAGCCATCATTTTTCTTAGCTCGATTATGTTTATGATTATTGCTTCAGATGCTTTGAAGGTCATTCTAGCTAAGTCTATTCGCTCAAAATTAACCTCGATACACATCCAACGGTTTAGTCAAGTTGCTGGAATCGGGCTACTTTGCTTTGGTTTATACCTCATATATCAAGTCATCTGATCAATATTCTTTACCTATTTAAATTTTTATTAAACAAAACAATCATACTTTTGTCATCCTTAAGGAAATATAGACAAGATGAGTACGGATTTTCATACGTTAAAAATCAAAGAATTAGTCAAAGAAACGGAAGAGAGTATCTCTGTAATCTTTGATGTCCCAGATCAATTAAAAGATCAATATCAATTCAAAGCAGGCCAATACCTAACGCTTAAATTTGATAAAAATGGACAAGAATATAGACGCGCATATTCCATTTTCACTAGTCCTTTGGAGCAAAAACTTGGGGTGACTTCCAAACGCGTAAAAAATGGTGTGATATCTAACCACATGAATGATAATCTAACCGTGGGACAAGACATTGAGGTCATGGTGCCCTTAGGGACATTTACCCTGGATCTCTCGCATGCTGCCATCAAAGACTACTACTTATTTGCAGGTGGCAGTGGCATCACACCGATGATGTCGCTTATCAAAACAATACTCGAAGAAGAACCTAAAAGCACTGTCAATCTGTTTTATGGAAATACAAATGAAAGCAGCATCATTTTTAAAAATGAATTAGATCGCTTGGAAAAAATGCATTCCGGTCAATTTACAGCAACTCATTTGTTGAGTGATCCTATAAAAACCAAATCCGGTTTCTTCTCCAAGGCAAAAACCAACTGGACTGGATGGAAGGGATTACCTAATGCAGAAAACATATCCAAATTCCTACAAGAACAACCTGCAAAAGGAGATGATCAAATCTATATGATTTGTGGTCCTACTGTTATGATGGATGTTGTGCAGGCAGCATTACTTGGACAGGGCATTCAAAAGGATAAAATCAAAGTCGAATATTTTGGTTCTCCAGATGAAAAATCAGATAATGCTGGAGAAGCAGTTGCAGCTGCATCAGGTGCAGGAGTTGGAACAGTAACAGTCTCTCTAAAGGGTGAAGAATTTGTAATTGATGTCCCACCATCAAAGACAATACTCGATGTCTTACTAGAAATGAAAAAGGATGCTCCATTCTCTTGTACAAGTGGCGCGTGTTCCACATGCATAGCTAAAGTAACTTCAGGAAAAGTGGAAATGGATGCATGCTATGCTTTAGATGATGATGAAGTAGAAAGTGGATTTATTCTTGCTTGTCAAGCACACCCTGTCACTGATGATGTCAAAATTGTATTTGAAGACTGATTGTCTAGTATTCGTTAATCCAGTGTATTTTATGATTATGGTAATGTGCATAACTGACCCGTCATGTTAGAGGCAAACCTGGTGTAATATCTATTGCGCTGTCAGATACCAATCCTTTATGTGTAATCACGAAAAATTGACAAGCTGTTATAATCCTTTCATGTAAACACATTACAAATAAAATAATATTAAACATATCTTAAAACACAGAATAATAAACATTGTCTATTATGTTTACAGCTTCAACTGATTAAATATGGAAGAGAAATTAGGACGTTTTGTTAACCTTGCTATAGATTTTGCTCCAAAGGTATTGACAGCAATTTTAATGTTAATTATTGGTTTTTACATCATAGGAAAACTAGTCGACTTTGTAGGTAAAAAATTAGCCAGTTCGAATTTTGACGAAAGTCTTGCGCCATTTTTAACCTCTATGCTGTCTGTGATATTGAAAGTCTTATTGTTATTTAGTGTTGCAGAGATGGTTGGTATCAAAACAACTTCTTTTGTCGCAATATTAGCTGCTGCCGGTTTTGCGATCGGCATGGCTTTACAAGGAAGTCTTGGGAATTTTGCTTCCGGGGTTTTAATTCTCTTGTTCCGTCCGTTCAAAGTAGGTGATTTAATCGAAATCACTGGAGACAAAGGTTGGGTACAAGCGATTCAAATATTCAATACACATATCAAAACGGTAACGAATCAGAATGTCATAATCCCTAACAGTAAAATCACATCGGAGACAGTTACCAATCACAGTACGAATGGAAACATAAGAGCGGATATGTTCTTTGCCATACCTTACGAGGAGCAGTTCGATAAAGTTGAATCCGCGATTCTTGAAGAAGTGAAATCCATCAATGGCATATTATCAGATCCCGCTCCTTCTGTTGGCATAGAAGAATTTGACAGCCACAACATTAAAGTTGGCTTATTTGTCCACTCTAAGCCTGAAGACTACTGGCAAGTATTTTACGACTGCCAACTTGCGATCAAAAAAGCTCTTGGTAAGAACAACATCAAAATGGCCTATTCAGAAGGGATCGAACTAGGGCCTATTGGTCAGAGTTGATAAATGAAATTCGGAATGAGGTACAGCTCAGGGAAGCCCTAGTTTAGACATTGCCTCACCTTAGTTTTCCAAATTTTATAGCATTAACTAACTGAATCGAAGGTTTAAGCCAAAGGCTCACAGATCTGAGCTTATCGGTAATTCTGAATGCTGAAATTTTAATTATACATTTCCAAAATGAACAACCGCAACATATTCAAGGCATAATTTGCTGAATAGCGGATATTGATATCACGGTCTTTGCCTATCAATATTTTCTCCGTGTGTTGTTTGTCTTTGTTGCCTACTGCTATCCAAACTGTGCCAACTGGTTTTGTCTCAGTACCTCCTCCAGGTCCAGCAATCCCCGATACTGCAATTCCTACGTCAGCATTGGTTTGATCAAATAATCCTTCCAACATAGCTAAGACGACTTCTTCACTTACAGCTCCTTTTGCATCAAGCAGATCTTGAGAAACACCAAGCAATGAATTTTTTAATTCATAGCTGTAAGCAACAATAGAACCTGTATAGTAAGCTGAAGAACCTGGAACAGACACCAATTGATTCGCAATAAGCCCACCAGTGCAACTTTCAGCGGAAGCTATTCGTAAACCTTTTTCTAAGCACAACTGACCAAGTACTTTCTCAAAAGGGACTTCGTCATATCCATAGACGAGACTTCCCAAACGCTCCGTGATTGAATGTACAAACTGATCAACTTCAGCATTTTGATCTACAGAAAAACTACTTGTTTTACTTGATAAACGCACTCTCACTCTTGACAGATTTGGCAAGTAGGCGAGTTTGATGTGTTCAGGCAATGACTCTTCAATATCCTGTATCTGTTTACTTATAAATGATTCTCCTTTCCCAGCAGTCAAAATTGTTTTATGATAGATATAAACAGGGGTCGCTTCCTGCAACATTGGGCTTACATGCGTCATCATGATGTACTTCATCTCATAAGGCACGCCAGGCATGGAGATAAACTTTTTGCCATTTTGCTCAAACAACATACCCGGGGCAGTACCCATTTTATTTGGCAATAGTGTTGCATTCGCTGGCAGGAAACATTGCTGTTTGTGTAAATCTGTCGGCTCCCTTCCTCTGTCTCGAAACAATCCTTGAATCCGTTCCCACAATTCATGTTGGAATTCAAGTTCAACATTAAAATAAGCTGCTAGTGCTTCGCAAGTCAAGTCATCTTTTGTAGGCCCAAGACCACCAGTGATCAACACCAACTCAGAATTTTGCGTGGCAGTATTGAGTCCTTCAATGATGGATGGTAGAGTATCTTGGACAGAATAAATTGCGTGAACATCAATACCAAACGTATTTAAATATTCACCCATCCATGCAGAGTTGGTATCGATGATCTGCCCAATTAAAATCTCATCTCCTATTGTCAAAATACTCGCCTTCATGATTTGATCTTATTTATTCCCTAAAGAAAGCGAATCTCTTTGAGAGTAAATGATTGAATAGTCGAATCTTCAACCTCAATGTACAATACACCTGATTCATCGACGGACTTTATAATCCCACTGAATATGGTTCCATCATCTTTCTGATAAGTAGCAACTTTATTTCTTTGATATAATGAATCCAAATATTCTGACAACAAAGCCTCAAAATGACCGTTGATCAGATCCGTATAATAAGATTCAAAATATTCAAAGAATTGTAATCTTAGATTAAAAAGATCAACAGCTTTGCCGGTTTCTAAGGAAATTGACGAAGGATTTGGAACAGATGGGTGAAATGCTTGCTGATTGACATTTAAACCTATTCCAATAATGCTTGCTTGTATGTTATAACCAGATATAGAATTTTGTATCAAGATGCCTGCAATCTTATTTTTTTTGACATAAATGTCATTAGGCCATTTTACCGACGCGCTGATACCATAATTTTTCAATAAGGAAACAGTAGATAAAGAGCTAATTATAGTCAAATAAAATTGTTTCTTAATGTGTAACTGACTTGGTTTCAATATGATCGACATAGTCAAATTTTCGGCTTTATTTGTGAACCACTTAGCATCAAACTGTCCGCGACCTTTTGTTTGATGTTGTGCACAAATGACTGTGCCGTCAGAAATAGAAGCATCTTCTGCAAGTAATCGCGAAGCATAATCGTTTGTGGAGTCAATTTCGTCTAATTCGATAGTCGGATTCCCGATGATTAAAGCACTTATCAATATCACTCGTATATTTTACTTAACTTTGAAAAAATAAAAATACAGTCTAATTTGAGCATAGCAAAGGCGGGGCTTGTAGAAAAGCCAATTAGTAGTTCTGAGTTAAACGACGTAATTGTTGATTGCATTCAAGATATAAAAGGAAAACGGATCGTAAAGTTAGACTTGACTGAAATCGAAGAATCTTCAGCAGACTATTTTATTGTTTGTGAAGGAGAGTCAACTACTCAAGTAAAAGCTATTTCTAATAACATTTGCAAACGCATCAAGGACGAGTATGGTTTGTATCCTAATCACGTTGAAGGTATTGAAGGAGCGCAATGGATTTTGGTAGATTATTTTGATATAATCGTTCACATTTTCCATCCAGAGAAACGTTCTTACTATGACATTGAGGAGCTTTGGAGTGATGCAAAATACACAGCGTTTGAAGATTTATAACTTCCATAACAAACTGAATTAACATAAAAGGTGTTTAACAGTACAAAGAGACTAAAACATGTCTGACAAAAAAACAAAAAAGGAAGGAGGAAATGATCCTCGTAAAGTGAATTTCAATTCATATTGGATCTATGGAGCGATTATTTTGTTCATATTAGCCCTTAACCTCTATCTCCATTTTAACAGTCAAACAGATATCATCGATATCCAAGAATTCGAAGATATAGTTCGTGATGGAGATTTAAAAAAGCTTGAAATACTAAATCAAAAGGATGCATTAGTCTATCTGACAGATGACGCGCTTAAAGGCGACAGATATCCTGAATTGAATAGAAATACGTTCAGCGCTCAACAACCTCAGTATAAATTTGAAGTTGGCAATCCAGACTATTTCTATGACCGACTGAAAATGTTGGAAGCTGAAGGCCACACTGTATTTCCAAAACCGATAACGCAAACCAATTGGTTAGGGCCTATTTTGAACTGGGTTATTCCATTCCTACTCATTATCGGTCTTTGGTTATTTATTATGAGAAGAGTGGCTACAGGCTCAGGAGGTCCAGGTGCCCAGATTTTTAATATAGGGAAATCAAAAGCTACTCTATTTGATAACAACGCTAAAGTTAATGTCACCTTCAAAGACGTTGCTGGTTTGGATGAAGCAAAGGTAGAAGTCATGGAAGTGGTGGATTTTCTGAAGAATCCGAAAAAATATACATCGCTAGGAGGTAAAATCCCTAAAGGTGTCTTACTTGTAGGCCCTCCGGGTACTGGTAAAACCTTACTTGCAAAAGCGGTTGCTGGAGAAGCCGGTGTACCATTCTTTTCTATATCAGGTTCTGATTTTGTAGAAATGTTTGTCGGTGTTGGCGCATCTCGAGTGAGAGATTTATTTAAGCAAGCAAGAGAAAAAGCACCATGTATTGTATTTATAGATGAGATAGATGCGATTGGTCGTGCTAGAGGCAAAGGAGCAATGCAAGGTGGAAATGACGAAAGAGAAAACACGCTGAATCAACTCCTCGTGGAGATGGATGGTTTCAGCACAGATAAGGGTGTCATATTGATGGCTGCAACTAACAGGCCAGATGTGTTGGACACTGCATTATTAAGACCTGGCAGATTTGACAGACAAATTGGTATTGACAGACCAGATCTTAAAGGAAGAGAGGCAATATTCAAAGTGCATTTGAAAAATATTAAAATCAGTAAGTCCATCAATCCTGCTACGCTTGCAGAGATGACTCCTGGTTTTGCTGGTGCTGAGATTGCAAATGTGTGTAATGAAGCAGCTCTGGTAGCTGCGAGAAACGGAAAGAAAGCAATAGATATGGATGACTTCAATTATGCGCTCGATCGTGTGATTGGTGGATTGGAGAAAAAGAATAAACTCATCTCTCCAAAAGAGAAAGAAATTATTGCTTATCACGAAGCAGGTCACGCCATTTGTGGATGGTATTTAGAACATGCATCTCCGTTAGTGAAAGTGACAATTGTACCTCGTGGTATAGGCACACTCGGTTATGCCCAATACCTTCCAAAAGAAGAATACATAACAAGGACGGAAGCATTACTAGACCGTATATGCATGACACTTGGTGGTCGAGCAGCTGAAAAAATCATTTTTGATAAAATATCAACTGGCGCACAGAACGACCTAGATCAAGTCACTAAGATGGCTTATGGAATGGTATCCGTTTATGGGATGAATGATAAAGTCGGTAATGTGTCTTTCTATGCTATGCAGCAGGAATCGTATCAAAGACCTTACTCAGATGATACTGCCACATTGATCGATGGAGAAGTGAGAAAATTGATTGACAAAGAATACGAACGGGCACAACAGTTGTTGAAAAAATACAACAACGAACTCCATATCCTAGCACAAGAATTACTTGAAAAAGAAGTGTTACTCAAGTCTCAGGTAGTCAAATTGATAGGCCCTAGACCTCATGGAGATCCAACTGAAATATTTACAGATTCTACAAACACCTCAGTTGCAGAAGCGCGTTCTGACGATCCAGATCCTTCTTCAAGAATTGATGCTAACCAAGACGATACTAAAGACTCTACGAAGACTGACTCAGTTGAAGAAGAGCCTACAGACTTAGTTTAAAAACATCATTAGGAAAATGGAAGCTGTTCTCCGTTATTTCAACACATTGACGGACGTACAAAAAGACCAATACAGTAAATTACAAGATCTGTATAGTGATTGGAATGAGAAGATAAATGTGATCTCTAGAAAAGATATTGAGAATCTTTATGAGCGACATGTACTCCATTCTTTAGCCGTTGCTAAGTATTCCTCATTTGTAGATGATACGCATATTATTGACTTAGGTTGTGGTGGTGGGTTTCCAGGAATTCCTTTAGCTATATTTTTTCCTAATGTACATTTCCATCTTGTTGACAGCATTCGGAAAAAATTAACAGTGGTTGATGCTATCTGTGAAGAATTAGAAATAAGGAATGTTAAAACAAGCCATAGTCGAGTAGAAGACATTAAAGAAAAAGCAGATTTCATTGTTGTTCGAGCTGTTGCCCAACTACCCAAACTGATTGGTTGGTCAAGAAACCTAATTAAAGAAAACCATAAAAATAGCTTGCCTAACGGTATGATTTGTTTGAAAGGTGGAGATCTGAAATCAGAGTTAAAATCAGTGCCGCGGCAGTATTATACAGAACAAACACCGATCAGTAATTATTTCTCAGAACCATTTTTTGAGGAGAAGCATATTGTATACGTACAATTGTAAAATGAGACTTGCCCCACCCAAAGTATGATGAAGGAACATTCCCCATGCACATCAATTTCACGTAAACTCATTATGCATGGTGTATTTCGAATAGAGTTTAGTATTATTTAGCTTTTCGTAACCATATGTCAAATATAGAAGTGTTTAGAATTTAGTACATCTTTAATTCCTCATAACTAACTTGTATTAGCAACTACATTAATACTTTGTGGTGTATCTTTGCACTATGCTTAGAGAGTTTTTACAGCAGATATTATTTACCATTGGAGAAAACCCCATAAGTTTGGGTTCTGTTATTTCTGCTACTTTAATAGGTCTAAGCATTCTGCTAATCTATGGCATTACCAAAAGAAAGATTTTCAGACAACTTTTAGAAAATAGTGAAGTCGAAAAGAAAGAGGTCAAAACTTTTTATGGCTATTTGAGGCTATTTTTGCTGCTTCTTATCCTACTCATAGTGGTAAACCTTCTCAGTATCAATTATAGTTTTTTCAATTCAGAAAACATCAACTTTAATGTAGGTTTGGTTATTGGTGGATTGATGATCATTCAGGCAGCCAGGATTGTTGATTGGGTTATTTCAAACTTATTTGTCCACACATATTACGCCAAACAAGATGAGCGAGGTCAAGAACAAGAAAACAAGCCCAATGAGTTAAAAATGACTCGGCGTGTGCAATGGATTATATACTTATTCACCCTCTTTCTTCTTTTGCGAAATTTTGATCTTGATGTAACGTTGTTTCATACAGAGTTTCAGAATAATCACTTTGATTTTAAGCTGACTAACATCATATCAGCCATTTTGATTCTTTTGTTGGCAAGAGTGATTATTAGCTTGTTAACCCAATTGATCTTGGTCGGTGTATATCAAAACAGAAAAATTGATATTGGTGCTCAGATTGCATTAAACCAGCTGGTGTCATATGTGATTTATGTCATTGCAGGGATAGTAGCTTTGAATTACTTAGGATTCAACATGACTTTAATCTGGGGTGGAGCTGCTGCACTTTTAGTAGGTTTAGGTTTAGGATTGCAGCAAACATTTAATGACCTGTTTTCAGGAATCTTACTTTTGTTTGAGCGTTCAATCACAGTAGGTGATGTCTTGCGTTTGGAAAATGGAAAATTTGGAACAGTCAAAAAAATCGGACTACGGACTACTATGCTAGAGACTTTGGGAAATGTTAGTTTGATCGTACCTAATTCGAAAATTGTGACAAACCAAGTCTATAATTTGACACATAATAACAATAAAGTAAGATTTGAAATCGCAATTGGTGTTGCATATGGATCAGACACGAGTGCTGTTAAAAAATTGCTATTGCAAGCAGTCAAAAACAATCCCTACATTCTTGATTATCCAGCTCCTTTTGTCAGATTTGTAGGATTTGGAGATTCATCATTGGATTTCGAGATTTACTTTTTTAGTAGAAATTTAATTGTGATAGAAGATATCAAGAGCGATATTCGTTTTGATATTGACAAACTATTTAGAGAAAATAATATTGAAATTCCATATCCTCAACGAGTGGTGTGGTCAAAGAAAGAAGAGTAATGAAAGTATCCTGTTTAATATTCCTATTGGTGGTTCTTGCTAGTGTATTGTCTTGTAAATCAGAACCAGATATTTGTGCGCAATACGATGATGTGTTGAATGGATATTTTGAATCAAGACTTATGGAAGGTACTTGGCGATTTACAGGAGGTAAAGGTGGCTCGATCATTATCCGAGGATCTGGCTATAATGATATGGATTGTGGCTATCAAATTACAAATTGTGAAACAGGTGCAGTCCACATGAATTGTGAAGGTGCGGGTCTTGACAAGGTGATTAAAATAATTTCAAAAGACGAAATCGAAGTGGGTCAAATTCCATATAAGCGTGTAAAAAAATGAAAAATAGCATCTTTATATTCATACTGATTTGGTCCAGTTCTTGTCTGAATACATCCTCAGAAACTTCAGCCGAAGTTGATGAGCCAGTCATAAAAACAGAAATCCTTAGTGACAAAAAAAATGAAGTAAAATTAAATCTCGTCGCTGATGGAGAACCTATACCTACTGCAAATATAAAGACCCGTGAAAACAAGCAAATCAATACGGATAGATTTAAAAATAAACCATTGGTCATAAATTATTGGGCGACTTGGTGTGAACCTTGTCTGACAGACACACCAAAATTTCAAGAATTAGGCAACATATATCCCCAAGCAAATTTTATCTCTCTTTCAATTGATAAAAATTTTGCTGAGTGGCAAGCCTTTTTAGAAGATAAGAAATGGGTGGGACAACATTATTTTATAGGCCAACAAAAAGAAAGCCCTCTATTCCCATTAGTTTACTCTGAAATACAATCTGAAGAAATCCGAGGAGTCCATATTGCATTACCCAAATATATTTTTGTTTCGGCAGATGGTACTATTGTGAAAAAAAATTCAGCAAGTCCACAAACGGCAATATTTAAAGACGCATTGAATGAGTTTTTGAGATAGCTTGAATATTATAAATCGACTATCCTAAATAATCAAACAAGCGTTCTTTCAAAAAACAGGCCTAGTTGCAATGCCCAACATTCTGACATCCGCTGCTTATTGCGATCCTTTGGCGAAAACTCCATATCATAAAAACGTAAGGGTAAGAATAGAAAAACTGGCTTCTTAGATTCCAGTAGTGTCTTTATTAAAGAACTTTGCTAATTCTTCTGATTGAGATAGTCTGATAATTGCTGTTTTAAAAAATATTCCCATCCAGCAACACCACTTGCTCTGTCAAATTCAGGGATATTATCAGGATAATCTTTTTCTACGACGCTGGTGACTGTCAAAACGCTTTGATTTTCTGCTAGGCTTTCGATGTCGAAAATCACATAAGAGTTACCGTCGTATTCCTTATAGTTCCACTGGTATTTTATTCGTTTGCCTTCAATAACTTCTTTGACTTCCCATTGGTGAGTAAATTGTCGTCCTTCATTTTCATGAAAAAAAGAAGTTTTAAATCCAACTGTTGGTTGAAAGTCTTCAAGGATCTCAAAATACCATTGGCGCATTTCTTTAATATCAGTAATTGCCGACCAAAGCTTTTCTGAACTGACAGAATAGTTTTGGGTTACGACTATAGGAGGTTCGGAGACTTTCATATTCTAAACTAACAATTTTTAAATCACAAGACGTCGGTAATTAAAAATAACAGTAATTAATAGTTTGATTTGTATATTTAAAAAATCATTAAAGGACTTTTATAAAACATCTTTCAAAACTGCCATTTATAGTAACGCTTATTCTTTCCTCAACTTTAAATAACATATTAGCGCAAAAGCCACAGGTAATTTCTCTTGGATCTATCTCCAATGTTGAGTCGATATCATATGATTTCACCATTTCCAAAATCATTGATAATAGGGTTGATAAAACGGCCATCGGAAATGTCAAAACGGGAATGCTAAATAAACTAAAACCATCTATCACTGAAGATTCATTACACTTGGTATTATCAAGCTATTTAGCTCCTACATTTCGCAGATCAAATAAAGAAAATAGTTATCAAATGTCTATTAATAATATTTGGGTAAATGAACAAATTAGAAATTCAAGATTAAGTGGAGGTTTCGATAGAATAAAAGAAATTGGATTTTTAGAATTAGAGCTTGGGTTTTTTAAAAAGATTGATGGTGTGGTAATGGACTATGGCGTATGTAAAAAGTCAATAGACTATGACGACGTGAATGTCACTAATGGCCATGCAAGAAGATTAACCTCCGCTTTACATAAATGACTAAATGAATTCAACAAGTCAAAAAATACGATAACTCCAAAGCCAGTATCCTCAATAGAAAAAAGCCTTGTCAAAAATTATTCATTCGATTTTGAATCGCTTAAGATTGGAGTTTATAAAAGTGAACGGACTTTACTAGCTATGAATCTTATGGACAATGATCGGATGTTAAAAAATAAAAGAACGTGGAAAAAAGGTGAAACGATACATTATCACAAACTAAGCAAGCGGAAAACGTATAAATGAATTGTTTTACTTTGATGGAAATGATTTATACATGAACAACTCTGCTTATTATGGATCTACACAATATTATGTCAAAAATTTAACTAAAGGTCGATTCATTGCATTTCAAGATGACAGAACTAATGCAGCTAGAAGATCAGAGAATGACAAACTGTTCTATATTAGACAAATCAATGCTCTAGAAGCGAATTAATTATTAGACAACCCAGCCACTCGTTCCACTTCTGTCCAAACACGCCATAAATTTTTATAGCATATTTTCTCGATGTCTTCATCCGTATAACCTCTTTTAAGTAAGACATAAATTAAATTAGGATAGGTAGATACGTCTTTTAACCCAGTTGGCAACGAATCTCCGACTCCATCATAATCTGATCCAAATCCAACATGATCAATGCCAGCTAACTCAACGACTAGATCTATGTGGTCAGCAACTTTTTCTACATCTGCATAATAACTGGGATTATTCTTTTGGTAGTCTTCGATGACTTTATCAGCACCTTCTTCACCATATTTCAAGCCTTTTTCTTCGAGCATTTTCACCATTATATCACGTTGAGCATTTCTTAATTCTGCAATCTCACCATCGATGAAAGTGGAACCAAAATTAATCATGATGACACCGTTGTTTTCTCCAAGGAGGCGAATCATATCATCGTCCATATTTCGTTCGAATCCTGGAACAAATCTTCGTGCAGAAGAATGAGAGGCAATGACTGGCACATCGGTTAACGCCATGACATCGTAAAAAGCATTGTCTGATACATGAGATATATCAACCATAATACCAACACGATTCATTTCTTTTACGACCAATTCTCCATAATCACTAAGACCTCCATAAGTGCCTGTAGTATCGTAAGAAGAATCACAAATGAGATTGTCTTTGGAATGTGTCAATGTGATATAACTAATGCCTCTATTTTTAAAATAAGAAACGTTAGCTAAATCATCCTCTAGGCCTGCACCATTCTCCATGCCCATAGGTAAGGCTATTTTACCTTGATCAAAAAGTTTTTTCGCTTGCTTAGGTCCTTGAGCTATCCCAAATTTATCAGGGTGAACGTCGGCAATTCCTTCAATCATTGCTATCAAAGAATCTGCTAAGGCCTTAGATGCACCTCTTGTTTGTTGATTGGCAGCAGGTATATAAATTGACATGAATGGAGCATCTAAGCCTCCTTCTTTAGCTCTGACATAGTCAAAATCACCTGCATCTGTTTCTATTGGTATACCGAGATAATCTTTTGTAAGTTGAAAGTTTTTGATTTTAAGCCTGTACGGCAAATCAACGTGTCCATCAGTGATGATGTATGTATGCGCAAGAGAGTCTGCTCTGTCTTTAAGGATTTGATCATCTGTAGGACCTACTGAAAAATCATTTTCTATAACAGGTTCCTTTTCCATAAGTTCTTCTTTCACAACAATTGCTTCATCAGTTTTTGAAGAAACAGATGAGCTAGGAGTTTTACAAGAAAAAGTTGTAGTTAAAAGTATCGAGAAAAGTATTAATTGGAATTTCATTGACTTAAATTATTGTGTGAAAATAATAACATCGCGAGGTATAACACTATACAATCTGATTTTCGTGAAGTAACATATTAAATAAAATTTA
>CAYVFU010000007.1:25242-89206 GCA_964450495.1 uncultured Saprospiraceae bacterium | reverse complement strand
ACACGGTGAGAACGATCATAGGCTACCGCCTACGACGCCTACCGTAACTACGTTATAGATAACCAAATTAAACAGATAAACAAACTTAAATTGATTGAACAAAAAAATGAACGCGGTATTGTTACAACATTGTTTTGTTGTAATGAAATTAGAATTTTAATATAACTGAATTAAATGAGATTGTTTGTGATGAATGCGGTGTAGTTCTCCTTTCAAACATGAAATATAATGGATACGTCTACATATTGGGAAACCCTTCAATAAATGACCATATTAAAATTGGATATACAGAGAGGCAAATTCAAAAGAGAATAAAAGAGCTATCATCAACAACTGGAGTGCCTTCCGAATTTGAACTTATTGGTTATTTCTTGGCGTCAAAAGGAATGAAGAGCGAAAAGCTTGTTCATAAAGCATTAAAGAAATATCGAACAAATACCAATAGGGAGTTCTTCAAAATCTCACCTTCAAATGCGTTAGAAATCATCCAAGAATTATTTGAATTAGAGCCTGAATTTATTATTGAAGAAAGGTTAACTTATTACGAAAGTAAATTTAAACTTCAGAAACCTGTAGAAGAAGTCGAAAATGATAATACCCAAAGTATAATAATCAGAAAAGAAAATATCTGCCCAAAATGTAAAATAGAAATGCGGAATTTGAAAAAAGGAGGTTATAAATGTAGAAAGTGTCGTTCAATATTTAGATAAAAGGTATATCTATAACAATAGATCCTATGAAAAGGGGAACTTTAACAACTCAGGTTTTAATTAATATTTTTCGCCCAAAACAAAGAAATTAGAAAAACGAATGGCCTTCACCGAAGGGAGGTCATTTGTTTTTCGGTGTTTAAAGTTTATCGGTACGGCATCCTATCCCGCAGAGCGGGACGGGTTATGTGATACACTATTAATCCTGCCCACCCGTTCCGGTTCATTCTCTTAAAGGTCATTAAGACCTTTATCCACTTGCGTGGAATCGTTCATTCATACATTTATCAATTAGATCGACAAATAAAAGCAAAGCAACATGCTATCACTTGTGTAGCTACACATCTATTGTTTTGTTGTCTTTGTTAGGTCTTATGCATTGGTTGTACCAATATTTATTTTATAACTCCTGTGCTATACGGAATGCCCGTTTTTATTACTGCATGTATTTTAGAAAGTAATTTCCTGCCAACTTTGAAAATTGCAGCTTTAGCGTTTTTTCCTGCATGACTTCTATAATAATTCTGCATCACAGGGTCTTTTCTCAAAGCTTGCCACGAGGCTTCAATGATCATATTTCTGATAAGACGGTTTGCTCTAGGAGTTGAACCTCCGGTATAGAAGCCTTCACCGCTCTGTTGCATGCTTGGAATAAAACCTACGTAAGAGGCAAGTCGTTTGAACGAGGTAAACCTTCTAAGATCGCCTAATTCTGCTAATATATATGCAGCCGTGAGTCCAGCAATTCCAGGTACTGATCGGAGTAACATATAATCATCTTTGTGATGTTTCTTGCAATACCCTCTTATTTCAGTAGATAGATCTTTGATCTCTTTATCAATGGATTTGTACTGATTAAGCATACTTGCCAAAGTCCTATTTGTATTATGATATCCTGTATCTAAATCTTGTAACCATGCTAAAAATCTCTTTGGCCATTTAGGTGAATCCATATCTTCAGGGATACTAATTTGATTATAAAGAAGTAAGGATTTAATTCTGGATTTTATACGTCTGTAATCTCGAACTACAGCAGTCCTTTGTCTAGTAAGGGCACGAAGACTTTCTCTGATTGGTTGAGGAATTGTAATCTTCTTAAGATTTCCCGCCTTTAATTGCTGTGCAATATTCTTTGCATCAATCTTATCAGTTTTCATAAATTTACTTTTAGATCGCCTCGGAATATCTGCTGGATTAATAACAAAGGTGTTCCATCCGAAAGACTCGAAACTTCTAGCTGGCTTAAAGCCAAAACAACCAACCTCATAGGCTACACTTACATTGTAACCAGAATAGTTTTTAGCAACATAATTCTTAATCTTATCAATATCTGGTGGAAAAGTATGACCAGAACCAGAAAAAAGATCTGTTGTAAAGTGGAATCTCCAACTCTTCTTGTGTATGTCTAAACCAATGAATCACTTAGGAGAATCAGTAGTGACTTGTTTATTCATAATTTGTAGATATTTTTTTTTCAAGTTACTCCTTTTAAATAGGTGCTATCAGATCATATCTCTTCATTCCTCACAAAGTATGTTTTTATAGATGATAAAAACTGCTCTATTAATAAAGCAGTATTTAACCAATTTTTAAGTGAAGAAAAACAAAGATCGATATCAAGAAAAGGAGATAGTTATTATGAACAAGATGACTGGAAAATAAAATGAATAAAAATCACAGATATAGGAAACCACAATAGACTTTATGTTATAATACATTCCATTATCGTTACATCTTTCCATTCTCCATCCACAAAACCAATCTGCTTCTGAGTACCTACAACCGTATACCCATGAAGTTCATGAAATTGAATACTTCTTAAATTAGTTGCCCAAATTTTAGCGACAAGGTGTTTTAAACCTAATGCTTTTGCTTGACCTATTATATGCTGTTGGAGTTTAGAGCCAATGCCTTTACCTGTAAATGCAGTGTCAAGATAAGTTGATGTTTCCGCAGCGAATTGATAGCCTTCCCGATCGGAGTATTGTTTTATGATGCCATAGCCCACAACCACACTTTCTACTTCAGCTATATACAGGTTTTCTCTTTTTCCCTTATGGGAGATAAAAGCTTGAAAATAGTCTGCGGATTTTTTCTGCAGATCCATGGTGGTTTTACCAACATATTGATTGTAAATATCCGCGATAGCAGCAGTGGATGCTTTGTCAGCTTCCCGAAACGTGCAGATGGTGATACTATTTTTCATGTGCTGGTAATTTGCGATAAATAATAGTGACAAAATAGAAGTGAAAAATCATAAATCATAGTTCATACATCATACATCATACATCCACTTAGTTAAATGCAAAACAAATTTATGATATATGATTTTAGGTTTATGATGTAAGATTTGGAGAAACATATATCCGAGGCGATTTAAATTGGCTTTCGAGGATGACTCTGCAGGCCATATTGTATAATTAAAATTCTCTTTGATAACTAGCAGATCTAAATTCCCCACCAATCGGAGGGGGGCTGCCTAAAGGCAGACGGGGTGGTTATTTAGATTCAAACCTAGCATGAAATTCTGGTATGGCAGGGATTCCGAAGATTTGTCTTGTGGAAGAGACAAAAAAATCATACATCAAAATTCATACATCTTAAATTATGAATCCAACGAGTTTAAGTATAACAGATTTATGATTTAAGTTTTGTGTTTCAGATTTATGATTTGGATGAGGGTTACTCCACAACCCCAAGCGGACCATTGGTCTCACTGAAATACTTTAAACCACACTCTAAATAGTCGGTATACTGTGCTATCCCTTCTCTGTAACCACGAGGACTAGCAATAACATCTTCTTCAGGTGTCATGAGTACATAAAGCGGTTGAGAATTTTGCTGAAAATTGACAATCTGAAAATCAGACCATTTGTTGCCAACATTTCTGATTTTATCCCCTCTTGATTTTGACACCAATTGAGTCTCTAATTTTTCTCGATCATCTACATATAAGGAAATCAACACGTACTCTTGATCCAAAAGATTTCTTACTTTATCGTCTACCCAAATATGCTCTTCTGTCTTACGACAGTTGACACACCCATAACCAGTAAAATCTAAGAAGACAGGTTTGTTTGCTTCACGAGCATATGCTAATCCTTCAAAATAGTCTTTGAAGCAAGTGATGTTGTTTGCACACTTGGAGATCGATGGATATTTTGCTGTCAGCTCTGCTGGAATTGCTGGCGGATCCAAAAAGAAATTATAGGTTGCAGGAGGAGCAATACCTGATGTCAAGCCAGGTGTTTTATATGTACTTGTCGTATCGTCAACACGGAATCCCATTGATAAATAAACAACAGCAGCTATTGCTAGACCAGCAAAGCCTAAACGAACAGGAGATAATTTCTTCAGTGGACTATCGTGTGGGAATTTGATCAATCCAAATAAATATGCCGCCATTGCCGCAAAAATAATCACCCATAAAACAAGAAATAATTCATACCTCAAGAAGCCCCAATGTTCAGTCATGTCAGCAACAGATAAGAATTTCAGCGCCAATGCCAGTTCTAGAAAACCTAAAACAACTTTGACAGAATTCATCCAAGAACCAGACCTAGGCAGCGTATTTAGCCAAGCGGGGAATGCTGCAAATAAGCCAAACGGTAACGCAAGAGCGGTTGAAAATCCGAGCATGACACTAAATGGTCCCCAGTAATCACCTTGGGAGGCGACTTGGACCAGTGCCGTACCTATAATCGGACCTGTACAAGAGAAGGAGACAATCGCTAATGTGGCTGCCATGAAAAATGTACCCAATAGTCCTCCTTTGTCTGCCATAGAGTCACTTTTTGTAGACCAAGAACTCGGCAGTGCAATTTCAAAGTAGCCAAAGAACGAGATGGCGAATGCTATGAACACCAGGAAGAAAAAAGTATTGGCAATCCAGTTCGTGGATAATTTATTAAGCGCTTCTGGACCTAGAAGTGCCGTTACCAAAAGACCAATCGCAACAAAGATGACAATTATCGACAGGCCATAAATTAAGCCATTCATCCAGCCTTTACGTTTGGTGTCCTTCATGAAATAACTCACTGTGATTGGAATCATAGGAAAGATACATGGCAATAAGATCGCGAATAGGCCACCAATAAAACCAATGAGAAATATCGACCACATACTGCTGCTCTCTTGATTATCACCGACACCACAATCACCTACAGGCGATTTATAAGTTTCCACTATCTGAGGGCGAATTTGATCTATCTGGTTTCCCTCTATATTAGTAAGTGAAGCATTAGTTACATCTTCAGAAGCCTTATAAACTTTTAGATTATCTGTATCTAAAATGAGTTCTTCATCAAAAGGAATACACTTTGAATCATTACAACTCATGTAAGATAAGTACACATTTCCTTTTCCTGACCCACTAGTATTTCTAAATTTTTGTCCAAAGTTGTAGGGTTTATCTGATGTGAATTTTACTACTTCCATATCAAATATCTTGTCGAAACCTTTTTTAAGGTTGCCGGTTTCGACAGGAACACCAACTTCTTCAAACCCTTCTGTTGTTTCAAAATCTACATATGTTGGCAAAGGGCCACCATCTTCGACATAGTAAGAATAAATGATCCAACCTTTTAAAATGTTAGCTGTTAACGAAAGATCGTATTCGTTGTCACCACCAGATTTAGTAATAGCATACGACCATGCCACTGGATTTTGTTCTGACAATATATCAGCAGTTGCTCCTGTTGGTGAAGTCACTATTGTTTTTGATGTAGCGGCATTTTCTGAAATATCATTTCCGTTTCCATTTTCTGAAAAAGAAAAATCAATAGCAGTAGGAGGCAAACATTTTTCATCGTTACATGTCATGAATTCTAGAAAACCTGTTGCGGACCATCCATCCGTTGTCTTCACACGTTGTTTTATAACATAAGGCTTACCAGCCAAAAACTTAATCACATGTTCTTCAAATATTGGATCCATGCCTTCTTTGCGCTTACCGGATTCCGTTGATTTACCAGATAATTCTATACCATTGAGATTGTCGTATTCTATGGTAGTCGGTAAAGGAGAAGCGTCTTCTGCCAAAAACTGAGAATACACATTCCAGCCATCTGCAATTTTTGCAGTATAAATGAGATCAGTTTCTGTATCAGATATTTTTTCTTGTGAGAATGACCATGTGACAGGATTGTCCAATTGTGCGTAAACAACACTTTGACACAATAAAAGAAAGAAGACTGGTTGGATTATTGAGGTAATTCTAGCGAGCATAGTTTTCATTTCAAATCAAAGGAAAAATCAACGTCTGTAGGTGGTAAGCATTTTTCACCATCACAAGTCATGAAGGTTACCCAACCTGTAACTGTTGTACCAGATTGAGCAGTTATATTTTGTGTAAAAATCGCTTCTTTCTTAAACTTTTCTAATTCTATCATGAAGATGTCATCATGTGCCACCGTCGATTCAGATTGTGAAACAATGCCATCGTTTAAGGCAAAGTCACCTTCTTCAAAATTTATAGAAGTCGGTATCGGGCCATCTGTTTCTTCCATACCATAAATAACCCAGCCCTTATTTATCGAAGCATCAAAGTGTAATGTGTACTCTGTATCAGATACTTTTTCATAATTGAACGCCCATTTCACAGGTTTTGGTTGTGTATTTCCTAGTTGAAGGAAGCTTCCAATGAAGACAAAAATTAGGATAAGATTTTTCATAATATTCGTTGTGTTTCGGTGCAGTTTTCAAAGTTCTATGAATAAAACGATATAGCTTTCTGTAGCTATATTCATTAATAAAACATTAACTACTGTGTTAAGATCAACATATCAACTTTTTGCGTTGCAAACTATCATCAAGAAAGAAACCATTCAGGTCTTAAAAGTTCAATTAATTATACCCCTTAAGGTTTCTTTTAGACTTTAGATCAATCCAAAATGTGTGACAAAAATAGCAGCTAAAGCAATAAAATGTATCAGTTCTGCCACAACTTGGTTTTTAATTCTGTATAATATCATTCCGATAAGAATGGACAATGGCATGCTGACAAGCAATAATCCAAAAGAATCGATGCGATGCCATAGTAGTAGCATCAAAGGACTAAACAGTAAAAACCAATATAGAATATCAATTTTACGTTGGGATTGAATACTCTTCTTTTTCCGTAAGGAATAATAGTTGGTCGTAACAACAATCAGTGCTACAACAATCAAGCCTAAAGGGATCATCGCTTTTAGCTGAATTTCAGAAACACTAGGGAGTGCTAGATTTTTACTGAAATACAACTGGAAGAATGAAGTGTGTAATCCGGAATAAAAGAAAATGCTAAATGACAGATAAAGTGCAGTAATTGCTCCAAGGATATACTGCATCCGTTCTTTTATTCTGAAAGATCGAAGCATAAAGAGTGCAATAAAGCAAGGCAATAAATATAACAGCACTGGCAAATAGAACAAAGATGCAATGGCTATGAAGAAAGCACTGTTAAATATTGATGTACTGACTTGTGCAATTCTGTAGGTTTTAAAGAGATTCACAACAGCCAATAAGAAAAAGATATTAGCAAACAGGACTGGATTCAGATATAGGCATTCTTTTGAAATGCTTACTAATAGGATATAAATAACACCAGGGAACAAATTTGGACGAAGAGAAAGCCGATGCCTGTTAACGATATAGTTTATCGTGACAGCCTGCAAAAAGATCAGTAGAATGGCCAAAATTGATTGTAAGATTGGTAAGTCTTTCACCCACTCGAAGAAGGTCCAGTTTAACCAACCTTCTATCTCTGCACTCTTGTAACTGTCTGGATATATAAGCGAATGTATTCTAATGATGATTGTATACGGCAGTAGCAGTAACGAATTGAAAAACAGATTTTGACGAAACAAAGAAAGCACAGAACGTATTGTTTACCCAAATTTACAAATACTTTAAAGCATATCGAATACTGATCAACTCTTGTGCGACAAAATTGTTAAATGCAGGGTTAAGCGATTGAGTCTCAATGGAGTCTCAGAAGACTTTAACCGTAAAATCAAGTATTATCCGCTAGTCAGTCGAAAGTAGCAGTTTTAGACTTCGGCTAAAGAGGCAGTGGTTTCCTACTTATAATTATGATTAGCTTTTATAAGCAAAGAAAAGAAAGAAAATTATTCACACAAATTCATTTTATTATACATCAGATGGTCGACAAGTCATATAATGAGTACTTTAGAGGCATATCATGAATTCTTTAAAAGAGATACAGAAGCCCATAAGAGATGACCTTGAAGAATTTGAATCTTTATTCAAAGAATACATGTCATCTAAGGTGCCGCTGCTCGACAAGATTATGTATTACATTGTCCAGCGAAAGGGCAAGCAAATAAGACCCTTGTTTGTCTTCTTATCTGCGCAATTGCATCAACCTATTAACAAGTCTACGCACATTGCAGCTTCTTTGATTGAGCTCCTGCATACGGCGACTTTAGTACATGATGATGTGGTTGATGATTCTTATCAACGAAGAGGATTTTTTTCGGTCAATGCATTATGGAAGAATAAAATAGCAGTCCTTGTCGGAGATTATCTGTTTTCAAAAGGCATGCTTCTCGCATTGGATAATGAAGAATTCAAAATATTGCAAATATTTTCTCGATCGGTCAAGCAGATAAGTGAAGGAGAACTTCAACAGTTGGAAAAGACTCGAAAGCTTGATATACAAGAGGATACCTACTTTGAGATTATCAAGGCTAAGACAGCTTCTTTGATAGCAGCAGCATGTGGTACAGGAGCATACTCTGTCACAAGGGATGATGCGATACTTGAGAAAATGTGGCACTTTGGAGAGCTCGTAGGAATGGCATATCAAATAAAGGATGACATCTTTGATTATGGTGGAGTTGATATAGGAAAGCCTACTGGGAACGATATAAAAGAAAAGAAAATGACCCTGCCATTGATTCATGTCTTATCAAAAGCGGATAAAAAGGACAGACGATGGATGTTAAAAACGGTGAAAAAGTATAACGAAGATTCTCACAAAGTCAAAGAACTGATCCAATATGTGCATAACCAAGGGGGCGTGACTTATGCCGCTTCTCGAATGCATGAAATAAAAGAAGAAGCATTAGCTATCCTAGACGATTTTCCAGATTCTGAAGCAAAAACCTCGTTAAGGCAGTTGGTACGATTTGTAGTAGAAAGAAAAAAATAATCATTTTTCCTGATAAACATGCAAACAATAAATGTTAGTAAAGTAATAATTAGACTGAGTGTCTTAACTATTGTTCTCTACTTTTTTTTAGGCTGTCAATCTTCCTCAGAAAATGTCTTTACTTGGGAATCGTTTATAGAAAACAATAATAATCAACTACTTAAAGATGTCTTTTCTAGACCAGATTCTTTTGAGTTGCAAATAAGGTATACGCAGATAAATAGAGATTCTAATCAAAATGTGAGTTTCGAGTCATTCGACTTTAATGTTGATAATAATTTCTATTTCTATCCAGCAAGTACTGTAAAAATGCCAGTTGCATTTTTAGCTCTTCAAAAATTAAATGAAATAGAAAATAAAATTCCTGATTTATCCATGCACTCGCCGATGCTTACGGATAGCATGCGACAAGTACAATCTCCGGTAAAGCAAGACACAACATCAATATCAGGATTACCAACAATTGCTCACTATATAAATAAATTATTTGTGGTGAGTGATAATGATGCTTATAATAGACTTTATGAGTTTCTGGGACAAGATTACATTAATCAGGAATTAAAGAAAAAAGGCATTTTTAAAAATTCTCGAATAGTCACCCGAGTAGGCATTTCTGGATTTTCGACGTTTGAAAATAGATTTACAAATCCCATTCGATTTCTAGATGAACATGGAAAAACTATTGTTATACAAAAAGAAAAAGAGGCTATAGGTAATTACATCACACCAATCAATAATGCGTTTAAAGGAGTGGGATATTATGATGATCAACTAGACAGTGTGATCATGCAGAAATTTAATATGTATGAGAAGAACTTTATAAACATTAATGACTTAGAAGCTTCGTTACAACGCATTATATTTCCAGGCGCTTTTACCAAAGATCAGCAATATGATTTAGAAGATACAGATTATGAGTTTTTATATAAATCTATGTCTAGGTATCCAAGAGATTATTCTTTTTATGCCAATAACGAGGAGTTGAATTATGATGGCTATGTGAAGTTTTTCTTGTTCGGGGATTCAAAAGAAACAATTCCAGAGCATATACATATATTCAATAAAGTAGGATTTGCCTATGGCTACTTAACAGATTGTGCATATATTTTTGACAAGAAAAATAATATTGAGTTCTTTTTAACTGCGACCATTCATGCTAATGAAAATCGAATATACAATGATGGTAATTATGAATATGACGAAATAGGCATTCCATTTTTGGCAGAATTAGGCAGACAGATTTTTGAGTTTGAATTAAATAGAAAAAGAGAGACTACCCCAGAATTAAATAAATTTATAGTTTCTGAATAAATAAAAATACCATTAAGGCACTTTTAAGTAGCTATTAAAAAAGCAATAGGTATGAATAACCCAAAAGATAATTATATAGTCATTATGGCCGGTGGTATTGGGTCAAGGTTTTGGCCAGCATCAAGAGCTGAAATGCCAAAACAATTTTTGGATATCCTCAATGTAGGAAAGTCATTGATCCGATTGACATTTGAGCGTGCTAATAAATTTATCCCAGCTGAAAACATATTGGTTGCCACCAATAATCAGTACAAAGATTTAGTCCTAGAACATTTACCAGAAATAGGAGAGTCACAAGTCTTATTAGAGCCAAGTCGGAACAACACAGCTCCTTGCATTGCCTATGCAGCTCTAAAAATAAAAGCAATAAACGCAAATGCTGTATTTGCAGTGCTACCCTCTGATGCTGTTATTTTATATGAAGATGTATTTGCTCAAAAGATGACTCAAGCTTTCGCTTTCGCTGCTTCTAATAAAGCAATTGTCACTTTAGGGATACAGCCTACAAGGCCAGATACTGGCTATGGTTATATTAAGAAGCAGACTGGTAATAGCGAATTAGAATCTAAAGGTATTTATGAAGTAGAGCGATTTACGGAAAAACCAACACTAGAAATTGCACAGAACTATGTAGACTCAGGAAACTATGTTTGGAATGCAGGCATCTTTATTTGGAGTATTAAAACAGTATTGGAGAGTTTTAGTGAGAATGCGCCAAGTATAATAGAGACACTAAATAGGGAACCTGAGAAATACAATACTGAAGAGGAACAAAGTTACATTGACTTAGTCTATCCACTCACAGAAAGCATTTCTGTTGATTACGCCATTTTAGAAAAATCGGATTGTGTCTATACGATACCATCAGAGCTTGGTTGGTCTGATTTAGGCACTTGGAATTCTTTACATAGCTATTCAGAAAAAGATGAGAATAATAATGTTATACATGCCAATGAACATTATGTTGAAGAGGTAAGCAATAGTTTAATACGGGCAACGAGTGAACGTGTGATTGTAATTAAGGGCTTAGATGATTTTATTGTAGTGGATGAACCTGGCGCTTTGTTGATTTATCCAAAAAAATTAGAACAGGAAATAAAAGAGGTTGTGAAAAAACTTACACAGAAGGCGAATTAATTTGTATACCCAAGAGGTCATGACCCAATGTCATTTAGTGGCTAACTCTATGCTACATGCTGATTAAAAATACAGACCCCAAAGAATTAAGCGTCTGTATCTTACTTTTCTGCAAGTAATGTCTCTACTCTTTTTAATCGAGTCTCCAAGTCAGCAATGATGTCTTGTTGTTCTTTTATTGCTTGCACAGCCAGAGGAGAAAAGCCCATATAATTGACACCTAATTTACCATCGTCCATCTCAGAAACTAAGTTAGGAAATACCTTTTGGACTTCTTGGGCAATATAGCCTGTCGTCTGCTCTTCTACACCTTTATAATTATAGTCTTTTAATTGGAGCTGCACCAATCGGGGTAAAACACTGTTGCTGTTCTTTATATTTTCTTTGGCACGACGATCACTGACAGCAAGCCACACGGGATTTCCAAAAGCATCTATTGTTAAAGTATGAGAATAAATAAGACCATTTGAATACCTATAAAACCGAAGCGCTCCTCTGTCTAGATTTTCTGTTAATTCGGTCATCCGTCTATTGGCTAAATCTACAGTGTATATATCTCCAAAATTCTTCAAATCATAGTAGAATGGAGACACTGGATCTCTTGGACCCCAATATGCCCGTTGTTGTGGCCCGAGCAGGATAACATTATCAAAGGGTGTATCATAATGATTAATGCTGAAGGTGTTTTTTGTAAGCTCACTAAACACTACATTTTCAGTTTGTATTTGATATCCATAAGGTTGATCAGCTATTCTTAGTAAGTGATCAGATAAATTGGCAAACGAATTTCCATCAGTATCTTCATAAATAAGCCCAGTAGGGAAATGAATCGATAAATTTGGATTTGCAACATCCATTCTCAATTGTTTATCAAATTTTGAAACATCTAGTTGAGATTGAGCGGCACTCAATAAATAAACACAAATAAAAAGCAGTGTTGGAAGAATTCTTTGAATTTTCATGTTTGGAAGTTTATAATTGTTTTTAAGTAGATAGATGAATGTTGAGTAGGAAATTGAATTTGATTAATTACACTTATCAATACAAATGTAAAGCACTTAATATAGGATAGCTATCCCTATTTATAGGTATTTTGATTTTGAATTAATTATTAGAATGTTCTTTTATAATTAGCTAGCATCAAAATTAAGCCAGCTCAAACCAATAAATGTTTTTAGTCAAATAGATTTATGGTATATGGGTGCAATAGCTTCTAATGCTCACTCCCTTCAGTCTCTTCTTCAACAATTTCTTCCGCAGCAGTCAGTTTTTCACCCATGTAAACTAACACGGAATCGGTTCCTACTTTTAATTTTGAATAATCACTAAGAATAACATCATACTTAGAACCTGACTTTAGGAATAATGGAATATTGACTTTACTTTCATCTAATTCTTCCAGAGCTTTTATCAACTCCTCTTGACTGGTAACGGGCAATTCAATTATTTCATTATAGTCTCTAGCGATACGGTCTAGCGTGTAATAGTCATCTGCTTTACTGAACAATGTATTGCTACCCATTTCAGCTTCACCTCGTATTTCTGATGTAGATGCCAATCTATGGGCCCCGTTTTCACCAAATTTTTCTGAAAATTTATTTAGCGCAAAATTGTTGACATCAGTATTACTTGTCATTGCGAGTACATTCCCCACATCTCCAAGTTCGATGACATTGGCTAAGTCGTCGTTATAGATATTGGTGTTGATTGCCGTAAGACCCAGTTTCTTAGAATAGTTAATGTTGCTTGGATTTGTATCAACAAGTACCACATTCAAGCCTTGAGCATTCAAATATTTTCCAATAATTCTGGATGCTTTCGTCGCACCAATCATTAAGAAGCCATTGCTCTTCGAAGACAGGACGCCTAAGCCTTTTGCTACCAATCCAGCAGTAGTGGCATTTAATAAAACAGTCCCGAGAACAACCATAAATACAAGTGGTGTAATCCATTCTGCTCCTTCTACATTTTTTGACGCTAATTTAAGTCCTAGGTAGGAAGCAATACCAGCTGCAACAATACCGCGAGGGCCGACCCAACTGATAAATAATTTTTCTTTTGTTGTTAGTGGTGATTTCATTGTGCTAAGGAAAACACTCATTGGTCTAACAAAAAAGATGATGCAAGCAAGCAATAACATCGCCTTCCAATTCATCAATAATTGGAGGTCACTCATATCAATATTTGCAGATAAGAGAATAAATAAAATGGATATGAGCAATATACTTAATGACTCTTTGAAATATTCGATTTCTTTAAAATGTGGCACTTCAATGTTGCCAAGCACCATTCCGGCAACAACGACAGTCAACAGGCCTGAATCTGCTAAAATCACATTTGAACCAACAAATATGATTAATACGAAGGCGAGCGTAAATATGGTTATCAAATAATGTGGAATCCAGTCTCGTCTCAACATTTCTCGTAAGGAAATCGCAGAGATAATTCCCAATGAAAAACCTACCAAACAAATTTGTAAAAAATGTATAAACGCATATGAGGTAAATCCTCCTCCTGTATGCCCATCTTCATGACCCAGTAATCCACTCACAATAAATTCATATACCAATACCGCCACTAATGCACCGATCGGATCAATCAAAATACCTTCCCACTTAAGGACACTAGCCACCCTTTTTTCTAAAGAAAGATTTCTCAAAATTGGCGCAATCACGGTTGGACCCGTTACAATAATCAATCCTGCAAACAGAAAAGAAATAGGCCAGCTTAATCCAATGATGAAGTGAGTGAGCAGCCCAGACAGGACAAAGGTCACTAAGGCACCAAATGAGATAAGTTTTAAAATACTATTGCCGACACCAGTGAATTCATCCTTTTTAAGTGTCATGCCACCTTCAAAAAGAATAAGACCAATCGCTAATTCCACAAAGTGTGTAAGATGTTCTCCAGGAAACAAGCCATGATGAGCGGCTTCATTCCATGTTGGTTCGATCAGTTTTGCACCATGTGTATAGTAGATTGAAAATGGCCCTACAATCAACCCAATAAGGATTAACGGTAAGATTGCAGGAATTTTAAGTCTCCAAGCAATCCACTGAGCCAATATTCCTAGTATAATGATACTACCTATTTCTACCATATCTCACGTATTTAATACAAGGGGTTGATCTGTAATCAGCTTACTAATCAAGAGACAAAAGTACGTAATTTGACGTTTTATTTTGATAAATCGTAAATAGTGTTTTAGGGATGGTGATCGAGTTGTGAATCTGTAAAATCAAGAAGAAATCGCTTTGAATGAAAATAAGCCAAGTATCTGTTACCTTTGCAGCCTTTTATGGGATTCAAAGAAGAGATAGAACGAAGACGCACATTTGGCATTGTATCGCACCCTGATGCTGGTAAGACAACCTTGACAGAAAAGTTGCTGTTGTTTGGAGGTGCTATACAGATCGCCGGTGCTGTCAAATCAAATAAGATCAAACGTCATGCGACCTCAGATTTTATGGAAATTGAAAAGCAGAGAGGTATCTCTGTCGCCACCTCAGTAATGGCATTTGATTATCGAAAACGAAAAGTCAATATCCTAGATACTCCAGGGCACAAAGATTTTGCTGAAGATACATTTAGAACACTCACCGCAGTGGATAGTGTTATCGTAGTAATTGATGTGGCGAAGGGCGTGGAGGAACAGACAGAAAAGCTAGTAGAAGTCTGTAAAATGAGGAAAACCCCAATGATCGTTTTTATCAATAAGTTGGATAGAGAAGGGCTCGATGGGATTGATTTACTTGATGAGATAGAGCAAAAATTAGGACTCAATGTCTGTCCGTTAAGTTGGCCTATTGGCATGGGTCAGCGATTTCAAGGCGTATATAATTTATATGAGAAACATCTGAATCTATTCAATCCCCATGCTGGTCAAACGTCTGATGAACTCACAAGTATCGAAAGTCTTGATGATCCTATGCTGGATGAGAAAGTAGGAGAGCGTGCCGCCGCTGAGCTAAGAGAAGAGACAAAGATGCTTAAGGAGGTGTATCCAGAATTTGATAAAGAGTACTACTTGGAAGGGATGATGTCTCCAGTCTTTTTTGGCTCTGCGATTAATAATTTTGGTGTAAAGGAGTTGTTGGATTGTTTTGTGGAAATAGCCCCTTCCCCACTACCTAGAGAAACTGAAAACAGAATTATCCAGCCCACAGATAAAGATTTTACAGGCTTTGTGTTTAAAATTCATGCGAACATAGATCCAAAACACAGAGATAGGATTGCCTTTCTCCGCATTTGCTCTGGGACTTTCGAACGCAATACGAATTACAAACACATTCGCCTTGATCGGAAATTAAAATTTTCTAATCCGACATCTTTTATGGCGGCAAGGAAAGAGGTCATAGATGTAGCTTATCCAGGCGATATTGTTGGTTTATATGATTCAGGCAATTTTAAAATAGGCGATACACTAACCGAAGGAGAAGATTTGCAGTTCAAAGGTATCCCGTCGTTTTCACCAGAACAATTTCGATATGTCAATAATGCGGACCCGATGAAGTCAAAACAATTGGCTAAAGGAATAGAGCAATTAATGGATGAAGGTGTCGCTCAATTATTTACCAAAGAAGACAACGGTCGCAAAATAATTGGAACTGTTGGTGCTCTCCAGTTTGAAGTCATCCAATACAGATTGAAACATGAATATGGCGCTTCTTGTACGTATGAGCCGGTAAGATTGCACAAAGCCTGCTGGGTCGAATCTGATGATCCTGCTGAATTGAAAGCATTTCATCTACGACGAAAGAAGGATTTAGCCAAGGACAAAGATGGCAAACTTGTCTATTTAGCAGATTCAGCTTGGGGATTAAAGACAGTGCAGGATAATCATCCAGATGTTAAGTTTCACTTCTCCAGTGAGTTTTAAGGACTGATTTGAAGCAGTCGTATTGTATTAGACAAATAAAATTAGAAGATTAATGTAGCGTTTGGGTTACTTCTTCTAGTTATCAATCATGTATAGTAGTAGATTATTTTAATGAAAATAGGCAACGTATTTCAAGAAATTGAAAAACCTATTTGGTAACTAAAGTTAATTGGCATGACTATACGCATAGTTATATTACTCCTTGCAGGTTGCTTCCTGTTTACTCCAATTCTTAAAGCTCAGAAAGAAAGATCAGGAATTTTTATTTCTAATTCATTTTCCTCATTGAAGAGAACAGAGAGTTTTCCCATATCGCCATTTGTAAATAATCACGTTCAGAACTGGGAATTTGGATTCTATCTGCCACAAAGTATGACAAAGAATTATTTCATTTCTGCCAGATTAAGCTATTTAAATTATGGATTTCAAGAGACATTCCAGTTTGAGAACAGACAACTAACGACTTCATTGAATTTTCAAGCAGTAAAGTTGAATTTCACACCAATTGGAATAAAAATACCAGTCGCACAAACTGCATTTTTATTTAGTGCAGGTGGATTTGCAAGTTATCATAATGGAGTAACCATTGATGAATCAACTGCCGATTTTATATTTGAAGATGAAATATTCGAGAGAGTAGTTTACGGAGCCCAAGCTGAATTTGGGTTTAGGTATAAATTTGTATTGCTAAGTATAAATGGCTATAACTCATGGAGTAACATTATAAGTGCAAGCAACATAACAGCAAGTAACAGAAACTCAATTGATGTTCCTGATGTACCATCGAAATTGAGAGGAGTTGGAATATCTTTGACGATTTCTTTACCTCAAAAATCAGAAACTAAAGAGAATTAAGCAATGACTATATTCAAATTCACAACTAAATATTTATGCATGATTATCATTGGTGTTTGTATAATGAGTTCATGCGATGAAGAGGAAATTTTAGCAGGCGAAGACTTTTATGAGAATTACTATATAGATAGATTATCGATGATCATGCCAGATAGAAACTTGTTTTTAGGGGGAGCAGAGCCTATACAACTTGATGTTGATGTGGAGGGAATAGAAAGAACTGCTGATGGATCTTCACTAACCACTACTGTAACAAAATTAGAGAATGTGGTGATCACATATGAAGTTGATGGCATACCGATAGACGGTGATTCTTTTATTCCACAGTCTACGGGTACATTTTCAATTATTGCCCGAACAGTAAACAATATAAGTTCGCTACCGCTTGAAATCGAAGCAATATTGGCAGCTGATTTTGACTCTGTTATTGGGTTTTCCGATAGATTTATAAGAGTAGAATCCTCCCAATCTAGTTTTATTATTGGAGATAAAATAGACATATCGGTAAGTTTATCAGAGGAATTCTTAGCACAGTCATTTCCTTCAAATCAGGTGAATTTAGTCATAAATGGAATGGAAATAGACGGGAATTCTTTTTCACCTACAGAAAGTGGAGTTTATGAAATTTATGGGAGACATATGTCAGGAGTAACGTCTAATATAATCGAGGTTCAAGTCCGGTAGTAATAAGTCCTAAGACGGCTAAAGGTTGGCTTCTATCCCTATATACACTTACATTTCTTTATATGTACCTCGTGTTTACACCTCACATCTACTTAAATCGCATTCCAACATACAAAATAAACAGTTCAGCACTTACAGCTTTCGCCAAATGATATAAGTTAGGAGATTTGAAGTATTCAATTATTAAAAAATTTAATTATGAAATATTTAGCTTCACTTACATTTTTGGTTTTATTCTTTGCCAATCAGGCATCATCTCAAGATGCAATTGCTTATAACAATACTTTTGACAATTTTAAATTAACAAACAAAGTCGAGACTCCTGCGGCACCTGACTTCCAACATGCCTATGATCAGATTAGCAAGCTTCTGGTTGCAAATATTAACTACCCAATTGATATGATGACATATGGCATAGAAGGTAGAAGTATCGTTTCGGCAAGTATAGATAAAAAGGGATTAATCACTGAAGTTGTAATTATAGAGAGTCTTGGATTTGCATTTGATAGAGAGATTAAGGAAGTGTTGCGTAATGCAAAAGTTAAGACGAATTTTTCAAAAGAGGAAACAATAGTTTTCCCAGTACTGTTTAGTTTATCTCGATAGTTCAGATAATCCCAATTGGGATCGGCATCGAGGGACAAAACAATTTCATGTTTAAGAGAGGCTTTAGCTAAGCCTCTCTTTATTATATTAAAGTGAGTAACTATTTTTAACTTACAAGTATGTGGAAATCGAAACACTATCAATACTTCCTGTTTGACGATACAAAACTGCTTTTGTACGGCATACCAATTGTTGCACTCTTAGCGCCATTGTTATTTTTGACTGTCTCTCTGGAAGTATATATTGAAAAATTGCCGCAGATATTTATTGAATCTATCATATATACTGTCATCATTTGTTTTGCACTTAGAAAAATATTAATTGTACTGAGAAGAAAATTTCCTGATATAGAGCAAACATTCCAACGAGTACTTTGGCAGTTTTCTGCTGCTGTGGTATTTACCTTTATCATTTGTAAAACGATTGGCTTCACCGAAAAACTATTTTATCAATTCTGTGGATTGGAGGATCCATTTGTACCTGATTTTCCTGTGGCGTTTCTGGCAGTTGCATTTGTAACATTGTCTATCATGGTCCTTTACGAAGCCATTTATTTCTTCAACAAATTTCAAAAGGCATTAGAAGAAAAAGAAGAACTTCGTGTTGCGCATGTACAAACACAACTAGATAATCTACGCAATCAAATAAATCCCCACTTTTTATTTAATAGCTTAAATACGCTCATGAATCTTATTCCAAACCAACAGGATAGAGCAATGAATTATCTAGATAAATTGTCAAAATTTTATAGATACTCTGTAGGTAAAAAAGAAAACACCACTGTACCAGTCAAACAAGAGTTGGAAAATGCAATCATCTATGCTGATTTACTAAAAGAAAGATTTGGAAAAAATATCTCGTTTGACATTAAAAATGGTGTTAGTGAGGCAGTTAAAATTCTACCAATGACATTGCAGCTGCTAATTGAGAATGCAGTTAAACATAATGTTGTGTCTAAAAGCAAACCTTTGCACATAGATATTTTTACTTCCGACACTGGAGATTATATAACAGTGAAAAATAATTTGCAACCTAAAATACAAGCAGTAGCATCAACGGGTATGGGCCTAAATAACATTAAGGAGCGATTTACATATTTTACAGATAAGCAGATGACCTGTAAACAAGGGGAAGAATTTTTCGAAGTAAATGTTCCACTAATTTAATTGATTAAACGATGAATGTTCTTATTGTTGAAGATGAAATAAATGCTTTTGAATATTTGGAAAGGATGATATCAAAATTGAGACCATCATTTACAATAACAAAGCATTTGGATAGTGTAGAAGATACGATTAATTGGTTAACGAGTAATCAAGCGCCGGACCTTATATTTTTAGATATTCAATTATCAGATGGGATTAGTTTTGAAATATTTAGTCATATTGAGGTTGGGTCTCCTATAATATTTACCACAGCATATGACCAATTTGCGTTGAAGGCATTTAAAGTCAATAGCGTAGATTATCTATTAAAGCCAATCAATGAAGAAGACTTACTAGGAGCAATAACGAAGTTTGAATCAGGAAATAAAGTACCACCGTTAAAAGCGCAATTGTCTGAATTGTTAGATACAGTAAAACCTCAAAAGAAGAATCGGTTTTTAGTAAAAAGAGGTAATCACTTTGAATTTATTAATGCGAATCACATCTCTTATATAAATTCCGATGACAGTCTAACATTTTTATATACGAATGAAAACATAAGACATCTCTATGCTAAAACAATACAAGATTTAGCGTTGAGTTTAGACAAGAAACAGTTTTTTCAAATTAATAGAAAGCAAATAATTAATATCAACCATATTAAAAAAATACATCCTTTTCTAAACCAAAGATTGAAAGTGGAGCTTAATGTAGATGCTTCTATTGACTTTATTGTCAGCCGTTCAAAAATGACTGAATTTAAAGATTGGGTCGATTCGTAAATTTTGAACAAATTTTAAATCCAATGGGTCATGATCGAATGTCATTTAGTTAAGAAATAAATCTTTATTTAAAAGCTTCGGAGAAGCGAAATTTATACAGTCCCACGACGGTAACGCCGTGAGATTAATTACATTAGAATGAAAACGCCATTGGCTCGTGTTTTTGATTCAAAAACCGTGACAATGGGATATCTGCCTATTAGTCAAATTATTCTTTATTATGATAATTAAATTTGGTGGGATTTTTTAAAAAATCCCGCCAAATTGCATCACCATCTAATAACAAATCATGGGATAAATCCCATGGCTATATAATTATCGCTTCTCTGAAGCTCTTGAAATCTTGTGACCATAAGCCAGTGTCTAATTCCCTAATGCTTAACTAAACGCAATTTGGTCATGACCCATTGAAATACTTATCGAAAAGGAATTAATTTAAATAAACATTTTCTTAGCAGCAAATAGTATCCCCGCGACACTAATCGAATCTGTAATCTCATTATCTAGCACCATCCGGTATACTTCTTTAAACGGTAATTTTTTAATGACTAAATCTTCTGTTTCGTCAAATGCTGTTTCACCATAAGTTAAGTGTTCAGCTAAAAAGATAAATCCAACTTCGTTAGTCACGCAATTGGATGTATGTATTTTCATTAAGTTAGTCCACTTTTCGGCCTCTATTCCTGTTTCTTCTTTTAATTCTCTTTTTGCGCAATCTAATGGTAGCTCATCATGTGGTCCTCCACCCATTGGTATTTCCCAAGAATATTCTTGCAACGGATATCTATATTGACCGACTAACCATGTGTTTCCATCTTCATCAATCGGGATGATACCAATCGCTTTATTTTTAAATAATACTGTGCCATAAACGCCTTGTGTTCCACTTGGCGTTGTCACTTCGTCATGTGCAACTTTTATCCAAGCATTTTCATAAACTACAGTTGAGTTATGGGTTTTCCATTTATGTTTAACTTCTGTCATGGATTGTTTTCAGTTTAAAAATGTCATTAATGTTTTGGAATATTTCTGGGGCTTTGTTTTTTAGACCATCAAAGAATTTAAAGTAGTGGTGACTTGCCACTAAAGTTGAATCTGTTCGATCAAATCCTATAGTATCTAAAACAGACTGCAGTTTGATGTTTGATGTGATTTCTAGTAGTTGATCATCGATTTTAGCGATTTTTCTATCCGAGATTTTCCACTCCTTTAAATAGGCTTCCGCAAAGCCATGAAGTGCGACATTGTATTTCTCTATGTGATGCAATCCATTAATGACATGGTCAAAGCTAAAAAGCAAAACACCGTCATTTTCTTCGACCTCTATAGTATGTAAGTGCTTATAAAAGGGTGTAGGGAAGGGATGTGTATACGCAACAATTCGATCAAAACTTGGAAGTAAATAATCATCTTGTCCAAAGCTTACCCAAATTGCATGAGCAGTGATGATTGTCTTCATTTCTTCAGGCATCGTCTCTTTTTCCCTTTTCATCAAATAGAATTCTTTTGCCTCCATAAATAAACTCATCCTGTTTCTAAATGTATCTTTATCTGTGTCTGATAAGTTTTGATAGAAGACAAAATGTGTGTTGAGCCAATTGATCATGGACGCATCTAACTTTATGGGATATTTCTTGTGGTACCAAAAATCAATGTTTGGTGAAAAGACATATAGCGCCACTAGGATAATGAGCAAAGGAAAGATGACCCAACCATACGCGTCACGAAATTCATAAGAGCTCCCGATTTGGTAAAGCACATATCCAATAGCAAATAAAAAAGGAGCAGCAATGAAGCGAGTGATGGAATGTATTTGCATAAAAGAGATTGTTGGCTTATTAATTGGTATAACGTTATTTAAACAGATTAGAGTATTTTTGATACGACTATGAAAGATTCATATAAGATATTGGGGATTGATCCTGGTACAAATGTACTGGGCTACGGAATCATTGAGGTAACTGGAAAGGAATTAACTGTTCCTGCTGTTGGGATCATAAAATTACAGCAACATAAAGATCACCAGACTAAACTAAAAGAAATTTATCTTCAATTGCAAGAGATTATTGAAATCTACCTGCCATCTCAGTTTGCAATAGAAGCTCCATTTTTCGGTAAAAATGTACAGTCCATGCTTAAATTAGGTCGTGCACAAGGTGTAGCTATTGCGGCGGCAATCACGATGGGTCTAGATATCCATGAATATGCGCCTAAGAAAATTAAGATGTCTGTCACAGGTAATGGCAACGCGTCGAAGGAGCAAGTCGCATTAATGCTTCAGAGCATCCTCAAAGTAAAATTAAAGATTAAAGAACTAGATGCCACTGATGCGTTAGCAACGGCATTTACTCACTACAACCAAATGAGCTCTCCCTTAGCGGCAACAGGCAATTATAAGAGCTGGGCTAGTTTTGCAAAAGCAAACCAGCATAAAGTAAAGTAGACTATGAAACAGCAGGTACACCTCACAGGAATAAAGTACGACAGTAAATCTTCATTTCTAAAAGGTCCAGCTAAAGCTCCTGATGCAATACGAAAGGTCCTTCATGATGGATCTTCGAATTTTTGGACCGAGGTTGGCGTAGATTTGACTGACAGTATTGATCTAGTTGACTTAGGCAATATTGAAGTAGATGATTATCATGATATCAAAGCAAAAATTGCGGAGCACTATCGAGAAGGAATCCCACATCTTTTTTTAGGAGGCGATCACTCAGTTACCTTTCCCATTGTCACTGCAATTTCTGAAAAGCAATCAAAAGAATTTGACATTCTTCATTTTGATGCACATACAGATCTATATGATGAATTTGAAGGAGATAAATATTCACACGCATGTCCGTTTGCACGAATAATGGAAAATGGATTGTGCAAAAGATTGGTTCAAGTAGGGATACGTACAGTTACCGCGCACCAAAGAGAACAAGCTGAGAGATGGAATGTTGAGATCATTCAAATGAAAGACATCCGCGAAATGGATGAATTAGAATTTCAACATCCTGTTTATATTTCTCTTGATTTGGATGTATTTGATCCAGCCTACGCGCCTGGTGTTTCACATCATGAACCAGGTGGCTTGAGCCCAAGAATGGTATTAGACTTTTTAATAAATTCTGAAATTGACTTATTTGCAGCAGATATTGTTGAATTAAATCCTGATCGAGATTTTAATGGAATGACAGCTGCTATCGGTGCTAAGTTCATTAAAGAATTCATTGGTAAAATGTTTACTAGAACCATAACATAGTTGTATTGTTAGAAATTCTTGTTACTTAACGACATTAGCATATTAGATTGAGCATTAGTTATATTACTGTTGTATTTTAGATTTTCTTTCCTAAATTATTTCTCGTTCAAATGTTGATTTAAGATGAAAAAAGTATCCATTTATATTTTCTTTTTAATAGTAGCAATTTCTTCTTTGTGTGCTCAGGGTGATGTTGTTTTTGTAGAAGTAGCTGATGGGTTTACAAGACCTGTAGCAATTCGAAGTGCAGGTGATGGTACAGGCAGATTGTTTGTTGTAGAGAAGCAGGGTATAATCAAGCTCATAAGTAATATCGCCACGATGACCGTAGAATCGAATGCGTTTCTTGACATTACAGATCGAGTGGATGATGCTGGTGGTGAGGAAGGATTATTGGGCTTAGCCTTTCATCCTGATTTTGAAACGAACGGATATTTCTATGTGAATTATATTGTGAACGCTTTTCCAGATTCTACAAGAATTTCGAGGTTTACAGTTGACCCAAATAATCCCAATACCGCTTTGGCTTCATCAGAACTTGTATTACTAAGTATTGCTCAGCCATTCAACAACCACAATGGAGGGGATATCAATTTTGGTGCAGATGGATATTTATACATAGCGTCTGGTGACGGAGGCAGCTCTAATGATCCACAAGATCATGGACAGAATCAAAATTCTCTTTTAGGTGCGATTCTTAGGATTGATGTTGACAATACTTCCAGTGGTTTAAATTACGCTATCCCTGCATCAAATCCGTTTGGTTCAGAAGTGTGGTTGTATGGCTTGCGAAACCCTTGGCGTTTTTCTTTTGATCGCTTAACGAATGACATGTATATCGCTGATGTTGGACAAAATGCAAGAGAGGAAGTCAGCGTTGTAGGTGCAGGAATTGGCGGCTTAAATTTAGGATGGAATTGTCGAGAAGGGTTTAATTCTTTTAGTGGATGTACGGGAACATTTCATGATCCTATATTTGATTATTCTCATTCGTTGGGGGTGTCCATTACGGGGGGGTATGTATATCGTGGCAACCGATTCCCAAATTTTAATGGTTGGTATTTTTTTATTGATTTTTCTACTTCTCGTTTATGGCAGACGAAAGGGACAAGTGAAGTTGGTTTACAAGTCTTCACAGAGAAATTCAATAATTTAACGATCAGTTCTTTTGGTGAATCTGATAGTGGAGAATTATATGCAGTGTCTTATTTAGGAGGAGAAGTGTACAGACTCATTGATCAAGACGATTGTCCTGTTGTACGTAATATTCCGACAGTTACTCAAACAGAAAATATTGCACAAGAGTTAATCACATCAGACGCAGTAATTACACAAGACAACATCATTTATGGCGCCCAAGAAATTGAACTTAACCCTAAGTTTGAGGTAAGAAGTAATTTAAATTTTGAGACCCTCATTGGCATTTGTGGGTCGAATTAACTCGAAGCATCTTTATTTATTCCAGGTTTATATTTGCCGTTAAGGAAATTTTAGTCATCGAAAAGAGGTGAGTAAAAGGCTTTATTAAAAAAGAAGTATACGTCCATTAAAGCAGCATTGTCTTAATAGTTTATTATTTTAGACAGTACAGACATTGAAATTTAGTGAGAAGGATAGAAGAGGACTCCAGAAAGTAGGTCTTGTGTGCAAGGACTATGCTAACTCAATATTTAGATTCTAATCTCTGCATTAATTGGTATTCACATGAATAAGTATTGGAAATTTGTAAATCATAAAGAGATAGAAAAAGAGGGAGCCTTTGGTAGGGATCACTATTGGTACTTTAATGATGCCGTTAGCCAAGAAGCAGAGACATATATGGTAAGAGCGGTAATAAAAAAAGGAGATGGCCATGACTTTCACCGACATCCAGAAATGAATGAGATTCTATACATCTTAAAAGGTACTGCAGAACAATGGGTAGAAGATGAAATGAAGATATTGAAGCCGGGAGATTCAGTATATATAGACCCCAATTTAGTTCATGCTACGTTTAATGCTGGTGAAGAAGACTTAGAATTTTTGGCAGTGCTTGCTCCGGCAACAGGTTATGAAGGAGGGACGATAGATGAGTCAGGTAATTTACCATATGCTGCTTATCGGAAATAGTCTATTGGAGATTGTTTGAGGGGAGATATCGCTTAGAGTAATCGAAAAACCTAAATATAACACCCATGAAGAAGCTTCTACTATACGGCATTATTTGTCTTGGATATGCTGCATGCCAATCAGTGGCAATTGAACCTCCACCGCCACTAAGCTATACGGGAGAAGATCCAAAAATTCAGATTCCATTAAGTCCGGAAGATTCTCAAAAACATATCCAATTGCCGAAGGGATTTACAGCTGAACTGTTTGCTGCCGAACCAGACATCATTAATCCTATCCAGTTTGCTTGGGACGAAAGAGGTAGGCTTTGGGTCGTACAGTCACAGGATTATCCGCATGAACTGGAAAATGAGGTTGGTGGTGACCGCATTACAATTTGTGAGGATACTAATGGAGATGGCAAGGCTGATACATTTACGGATTTTGCAACTGAGCAAAGTTTGAGTACTGGCATTGTCGTTGTCAAAGGAGGAGCTATTGTAGCCCAAGCACCAGATATGGTGTTTTTAGAAGACACAGATGGGGATGATAAAATGGATAAGCGGACAGTTTTATTCAGCGGGTTTGGTATCTGGGATACGCATGCAGGTCCGTCCAGTTTGCGATATGGTATAGACAATCACATTTGGGGTGCGGTTGGTTACTCAGGATTCGAATCTAATTTTAATGGCAAAGATATCAGCTTTACGAGAGGAGTGTATCGCTTTACAAGAGATGGAAAATCATTTGAGCCAATAGGTCAATTCAATAATAATACTTGGGGGATGGGGATGATGCCTGATGGCGAAATTTTCGGTTCCACCGCTAACAATAATCATGCTTGTTACATAGGGATTCCTCTACGATATTATAATTATATGTCGAAGCTTCCTTCTTGGGCAATGAACGCGGACTTCATCCAAGGCCATTATGAGATTGCACCAGTAGATACTGTACCACTACAGCAAGTTGATGTTAGAGGTGGATATACTGCGGCAGCAGGAGCTAATTTTTATACGGCAAATAACTATCCAAAAACATATCAAAATCAAATGTATGTCAATGCGCCCACAGGCCATTTAGTCCACATTGCTAGAATTGAAAAAGATGGGGCGGGATTTAAAGAAGTTGATGGCGGTAATATTTTTGCAAGTACAGATGCATGGACTGCACCAGTATTTACAGAGACTGGTCCAGATGGGAATTTGTGGGTGGCAGATTGGTATAATCCAGTGCTCCAACACAACCCAGACAGCAGAGGTATGCCCAATCAAATTTGGAATGATAATAAAGGTGAGGGTAATGCTCATCTAAATGAACATCGGGACAAAAGACATGGTAGAATCTATGTCGTTAAATACAAAGGCAAAGTAGATAAGAGTATACAATCTCTTGATCCATCAGATTTGAAAACTTTAATCAAGGCATTGGACAATGATAATATGTTTTGGCGCACTACCGCACAGCGTTTGATTGTAGAACATTTTTCTGTAAATCAATTAGGCTCTTCGCTGCAACAATTACAAAAAATGGCAACTAAAAATATCCATGCCTTATGGATATTGGATGCTTTTGATCAAACGGATGATATTGACTTTAGTAATCTATTGACAGCTGTTGATCCGACATTATTGAAAGCGGCCTTGGCATTATTGCCGTTATTCGAGGAGAGTTCTGAAGCTCTGGTCACAAGTGATTTACTAAACAATAACAATTTGCATATCCGACGTCATGCCATATTGAAGGCTAGCGAACTCCCAGAAACGGACAAACTTTTTCAGGCCATGGAACAAGTCTCTCGAGATGAAACAAATACAAACGACAAGTGGCTTAATTCGGCGATAAAGATGTATTTCAAAGAAAAGAATTTGGAAGATATTGAGGAAGAAGATGTAGATATGATTATGCCAGCTGGTGGAGCAAAGAGCAACAGCTGGAAATATACGACTGACGCTCCTGGGAATGATTGGACAAAAGAATCATTTGACGACTCCAAGTGGGCATTAGGTGAATCTGTATTCGGAACATGGGAAACATTAAATGGGTTAATCAGAACCAAATGGGAGACCGATCATATTTGGATGCGAAAAACAGTTGACCTCTCTGAGGACATTCCTGAGCCAGTTATCAAATATGTAAATGATGAAGACTTTGATGTCTATGTAAATGGTGAACCCTTATTTAAAAAAGGTGGCTGGCGAACCGATTACAAACTAGTAAGATTGGATAAAAATAAGGCAAGTTTATTTAAGAAAGGGAAAAACGTGATAGCTGTCCATTGTGTGAATACTGGTGGAAATCAGCACATAGATATTGGTCTTGGAAATGTTGCTCAGTTTAAAGCAGACCGCACATTTTATTTAACGGCTGTCCCAACTCAAATGGCTTACGATAAAAAAGTACTTCATGCTATGGCTGGAGAAAAAATAGAAATCGTACTAGAAAATACAGATGAGATGCAACACAATCTTGTCTTAATACAAAAAGGCAGTACGGAGGTTTTTGGTAAAGTGGTAGATCAATTTTTGAAAAGCCCTGATGCCGCTAAAATGGAATATGTCCCTCAATCACGCTATGTGCTCGGAGCAACAGAAATGTTAGACCCAGAAGAAATAGGCACTATCCAATTAACTTTACCTGACAAACCAGGTTCGTATCCATACATCTGTACCTTTCCAGGCCATTGGCGGATGATGCAAGGTGTCATTGAAGTTAGTCCAAAAGGATCTTACATCTCTTCTAATCCGGACGCACCAAAAATTGCTGTTATGGGTGGAGGAGGTTCTCATGATTTTGAGAAATACTTTGGTATTGCTGATGGTAAAATTTTTCACCAAAATGGAAAACAAACAGTCAATTATACAGAAAGCTCTGCTGAGTTAACAGACTTATTGGCTGATGCAGATATGTTGGTTATTTCCAATAATAAAGGGTTTGATCCTAAGACAAAAGAAACTATTTTCTCAAGAGTGAATAATGGCATGCCAATGATGATCTGCCATCCAAGTACATGGTACAATTGGAAAGATTGGCCAGAGTACAACAAACAACTTGTCGCTGGTGGATCAGAGTCGCATGAGAAACTGCAAGAGTTTGAAGTCATTGTCAAAAAACCAAATCACCCCATCATGAAAGGCGTCCCAAATAGATTTAGAATAGTTGATGAACTGTATCGGTGGAAGCATGACCTGACTGGTCCGAAGATTGATGTTTTAGCAGTCGGTAGAGGACTTGAATCTGGTGAAGAATTTCCGGTTGTGTATACAGTCAAACATCCTCACACAAAAATAGTAGGAAACACATTAGGTCATGATTCGAGAGCCCATAGCTTAAAGGCATATCAGACGATTCTTGAAAATAGTTTTGAGTGGTTGAAGTAAATTTTTCTTTCTAAAAACAATTATTGTGTGTAGGGATTATCCTTCATCAATTTTATCTTTTGCCCCATCAATTGCATCCATTGTCTTGTCCCAAAATTCAGAAAAGAACGGACGGACTTTCTCATACATTGGTTTGGCAACTCCAGGTAAGGTAACTAAAGCAGGATAGGTAATAGAAGTTTGCTGTTGTTCAGAATTGATAAACCGCAACTCCGTAGCAATCTGCACTAAAAATCCTAAGGCAATACTGAATAAAGCAGCCATCAGAAATCCTCCAGCAAATTTGTTAATGAAATTAATGTTGACAGCTTTTAATACGCCTTCCAAACGACGACCTATAAACTGTATTCCAAATAGCACTAGAAGAAAGGTCGCAACAATACCAAGTAGATAACTAGGTGTTTCAGAAAACTTGAGTGTGTTTTGAAACAGGTTCATCACAATAGGGGAGAACTTGATCGTAATTGGAATTGCCAGTAAAAAGGATAAGGTAGAAAAGGCTGTCTTAATGATGCCATTTTTATAACCTGTGAGGAATCCAAGAACGATGAGAACCAATGCTACTATATCTATAATCATAACGTGTGTAAAAATGAAAAAAAATTCGGTTTTCAATAAGCAAAACAGATGAACGAATGAATTAATTCGATTAAAGGAAAACTTTATAAAATGCTGTTGAGCCCAAGAGTCTAAAGTAGCCAACGGCGAAAGTGATTCGCGAAACTATCGTAAGATTTATCGCTTGGTATGAGGTTAGGGCACCACTTATGTCTAACAGAGCGTCACGCAGTGTTTTTTTATAATAGATAGGCCATCTAAGCAATAAATTTGTTTACCTTACGCGTTATAATTTTTTTTAATTTATAAAACAGTATTAAATCTTCTTTCATTATGGGAAAATTAGATGATGCTCTTGCGAAATACAATAAAGAGTTTGAAAAGATCGGCGTAAAAAAAGTTGATCAAGCTCTTCTTAAAGCTGCCGCTAAAGCTTGTGGTCCATCTTTGTACAGTGCCGACGCAAGTAAAGTTGGAACATCTGACAAAAAAGAAATCGAAAGAGTGAAGAACGGATTTTTGGCGAAAAAACTAGGTGTTACTGGTGCTAAAGCAGATAATGCGATAGAAAGAGTAATCAAAACTTTCGGAGCGAAAAACAGAAACAAGCATAGAGCTATGTTCTATTACTTGTTAGCTAAAGAAACCAAGAAGTCTACTGCCCTTAAAGGAAAGTAATCTTCAACTAGTGAAACCTGTCTGAATGTCTTTGTTCAGCAGGTTTCTCTTTTCTACACCTAAGCACTTCTTCCTCTAAGATAACCGTGACAAATCATTAACTGTGCTAAGCCATAGCTCAGCATTACACCTATACCTGCATTTGAAATTGGCCCGTTAAATTTGTTGGCGCTCAATAAGGCATCAGAAAACATAAAGGCACTCGCACCGGCTACGACCCACCAATAACCTGCAACCTTCCATCTTAGAATCGCAAAAATCAACATCGCCATTATGGTGATAGCATAAACGAATACTGCAATAGACAAGGCACCAGCATGAGGGACTATGTAGCCGAGGAAAAGCATCGTCAATAAGAGCACTAGCAGCACTTGCCACTTTTGTTTATGAACACCTATCGCTTTTTCTTTGAAGAATACAATGCTGTATATAATTTGCATGATTAGAAAAGAGCTTAAGCCCAACATGAAGTTAACATCTGATTCACCAAGTAAAAAGACATCTCCAAGTAAGGCAAATCCCATCCCTATCAACATGAACATATTCTCTCTTATTTTTCCTTTCAGGTTAAAAACAAAGAATAAAATCAAGCTTATAAGTAGAAGAGGTTTGGTTATTGCTCTTGATGGATAACCATATTGAATGGCATATAAGTCAGCAGCCAAAACCAATAGAAATATAAGTACTTGCCAAACCTTCATTATTTAAGTTAACTTATAACTGATGCATGATAATGGAGGTAAAGAAACCTGTATAGAAAATTGTTTGCCGTGCATTTCTTCTTTTTTACTAGTGAGCATATCGGCTACTTGAAAATCACTTCCAAAATACTGACTAGAATCACTATTTAAAACAAGTTTCCAGTCACCCAAATTTGGTACTCCTACAGTATATGAATCTCTTGGAACAGGAGTAAAATTAGCAATAACAATAATTTGGGCCTTTGGATGTTTGCCTTTTCTAATAAATGCAATCACAGAATTTTCGGCATCATCGTGGGCAATCCACTCAAAACCATCATGATCAAATTGTTTCTCGTGAAGTGCAGGCTCGTTTTTGTATATGTGGTTGAGCTGTTTTGTGAGTTTTTGTAAACCGACATGTGGAGCGTATTGCAGTAAATGCCAGTCCAAACTTTGTGTGACATTCCATTCATTGTATTGACCAAATTCATTACCCATAAAATTTAGCTTAGTCCCTGGATGCATATACATATACGTATACAATGTCCTCAGATTTGCAAACCGTTGCCACTCATCTCCCGGCATTCGACCTATGATTGATCCCTTGCCATGAACCACTTCATCGTGAGACAACGGCAAGCAAAAATTTTCAGTAAATGCATAGACCATACTAAAGCTGATCGCATCTTGATGATGTTTTCGCCAGGCAGGTTCTTTGCCAAAGTAATTCAATGTGTCGTGCATCCAGCCCATCATCCATTTCATACCAAAGCCTAAACCACCTGTGTCTGTCGGATGACTGACGCCAGGAAAAGCTGTTGATTCTTCAGCGATCATTTGTATGCCTTCAAAATGTGCATAAACGGAAGTATTTAATTCTTTTAAAAAATCAATGGCAGCTAAATATTCGTTTCCGCCAAATACATTTGGTTCCCACTCACCTTCTTCTCTTGAATAATCTAAATAGATCATGGATGACACTGCATCGACTCTCAACCCATCAATGTGGTATTTATCTAACCAAAAAAAAGCACTGCTGATCAAAAAGGATCTCACTTCAGCTCTTTCATAATTAAATATGTAGCTCTTCCAGTCTGGATGATAGCCTTTGCGAATGTCAGGATGCTCATATACGCAGCTGCCATCAAATCGATACAAGCCATGCCCATCTCCTGGAAAATGTGCAGGCACCCAGTCAAGTATGACCCCAATATTTTCTCGGTGAAGACAATCAACCAAATACATCAATTCTTGAGGATTGCCATACCTACTCGTTGGTGCAAAATAACCTGTTACTTGATAGCCCCAACTCATTTCATAAGGATACTCAGTGATTGGCATCATCTCCACATGCGTATATCCCATTTCAGAAACGTATCCTACCAAATCTTTCGCAAGTACCTTATAGCTCAACGGTTCATTTCCAGGCAACTGGCGTTTCCAAGATCCCAGATGCAATTCATATATAGAAATAGCCTTATCTAAAGCTTGTTTGTTTTCGCGTTCAGACATCCAATTATTGTCTTCCCACTTATATTCTAAAGACCAGCTGATGGATGAAGTCTTTGGAGCAACTTCTGCAAAAAAAGCAAAAGGATCTGCCTTGTCGTGATGGTTAGCACTATTTTCTGACCAGATTCTATACTTATATAATTCACCTAAACTAATGTTTGGAATAAAACCCTCCCAAATACCAGATGAATCCCATCTGACTTGTAAAGCATGTTGGCTACCATCCCAAGCATTGAAATTACCAATAACAGATACTGCTTTTGCTGCAGGTGCAAATACAGCAAAGTATGTTCCTTTAACACCATTAAGATCTAGCTCATGAGCTCCAAACTTTTCGTAAAGCTTAAAGTGTTTACCAGATTTAAATAATTCAATATCAAAGTCTGTGAATAGTGAGTGTGTAATTACATGAGCCATTACTGGAAGGTAATGTTTAATTTTTAACTTGCCTACTGGCAGGCAGGTGTTTAATGCTGAATGAAGTTTAAAGAAAAGCTTCTCATCTCAGAATAGAGATACTTATGTCTATTCATTATTCATTGGAGCAAAGGACTTTTCACCGACCAATTGAATAAATTATAATTTATTGAAGTGTGCAAACTTCAATTTAAGACTAGATGAATTTGTTGCTTGTTATAGCAATCCTACTATCACTATACCATTAATTCAGCATTAAAAATTCAAAATTATTAAACCTTATTGTTCGTATTTAATCCAGCCTTTTCTGAAATTTCCATCATCCGATCAATGCATACTCTTCCTTTTTCAATAACCCAATCTTCAAGGATGATTTCTGGCATTTCATACTTCATGGCTAGATACAACTTCTCCATGGTGTTGCGCTTCATATGAGGACAATCGTTGCAGGCACATGTGTTGTTAGGTGGTGCAGGGATAAATTCCTTATCTGGAGATTTTAATTCCATTTGATGGATGATCCCAGCCTCCGTAGCAACGATAAATTTCTTAGCGTCACTTGTCTGGGTATATTTTAGCAGGCCACTAGTAGAACCAATGTAATCGGCAATTTCTAGTAGGTGAGCTTCACATTCAGGATGAGCGATGAATTCTGCATCTGGATGTCGCACTTGTAGTTTAGTTATTTTTTCATGAGAAAAAATCTCATGTACCATACATGCACCATTCCATAAGACCATATCTCGACCTGTTACTTTCTGTAAGTAGGCACCAAGGTTTTTGTCTGGGGCGAAAATAATACCCTTATCTTTAGGGATACTCTCAATGACATATCGAGCATTAGAAGAGGTGCAACAGATATCAGTAAGTGTCTTTAATTCAGCAGTACAGTTCACATAACTTACTACAACGTGGTCAGGATATTTTTCTTTGAATTTTTTGAACAAGTGTGGTGGACATGAATCTGCTAAAGAACAACCAGCCTTTAAATCTGGCAGTACAACTTTCTTTTTTGGACTTAGCATTTTTGCCGTCTCTGCCATAAAATGCACTCCAGCAAACACAATCACATCGGCTTCTGTGTTGGCTGCCATTTGAGACAATTGAAGACTGTCGCCTACGTAATCTGCGATGTCTTGAATCTCAGACTCTTGATAATAATGTGCCAAGATGATGGCGTTGTTTTCTTTCTTTAGTTTTTCAATCTCTTCTTCAAGATTCAATGTCGGATCGATATCTATATCGAGGAAACCATTTTTGATCAAATCCTTTTCTGCAAGTGCGAGTTCTGCTGCTGACATATCTAATTAATTATTCTGTTTTGTAATGTGCATATATAACTGATTTATGGGTTGATTTGGTTCGTAAAAGGCTGGTAATTTAATGGGTTTTATCAGAGTTTAGAATTCGAGAATTGTATTGGCGTATTCAAGCAACATTTCGATTACTTGCTGCCTAGTGTGTAGATACGGGGAAGTATGGATTTTGGGAATTTTACTTGTTTAAGTCTATGAACAAATACTTTTTCTAATACATATATCAACTTTTACTTGCCATTTGTCAATAATATAGCCTGTCTAAAGACAATTGTACCTAAGTAAAGACATAGAAAGCACGGTTTTTGCGATATTAATACTCTAAAACTACTTGTCATGGAATTAACAATAAATGGAAAGTCCGTATCGGTTGATGTAGAAGAGTCAATGCCACTGCTTTGGGTCTTAAGAGATGAACTAAATATGACCGGAACAAAATACGGTTGTGGCGTTTCTGCATGCGGAGCTTGTTCGTGTTTAGTGGATGGAAAAGTTATGAGGACCTGCACGCTTCCAATTTCAGCAGTCGCTGGAAAAGAAATAAAAACCATAGAGGGAATTGCAGATGCAGGAAATTTGTCTGCTGTTCAGAAAGCATGGATACAACATCAAGTACCTCAATGCGGATATTGTCAATCTGGACAGATCATTGCTGCAGAAGGTCTCTTGGATGAGAAACCAAATCCCACCGATGCTGATATCGATGAAGCAATGAACAACATCTGTCGTTGTGGTACATACCAACGAGTGAGAGAAGCAATCCATACTGCTGCCAAATGGAGGCAGGACGAAAATTCATTATTAGGTTAATTTAAAAAGAAAAGTAAAATGGCAGATCATACGTATAAATCAGATATGGATAACAATCATAAACAAAAGAAAAAAGGTAAATGGACACGTCGAGCATTTATCGGTGTAGGTGGATTAGCAGGTGTTGGATTATTAGTAGCCGTTGGTGGGAATGTTTATTTGAATAAAAAAGTCAAAAAATACTCTGGTGCAGGAATGGGCGAAGGAGATTCCTTAAATGCTTGGATTAGAATTGCACCTGACAATACGATCACTGTAGCCGTCCCTAGAGCAGAAATGGGTCAAGGTGTATATACATCCATCCCTCAGATGATAGCTGAAGAATTGGACGTGGATATGTCAACGATTAAGGTTATACACCCACAACCAGAATCACCTTATTCGAATACGTTCATGTTGACCCAGAAAGAACCGAATGCCTTCAAAGGTTATTCCTTGATGGAGAAGATTTATGCTTCCTTACCATTAATTGCTACAGGAGGGAGTACAACAATTCCTGATGGTTATAATAATATGCGTTATGCTGGAGCAACAGCACGAGAAATGTTGAAAGTGGCTGCTGCAGATAAATGGGACATTGATGTCGCAGATTGCAAAGCAGAAAACGGCCACATTATAAATACAGGCAACAACGAAAAATTAAGTTATGGCCAGTTGGCAGAAGCTGCGGCTGAGGTTCAATACGACGGTCTGCCGGAATTGAAGAAGAAAGCAGAGTGGAAATTGATTGGCAAACCAGTGGAGCGATTGGATATTCCGGATAAAGTAACGGGGACTGCAGAATTTGGCTTAGATGTTCGACTAGAGAATATGAAATATGCGGTGTTGAAACATCCTTCTGTCATCGGAGGAAAAATTACCGACTTGATAAATAAGGACGATATAGAAGCTAGACCAGGTATAGAAAAAGTTGTTTTAACAGAATTTGGTGCGGCTGTTATTGGTGACAATACATGGCGTGCTAAAAATGCAGCACTCGCATTAAGAGTAGAAGAAGACGATTCTGGAAACGGCAATATTAATTCGGCTACAATTGATGCTGAATTAAATGAAATTCTAGAACAGACACCACTTGCAACACCAGTGAATGATGGCGATGTTGCTGCTGTCTTTTCTGATAAAAATAACACAGTAATAGAGGGTACTTACGAAGTGCCATACCTCGCTCACGCTGCAATGGAACCGTTAAACTGTACTGTTTTGGTAAACAGTGATAGTGCAGAAGCATGGGTTGGTCATCAAGGATCTTCTATTGTTCAAAATATGGTAAGTGAAGTAGCTGGATTAGCCAAGTCAGCCATTAAAGTTAATACGACTTATTTAGGTGGTGGATTCGGTAGACGAGCAGAACCAGATTTCGTAAGAAAAGCGACAGCGGTTGCAAAAGAAATGCCTGGAGTTCCTATTCAGACGGTATTTACGAGAGAAGAAGATATGCAGAATGACATGTATCGACCTGCAGCAAAGAGTAGATTCAAAGCAGTTGTTGACACTAACGGTGAAATTACTGCTTGGGACAATATGATGGCCTTACAATCTGTATCCAATAGTGCCATTAGCAGAATGATGCCAGCGATGGCTCCACCTCCTGAAAAAGATGAAGCGACAATAGAAGGTGCCGCTAATTTGCCATACATCATGAAAAACCAACGAGTAGCTTTTGGCAACCACGACCTACCAGTCCAAGTCGGATTTTGGAGATCAGTCGGTAGTTCTCAAAATGCTTTTTTCACAGAAAGTTTTCTTGATGAATGTGCACATGCCGCCGGTCAAGATCCATACCAATTCAGAAAATCAAAATTAGCTAACCATCCACGCTTTGCAGCAGTATTAGATAAAGCTGCAGAGTTGGGTAACTGGGGAGCACAAGATGGAAAATTCAGAGGTATTGCATTGCACAAGAGCTTTGGTTCTATAGTTGGACAAGTTGCTCAAATCTCTAAATTGGGAGACAAACAATTTTCTATTGACAGATATTCTTGTGTCATTGATTGCGGTACATACATCAATCCTGATACTGTTCAAGCCCAAATGGAAGGTGGTTTAGTTTTCGGATTATCTGCAGCGTTATATGGTGAGATTACCTGGGATGATGGTTCAGTTAATGAATTAAATTTTCCTCAATACGATATGGTCCGTATGAATGTGTCGCCACAAGTCGATGTGCACATTATGGAAAATGAGCATTATCCAGGTGGGGTAGGTGAGCCGGGAACTCCTCCAGCTGCACCAGCTTTAACCAATGCGATTTTTGCAGCGACAGGAAACCGGATTCGGAAGTTACCAATTGCGAAGCAGGGGTATACGTTTGTATAGGAACTTGGGCTAGGTACTGTACTCATTTTTAAAAAGAAAATACATCCAAATAGGTCATGGCCCATTGTGGTGTAGTTGAGATATTTGCCATAATTGAAACTTGCCAGTTTTGATTTATCAGGATTTGTTTATTTTTAGAAGATATGCTAGAAAGCTAATTTTAGCAAAGAATAAACAATGGTCCGAAACACATTAAACTATCTACTCATCACTTTATTTTTGTTGGCCTGGATTTCCTGTGCACAAACACCCCTTTTTGATCAACACAGTTTCGATAAAACAATTGATGCTAAAGTAGAGTCAGTTAGTCTGATGAAAAAGGCAATTTATTTTTATGAGGATCATGAGGAGGAGGTAGAAGAACATTTTGAGGAATTACAAAAGATTTATGAATATGATCGTCGTCGTAAGAACAACAATATCACGTCTAAAATGTGGGAAATTATTTTAAATGAGGACAACAAATTATATGCAGGATTTATAAAACGTTGGCGAGAAGTTGGCCCTCAAAATCCGTTTTTTGTCAATGAAGCTGTTCTTCAAATAGAAGAGGCTTTTGACAAATTGTTGGACTATGAAGGTGCAAAGAATAAAGCTGAGCAAAATGCTGCTTCCATTGCCTTAGCGACATTTCTAAACTCAATTTGATATGGACATCAAGGAATTATTAAAGGAATTAAAAAAGGGCATCATTGACTTGGTTAAGGAAAAGTTTGATGTAGAAACTAAGGAATTGAAAACGGAAATTTCAGGACTCCTCATAGAGTCCAAGGAAAAGTTGGAGCGGTGGTCGATTTTATTGCAAAACGAACAATTGACAATTGAAGACTTTGAATGGTTAGTGGGTAGCCAACGGGATTTATTGCAATTAGAAACGCTCAGAAAAATTGGTGTCTCTCAAGTAAAATTGGGACACTTCAAAAGTAAAGTGATTAAATTTATAGTTGAGACAACAGTCAAATTTGTACTATAGTTAATATCAGTTAGGCACGATATCCCCAAAAACCTTTTTGTGTTATGGTAGCTGATTATTTGAACAGTAATTTCTTTAAAAATGATCGAAGGTTACCCATTAATAGGTGCAGGCTCTCCAAAAATTTCCACCATCACTCGTATAATAGCTGCAACATGATAATCGATAATTTTCCATCTACCTTCTCTCGTCAATAAAATACTTCTTGTTTCACGCTCATTATTAAAAAAGAAATTCTCAGTAAGGATGGCAGGCATTCGCGTTCGACGCAATAAGCCTAAATCTCCTCTCAATTTAAATGGAGTACCACCTTCTCCTCTTCGAAGCCGCGAGTTTGGAAAAGCTGATTGAAATTCTTCTGCAAAAATAGTTGCTATTGATGGTCCTAAGGATGAATTTGGGTGAATCAGAAATTCACAACCATCTCCTGCTCGAGGTCCTTCATTGGTATTGGAATGCACACTGACTAACAAGGCATTGTTTTGGTGGTGGCTGTTAGCTCGAGCAATTCTAGTACCGATAAGCACATCTTCTAATTCTGGACAAATGTGTACATACGGAATTTGCATAAAGCTTAGCTCTTGAATGATGCCATTTATGATAGCTCTATTGAGTTCTCCTTCAAAGAGTTGTTTGCCATCCGGGAATTCTTCAGATCGTCGTTCACGTGTTTGGGGTCTGCCTTTAATGAGTCCGCCGTGGCCGTTGTCAAGTATGACTAGCATATGTGTTGATTATGTGAATAGTTGAAAGTTTGAATTATTTAAAGTTAGGTCTTTATGAAATTCTATACAATCCCGATTTTTGGGGATTTTGATTTTATAAAATCTAATAAAGGAAATTATTTAATCCATTGGGTCATGACCCAATGGAAAAGACTTTATCCTTCCAACCTAACACTACCTAACCACCTCTTCGCCTTATCCAATGCCATCCCCTTACGTTCAGCAAAATCTTTGACTTGGTCTTCCATGATCTTACCCAGACCAAAATACCTGGCCTCTGGATGAGCGATGTACCAGCCACTAACACTTGCCGCAGGATACATGGCAAGGCTTTCTGTTAACTTTATAGAAGTGTTCGTTTCTGCATCTAGCAGATCAAAAAGGAAATTCTTTTGTGTATGATTTGGGCAAGCTGGATAACCTGGGGCTGGACGAATGCCTTTGTAGTTTTCTTTGATTAAGTCATCGTTACTTAATTGTTCGTTGCCAGCATAGCCCCATAATTCTTTACGGACGAGCTCATGCATTTTCTCTGCAATTGCTTCTGCGAATCTATCTGCCAAGGCTTTCAATAAAATAGCATTGTAATCGTCTTGAGCTGCTTCAAATCGTTTGACGTGTTCTTCTATGCCAATGCCAGCTGTGACTGCAAAGCCTCCAATGTAGTCATTCACCTTAGAGTCTTTTGGTGCGATAAAATCACTCAAACAAAACTGTGGTAAGTTGGCAGCTTTTTTACGTTGCTGTCTAAGGTTGTACACCTTTCCTATTTCTTCTGTTCGATTTTCATTATCGTAAACAAGAATATCATCGCCAACACTATTCGCAGGATATAGGCCGACTACTGCTTTTGCTGTCAACCATTTCTCTTCAATTATTTTGTCGAGCATATCTTGAGCATCAGCATATAATTTAGTTGCTTCTTTACCGACAACGTCATCATTTAAGATTGCAGGATATTTCCCAGCCAATTGCCAACTCGAAAAGAATGGAGTCCAATCAATGTATGGACGCAATTCTTCTAATGGGAAATCATTGTACACTTTGTTTCCAATAAAACTTGGAGTGGTCGGTGTATAATTGGACCAGTCGATATCAACGGTCTTTTTTCTGGCGTCCTCTAAAGAAATGTATTTTTTAGTATCGTCTCTTTGTGCTCTACTCTCTCTTATTCGAGCTAGTTCACTTTTAACGTCTAAGATGAAATTTGATTTGACATCTTCTTTATCAGTCGTTAAATTACTAGCAACAGTGACACTTTTAGAAGCATCAAGTACATGGACTGTTACACCAGAATATTTCGGCTCAATTTTTAATGCCGTGTGTAATTTTGATGTTGTTGCTCCGCCAATCAATAATGGTATTTTCATATTGAGTCGTTCCATCTCTTCTGCGACAAATACCATTTCGTCTAGAGAAGGTGTAATCAACCCACTTAAGCCTATGATGTCAACATTGTGTTTTACGGCTTCTTCTAATATCGTATTTGCTCGGACCATGACTCCGAGGTCAATGATTTCGTAATTGTTACAAGCCAATACAACACCAACAATATTTTTTCCAATATCATGAACATCACCTTTGACAGTAGCTAATAGAATTTTACCTTTCGTATTGCTATCACCTTTTGATTTTTCAGCTTCTATAAATGGTGTGAGATAAGCAACTGATTTTTTCATGACTCGTGCACTCTTGACGACCTGTGGCAAAAACATTTTACCAGAACCAAATAGGTCTCCAACAATATTCATCCCATCCATTAATGGTCCTTCGATGACTTCGAGTGATTTATTGACTTGTTGCCTTGCTTCTTCGGTATCTTCTTCTATATATTCTGTTATTCCTTTGACAAGAGAATGTGCTAGACGTTTATTGACAGGTAACTTTCTCCACTCTAAATTTCGCACCTTTTTCTTACCACCACTTTTTATATTTTCACCATAAGTAGTGAGCGCATCTGTAGCATCAGGGTGACGGTTGAATAACACATCTTCGACAAGCTTCAATAAATCTTTAGGGATTTCTTCGTATACTTCTACCATTCCAGCATTGACAATTCCCATATCCATTCCTGCTTCAATGGCATGATATAAGAACGCTGAATGCATAGCTTCGCGGATGACATTATTCCCTCTATAGGAAAAAGAAATATTACTTACACCGCCGCTTATTTTAGCACCAGGACACAGTTCTTTAATCTGACGAGTTGCTTCTATGAAGTTAATGGCATACTCATTGTGCTCTTCAATTCCCGTGGCAACGGCAAAAATATTTGGATCAAAGATTATATCTGACGGAGGGAAGCCAACTTCATTTACGAGAATATCATATGCTCTTTTACAAATCTCGACTTTACGTCCTGTAGTATCTGCTTGACCTTCTTCATCAAATGCCATAACCACAGCAGCAGCACCAAAACGCCTTACTATATTTGCTTGTTTTTTAAAAGTCTCCACACCCTCTTTCATCGAAATGGAATTGACAATGGATTTCCCTTGTACGCATTTAAGACCTGCTTCAATAACTGAAAATTTCGAAGAATCGATCATGATAGGTAATTTGGCAATATCAGGCTCAGCCATCATCATATTGAGGAAGGTTTTCATTTCCTCTTCTGAATCAAGTAGACCTTCATCCATATTTACATCCAAAATCTGTGCGCCTCCTTCTACCTGATGGTTGGCTACAGATAGTGCTTCTTCGTAGTTTTTTTCTTTTATCAAACGAGCAAATTTTCTAGAGCCAGTCACATTTGTTCGTTCACCTATATTAATAAAATTAAAGTCATCTCGGACGATCAAAGGTTCAAGACCGCTATACATGGATAAAGTTGAAGATTCTTTAGGCTGTCTTGGTTCTAATTCTTGTACAGCTTCTGCCATGAGACGAATGTGATCTGGTGTCGAGCCGCAGCACCCACCGACAATGTTGACAAAACCATTCCCAGCAAAATCTTTGATGTATTCTTTCATTTGATCTGGAGACTGATCATATTCTCCTAATTCATTTGGCAAACCGGCATTTGGGTACGCACAAACAAAAGTGTCAGATATTTTAGATAATGTCTGAACATACGGTCTCATCTCTTTAGCACCTAATGCACAATTCAAACCCACAGCGAATAGGTTCATGTGTTTGATAGATATCCAAAAGGCCTCAGTTGTCTGACCGCTTAATGTTCTGCCACTAGCATCTGTAATGGTACCAGAAACTATGATTGGTTTCTTTCCCTCTTTTTCTTCGAATAAAAGGTCAAGTGCAAACAAAGCAGCCTTCGCATTTAACGTGTCAAAGACTGTTTCGATTAAAAACAGATCTACGCCACCTTCCCAGAGTGCTCTTGCTTGATCGAGATACGCTTGACACATTTCGTCAAAGGTAACTGCACGGTATCCTGGATTATTGACATCTGGAGAGATTGACAATGTTCGATTGGTCGGGCCCATCGCACCAGCCACAAATCTAGGCTTATCAGGATTTTCTTTTGTAAACTCTTCCGTTGCCTCTTTAGCTATCTTTGCTGAGTAGTAATTGATGTCATAAACAGCATCTTGCAAGTCATAATCTTCTTGAGCGATAACTGTAGCACTAAAGGTGTTGGTCTCTATGATGTCCGACCCAGCGCGCAAGTACTCTCTGTGTATTTCTTTTATTATCTCTGGCTGAGTGATTGAGAGCAAATCATTGTTGCCTTTGATGTCTTTATGGAATCCTTTAAACCGCTCCCCACGAAAATCTTCCTCTGTTAGTCTGTGGCGCTGAATCATAGTCCCCATTGCTCCATCGAGAATAAGAATGCGGTCCTTTATAATTTCTTCTATTGTCTTTGTCATAAATCGGCGCAAAAATAACAACATATACATAGAAATAGAAGGTTAGTTCAATAAACGTCGTCTTTCAAGCTGCAAGTCCACAACATATTTAGCCAATCGGATATGAGCAAAACAATTTGATTCCACCTATTCTCACCATTTTCCTTAATTTTATTAAATGACTAAGAATCCAATTCATAGAGGTGCAAAGAAAATTGTGACTGGAGATGACTACATCAACAGTTTGCGAAATCGCGAGCTCAAAATCTATTTGTTTGGAGAAGAAATCAATGATGTTGTAGACCATCCTATGATTCGACCTTCAATAAATGCTGTTGCTGAAACGTATGATCTTGCAATCCGCGAACCTGAGTTAGCATCTGTTATTTCACCTTTTACAGGAAAAACAATAAGTCGATTTTTACATGTTGTGATGTCTACAGATGATATGGTTTTGCAGAATAAAATGCAGCGTAAGCTTGGACAAAATACTGGGACATGCTTCCAACGTTGTGTCGGAATGGATGCGTTTAATTCATTGTATTCTGTCACTTATGAAATAGATGAGTCCAATAAGACTAATTATCACAGCCGATTGAAAACGTTTTTGACATTGATGCATGAATTTAATTTTGTAGTTGGTGGAGCAATGACAGATGTAAAAGGTGATCGTAGTCTTGCACCTCACCAACAAGAGGATCCAGATATGTTTGTGCATATAGTTAAACGGACAAAAGAAGGCGTATTTATTTCAGGAGCTAAAGCTCATCAAACAGGCTGCATCAATTCTCACTATATGTTGGTTATGCCTACGATGAGACTTGGAGAGGCAGATAAAGACTATGCCATCGTCGGTGCAGTCCCCGTGGATGCTGAAGGAATAACATATATATATGGACGCCAATCTTGCGATACAAGGAGTATGGAAGGTGGTTCTATTGATACTGGAAACAATACTTATGGAGGCCAAGAAGCTATGGTCATTTTTGAGAATGTTTTTATACCGAATGATTGGATTTTTATGGACGGGGAATACGAATTCGCTTCCATTTTGGTTGAGCGATTTACAACTTACCATCGCCGATCATATGTGTGCAAAAGTGGAGTAGGAGATGTCTTAATAGGTGCTGCTGCAAATATAGCGGAGATGAATGGCGTTGAAAAAGCATCTCATATAAAAGATAAGTTGGTCCAAATGACACATCTAAATGAAACGATTTATGCGACAGGAATTGCAGCCAGTTATCAAGGACATGCTACCAAATCCGGGTGTTATATGTGTGATGACATGTTGGCAAACGTTTGTAAACACCACGTGACTAAAATGCCTTATGAAATTGGACGATTGGCACAAGATTTAGGCGGAGGCCTAGTCGCAACAATGCCATCAGAGAAAGACTTAAATCATCCGGAGATTGGATTATTGGTGAAAAAGTATTTAAAAGGAAAAGCTGAATTTACCACGGAAGAAAGAGTACGTATGTTGCGTCTGATTGAAAATATGACTTTAGGAAGGAATGCTGTTGGTTACCTCACTGAGTCCATGCATGGAGCTGGCTCACCTCAAGCTCAACGCATTCAGATTGGAAGGGCGATGCAATTGGAATATAAGAAACGGTTGGCAAAAGTATTGGCAGGGATAACAAATGCTGATGATGCAGTTGAAGAACTGAGTGGTTATTTTGAACGAGTCTTTGCAATTTAAGTAGTTGATGCAGAAATAAGCATTATCTCAATAATGCCCTTGAAGATAGTGGTTCCAGTGTCAATTAACTCATCAGGAAAGTCATAAGCCGCATCATGTAAGGGTGGTGTGTTTACTCCAGCACCAAGACCAAACATTGCCGTTGGAAAAACAGAGCTGAATCTGCCAAAATCTTCTCCAAAACGGAAAGGGGTTTGCTTATTAACCCAAGCTATGTTCTTTAGATCCGCAGCTTGTTTTACGATTTCATTGCATGCACCATCGTTTTGACTTGCTGGAAAATATTCGAACCAATCAAAGCTAAACTCAAGATTGTTACACACCATAATTTCTGTGCTTTTGGAAATAATGAGTTCTTTTAATTCATTCATAGAGTTAGTTGACCAAGTGCGAATTGTATAATGGATTTCTGCATCTGCAGGTGATATGCCATAAGATTTTTGACCCATATTAGAATATACAGGCGTTAGTAAAGAAAAGTTGTCTTGGGTTGGATCAGTGTTTTCTAATTCTGATAAAGCACTAATGATTTTAGCAAGTGCCTTTGCAGGATTATTCCCAGTTTCTGGAGAAGATGCATGACTTTCTCTTCCTTTTATAATAAGCGAAAAACTCAATACTTCGGCAGAAAAACCTGATTCCATAATCAATACGGTATGCATATCCTCTTGAGGAATATTGTGCAAAGCAAACATGTAGTCAATGCCAAGTGATTTGAATTTAGGATCATCTAACATTTGCTGAGCACCTTTTCCATTTTCTTCAGCAGGTTGAAATAGGAGAATGATACGTCCATTCTCGAATGATTGTTTTTCTAGCCACGGCGCCAAGCCTGCAACAAGTGCCATGTGTCCATCATGCCCACATTTATGAGACGATGATTTATAAACGGATTTGTAAGCGACATCATTTTCTTCGGTAATTGGCAATGCATCTAATTCACATCTGAATGCAATGTTAGGGCCACCATCTCCAAAGTTGTAAACAGCAGCTACACCTGTGCCGCCAATATTCTCATATATTTCTGTAGGATTACACTGTTTGATAAATGCACTTATGTGTTTGGCCGTTTCTATTTCTTGTCCTGATAGCTCAGGATGTTGATGCAGATGATGTCTCAATGTAATAAGCGGATTCATAAACCAAGCTTACAGAGATTACTGTTTAATCACTACGCGTTCATAGCCAATACAACTGATGTGTAGTTCTTGGTCTTGATCAGCTTTAACTGTGAATGATCCAGAAAGATCTGATACTCTACCAAATTCAGTTCCTGCAACTACAATATTTACTCCAGGCAATTTTTCGCCAGCGGAGTTTACAATTGTTCCCTTCCATTCTCCATCAATATAACTCGCGGACACGGTAAGTTTTTTTGGCTGAGTTTGTAGTTCGCCAACTACTACGGTGCCTTGAGGGCTATTATCAGGATTTTTCTTTTCTTGATTTAGCTTGAATGTTAAGGGCAGGACCATCCTTGTACTTATTGTTCTTCCTCGCTGTTTACCAGAAATAAAACCGGGTGCATTTTCGATTACGCGCAAGGCTTCTTTGTCGCAATCTGAACCAATGGTGCTGATTGCGGTTGCATTCGAGACAGAACCATTTCTTTCAATATCAAATTGGACTTGGACCGTGCCTTCAATACCAGAGTTTCTTGCAACCAATGGATATCTGATTTCATTCATAACGTATTTATAAAAGGCGTCCATGCCTCCTTTATAACTGGGTTGTTCTTCCACTATTGTAAAAATCTCGCGTTGTGTTTGCGTTTTATCAGCTAAGCTTGCTGGGCTGTTTTCTTGCGTGCATGCGAAGGTGACAAATAGGAAAGAGCCTAATAATGTTAGTGTTCCGATTTTCCACAATTTTATTTTTTTTGCTTGTCGTTTCATAGCATTTAATCTTTTAAAAATTAAATCATTATGGAATGAACTTACTATGCTCATGCCATTAGATTGTAATGTAGTTTTAATTAGGATAGATGAATAATGATTAATATCGAATGATTGTAGGGCATAGGCATCTGCTTGATACTCATGTATTTTCTTTATTTCTTTGCTGACATACCATGATGAAGGTAGCCACCAAACTAATGCTTTGTAAATCTCAAAAAACACTAAATCATATGAGTGTTTTAATTTCATATGTGCTTGTTCATGTTTCAGAATGGCTTGATATTCTGCTTTGTTTTTGTCAAGCTTGTTGCTAAGGAAAATCCAGTTAAAAAAAGTAAAACTACCGCTGAGAGTTTCAATTTTTCTGATGGTAATACCATTATATGATTCAAGCTTGCTCCGTCGTTCAATTCTAATAAGGGCTACTATGCTGAAAATTAATTTTAGCAATAAGAGACAGCTGATACTAAGAGAAAAGTAAGTAATTGTTTCAATGCTGATGAAAGGAGCTTCTGGTGATGTCGCTATAATGGAAGGCTCTATGGCTACTAAATCTGTGGATAATGGTTGTATCGATTGATTTTGCGCTGGAAACAATTTTGGTAATCTGAATAAGGGAATTATGATAGCTAGTAGTGTTGATCCTAATAGATAGAGTCTCATTTTGTGGTATTGATTTTCTCGACTTAAGAATAACCAATAAGCAAGGATTAAGACGGTATGTGAAATGACTAGTTCGAAGATATATGTATTCATTATCTTACTTTTTCAATTCTTTAATTAGTTGTTCGAGATCAGTAACACTAAGATTTTTCTCATCTGTAAAAAATGAGACCATTTGTTTGTAAGAGCCACCAAAATAGTTTTTTACCAATCCTTTCATGAATTTCTTTGTGTAAGATTCTTTGGTGATTAAAGGGTAGTACTTGTGAGATTTACCATGTATTTCATGACCAACAAACCCTTTTTCTTGGAGGCTTCGTACAAAAGTCGAAACTGTGTTGTACGCAGGTTTTGGTTTAGGCATTTTGGCAATTATATCTTTGACAAATGCTTCTTTTAATTTCCATAGGACATGCATGATCTCTTCTTCTGCTTTGGTTAATTCCTTCATATCAACTATTTATGAACTAAAAATCTAGTTCAAGATTACGTCCTTATTTTGAATAAACCTAATTTTATGAACTATAAATCTAGTTTAAAATAAATTTAGTTGAATTTTGATCGATGAATAGGCTAATGCTAACTGTTATATATTAGTAAGATTATAGAAAAGCAACTACTAGATTGGTTCGCCATTTCATCTGATGACAGCTATTTCTATAGGTTCTTTTCTTCCTTTCACCATGACTTCTTTAAAGGCTGTTGTTGATTTATGTTTCTCTGGCAATTGATCATATAAATCTTTAGAATAAATGAGCGTGCTGTTGTTCTCTTTATTTAATTGCTCAAGTCTTGCTGCAAGAATAACAGTATTGCCGCTAATGGAATATTGTTTTCGTTCTTCATTGCCAACATTACCAGCTACAACATTACCTGCATGGATTCCTATACCAATTTTGGTTGGATGAATTTCTTTATTTATGTTTTTTGTATGGAGTACTTCTTTTATTTCATTTGCCGCTAAATAGGCATTTAAAGAATCATTGCCAACCGAAATAGGTGCACCAAATGTTGCCATAAAGCCGTCACCTAACAATTGATTGACCACGCCATTGTGTTTTTCAATAATGTTTATCATAAACCCAAACACTTGATTTTGATACGCAATTATTTCAGTGGGTGATTTTGTTTCGCAGAACTTTGTATAACCTCGGATGTCTAAAAATAGAATAGCAACAAATTTTTGTGTAATATTTTCTATCGCCTCGTCATCAATTAAGGCAGCAGCAATAGGACCAGATACTTGTTGCTTCAGCAGATTAGTTATTTTGGCTTCTGCAGATTTTAATTTTGATTCTGATACAGACAGATTATTGTTTGCGAGTTCTAATTTTTGGTTATCTCTTTTTTTAATAAGATACGCTCCTATAGTGAGCAAGGCTAATAAACCAAGCAATGTAGATAAGTATATAGTATTACGCTGACTCTTTTTTCTTTGCGAAATCTCTAGAGCATTTAATTCTAATTCTTGTTGATTTAATTTATTACGTGCCTGTTCTTCTTTTATCTTTGCATCTCTTTGCTGGACGCTTAATTTTTCAAGGGCTAATGCTACTTCTTTCTCTTGATTTATTTTTTCTAATTCAGCTTTCTCTTGATTTGCTCTTGCTATAGATAATTCTTGTTGTGTGAGTTTAGAAATATTGTTTAAACGAATTAATTCTAGTTCTGCATTTTTATTATTAGCTGTAATGATTTCTTTTTCTTGTAAGGCGATATTTAATTGCGATACTCTATAGGCACTATCCTGTTTTAGAGAACGCGTAATTAGTTCTTGATTTTTAGCATCTGCTTGCAGTTTTTTTATTTCGGTTTGTTGTAATCGTTGAGATGCTCGAAATAATTGATTTTGCTTTTCAGCGCGTTCTATATCACTACGTTGACTTAGTAATTGACTATTTTTTAATTCTAATGTACGTTTGTTCTCATCTATGATTTCTTTATACCTTTTTAGATAGATAAAGGCTAGATCGTATTCATTTATATTTTTGTAAACGTTAGATAATCCAAAGTAGGTTTCTGCAAGTATTTCAGAATAGGATCCTTTTTGACCATTGGTTTCTGCGAGTTTATAATATGTAAGAGCTTCTAGATAATTTTGTTCTTTTGCGTATATTTTTCCTAGAACTTGAGAAATTTCAATTATTTGTTTTGGATCTGTTGTTTGTTTATAAACGTCTAGCAGTATGGCTCTTCCTTCTTCTATTTTGCCTTCATTGATGTATGTAATAGCTATATTTTGGTGAATAGATAATTCTTGTTCCTTGGTTAAGCCTTTATTAATAGATAATGCTTTTTTGAAGTATTCACTCGCTTTTGATGTATCATTTAGGTGATAATAGGCGTAAGCCAAATTATTAATGACAGTTCCAAGTATTTTGTTAGATTCTTCGTGTAATTCTACCAATTGCTTCTGTTGCAATAAATATACTATTGACGTTCTATAGTCATTGTTCAATTGGCAAGTAGTGATTATTCGATTAAGTACGTCTAAGGTATTTGGATATGTTGCATATGTGATGGCGTTTTCCCAATTAACTTTTGCGATAACGGTATCTCCTGAGTTAAATTGACTGTTTCCAATCTCCCAATAGTATTCATATTTATCTTGAGGTTCTAGAGTATTTAAATACGATTCTATTTGAGTGTAATATTGTATAGCGTCTGGATATAATTTTAATCGGTAAAAGAATCTTGCTAGACCTAAGTGAACCTCATTTTTGCGGTAGTCTGAGGATTCGAATTCTAGTTGATTTAGTATCTGTTGCCAAATGATATACTCATCAATTGTATTTGTAGAATTAGTCCTAGCCAATTGTGCATCATTGATCAATTTATCTATCTGACTAATCTGACATAGTAGTGATGTACTAATAAGACTTAGGATTATAATGAGCAAATATTTCATAACATGATTAGTTAAATGAAAAATTTACACCAAAAGAAATAAATCTGGTTTGCTGGGGATTATAAAGTAATCCGTCTAAGTCAACAGTGGCATCTATACCAGCATATTCCTGATTAAGCACATTCGATATATTTACATAGCAATCTAGTTGTCTATTTATGTCAAACATTAATCGTGCATCAAGAATATAATAGCCAGGGTTGATGACATTGGTTAAGTTCTTCTCATTAATTCCTTGAGAAATTCTAAATGTATTTCTCGTCCAGCTGTTGGACACTATTGAGTGTTGTAAAACTAAAGAGAGGTCTTTTATTAGCTTGATTTTATTATTCATATAAAATACAAAATCAGGTTGACCTCTTACCACAGGTACATCAACTAAAAATCGATCGTTATTTCCAGTTAGTAACAATTCTAACAGTCTTTCTTCGCCTTTGGTGTAGCTGATGCTTATGTCAGATTTCATATCTAGTTGTGGAAAGAGATTTTGTAATGTAATGCTTGCTTGTATTCCTCTTAGTTTGGTAAATGAGTCTGCACTGTTTGCATATCCCCAAAAGACATTTTCTGTGCCGGGAGTCTGTCTGATTTCAAAGTTTATAAAGTTGGATGTTCTTGTTTGAAATATGGTAGCATCTAGTGATATATATTTATTAAGTGTCCACCTTAATCCAAATTCAATATTATTTGTAGTTTCTGGTTGAAGACCTAAAGAACCACCAGCAACATCCAGTTCTGTTGATGTAGATGAAATTGTAAAACTATTATTTCCATAAAAGGTGGAGGGATATCTAAACGCTTCACTATAAAAAGCACGCAAGCTCATGTTTTCTTTTAGTTTATATAGTATGCCAAGACGAGGACTAAATACCGCTCTATTTTGTTCTAGCCTATCTGCACGTCTATAAATATGAGAACCAGCAATAACTGACAATGATCCTTTTCTATAAAATAATTCTGCAAAGCCATTGTAGGCTCCAAACGAAGCTCCAGGGTTTTCAATAACTGTGGGAATATCAAATATTCTTGCGATCTCTTTTGGAGTAGTTAAAAATTGTTCTATTCCTCTACCTACACCACCTTCTAGACCTATACCTACAGATAAATTGATGTAACTATTAAGTTGTATGAATGATTTATATTCTAATGAAAAGTCATTAAAATTTCCAGAAGTAAATCTTGGCCCAGAAAAGTACACACTATCTATACTACTGGCAGCATCTATATTTGGATCTAAGTTTTGACTGCCAATTGAACTTGCAGCGTACGCATTAGAAACAATGCCAAAAGTTGGTAATACATAATTGAAGGATGAATTTTGGTTGACGTTATAAATTATACTATTTAGAGTTAAGCGCCATTTCCATTTGTCATATTCTTTTTGATAATTAGCAGCTGTTGAAATGATTTCTTCACCAAACGATTGTTGGGAATTTGCATAAGAAACTGATAATGGATTTAGTCCTAAGGTGCTATGGTCTGATCTGGAAAATCTCTGGGTGATAATATCGAAGCCTCCAAGGGTAGCATAAAAACCAATGTAATTACTTTGATGCGGAAGATTATTTAGTGGTATTTGATTGGTTGAAGAAAAGTTTGGTCTGTCTTCAAGATTAATTCCGCCGATGTCAGCCAAACCAATAACATCTGTGTAGTTGTTGATGTTGTATAAATTATTTATGTCGTATTTTATTTTTCTATCACTAAAGGATGTAAAACCACCCATTAGATTTATGTCAAGTGCTTTGTTACCAACTTTGTATTTGCCACCAAAGGAAACATTAACTCGTGCTAAATTTTCATCGCCAGTTTCAATATTTGCGGTTGCATAACTTGGATAATCATTTTCTTTCAAGATGATGTTTATAATTCCAGCAGCAGCATCAGATCCGTACAAAGTAGCAGATGGGCCATAAATAACCTCAATTCTTTCGGCTTGCTTAATTGGCAATTGACTAGCCAATGGCATGGTACCCACGACCGATGGTCGAATAGGTATATCATTAATTAATATCTTGGCATAAGTATTCCCATAATGTCCTCTCATCATAAAATTCTCACCATCAAAAACATTTCCCGACTGCGAAGTTCGGATACCTGGAAGAGACCTAAGTGCTTCTGTTAAGGTTTGAAAGCCGTTTTCTTTTATCTCTTCTTTTGTGATGACTTGGATAGTAATTGGCAGGTCTTCGAGATTAGCTTCTGTTCTTAAGCCAGTAAATATTTCAAGTTTTTTTTGACTAATTTCGATTTGATCAATGTCTTGTGCATTCAAGATTTGAAGTTCGACATTAGTACTGTCTTGTTGCCCAAAAGCAAGTATGGTCAATAATAGAATACTACATACAACAACACAACTTTTCATTCGTCCTTTATAGTCCACACTAAAATAATTAATCCAAGTACAAATTACAATTGTAGTGCATAAAGTAACTTTATTCATTCTTGTGATCTCGCATTGCATATTGAATAGAAATCCTTAATTTCCAACTTAAAATAGAAAAACAATATGGCTAGAAGAATCAGAATGGGAATGATCGGTGGAGGCCGAGGTGCATTTATCGGAGGTGTACATAGAATGGCATCAGCAATAGACGGAGAAATAGAATTGGTCTGTGGGGCATTCAGTAGCAACCCAGAAAAATCTAAATTATCAGGTGAAGATTTATATCTACCACCGGAAAGAGTCTATGGCAGTTATGCCGAAATGATTGAGAAAGAGAAAGAATTGCCAGAAGGTGAACGTATGGACTTTGTATCTATCGTCACGCCTAATCATGTTCATTTTGGTCCGGCAAAAATGGCTCTAGAGAATGGCTTTCATGTCGTTTGTGACAAACCGCTTTGCTTTGATATGGAAGAGGCTAAGGAATTGGCAAAGCTGGTAAAAGAGTCAGGATTGATATTCGCCTTGACACATAACTATACTGGCTATCCTATGGTAAAGCAAGCAAAAGCAATGGTTGCCAATGGGGATATAGGTAAAATACGTAAAGTGGTTGTTGAATATCCACAGGGTTGGTTGTCTACTTTTTTAGAATCAACAGATCAAAAACAAGCGGCTTGGCGTACAGATCCAAGCAAATCTGGAATAGCTGGTGCAATGGGAGATATTGGCACACATGCAGAAAACCTTGCTGAATACATCACCGGCTTGAAGATTAAGCAACTTTGCGCAGATATAAGTACAATTGTAGAAGGCAGACAATTGGATGACGATGGCAATGTGTTGTTGCGATTTGAAAACGGTGCACGTGGAGTCCTTCATGCAAGTCAAATATCTGCTGGTGAAGAAAACAATTTGAACATTCGCATATATGGTGAGAAAGCAGGACTTCAATGGTTTCAAATGGAGCCTAACACACTTTATGTTAAATGGTTAGAGAAGCCAATGGAGGTTCTTCGTACTGGAGTTGGAGAATTATATCCATCAGCACAATCTCATACCCGTTTGCCATCGGGTCATCCGGAAGGTTACCTAGAAGCATTCGCAAGTATCTATAGAAACTTTGCCTTGTGTGTACGAGCCTTCCAGGAGGGGAAAGAACCAGAAGCTGTTTACAATGATTTTCCAACTGTCGAAGATGGTGTTCGAGGCATGAATTTTATTTACAAAGTGATCGAATCTGGTAAGAGTAATGTGAAGTGGATTGACGTTTAAAGTCGATTCTAAAATAGTAATCTCTTAAAATATCCTTTCAAAGAATTCAAGAAGCCTTTGTGTTTACTTATGGATTGTTGTTTAATCCATAAAATCACTATTTTTAGTACAAATCATTAACACCATGACCACACGAAGAAAATTTTTAGAAAAGCTAACTGCTTCGGCAATCGGCTTACCGCTATTGTATGACTCTAAAAACTTGATGGCAACACCAAGCAAACCTTATTCTGGCCCTATGCTTAAAGTCGCCATCATGGGACTTGGTAGTTATGGCAATCGTGTTGCTAAAGCAATGGTCGATTGTAAAAAAGCCAAAGTGACAGGCGTCATCAGTGGTACACCATCTAAAATAGTGGAGTGGCAAGAAAAGTATAGTATCCCTGAAAAAAACTGTTACAACTACGAAAATTTTGACGCGATAAAAGATAATCCAGATATAGATGCAGTTTATATCATAACTCCAAATGGACTTCATTGTGAACAAACCATACGAGTAGCGAAAGCAGGTAAGCATGTCATCTGCGAAAAGCCGATGGGTATTAATGCAGAAGAAGGACAGAAAATGGTTGACGTTTGTGCTGAGCAAAATGTAAAATTATTGATCGGCTACCGCATGCATTATGAGCCAAAGACAATGGAAGTCATTCGTATGCGGATGGCAGGAGAATTTGGAGAACCTCGTTTTTTTCAAGGGCAATCGGGATTTGTTATCGGAGACCCAACCCAATGGCGATTGAATAAGAATTTAGCTGGCGGTGGGGCTATGATGGATATCGGTATCTATTCTATAAATGGTGCAAGATATATGCTTGGTGAAGATCCAATTTGGGTGACGGCTCAAGAAACCAAAACAGATCCTGTAAAATTCAAAGAAGGAGTAGATGAGACCATCCAGTTCCAAATGGGTTTCCCAAGCGGCGCAGTAGCCAATTGTTTATCGACCTACAACATGAGGAATTTGGATAGATTTTATATGACCGGTACAAAAGGATGGGTCGAAATGAAACCTTCTACTGGATATGGTCCCATTAAAGGCCGCACCCACAAAGGCGAGCTTGATCAGCCGCACATCACTCACCAAACCTTACAAATGGATGGCATGGCTGAACTGATTTTTGAAGGTAAACAACCAATTGTGCCTTTGGATGGTGAAGAAGGTGTCAAAGACATGAAGATAATTGATGCCATATTTGAAGCCGTCAAGACAGGAGATAAAGTAGAGGTTAGGCTTTAAGAACGAGGCCTTAATATTCTAAAATTTCTATTTTTCGAAAATCAATGGGGTGGCTGTTTGACTGAAAAGAAATGTAGCCACTAGTCACTGAATCATCTCCATTTTGGATTAAGGCCTTTGCATATTCGTTGTCCGGATTATACACTGGATTTGAATAACGCAAGATTTCTTCGCCATTAACATAGTTGACAACGTGGCCATCTTTAACATCGATTTCAACTGTTACCCATTGGTCACCATGAAACGTTTTGCTCACTTTGGCAGGGTTGCAAGATTTAGTGCTAAGCACATTGTCGATTTCAACAAAAGTTCCGATCCCGCACAAGGCACCCAATGGTCTGTCATCTGTGCCATTGCCACCGTGCAAATTGTATTCAAGGCAAACAGGAAAACGTTGATCTAATTTTACAGTTCTCGGATTCTGCGTATGGATCTGAACACCACTATCTCGATAGCCCCACTCTGGCGCACCAGCAGCAGTTTCTCCAACAAAGCGATATTCTACTTTCAGTCGATAGTTGATAAGTTCCTTGTCATAAAATAATGCTCCAACACGCATATCGAATTCTGGACCATATTCATCATAGCGAATACTAAGATTACCATCTTCGACCCGAAAGGTATTTCCGAAATTTTCACCGACGGGATAGCCGTTAATTTTCCAAGTCCAACCCGTAAGATCTTTTCCATTGAATAATGATTTCCATTCATTTGCTTCACTCTTCTTAGTCGTAGTTTCTTGTTGTGGTTTAGTTAGCGAGGAATTTTTTTGTCCACAGGAAAAGAGCAAAACCACACATAGCATCAGTAACAGTTCAAAAGGATGTGAGGTATTATCTAATTTCATGCTATTAAAATAACACTTTATTCGTAATCAGCAGATGCAATCAACTGTTCTCTATTGATGCCTGTGGAATTTAAGACAACCTTAGAATTAAAAATATTTCAATTACATTTGCCCAAATTTTTGACATGAGTATACTTACAGTTGGTACCGTAGCATTCGATGATATAGAAACACCATTTGGAAGAGCAGAGATGGTAATAGGAGGAGCAGGAACATATATTGCATGGGCAGCTTCATATTTGCATAATTCTGTAAACCTTGTATCGATTGTGGGGGGAGATTTCCCCAAGGAAGAATTAGCAATGATGAATGATCGTGGTATCGATACGAAAGGTATCGAAATAGTAGAAGACAAGAATTCGTTTTTCTGGGCAGGAAGGTATCACGACAATATGAATAGTAGAGATACACTTAAGACAGAACTTAATGTGCTCGCAGATTTCGATCCTGTATTACCAGATAGCTATCAAGACGACGATATTCTCATGCTTGGTAATCTGACACCAGAAATTCAAATCAAGGTGATGGACCAGTTGGTAAAAAAGCCAAAGATCACCGTATTGGATACTATGAATTTTTGGATGGACATCGCCATGGATAGTTTGAAGGAAGCGATAAGCCGTGTGGATATTTTGACAATAAATGACGAAGAAGCAAGGCAATTATCAGGCGAGTATTCTCTGGTCAATGCAGCTAAAGTCATCCATGAATTGGGACCTAAATATTTGATCGTTAAGAAAGGGGAGCATGGCGCTCTTTTATTTCATGAAGGAAAAATGTTTGCTGCACCAGCTTTGCCATTAGCATTAGTGAAGGATCCTACTGGAGCAGGCGATAGCTTTGCAGGTGGACTTTGCGGTTACCTTGCTTCTTGCGATACTATTGGATACGAGGAAGTCAAGACAGGGATTATCTATGGTTCTGTGATGGCATCTTTTTGCGTTGAAGAGTTTTCCCTTGGTAGAATAAAACAACTAGAGCGAGCAGATATCGATCAGCGATTACAAGCGTTTAAGGATATGACCTCTTTTTCTATATAGCAAATGGATTCTACGTTTTAAACGAGAATTATGGATTTTTTATCGCTGTTTTACGACCTTCTCGACGATAACCCCTAATTCACTTTGCATTCTCAGAAAATATATGCCTGGAGGAACATCACTCGTATCTAAGTTGAATTGGTTTGATCCTGATTGTAGACGGTTAGATTTTAAACGACTACCTCTGGCATCGAACAGATCAACAATGAATTCATCACTGGTAGGTTCAGAAAAATCAATACGTATATCTGATTGAAAAGGATTTGGAAGTATTGTAATTGTTAAATCGCCTAATTCATTTATACCACTAGTTAAATCTAGGATAAACATTGACGTGGGAGATATTCGGTCACAATCCTCTCCTAATGCGATTACACGCCAGAAGACATCAATAAGATCAGGATCAGGCGAAATAGCATCTGACATAGATTCAAAAAAAGATTGATCTGGAGAAAAGTCTATAGAAATTGGATCTGAAAAAGTGATGTCTTCAAGTGAAATTTCTAGTATATAACCTGTTGCACCAGAAACGTCTTCCCAATCAAATGCAAGGTCTTCTTCAGTTTTGAATATGGAATTATTAATAGGCGACATTAAATTGAAGCTCGGTAATTCGCTTTCGAAATTTAGTTCGACAATCGACTCTGTAGTTTTTTCACCAGATGCGAATAAAAACCGAATAGAGCTAGTCATATCTTCTAATTGATCTATATTGCTGATAGTATAATTGACACTTTGTCCAGGACTTGCGATATTGTCATTAAGAGAAACAGTTAAATTTTCATTTACTGATACAGTTGTAATTTGTACATCCGATTCAAAGTCATTACTTATTTGGAATGAAGACTCAATTTGACTTAAGCCGCAAGCATCAAAGGTTGATTCTGTAAACTGAGTAAATAATTGACCAGTTGAAGCAGTACATATTTCAAGGTGAAAGCTCTCCAAAGCACCTCCATCAAAATCAATTGCATCTGTGATTCGCAATGTCCAAATTCCATTTGGATTTTCTCCGTTGAAAATACCTAATGGTGATTCTGGCTCATAAATACGCCCATCCGTAAATGGACATGGCAAACTACTCAATGGGAAACCTGCATCACTAAAGCCTAGAGTAAAATCCATAAATTGAGCAGCACTGCATTGGTTTTCCGTAAGTAATACTTCTGTTCCTATAGGACTGATTAAGCTAAACTTAAGATCACTGCTCCAAGTATGTGTCCCTGCAATCCGTGGAATGGTTACAGATTCTATTGGGCTTGTTAAGTCAATTGTAATTTGAGCTTCTACCGTATCGTTTCTATTTGGAGTTATTTCAAGACTTAAACTGTCTTCCATTACTTCAGTACAACTGAGGCTAGTTGTTTTAAATTTTATTGGGTCTGACCAGGCGGATTGTCCACACAGATTTGTCCCTCTTACTCTCCAATAGTATTCTGCACTTTCATTTAAACTACTGGTAGAAAATTGTGGCTCAAGCAGAACAGATTCTTCTACTATAGGGGATACAAATTCTATATTTTCTGATATCTGAATTTCGTAATCATCAGCGCTACCTTGCCACCTAAATGATGCTAAACTACCGCCAAGAGATTGATTATTTGCAGGAAATTCTGGTACGATGGTACCGGGCACATTTTCAACTATTTCAAAAGTAAAATCATTTGTATTTTCATTTGTGCCATCTGTTGCCTGTAGAGTTACTTGATAGACTCCGGTAGTAAGGGCGTCTACATTATCTAGGGTCAAAATTGTTGATTCTCCTGGGGATAATTGATCCTTTTCTAAGCTTGGGTTTAGTTCAAAAGGAAAGTCTTGAATTGATAATTGGACAGTGCTACCAAAATTATCATCAACGGTAATTTCGCGTTGTATTGTTGCATTTTGCACCCCACACAAAACATCAGATTTTTGATCTATTTGTATAGAAAATGAACCATCTATTCCATCTATAAATTGTATGCCACTATTCGAGGGATCTAACCAATCTCTTAATCGTGTTTGCTCACTATCACCATTATTCCAAGCTAGACCTATCCAACCAAACCTGTCAAATAAATCGTTAAAACAACTTGCTTCTCCACCACTCAAATGACCTATAACTCTTCCATCTTGATTAAATAGTGGAGAACCAGAAGAGCCTCTTTCAGTTGTCCCTAATTCCCAATTTTCTACTCTCACAAAAACACTGTCAGAGTTAACTACTTCAAAGCTGGGAGGATCAAAATCAAAACTGATTCTTTTTTCTTCAACATTGGGATGGTGTATTGCGGTTGTGGATTCAGGTATAATAGGTCGAATATCCCATCCTGCAAAATATGGCTCAAAATCAGGATTTACAGGTTCATCCAACATCAGCAATGTAAAATCAACGTCAATGAAATCCTCACTAAGATTGGTCGTTCCGCTAATGAAAGAAGACCCCATATTGAATTGCGAAAGAGAACCGTCTCCGATTTCTCCACTTTCTATACTGTCAGCTTCTCTGCAAGTAGAATTTTCATAGTTCCAATAAAATACCGTCGTTGCTGCATTGCGACTATTAATTTCGCAATGTGCTGCCGTCAAGAAGTACGGCTGAAAATCGTTTTGAGTTGTATTGATCAAAAAACCTGAACAAGTTCTGCCTCCATTAAGTTGGACCACTGCGACTGATTGAATTTGGTCAGCAAATTGTCTAATCATTGGGAATTCTTCATTATCGATACAGGCCACATCAATATTGCAAGAGCCAGACCTTAGCTCTGGTAAAGCAAAGCCATGATTGACAGCACTTAGTTTTAATTTCACATCTTCAATTGATGTTTTTGGAACCTTTAATTTTAGTGTGACTTTATCTCCCTTTAGAATTGGAGTCCATAGTTGATGATGATCTTTGTTATCAGATTTTGTAAATGGGCCTAGCTTATGACCCTTGGAATTGAAAATCGAAAGCGTAGCTGACTCTGGCAATTGGTATTCTGTAAATCCTAAGTTCATAGAGATCGCACCAGGAGATTGAATGTCTAAAGACCATTCCCAAAATTCTCCTTTTTGAATCCACTGACCACTATTCAAATGTGTTAATTCCACATCTCTGCGTTCTGCAAATTGATGACTACCTCGTTTGTCTTCTACATTGGAACGAATATGAGCAAGATCAAGACGAGGCAATTCAATTGAATGACCTTTATGCTCTGCCACTCTTTTTTGATTTTTTTTTCCAGATTGAGCGGTTGCTTGGAAGCAAAGAAAAATCAGGATATATAGGATTGTCGAACGCACTTGTAAGTATTTACTCTAAAGTTAAGTATTAATTCGCATTGTTGTGAAGCACAAATATGTCAATTCTAAGATGCTTTACTTCAATATTACCCCTATTGCGTTAATATTACACGTAATGCATGCATTTAAGCGCAGTTACTTAAAAGAGTGAGTTGCGAAAAACCTAAAATAGACTATTCAAGACATATTTAGTTTCTAGCGCTGTCGACCTTGTACTTTTGTAGCAACCCATTTATTTCTTGTTCAAATGCTGGATCTTTCAAAAGACCTGCAATTCTAAGTACTTGTGGAATTGTACGCGTATTGTATACATAATCTGTAGAAAAACTTGATTCGACAATATCTGGATCTATTGAATCATAGAAATTCATTTCCTGAGCCATTTGATTTGCCAATATTCTAAGATGAGTTTTTGCTTTTTCGGTATCTCCTGCATTTAAATAAATAGAGATAAAAGGCAATATCGTTGGTGAATAAGCAAAATTCATGTGTGGAAAGGCTTCGAAAAATTTGTCACATATATCAACAGCTTTTTGTCGTTGACCACGGTCCAATAAGTCTTCAGCAGCTCTCATGAAAAACATACGATGAGATTGAATGGCTGCTCCATAACTATTGTCTACGAATAATTCTTTTTTATCGAATCCGCCCCATTTAAACTTATTCATTATATTATCATAAACGATATCTGAGTTTATTCTACCACTACCATAAATGGACAGAATGTCATCTGAGTCATTTTTGAATGGCATAATGCGGAGAGATAATCCTTCCATTTGCATGTAATCATTCAACCCTAGTAATTTTTCATTTTTACATGTGGTTGCAAAATATACAGGGCGGTCATAAATATTGGAAGCAATGACATCCATAATTGCTAACTCATCCTTCAAAATATAGCCTGCTTCTAAACTTCTAGATAAATCGAATTCTATTCTATTAACAAAATTTACGGTATCATTAGGGCTTATCCAACCAGATTGAATAGCTTGATTCCTGTCAACAGGAATGTAGAGTTTAGAGGATCTCATGATCGTCTGCCCTTGTTGTTCATTTTGTGGATGACCTATATACTTAAGCTCTTCTAATATATTTTTAGGTTCGAACGGGCCTTGAGGTGGATAGAAAAAGACCGTGTTACGTTTCTTGCCTCGATAAGCTTCTGCAGGCACCGTTAATTTTAAAGGTGGTGAGTCATTCACTTTATTCCTTAGTTTATTGATGTACCAATCGACTTGAATCAAACTAAGATTGACAACTCTGACATCACGGCGTATATTCTCCACTTCTTGGGCATACCATAATGGGTACGTGTCATTATCACCGTAAGTAAAAATGATTGCATTCGGCGCTGTTGATTCCAAGAAATTGGAAGCATAATCTCTAGATGCTGTATGATGTGCTCGACTCAAATCATCAAAATTCTGGAAAGCCATAATTGTTGGTGCTGACAAGGCTACAACAGATGCCAATCCTGCAGCAGGTATTCCACCAAGGTTGATTTTGTTTTTAAATAGTTGGAACATAGCCAACACTCCCATTCCAATCCACATGCAAAAAGTAAAGAAACTACCGACTAAGACATAATCTCTTTCTCTGGGTTCATTAGGAGGTTGATTAGAATAAATAATGATTCCTATTCCTGTAATGACAAATAGAACAGTCAAAGCAAGGAATTCTTTTTGTCTTCTTTTGGCATGATAAAATAAACCAAAAAGCCCAAATAGTAAAGGCAATAAGTAATACGTATTATGTCCTTTGTGTCTTTTCATGGAATCCGGCATTTCGTCCATATTGAACAATTTGCTTTCATCAAGGGGTTTAATGCCAGAAACCCAGTGACCAGCAGATTTGTCCCAAGGGCTATATCCTTGCTCTCCATTTTGACGGCCGGCAAAATTCCACATAAAATATCTCCAATACATCCAACTCATCTGATAGCGCATGAGAAAAGATATGTTGAAAGCTTGAGAGGGTGCCCCTGTTTTCTCTCCCCACCATGTCCGGTAAAGTCTTTTCCGTGAAGCATCAGTATGGCTTACACGAGGAAAAAACATTTTATCTTTTGAATTATAGGAGTATTCTATTTTTTCTTCGACTATTTCATATTTGTTACCAACTCGACCATAACGATTTTCTTTTTCAACACCTTCAGGACGAGCATCAAAATGAGGGCCATAAAGCAAAGGCCGTTCACCATATTGTTCCCTATTTAAATATGGCAATAATCGGACAGCATCACTAGGCACATTCATATTGACAGGCGTGTCAGCATTAGCTCTAATTACAATGATGCCTAGGGTTGAAAATCCAATAACAACCATAAGGGCACCCATCGTAAATAATTGCAAGGTCTGATGTGCGGTGACACTTTCAAGTTTATACATGGCAAAACCAATAAGTGGCACAAGCACAATTGTTGGGAGCAAACCAACTGACATAAAGCTAATGATGGCCATGCAAATCATGGATACTGCGAAGAATAATGTTCTCGATGATTTATTCTTAGCTACTTGAAACAAGCTGTAAAACATTGCGATATATAGGAGACCGACTGGTATAAGGCCACTGTGAAATGGAGCACCCATATTATTTACCATTGGTATTTCGAAGGACTTCCACATATTTGGTATACCAGCAATAATTACCTTTTGAATAAACCAAATGATGATTGCTCCAACGCCCATACTAATGCCTGCTCCAATCAAGTTTGGATTTTCTTTTTTCTTAAAGTAATACAGTAGTGCAATAGCGGGGAAAGTCAAAATACTTAATAAGTGAACACCTATAGACAAGGAAGCACTAAAAGCAACAAAGATTAACCAGCGATCATTTTGTAGGGAGTCTGGATGATAATACCAGCGCACAGCTGCCCAGAATGTCAAAGCTGTAAAAAAAGTAGACATCGCATACACTTCTCCTTCAACAGCAGAGAACCAAATCGATGTACAAAAAGCGGTTGTTAGTCCAGCAACTAGTCCCGCTCCACATAATGCATATACTGAAGATGATTCTATGTCTTCATTTCTGCCCACCATTGCTAATTTGCCCAACATCATTGTCGTTTTAGCAACAAGCATTGCCATCAAAGCTGTAAACATCCCAGACATTAAATTCACAGCAAAAGAAATATGAGCAGGGTCATCAGAAATAATCGTCGCTACCCAAGCAAACATTCGTCCAATCAATACATACACAGCGGCTCCAGGTGGGTGAACCACTTGAAGTTTGTAAGCTCCGAGTATAAATTCTCCACAATCCCACAAACTACCAACTCGCTCTGCAGACAGGAAATAGACAATAAATGCTATAGTAAATACTACCCATCCTGTTATTCGAGACAAACGCTTTAGTGAATCCATTAATATGTTCCGTTTATTAGTCCGCAAAAGTAAGCAATTATGCGTCTTTTAGCGGTTACATTCTGATTAATTCCAATATAGAACTGTGTAAGCTGGTATAACATTGCACTAAACTACGAAAAGTTTCGTATTTAAAATTTGCCAGGCTTTAACTTTTGGCTCATTCAAAAGAAGCTTCAATGTTAACAAGGAGACTGCTCTTATTTGGACTTCAAATCCATTGTTTAATCTTTAGTCAACTTAATACGATAGTCTAGATTGTTGAAAAGAGTTGGTTCTGGGTCTGATAAATTGAAAAGCAAACTCATAAGACCTGTTGGGATAATTTGGCGGGAAACTAATAGTCTCCGAAATCTGGTGAATAACAAAATCTAGGTTTGGCAAGCAATGGAGCAAAAGTGTCTAAGCTGTTGTTGTATTGATGGAGTGGAGAGGTGCAGTATTTACCGAAAATGAACAAGCACCGCCAAGTAATGTGATCGTACAGGTGCGAAATCCCCAGTATTACGCTTTTGTTAATGGTAGCTGGGTTAAGCAGTTCGACGTTAGCCTCAACCCAGGAAGTAGCGGGGCATATTTAGCAGGTAATCCGGCAGGTACCGA
>CAYVFU010000007.1:0-25142 GCA_964450495.1 uncultured Saprospiraceae bacterium | reverse complement strand
GCCTCAACCCAGGAAGTAGCGGGGCATATTTAGCAGGTAATCCGGCAGGTACCGAAACTGAGGAAGCACACTTGGGGTTGAAACCTCAAGTTTTGGAAATGTCACCCCTTTGGGGTTCGAAATTGAACCCTGTAGGGGTTCAATTTTTTAGCTATGGGTTTTAACCCATAGTGGTATGAAGGGTAGACATCGAAATAATAGCTTTTCAATACATACGAAATCCAGCTCCAGAGGAGCGTCATATAACTAGAAATCACCTAAATAAATATCTGAGCTTCGGAGAAGCGACATATAGGATAATCAGAAAGTATTTTCCCTTTAAATATTTTAATAATCAAATAGGTGCTTTTTTAATTATATGCTAATTGTTATTTCCGGACTATAAAGAATGCATATCCAAACTGAAATAAGAGATTATCTTAATAAATATTATCAAATCTTAGTTTGAAAAAATATTAACCACTGCCGTTTCTGCAGGACCAAAGGTTGCACCTATATTGTTTACATCACATGCCTGTGTTGAAGACGAGAGGCACCAGCCCCAACGACGTCCATTTCCCTATACATAACCTGCAACTCCCGCATTTTCTGCGGCTTGAGCATCATCAATCATTTCCTGAACACCAGGATTGATAAACGAACCAACCCATGGATAATTGATTCCAAAATACCTTGCTTCTCCTTGCCACACAGGGATAATATAGGCATTTACAGCTCTTGTCAATTGACTTTGAGTTTGAGCAGCAGTTTGGGTATGACCCGTCTCTGGTGCTACCATGTCCAACCAATAAGCGTCTGTATAATTTAGATGACCATCACCATTTGGGTTACTCACGCTGTACGCTGTAGGTAGGTGATGATTAAATTCAAGATCTGTCAAAGGAAGCATACAATTGGCCATGATTTCCCATATTCCTTTTTGTCTGTCGTAGTTGTTGCCTCCAGCTGTTGCAAGATTTCTGCACTAGATATTAGAATATTCAGCGAACTAAATCAACAATCAAGTAAAAAGAGCTTTAGGCATTGATATGGAAGTAGGAACTGGTGGAACGCTGATTAGGAAAAATTTGAAATAGCATGGTAATGAACGGAAGAGGATTTAAATGTGGTTTAGGGGGTGGTTTAATTTTATTTGGCAAAGCAAGATAATTGGAAATTTAAGGCATTTATTAGGGTTTTGGGGTAGCGCTAAATAAGGATTAACAGAACGAATATCCTGTTACAAGTTATTATTGTTATCTTAGGTATAAGGGTGACAAACTTCTAACACTAACTGTTATGCGGAACTGGTTTCTCTGTGCTCTTATCTTTGGTCTGCTTTTTTCCATTGTTTCTTGTAGTTATTTGGATGATTTCATTGGTAGCTCTTGTCAATTAAAAGATTGTACCATGAAAGAACAAAATCAGTGTACACATTGCGATAAACATGAAGTCAAAGATACTTGTACAAATAGCAGTGAAAAATTTCCATTTAAGTGTAACGAGATGGTCTATAATTTCAATGCACTAAGTTGTTCAATATTGATGGAGTACTTAGATACATATGAGTCAGCATACGAAATTTTATGTCAAGACGATGACAGCCAAGAATGTATGATTCTTGTAAAAATAAAACAACTACAAGAGCAAAATAATAGTAATAGTTGCAAAGCTGAAACTATTGTAAATCTGTTATTTGATATCATAAATTTTGAATTCTTTGAATCTGGGCAAGGAGATCAAAGTAAAAATATTGCAATCAGAGAATCAGATCAAAAATATACACTAATTAGCAAGTCTAGTACTTCCAAAAAATGCAACTGTAAGGAGGAATTATATTTATATCATAATCCAATTATTGAAATGGAAGGCGTGATTGTACAAGCCACAAATGAGAGTGCCCCAGGTGGTGAAGGATCGTTGAACTACCTTATAGAGCCAGATGGTGACTACCCAAATAAGTTTGCCGATACATTAATTAATCCAGGTAGAATTTATCTTAAAATAAACCCAATCCCTGATAAAATACCAATAGCAAAAAAGCCAATAGTTGCTTTTTTAGATAGTGGATTGGATGCAAGATTATTTCCTAATAATAAATATCATTTAAATAGAACCAACTGCATGTCTTCTACTTATGATTCCCGAGGGTGGAATTTTATTAGAGATAGTAATAACACACATGATGATGTAGGACATGGCACACTTGTGGCTGCTAGCTTCAAGCGTCTTCTTAATGCTAATCAAAATTATTCTGTTTTACCAGTAAAAGTCTTAGATGAATGTGGTTACGGAACTCTTTATTCTACAATCTGTGGTTTATATTATGCATCAAATAGTGGTGCGGATATTATAAATTGTAGCTGGGGTCTTTACAAGGATGTCGGTGTGATGAGAAGTGCGATTCAAGAAGTGAGTCAACATTCGTTTATTGTGGCTTCAGCAGGGAACAAAGGCTTAGATTTAATGACAAATCTACATTACCCATCAGAATATAGCGACTTAAACTCAAATGGATTTCGAAATGTAATTGAAGTTGCTGGATTGTGTCACCCATATAATGGCAGAGAATCAGGAGAATATTTGTTTTGGAACAACAGTAACACAAATGAAAAGAACATCGCAGAAAGCGCAATTGGATATGAGAATTTGGTAGACGATTTAATAAAGAATGGGTTAGGTGAGCCAGCAAAAAGTTGTAAAGTCAGTGGCACTTCCTACGCTGCGCCAAGGATTACTGCTGCGCTTGTTAATGAATGGAATATTAACGTGTCAAGTACTCGTGTAAGATTTTTAGATGGTTTAAATAATTTGAATAATTGTAACATTCAACAAAGTTATTGGAGTGGGCAATAAATTATATTTACTTGTTTTAAGTGTTATACTATTCCAATTTAATCTAGATGCCCAAGAGGTCTCTTTTAAAGAAAGAATGACAACTGCCAGAAACCTAGATAACATTCCAATAAATCAAATTGAAAGATTAAAAAGTATTCTTGATGAATTAGAGACAACTGACTATACTGATACAATAGGATTTGCTAACTATTTTATTGCATATAGATATGCCGAAAAGATTGAACCTATAGAACCAGATTCGGCAGTTGTCTATGCTCAAAAAGCGCTGGACTATTTTAAACTATCAAACTATGCTGATATCCGAAATCAGCGATCATTAAATTACTTAATCAATAGTTTTAACAAGTTGAATCGCTATACTGAATCGATTCGCGCATATCAAAAATATAGGAGTGAATACGAATTAACCAACAAAAATATTAAGCCCGAAAGTCAACTTGCTAGGGTAGTTTCCCAGTGTTATAGAATTCTAGGAGATAATGAAGCTGGATTAAATTTTATTCAGGGATTTTTAAATAGAAATAGTCATTTTGAAATTCCGGACGACGAATTATCAAATATTTATTTAGAATGTAGTTTGCTGGAGTTTAATTCAGGATTCTATAAAAGTTCTAGAAAAAGCCTGAATGCAGCATATAGGCATGAGAACTTATTTAATAATAATTCAAATATTAGTAGGTTATCAATTCTAATTAATCAAGATGCTCTCTTATTATCAGCTGTTGGTAAACAAGATGAAGCAATAGAACTGTATAATTCATTTTTATTAAAAGATATAAATGTGAAAGAAAGATTTGTACTTCTTTCAAATGCATATAATAGCTTTTATAAAGCTGGTCAATATGAAGTAGCTGCTCCATACGCAAGACAAGCATTTGACTTAAATAATGAATTTGATAATTCTGTTTATTTCAGGTTTGCTTCAATTTATAATTTGTCAGAATCTTATAGAACAATAAATCAACTTGATTCTGCAATTTATTATGGTAATTATGGAATCGAATATTTAAAAGAGCAACAAAATTTGGGCACCGAGGTAACTTTACCTTTACTTCAACTTTATCACAACCAGATTTTGAATTATTTGGCATTATTTAATCAATCCACAGATACACATGCTTTGGATAATGCACAAATGCTGATGAATACAATAGACACTTTGTTGCCGTTCCATGTAAAGAATTTAATATTTGAAGGATCATTAGTTAAAAACAAACAAGAGATTGCTAAATGGTATGATTCAGGAGCTGAACTAGCCACTATAAAAAATAATGCAGATTTATTTATTCAATTTTCTGATCAAACCAAATCACTTTCATTCCTATCTAATAGAAGATACTTTAATCCAGAAATGCAAGAGTTAATTCGACAAGAATCAGAGATAGAAATGCAATTGGCTTTAGACTCAACTTTAGTTGATAGTTTGACTTCCTTACTTTTAGATAATCGGGAAAGACAGAGAGTATCATTAACAAATGAAAGCTCTAATTCTCTTATTACTTTGAGTAATGATATCAATGACATAAAAATCGATGCTGATGTTTCTATTCTATATTATCACAAAACAGATACAGTTTACTATGCATGCCATATTAGAAACAATTCTAAACAGCTAGTCAAATTAGGAACAGTTGAAGAACTATCGCCTATTATTCAGTCTTTCAATGAACAGGTAAGAGAAAAAATATTTGATCCAGTACAATCAAGTCGGATATTCAATGCTATTATTAAACCATTTGGAGAGCTATCGAAACGAATATCCTTTATACCTGATCAAGAATTAAGTTTGATTCCATTTGAAAGTTTGGTTATGGATGACGGTACTTTCATGATCGAGAATCATGAAATATCTTATGCACTTTCCTTCAATCACTATATTAATTCATCAAGAACTTCATCAACTAACATTGATAACTTTTATGTTGTTAGTCCGGATTATAATGAAAACTATATCTCTGATCTCAGTACAACAAAAGGAATAGCTACTTTGGCAGATCAATTTTCATTTCTTGAGCACACTAAGGAAGAAGTCCAGTATTTAAAAAATGAATTAGATGCTAATACAATAGAAGGTTTTGATATTACCAAGGATACATTCTTTGGAGCATTTTCTAAAGCAAACATTTTTCATTTCACAGGTCATGCAGTTTCTTTATTAGGTAATGATAATCTATCCTTTTTGGCACTAGGCGAATCGGGAGATAAAGTCGACCAAGATATTTTCATTCGAGAAATTGCTGAATATCCTACAAATGCTTCATTAGTTATGTTAAACGCATGCAATACTGGTACGGGTCGTGTTTTGAAAGGTGAAGGCGTTTATAATCTGGCAAGATCTTTTTTTAAAGCCGGAGCTAAATCAGTGGTAAGTGGCTTATGGGAAATAGATGATTACAGTAGTAGCGAAATCACAAAATCATTTTACCGATATTTAAAAGAGGGGAAGGGTAAATCTAAGGCATTACAACTGGCAAAATTAGATTATTTAAAAAGTGCTAAAACAGATCAGCAAAGAAATCCATATTATTGGGCTGGACTGATATTAACTGGCAACAATGATGCGATTTATTCTTCTTTTCTAAGCACAACGTATTTACTGGGCTTTTTGATGATAGCTGGCTTATTTATCTTTCTTATAAGAAGGTTATTCTGAAAGCTTTTTGATTAAGTCCTGACTTTTAATGTAGTGTATGCTAGAGCTTTCAATTTGGGATAATATTTCTTTAGCTTTTTCAATATTATTATTCTGAATGTAAGCCAAGGCATGATACCATTTTATATCATTGGTTGGATCGGATTGTGAATCATATAATTTTATAGCATTGTCAGGTTGATCTAAAGCTAGGAAATTAATTCCTTTAAATAATACCGTCTCTTTATCTTGATCTAATAAATCGAATTTAGTTAGACTTTCTGGATATCTTTTTGAATTGAATAATCCCTGAGTAATTGCTAGTAAAGAATCCTGAGATGTACCCTTTTTAGTCACCGCCATATTAGGGACATCAAAATACTCAGCAAACAACGTCTCCCCACTCACCGGCTGCTGAAACAACTGAGATACAAGAATAAATCCAGCAATAATAGCTGCCACCGCAAGGATTGGCAACAAATATCTGGTGATTGATTTATTTAGAACAGTTTCTTCCTTACGACTGCTCTCCAGGATAGCTCTTGTTTCTATTTCTACTAATCCTTCACTTAGTCGTTTCGCCTCATCATAATTCTCCATTATTTTTTGCAATTCACTATTTTCTTTTAGCGCCTGTTCAAATAATTGGACTTGATCAGGAGAAAGGCTTCCCTCTTTGTAGTCATCAATATGTAAAAATGGATCAAACATATCTAAGGTCTAAGTAAATCTTTAATTCCTGGATTATCATTTAAGTAATTTGTTAACTGACTAAAGCAGATGCTTTTTTTCTTTCTAACAACTCGTTCATCTTTGTAACCTAATTTATCAGCAATTTCATGCATTTTAAAGCCAGCGCCCCAAAGCAGTAATACTTCTTTACAATTTTTACCAAGTAGACCTAATACATCTCTTAGCTTATTATATATCTCACTAGTTATGATCATCTTCTCTTGATTATGGGAATCATCTTCCCGTTGCACCGTATCGTCTAGCTCTTCAGTCAATCGTCTTTTTTGTTTTCTCAATTCGTTAAACCATAAATTCTTACTGACAGTCATTAAATAGGCATGTGGATGTGAATCCAAGCTAAACGTTTTATTATTCAGAATCTTTTTGACAAACACGATGATGGCATCATCGACAATTGGTAGCACATCAGCTTTCGAACCACTATTTTTCAAAATATAAGATTCTATTTTCGAATACAACTCTTTATCGTTTGCCAGTTTTTTAATTGCCTCAACCCTGGCTTTTTCTGATCCTCTTATTTGTTTAGTGATGTTTGAATAATCAGACATAGTAAAGTGTCAGGATATGATCAAAGTGTTACTCATGGGGTTAATAATTATTTGTCCTAATATACTGAGAATCGGCAAAACAAAAGATTTTTTAAAATTTCCAATTTTGATGGTAACGCTTTTTGACATCGTGTACATAATAAGCAAAACAAGCAATTGAAAAACACTTAATAGTAAATAAAAAATACAAGTCAATTAAAGACTCTTCCTCCGCAAGCAACACAACTTGCACAGGGACACTCGTGTCTCATGGCCATGAAATGATTCGAGTGAGTACGGATAACCATATTTCCTAACTCACAAATACTGAATCATGGATTTTATACTATGGATCATCGAAACCTTCGGTGATGTAGATGTCTCATTCCTTAGCTCTATTATTGGCGAGGAAAACGAAGGTATCTAGATGTAAAAGGGTGGGCCTTGCTCACCCTTTTTGCTGTTAATAGCAGACTTGACTTATAATAGTAAGCACTTGGTTGCATTTGATTATAGTTGGTTGCTGACCCAACGTCTGTGCATCAGATATTGGTACTTATCCAGATCTAATGTTATATTTTTATACTTCGATTTTAGTAATAGGCTTATGACTGTTAGTAAGTTCCAATAGCTCTCAAACATCACTGTCGAAAACTCATCTTTATGTCGTTGCAAGTATCGCTTCCCATTATGGATGCGGTAAAGTAAGAGAGTCTCGTCTCTGTCTGGGTCTTTAAATAAGGCGATAGACTCTATGCACATAGCTCTTAATCGTAAGTTCGTTTTTTTGTAGTTTACTGTTCTTAATAATGGGATAATCTGATCATATAGTTCTTGATGTAAACATACTTCTGCTTTTGCCAACATCATGAGTTCTTGTTGATGCGGGGTGTCTACGAAAGAGATCCATTTATTAATAAAAGCAAATAGGTTGTCTTTTGATTTTGATGCACCAATTGTCCCTATAATGTTCAGAAAGCGTCTTTCTGGGATTTTACCTCTATGCATCAAGACGCCACATTCAAAACAATATTCGTATAAGCGATAGATTTGCTCAAGGGATAGTTGACCGGCTTTATAAAACCGAAGTGCATAATTCAAGCAGTACAAGGCCACTAGTGTATGCAACTCATCGCCTAGTTTTAATTCACCTGCGAGCAAATGCTTTGATAGTGCTGATAAAGCCTTAGTATCAGATTGTTCAATGATCAATATCAGTAGTTCAAGTATTTCTTGATTTTCGGTTTCTGGTAAACACTGTTTAAGCTGTTTTAGCCTGTCAATTGAACTGGAATAATCGATATTCTGGATGTAACCCCAATTATTCATTTCTACTTGATAGAGAATGGACTGATCAACGATTTTTGTGGAATAGTTGTCCATGAGTTTTTGGAACAATTCGTCGCTTTCCTGGTATTTGATGGGGTTGTCACTGTAGTATTGATTGTGATACAATTGATGGAGATAATCCGATTTTTGTAAACTATGCTTATCAAAGTCGCTAAGTGTTGATTCTAATTGGTGATAATATTTATTTGCCATTCCATATACACCTCTGCGATTAAGTGCTTTGATTAAATTCAATTGTTTATCTACCTGGGACGCTTGTCCATCAAAAAAGACAAGCCAGTTTTTTACGAGTTTCAGAGTTCTTGATAACAAATTGGAATAACCTTTTGCTGTTAAGTGGCTAAATATATTTTCTTTGATTTGATGAGGATACAGATCACCCTTTTGCTGGAATTGTTTGTGTAAAGAATTGACTACCCGATAATTGTCAGATTGCTTATCATGGCTCATCAAAACAAACTTCATCAAAGATTCCCACTCTTCTTTTGTTAGTGTTTTTAAGACTTTTATCAGCGAAGGTTCTTTCATTAATTAGGAAAATTAAATTTAATTACTATGTTAAGCAATTGATAATCAATGTAATAGTGTTTTTTTGATGCTTATTTAGTTAGGAAAATACAGCTTTTTTGTCCATTCTGGCTAACAACTTTTCCTTTGTTTTGTATCAACGTTTAATCAGTCAGTGGACTTTTTCCAATATACATTCTACTAACCACAAACAAAACATATGAATAATCGGACGCGTGAGCTGAGTGCTCGTGAAGAGGAGGTCTTATTCTTGATTTTACAAGAATACACCACACAAGAAATTGCAGCCATTCTCTTTGTCAGTCAAGAAACGGTGAAAAGTCATCGGCGCAATTTATTCAATAAGATGCAGGTGCGGAATGTGGCGGGGTTGGTGAGGAAGGCGATGGAGGGTGAGGGTAATGTCGTAAATAAATAAACATTTAAATAAAACTATCTAAATCAGATTAAAATGAAAAGACTTAAGGTAAAATCAAACCTTAATTTAGGAAAAATGAAATACTTAGTCTATTTTTTACTTCTCCTTCTTTTAAAGTTCAATCTTAAAGCTCAATGTGATAATGCTTCTCTAGATTTTGATGGAGTAAATGATCACCAACATTCTTACAAGTTTTCCCTGATTTGAGTCTGACTGGTAACAGTAATTGTCAAGGAATGATCAATGTTCCTTTTCAGATAGACTATTGCAATCCGAATAATTTATCTGCAAGCTTTTCTGTGTTAGGTCCGAATGCAGCTAATGCAAATTTATCTTTGAACCTAACTGCAATAAATGGTTCAACGATAGACTATACACTTAGTGGGTTGATGCCCTTAGGTTCACACAGTATTACAATATCAACAGAAGACACAAATTGTGGCCTCACTACTATTGAAAGTTTTGATATAACTGTTGTTGCTCCTCAGAGTACTCCTCCAACTTTTGAATGTAAAAAGTTAGTAAAATTTATTGAGGATAATAATCCTCCATCAGTGACATTCAATTCAAATGAAATCTTATGTGTGACGGAAGGAAGTTACTGTGATCCTAATGCACCTACATTAATTTCTTCATTTTCTGGTGACCTGACTGATGATGTCAGAGTTTACAATTGTGGCGATGTAAATGATGATTCTATAGGTACTGATATACAAGTGACCATATTCATTTGGAATATTGAAGATTCAAATAATGACGGTGTATTAGACACGCTCTTCCGAGAACCTTGTTTTAGTATTCAAACTATTATTGATCAAAATGATGCTTGTAATTAATTCTATTCAAGTCCCTATTTTCTAAGGGACATGTTTTTAAAATTTTAATCTCTGTGCAGGAACCCATCCTTTTGGGCTCCTTTTTTCAAAAGCTACCCCAAACCCAGAAACTCAAGTTAATCGGCTATTTCAATTTTGCCAATTTAAAAGTACCGCATATGACAACTTCCAAAACCCCATAGGATTCTATATCCTATGGTGGTTTTCTTTTTAATGTATATTTATTGTCTAAAAGAGACAAGTGAGATTAGACAAAGTTAAATCCTTATTGAAAGAGTATCACGATATTCTTATTGCCAAGCAAAGGGCCAGTCAATTGGAGGCAGAACTAAAGAATGAAAAAAGAAGACGCACCTTACTGTCTGAGAAATTGGAGTTAGAATTGGAAGACATTCAGCAACTGGAAAAGCAATCCATAAAAAGTGTTTTTATTCGTTTTTTGAAGAATAAGCAAGAACAGCTTGAAAAACAAAATCAGGACTATTTACTTGTTGCTTTAGAATTGAATGAGTGTAGTAAATTGATTGAATTATTAGAATATGAATTGGAAATACTCAACTCAAAAGATGCTGAATCTGAATATGTATTAAAAGATCTGGAGAGACAGTTGAATGCTATTCCTGAAGAATTACTATTGGGGGAATCCATTTATCTGGAAGAATTTAAAAGCTTCTCTGCCGAAATGAGAAAACTTTACTTTTTACAAATAGAAGGGCAAGAAGCTTTAGAGGTGACACAAGATTTGAAGAATGGATTTACGGTTTTAGTTCACTGCTTGGAAGGGGCTAACAAGTACGATTCGTGGGGACAGTATTATGCGGAAAAACAAGAAGCCAAAGCCAAAAAGAAAACATATGTCGACAAAGCACAACAGCAGGTCTATACATTAAAAAAGTTACTTTTAATTCTCAATGACGAGTTAACGGATGTTGAAGAATTCAAACAACAATTCAGACTATCAGAAGCCCTGATAAGGGGGTTTAACGTAAAGTACTACAAACACTTGATCACAGATTGGGTTGAAAATATGTCAATAGTAGATACAATTGTAGCCTGTCACCATGCTATTGGTGAAATCGAAAAGCTGGAGCATTCACTTCAGAAATTAATTTCAGAGGCAATAGAAGAAAGCAAAATATTAGAGACTAAACGAGAATTCATCATAAGTAAGTATTTTGAATAACGCCTCTAGCTTTTACAGAACGACAATCAACTACTTTGAATTATTCAACATAAACACCAACAACTTCAAAGTCACAAACGAATGTGTATCTTTGTGGTATGTTTAAAATCGTGACTGTAGCTGCTTTGGGCTACATATTGTACAGACTTGTGCTTGGTCCGACTAAGACGGTTGATAAAGCTGAGCCACTAGAACCATTAGAGCAAGAACCAGACAGTGGAGATTTTGTAGATTTTGAAGAATTAGAATAGATGGACTTAGACAATTTAGTTCTGTGGGAAAATGATGATTATTTGGTGTTGAACAAGCCAGTTGGTGTAGCTTCTCAATCCTCGAATCAAACAGTACCCTCCATTTGGAAATTACTTGAAAAAGACAAGAAACAACCTTTCCATTTATCCAATCGCTTGGACCAGCCAGTCAGTGGATGTTTGGCGTTTTCAAAACATCAAGAAGAAGGTTTTGAAAAACAGCCAATCCACAAGGTCTATGTTGCTATTGTTGAAAAAAAGAAGGAAATGGAGAAACAAGGCACATTAATAAATTACCTTAAAAGACTCCCTGCTAAATCAAAATCTATTTGTTCTGACGAAAAAAAGGAAGGACATAAAAAGGCCGTTTTACATTATACGGTGCTCAAAGAATTAGATAATTATATCATTTTAAAAATCATTTTACCTACTGGGAGGTTCCATCAAATACGATCACAATTGAGCCATTTTGGCGTACCAATTAAAGGAGATGTAAAATATGGAGCACGTAGAAAAAATAAAGACAGAGGGATACACCTCCACGCAAGAGAAATAAAACTATATCCAAATACAGATCAAGAAAAAACAATCACTGCTGACTTCCCAGAAGATACACTTTGGGAAGAGGCTGCGACTGTAATCTAACTATTTATGGCAGAAGAGAATACACGTAAAGAAATACATGACCTAGGTGAATTTGGTTTAATCGATCACTTGACTAAGAACTTTAAAATCAAACAAGCAAGTACCATGTTTGGTATTGGAGACGATGCAGCTGTGATTAAAAATGGAGACCAGATGACTGTCGTATCAACAGACATGATGGTCGAAGACATCCACTTTAGTTTGGTCTATACACCGATGAAACATCTGGGCTACAAAGCAATCATTAGCAATTTATCAGACATCTATGCGATGAGTGCAGTCCCACATCAAGTAACCGTTTCTCTAGCTATATCTAATCGCTTTTCTGTACAAGCATTAGAAGAATTGTATGAAGGCATACAGGCTGCTTGTGATTTATATAATGTTGATCTGATTGGTGGCGACACCACTTCATCAAATAAGGGTATGATCATTAGTGTAACTGCTATTGGTTCTGCAGCACAAGAAGAGTTGGTGTTTAGATCAGGAGCAAAGCCTGGTGATATTTTATGTGTTTCAGGCGACCTCGGAGCTGCTTATCTAGGTTTGCAAATTTTGGAAAGAGAAAGACAGTTGTATGAATCTCACCCAGGAGTGCAACCAGAACTTGATGATCAAAAATATCTGATCAGCAGACAATTGAAGCCCGAAGCGAGAGGTGATGTCATTGCTAATTTTAGAAAATATAAATTGAAGCCAACTGCTATGATTGATATTTCTGACGGACTTTCTTCAGAGTTGTTTCATATCTGTCATGATTCAGATGTCGGTGCTTTTATAGAAGAAGGTAAAGTCCCACTCCATCCGGATACAGAACAAACGGCTATTAAATTTCAACTTGATCCAATTACTTGTGCTTTAAGCGGTGGTGAAGATTATGAACTGCTGTTTACTGTGGATGAGGATGATTTGGAAAAAATCAGATTTATGCCTGATGTCTATATCATTGGCGATATCGTTGATAAGAAGGATGGCATTAAATTACATACGACTGGTGGGAACATACATCCATTGAAGGCTCAGGGTTGGCAGCATTTGAAATAGGGTGAAAGTGTTTAGTGTAAACTAAATGCAACTCTCTTGCGAGGCTTAGTTTAAGGATTAAAAATTCAACATTATTTCTTCTTTTAATTCAACTTCAATAATTGAATTTATTAACTCTTCCTTAAGCGGTAATTCTAATTTAATGTAGTTGTCAGTAAAGCCGGTCATGACTCCTTCTTTCTTACTGGTTTCAAATAATACAGTTCTAGTGTCATGTACATGTTGCTGATAAAATGCTCTTTTCTTTTTATCAGATAATATGCGTAATCGTTTGTTGCGTTCCCGTCGAATGTCCATCGGAATCTGAGGACTCATTTCTGCTGCAGGCGTTTTTGCACGTTCAGAAAAAGTGAATACATGTAAATATGAAATATCTAAATCATGAATAAAATCGAATGTTTCCTGAAAGTGCGCTTCCGTCTCAAGTGGAAACCCAACAATGACATCAACACCAATACAACAGTGGGGCATGATAGATTTAATTAAAGCGACTCGTTCTGCATATAACTCTTTTTTATAGCGACGACGCATGGCTTTAAGCATGTCATTACTGCCTGACTGCAATGGCATATGAAAATGTGGCACAAATCGGCGGGACTGAGCTACAAATCGAATAATTTCATCTGAGCACAAATTAGGTTCGATTGATGAAATGCGAAAACGATCGATACCGTCAACATTATCAAGTGCTGTTATTAAATCTAAGAAGTTGTGTTCTCGTGAAACAGTATTCTTTGTTGGAGTTAAGCCAAAGTCACCAATATTCACACCAGTCAATACAATCTCTTTAACACCTAAAGCTGCTATGTGATTTGCCTTTCGCACCACATTATTAATGGTATCACTTCGACTTTTGCCTCTTGCTTGTGGAATGGTACAAAACGAACATTTATAATCACAACCATCTTGTACCTTTAAAAATGAGCGGGTTCTGTCACCAAATGAAAAGGATGATTCAAAATCATTCACCTCACTTATCTCACAAGATTTAATAAGGCCTTTTTCTGGAGCTTGACTTAGCTCATCAATGTAGTTTAGTACATTAAACTTCTCAGCGGCACCTAATACTAAGTCGACTCCAGGTATTTCTGAAATTTCTTTAGGCTTTAGTTGTGCGTAGCAGCCTATCATGACAACTTTTGCCTCTGGGTTTCTTTTGAGTGAATCTCTAACAACCTTGCGACATTTGCGATCAGCAAATTCGGTAACAGAACAAGTATTTATAATGTAGACATCTGCTGGCTCTTCAAATTTATTGATACCAAATCCAGCCTCTTCAAACTTCCGTTGAATGGAAGAAGTCTCTGAAAAATTGAGCTTGCAACCCAATGTGTGAAACGCAACTGTATTTGGTGTAGCCATATTTTGAAATGCAAAAGTAATGATTTTGAGTACTTATTACTTACTGATTTTATAGAAGCAAAGAAAATTTGAAATAAAATAATCTGGACAGGCAACTATTTAAAAATGCCTGCATACTAGTAGGTGATCAAGTTGCGCAACTGATTGTATTTTTTAATTTAAATAAGATTTAAACTGATGAAACAATTCCTCTTTACTTTAATGACTTTTCTAGTCTTTGGTTTTTCTTTACAAGCACAAACAATATTAGACATTGTAGCAGGAAGTGCAGATCACAATACTTTAGAAGCAGCGGTTATAGCAGCTGAGTTAGATGGAGCGCTCTCAGGTGACGGGACATTTACTTTATTTGCCCCCACAGACGCAGCATTTGCAGCAGTGGGTCAAGAAACAATAGATGCTTTATTAGCTGATCCTACAGGTGATTTAGCTGACATATTGCTATTCCATGTTGTACAAGGACAGGCTGACGGAACAAATATTTTTGATGGCTTAACGATAAGTAGCCTTCTTGGAAAAAATCTCACATTTGCTGTTGGTGATGCAATTACCATTAACGGAGCAAATATTTCTGTGGTTGATATACCAGCAACGAATGGTATAGTCCATGTTATCGATGCTGTATTGTTACCACCACCTTCAAGAAATATGGTTGACGGGACAATATTAGACGTAGTTCAAGGCAGTGCGGTCCATACTCAATTAGCTACTGTTCTTGGATTATCTGGCTTAGATGCTGCATTAAGCGGAGAAGGGCCATTCACATTATTTGCGCCTACAGATGAAGCGTTTGCGGCATTACCGGCAGAAGTGGTAGAAGCATTAGTAGCAGACCCTATGGGGGCATTGACAGATGTATTATTATATCATGCAGTAAGCGGTGTGGCTAGCTCCGATGTCTTGTCAGACGGAGGTCAATTCTCGAATCTTGCTGGAGAAAACCTTACAACAACCATTAATGATCAAGGAGTATTTATCAATGGATCCCAAGTCACTGTTGCGGATATCTATACAAACAATGGTGTCGTTCATGTGATTGATGCAGTTATCGTACCTCCTTCTCCAACTACTGTTGTTGATGTGATTGTTAATAGTCCAGATCATACGACTTTAGAAACAGCAGTAATTGCTGCAGGATTGGCAGAAACATTATCAGGTGAAGGGCCATTTACCGTTTTTGCGCCTACTGATGCTGCATTTGCTCAAATAGATGCAGATGTCATTTCAACGCTTTTAGCAGATCCGACAGGAGACTTAGCTAACATATTGCTATTCCACGTGAGCAGCGGAGTAGCGGATTCAAGTAATTTAATGGATGGTTCTCAAATCAGTAGTTTGTTGGGTCCTAATCATTCATTCAGTTTCACAGATGCGGGAGTGATGATTGATGGAGTGAACATTAGTGTTGTAGATATAAAAACCAGTAATGGAGTTGTACATGTCATTGACGGTGTATTATTGCCATAATGATTAATACATGGTTAATAGAAAGGAGGCTGCTATGTCAGTCTCCTTTATTTATTTTTGTGCTTTTCACACCTTAATTAATATGATCTGCGATCTAAGAAAATTCGAGAAAGGACAGTCGCCAATAGTGCAATGATCGACATAAAATATCCGCCACCATCTACTATTTTGTGTGCTGCAAGTGCCAATGTCGCATCAAAGAAAAAACCAGCATAAGCCCATTCCATCAACATCCTTGGTTTTTTTAAAAGAACAGCAATAATGCCCAATACTTTTGCAATCGCCAATGGATAGATCAACCAAGTTGGGAACCCTAAATGCGTAAAAAAGCCTTGAACCATCTCATATTTCGTAAAGTACATAGTTGCAGAAAAAGCAAAGATGAGAACCATTACGCTTGTGGGAATCCAATAGAGTAATTTGTTTACTGTCATAAATATATATTAGGAGATGGTCAAAATAGGCAACTATTTGGACTAAGGTTTAATTAATTTCATAATTTACAGATTGATTTAACTAACATGAGAAAATATATCATTCTAACGTATTGGACAATCCTACTCACTGCAGCGACGCCACTTTTCATTATGAGTCAAAGTTGCTCAGATGGTAGTTATAGTTTTATTGATGATATTGCTCCAATTTTGAATTCTCGTTGCGCAGGTTGTCATGGCGGTGTCTCGGGATTTAATGTCGCTACTTATGCTGACGTACAGGCAGGAGGAAATAATTGCGGCCCTGGATTTACACCTTTTGATGCATCAGCCACAGCTAGTTCTTTGATCGATAAATTGCAATGGGCAATAGGCGGACCCAATGCCACATGTGGTAACAATATGCCACAGTCAGGAGGGCCCGTTACCTCTGCTCAATTTACTGCAATACAAACATGGATCTTGCAAGGAGCTAAGGAAGAATGTCCAACAAATTCTAATTGTCCACCAGACTATGCTTTCAGTGGGAGTGGCGGACTAGTAGGAACGGAAAGTGGTGTCACTATCTATGACACTGATGGAATAATTGAATCCACACAAACTATTGCTGCAACCGGAGTTGTAGATTATGATTCTGCTAGTGAGATTAATCTTTTACAAGGGTTTGAGACAATTCAAGAAGCACAGTTTCATGCTTTTATCGATGGATGTGATTAGTATAGGGCCTTAATACAAATTATTTATTTCTGACAATTGATTTGTGAATCTTTTGTGTAATTAATTGGTCTACAAACATTTCGTTAAAACCTTAATATCTTTGCCTGCGTTATAGAAATAAATTTATGCTATGTGGTCGAAGATTTTAAATGTATTGCTTGTTGCTGCCGTTTTATTATTGGTATATAACATGTTCATTAAGACACCAAATATTGAACATGGTGAGGTAGCTCCTTCAATAGAAACAGAACTCATTGATGGAAGTACATTTAGAATGGACCAACTAAAAGGCAATTATGTCCTTGTTGATTTTTGGGCATCATGGTGTGGTCCCTGCATAAAGGACAGTCCCAAGGTTGTCAACCTATTCAATAAATTTCACGACAAGACATTTAAGGATGCAGATAATTTTGAAGTTGTCAGTGTGGCATTAGAAAAAAGAGAAGGTAGCTGGGAAAAGATGGCAAAACGTTTTGGCTTTGCTTGGGATTACCAAATTGTTGATATCGTACAGTTTGTTAGATTGTCTCCATTTGCCAATGCTTATGATGTCACAGAGATTCCAACTAAATTCTTAATCAATCCTGATGGCAACATTATTGGTGTAGACTTGCCTGCTGAGGATATCGATCGATTACTGACGAGTAGATTACAATAGCAGATGCAAAAACCAAAGACCATTGTTCTGATTGGCGCAGGAATTATGAGTGCTACATTAGGTGTATTTTTGAAGCACTTGCTTCCAGATACACCCATTCATATTTTTGAGCGATTGGATAGAGTTGGAGCAGAAAGTTCTGATGCATGGAACAATGCTGGAACTGGCCATGCGGCTTATTGTGAGTTGAATTATACACCGATGAGAGATGCAAGTGTAGATATTTCAAAGGCCTTGCACATTAGTGAAGCATTCGAAATTTCTAAACAGTTTTGGACCTATTTGGTAAAAAATGATCTTGTCAATATGGACCATCTGTTTATAAATGATGTGCCTCATTGGAGTTTTGTGATGGGAGAACAAAACGTTGATTTCCTAAAAAAGAGATATGATGCAATGGTCCAATATCCATTGTTTTCAGAGATGATTTTTGAGACCGACCACGAAGCAATAAAAGAACAATTGCCTTTGATGATGAATGGTCGACCGAAAAGCGATGTGTTATCAACCACCAAAATGGAATTAGGTACTGATGTCAATTTTGGTGCTATTACAAGAGCAATGTTTGCCTATCTAGAGTCATGTGACGATGTGGATTTACAGTGTGGCCAAGAAGTAACAGACTTAAAAAATACGTATGAAGGCTGGTTGGTAGAAGTGAAAGATATGGAGAGTGGGTTTCAAGAAACATATGTTGCTGACTATGTTTTCATAGGGGCTGGAGGTGGTTCAATTCCATTGTTAGAAAAATCAGATCTTGATGAAGGTAAAGGCTACGGTGGCTTTCCCGTTTCGGGACAATGGCTGCGATGTACCAATCCTGAAATTGTCAGACAACATGAAGCCAAAGTATATGGCAAAGCGGCGAAAGGGAATCCACCTATGTCAGTGCCTCATCTTGACACAAGACGAATGAATGGCAAACGGTCTTTATTGTTTGGCCCTTATGCTGGATTCTCCACGAGATTTTTAAAAGAAGGTTCTTTATTTGATTTGCCATTTTCAATAGAGATGCACAACATCTGGCCGATGCTCGCAGCGGGAGTTCATAACTTAGAATTAACCAAGTACCTCATTAATCAAGTGACTCAATCTCCTGAAGAACGATTTGCAATGTTACAAGTCTACTACCCTGAAGCAAAATTTGAAGATTGGGAATTGTTAATTGCAGGACAGCGAGTCCAGATCATCAAAAAAGATAAATCAGAAGGAGGCGTATTAAAATTTGGAACAGAAGTCGTGACCGCTCCTAATGGTTCGTTGGCAGCCTTATTAGGTGCATCACCTGGAGCCTCTACAGCTGTGTCGATTATGTTGGATACATTAAAGGCATCATTTCCTGACATGTATGCATCCTCAGAGTGGCAGCAAAAAATCAAGCAGATGATTCCAAGTTTTGGCGAATCGCTAAAGAAGGATGCCGAATTGTTGAGTAAGGTGAGAAGCAGTAGTAAAGAAGTTTTGCAGTTGTGAGTGATGTGGCCAAGCTATCTGAGAACAGCGCAGTATTACCTTAGTTTATAATTTTCTTTTACTTAAACAATATAGTTGACAACATATAATGTGCTGCGAATCTGCGTAAGTAAGAAAATTATTAGCAATGATATGTATGATCATACAATAATAGTTTTAACTACAAACTTTAACAGAATAAAATTTTTTCTAACCGTGCTGATTAACTATATTTCCACCATAATTGGTCAACCAATTTTTGGTCTACCAAAATGTCTGTTATGATCCCACTATAGAATCATTTACTTTTTTACCAATATAATACTACTAACTATGCAACAATTAAACCCTTTAACAAGTGTCAATCTTAATTTTCACCAAAAGAAAATCTCCCACCTTATAATTTTTTCCTTGCTATTTTTCTTCAGCTCCCTAACTGGTATTTGGACAGACTCCGCAATCATTGCTGAATTCTTGGAATTCTAATAAAGTAGGGAATACTACTTATCCAGGCTGTGAGCAGTGGAAAATAACATACCCGACTGGCGATGAAGAAAAAGACCTCTGTTCGAATATCTCAAATAATCGAAAAGAATTCTATTATGCCAAGGGGAACAGCATCGTTTTCAGAGCGCCTATACGAGATGATAATGGGACTACTCCTAATTCAGATAACGTTCGTTGTGAGTTAAGAGAACGTGAGGTAGATGGAGGCTCTGATGTTTATTGGACAACTTCTGGAAATCATGTTATCTATGTTAAACAAGCGATTACAAATTTGCCAATAAGAAAACCCCACCTAGTAGCGACTCAGATCCATGGGAATAAGAGTGAGGGTATTGATGATGCTATGGTGGTGAGACTAGAAAATAAAAAGCTATTCTTGAGTTTTAATGGTGGTAAATTACGAAGTGATGTCACGATAAAAACGAACTACAATCTAGGGACAGTTCATGAGGTGATATTTCAAGTAATCGACGGTAAACACTATTGTTACTATAGTGAAAATGGTAATTTGAAAAGTGCCTTTGCAAATGGAAATGCCGATCAATACTTAGTTAAAGATGGAAGTAATGCTGTCTTAATGAATCGAAACTATGGTGATGCTTACTTCAAAGCAGGAAATTACACACAAAGTAATCCAGATCAAGAAGGTAGTGATACAGGCAAATCAAATAACTACGGAGAAGTCATCTTATATGATTTGTATGTAGACCATAATGGGAATAGTACACCTGGTGGTAATAATGGAGGCTCTACTTGTAATAGTTCCGCAGTGCCTTCAAATCGACATATTGATAACATTGGACAAAATTCTGCAACCTTTGATTGGAATTCAGTTGCGAATATTGATCATTATAATGTGCGATGGAGACAGAAAGGTACTTCTTCATGGAGTTACAAAACAAGCATTAGAAATACAACACAGCATACTGTTTCAAATCTCAAGAGTAATACTACTTATGAATGGCAAATGAGGTCTAAATGCCCTGATGGTTCAGGTGCGGCGTATAGTCAAGGACAAGGGCCAGACTTTAAAACCAGCAGCAGTAGCTCCACATGCAATAGTTCAGCGGTTCCTTCAAATCGTCATGTTGATAATATTGGACAAACTTCTGCAACCTTAGATTGGAATTCGGTTGCCAATATTGATCATTATAATGTACGATGGAGACAAAAAGGAACGTCCTCTTGGAGTTACAAAACAAGTATTCGAAATACAACCCAGCATACTGTTTCAAATCTTAAGAGTAATACTACTTATGAATGGCAGATGAGATCGAAATGCCCAAATGGTGCAGGCGCAGCGTATAGCAAAGGACAAGGACCAGACTTTAAAACAAATGGTAGCTCTAGTGGGTCTAAAAAAATTGTCATCATCACCAAAAGAAATGCACCAGGCTTTGCTATCGATGGCAAAGGTGGCGGAGCGAATGGACAAAATGTGCATTTGTGGACAACCAATCCGAATAATGGAAATCAACAATGGGTTGAAATTGACAGAGGTAATGGCTACTATTCATATCAGAAAAACAATACTAATTTTTGTCTTGATGGCAACGGCGGCGGCGCTAATGGACAAAATGTACACCTCTGGACGTGCAATTCCAATAATCAAAACCAACACTGGAAAAAGCAAAGTACTAGTGGCGGTGCATATAAATTGATCAAAAGAAATGCACAAGGATTTGCCATAAACGGAGGTAGTGGCGGAAGTAAAGGTCAAAATGTGAACCTCTATAATTCTTCAAATGGTAGTTATAACTTACAGTGGTTCGTTACTACATTAAGTAGTAATCATGTCCAAGCAACAACTGCTGAAACAACCATACAGACTGATGTTGATAAAGAAGCTTTGGAAAACTCAGTGTTTAAACCTGAAATTCAAAATTCTACATTTGACGATACATCAGATGCTACTGTAATTAGTCAGAGTGAGGATTTAGTTATATACCCTAATCCGGTCAAAGACCTTTTTACAATTCAAGTAAAAGATCTTAACGAGTCGAGTGAAATCGGACTTGAGATCATCGAGTTATCAACAGGTAGAGTTATTCATAAAGATAGTTATAAGCAATCGCTGATTGAATTTGATAGTTCATCGTTTATGTCAGGAACTTATGTGGTTAGAATTTTACACGTGGATGGTAGACATGTGGTCAAGAAAATGGTTAAGATGTAGTCTTATTCTAAGTGAGTCTCCTTAGCCAGATTTTTATAGAAAAATGTAGCTAATTTATTTCACCTATGAGAAAACCCAGTGTTGTTTTCTCATAGGTGTTTTTATGAGGAGTCAGCACATCATGGTCAAATTTTACGAACAACTTGAAACCCATCACACATCGGTAATACCACATTCTCCACTCTGACATCATTTTTAATAAACTCATTAAAAGCACGCATTGCTTTTGTCCGAGGATCCATATCGCCTTTAATTATCTTGCCTTTCCAAAGGACATTATCAATTAAAATACAACCGCCAGTTTCCAAGAGATTTAATGCAAGTTCATAATAGTGTTCATATTCTCGCTTAGCGCCATCCATAAAAATAAGATCGAATGGGGGAGAGAGCTCTTTCATAATTAAACTGGCATCACCAAAGCGCACAGTTATTTGATCATTCCATGGTGACGCTTCGATGTGTTGACGAATCAAAAATTCTACTTCTTGATTGATTTCGATGGTGATTAGTTCGCCCTCTCTTTGCAGTCCTTCTGCTAGACAGAGAGTCCCAAAAGCTGTAAATGTACCAACTTCTAGAATTCGTTTTGGAGAGATCATTTTAGACACCATACTTAAAACCCTTCCTTGTAAATGACCAGAATAATTGAATGGATCGACTGTATGTAAAAAGGTGTTCTTCTCAATCTTGTCTAACAACTTACTATTGGGTGTTGACGAATGTGAACAATACTGATGAGATGGATCAATTGGATACTTCACTAAATGTACGCTTGATGATTGGATGTAAAAATACAGTTAATAGAATGATGAAAACGCCGATGTAAAAAGATGAATTCAATTCTTTGTTATCATTTAAAATTAGAAATGCAAAAATGACCCCATAGACTGGTTCTAAATTCATTACCATTGATTGCGCAAACATACTAAGGTAGCGTAAGGCACGCACAAGTATATAGAAGGCAAGACATGTGCAACCTAGAGCTAAAATGCTCAAATAAATCCAGTCTGAATGGCTGGGCAGCAAACTGTCTTTTGGATTGAAATAGCACCAAACTGGGAGCAGCATGGAAAGAAAAAGAGTTGCAGCCATCATTTCAATACTCGTAATCACTAACGGATCGGCTTGAGAAATCAGTTTCTTATTTAGCACACCAAATAAAGCCGCTAAGAATGCAGATATAAGTCCGACGATAAATCCCAGATGTAAGGAGGCATCAATACTGTGAACAATCAAAAACATGGCAGGTATTATAATAAGGCCAAAGATGGTATCTAGTAGACTAAATCTTGTGCGATTGATAATGGGCTCTAAAAAAGATACCATGAAAGAAAAGCACGCATAAGTAACGAGCGCAACAGAAGCATTTGCTAATTTGACGGAACCAAAAAATGTCAACCAATGTAAAGCAATGATGATAGCAATACCGCTGAATCTGAAGACGTCTTTCTTATTTATGTTGAATGGAATTTTCATAAGATTCAACAGTAGTAACAGTCCAGCAGAAGCAAGTAAGACTCTCCATAATGTGATAACGTACCACGACAATTCGATCATATCTGCAAGAATAGCGGAGAACCCCCAAAATAGAACCGCGATATGCAATTCAAGGTATGAACGACGTATGTGTTTGTCAGTCAGTGTCACGTTGTTTTATGTGATAGAAATTTAACATGTTGAAAATACAAGATCATTTCTTACTTCCAAGTATAAAAAAGCGAGCCGATGAGGTGAAATTTACATACATTTGCATTTGCTAGATCAAAATATTATGGTAGTAAAAGTAGGTGATAAAGCACCAAATTTCACACTTAGAAACACAGTAAAAGAAGAAGTTTCTCTTGGAGATTATAGAGGTAAAAATGTACTTGTATTGTTTTTCCCTTTAGCATTCACCGGAGTTTGTACTGATGAATTGTGTGCCATCAGAGACGAAAAAGCAGAATACGATGGTTTAGATGTTGATGTCTTAGCTGTATCGGTTGACTCTTTGTTTACCTTAGAAAAATTCAAAGCAGAGCAAAATTATAACTTCCCATTATTGTCAGATTTTAATAAAGAAGTTTCTCGAGCGTATGGCTCCTTATATGAAGATTTTGTTTTAGGAATGAAAGGTGTGTCAAAGAGATCTGCGTTCCTCGTAGACAAAAACGGAACAATTCGTTATTCTGAAGTGTTAGAAAATGCTGGTGAATTACCTAATTTTGATAAAATCAAAGAAACTTTAAAATCATTATAAGTCATGAGTTCTGTATTTGATACTGACATTTTAGAAGAAACCTTGTTGGAAACAACGACAAATGTGGGCACCACAGCTCAATTGATTGTGTATAATGATGATTTCAATACGTTTGATTGGGTTATCAAATGTTTTATGGAAGTGTGCAACCATACATTTGAGCAGTCCGAACAACTTTCTCTCATTGTGCACTTTAAAGGAAAAGCTTGTGTCAAGACAGCTTCATTTGATGAGTTAAAGCCGATGAAAGATTCATTAGTAGACAGAGGTCTTTCTGCAGTCATTGAGACTGTCAAAGAAAATTCATAGTGGCGCTACAGGTTTTATCGCCTGATGAATTCGTATTTCCACATCCATTTACTTGTTTTGAAGATGGCTTTCTATGTGTAGGAGGTGACCTGCATCCAGAGAGATTGTTGTTAGCATATCAATTTGGTATTTTTCCTTGGTATAGCGAAGGAGACCCATTGTTGTGGTGGACGCCTTACCCAAGAATGGTTTTATACCTGGACGAACTCAAGTTGTCAAAATCATTAAAGGCAACCATTCGCAAAGAGCATTTTAGAGTAACTTTCGATCGCAATTTTCAATATGTCATTGATCAATGTAGCAAAGTGCCTAGAAGAGGACAAGACGGGACATGGATAACATCTGAAATGAAAAAGGCATATTACAACTTACATAAATTGGGCTTTGCTCATTCGGTGGAAGTTTGGAATTCAGATAAAATTGTAGGCGGACTGTACGGTATCGCATTAGGTAAAATTTTCTACGGTGAATCTATGTTTTATCACGAGCCTAATGCCTCAAAGGTTGGCTTTGCTGCCTTATGCGATCGCCTGAAGCAACATGATTTTGAACTGGTAGATTGTCAGCAAGAGACTGCATATATGGCTTCGTTTGGTGCAAAGACAATTCCAGCTCAACACTTTATTCATGAGTTGAGGGTAAATGCATTAAGGAATCGGAATCCAGGGACTTGGAGGAATACATCTGTATCAATGGAGCATAAATAAGCTTGCCAGAAATAAATCGAGAGGTACAGAGACCTTCGATTCAGTAATCAAAAGTATTGGCCTTATATAGGAGAACTGAGGCAAAGGTCTTTGTACCTCTTGCCAGAAA